>JAVXNE010000026.1:0-513 GCA_036645935.1 Oscillospiraceae bacterium | reverse complement strand
ATGCGAACAATAAGGAACCAATGCATCATTTGGTTCGCAAAATAGAGCGCAATGGGTCGAATTGGAACGCTATGTGAGGAACCGAACGTTCGGAGCAGAATAATAATCTCAAAATATCGTAAAAAAGGTGTTGACACAAGGGGACTCACATGCTATTATATACAAGCTCGCTACAGAAGAGCAACGAACCTTGAAAACGATACAGAATAAGAAACGCAAAGAACGACAGTCAATGATTTTGAGTGATTGTACTTGATGGGGAGAAGCGAAGCGGAGACGCAGCGTGAGAGCCTCACATAAATCAAGAGCAATAACGGATTAAACACAAGAGTTTGATCCTGGCTCAGGACGAACGCTGGCGGCGTGCCTAACACATGCAAGTCGAGCGATGAAGCCCTTCGGGGTGGATTAGCGGCGGACGGGTGAGTAACACGTGGGTAACCTGCCTTATAGAGGGGGATAGCCTTCCGAAAGGAAGATTAATACCGCATAACATATTTTTATCACATGGTA
>JAVXNE010000025.1:252-516 GCA_036645935.1 Oscillospiraceae bacterium | reverse complement strand
AAAACAAGAAAAAAACACTGCCAAAAACGCCCTAAATTGACAAAAAACGCACTTTTTTAAAGAAATTTAACAAAAAGTGTAAAAAAGTGTTGACATCTTAATAATGAAATGATATATTATTAAGGCAACGAAGGAAAAGGCTTGCGAAATGATCTTTGAAAACTAAGTAAAATAATGAGTTTTGTAGCTAGGAAAAAACGAAATCAATTCTTTAAACAATAGATTAGTTTTTATTGAGAGTTTGATCCTGGCTCAGGATAAACG
>JAVXNE010000025.1:0-242 GCA_036645935.1 Oscillospiraceae bacterium | reverse complement strand
AAGACATGCAAGTCGAACGAAGTGGTCCACTGAAGTTAAATTGAAGTTTGCGAGCTTGCTCAAAAATGGATATTTAATGGATGTGGGTTTCCACTTAGTGGCGAACGGGTGAGTAACACGTGGGTTATCTGCCTTCAAGACTGGAATAACAGCTAGAAATGGTTGCTAATACCGGATGTGATAGTAATATCAAAGGAGCCTTAAAGCTCCGCTTGAAGATGAGCCTGCGTCGTATTAGTTAG
>JAVXNE010000024.1:0-537 GCA_036645935.1 Oscillospiraceae bacterium | reverse complement strand
CGTTGCTTTATGCGGTATTACCGTTCGTTTCCAAACGTTATTCCCCTCTGAAAGGCAGGTTGCTCACGTGTTACTCACCCGTCCGCCACTAAGTACTCTAAAGTAAACTTCAAAATACCTCGTTCGACTTGCATGTGTTAGGCGCGCCGCCAGCGTTCGTCCTGAGCCAGGATCAAACTCTTAATTATTGTATTCTAAGACCGAAGCCTTATAACCAATTTTTAAAGCTGTTTGAATAGCTCTTTTGCGATTGCTCGCGTTTTTTTGTTTTTCATCGTCCCACGTTAATGGGCAGATTATCTGCTTTGACACAGATGAATTTCAAGGGCTTTAGTTCATTTTCTTAAACCAAATGTTGTTCAATTTTCAAGGTTCTGTTGTGCTCGCTTTTTTCGCACCCTTTAAAGGAGTGGAACTTTTACAGCTTACCATATTTTTAGGCTCTTGTCAACCGCTTTTCCCTTTTTTCTTTTCGGTTTACTTTGCCTTTCTATACCCGCCCTTTCGGACAGCTTTATTATATTACCATAGCTTCTT
>JAVXNE010000023.1:0-544 GCA_036645935.1 Oscillospiraceae bacterium | reverse complement strand
TTTATTGGCAGCCTTTTTTCTCCTTTTTCTTAACAAGCGCTTTTGATAGTCGGGAGATGTGCCTCGTATCTGAGTTGATTGACCATTTTAATCTGTTCAAATGTATTTTTGATGATAATATAAACATATTTTGTTTCTATATTTATTTTTGATATGATGTTTCATTTCGAACATCAAGCCTTTGCGGTCACTTATAACAATTACTCATTTTTGGCATAAGAAATCAACGCCTTAAAGGCTTGAAAAAAAAGTCTTTGATTCTTGGCAGTAGGATACCAGCCTCACCGGTTTTCATCGGATGTTAAACTGTTACAGGCGTTTTGTTTAATACCAATGGTTCAAATAACCATTGGTATCGGGACGCCACCCGCAGAACTCATATTTGCGCCTTTTCAAAGGTGTTGCAACGTCAAATGTGCTGCTAAATATAGAAGTTTTGCTGCCGAGCAGCTTTGAAAAAGAAAGTCGCTAAAGAGAGAAATTATAATAATTCTCAACTTGCAAGCGCCCTACGCTGGTTATTTTCTAAATTGAAAATAGCCAC
>JAVXNE010000022.1:0-616 GCA_036645935.1 Oscillospiraceae bacterium | reverse complement strand
ATTATATAACAGCTCAACAAAACTGCTATTGAAAGATGATATTATAATTTCCGCTAGAGGAACAGTTGGTGAGGTTGCAATGATCCCCTTTCCCATGGCTTTTAACCAGTCTTGCTATGGTATTAGGGGAACGGGTGAAACAAATAAAACATATCTTTATTATCTAATAAAGAATAGTGTTTCTAAATTAAAAAGTCTTGTACATGGTTCTGTTTTTGACACTATTACTAAAGAGACTTTTGAAAATATTAAAATTATCTTACCTTCGTTGGAAGAGCAACTAAAGATATCGTCTGTTCTTTCATCAGTCGATGATAAAATTGAGATAAATAATAAGATAAACAATAATTTATTTGAGCAAGCAAAAGTTCTATTTATAAACTGGTTTACCGAATTTGCTCCATTTTCTGATAACAATACTATGCCTACTGATTGGAGAATGGGTACGATTGGTGAAATAATTGAATTACACGATTCCAAACGAATTCCTTTATCAAGTTCTCAACGAGGCAAGATGGATAAAAATTATCCTTATTATGGAGCCACGTCCTTAATGGACTATGTAGATAATTATTTATTTAATGGCATATATCTACTTTTAGGCGAAGATGGTACT
>JAVXNE010000021.1:0-648 GCA_036645935.1 Oscillospiraceae bacterium | reverse complement strand
CCATCGCATTGCGCGTGACCTCTGGCTCCTCCATGCTAAACGATGATCTCAGTCACGAGGTCGTGGCGGTGGATGTGCAGGATGCCATTCGCATGAACGCGGATTGCATGGCTGTGCAAACCTTTATTGGCGCAGACGGCCAGCTGTCCAGCATTGATAACCTGTCCCGCACCATCAACGAAGGCCTGCGCTACTCCATTCCCACCTTGGGCGTGGTGGCCGTGGGCAAGGACATGGAACGCACGGACCGTTTCTTTAAGCTAGCAACGCGCATTGTAGCCGAAATGGGCTGTCAAATCATCAAAACCTATTATTGCGAGCATTTTGAAGATGTGGTTGCGGCTTGCCCTGTGCCGATCGTGGTAGCAGGCGGCAAAAAACTGCCCGAGGACGAAGCGCTCACGCTGGCATACCGTTCCATTCAAGGCGGCGCACGTGGTTTGGACATGGGTCGTAACATCTTCCAATGCGAGCATAGCGTAGAAATGGCGCAAGCCATTCGCAAAATTGTGCATGAGGGCTTCACGGACAAGGAAGCGTTCCAGTTCTTCCAAGACGCGATTCACTAAGATGGCGCTTGTTGTTTCGATTTTAGAAATGACACTGCCCGTGCTGGTCATGCTGTTGCTAGGCCTCCTGTGCAAGCAG
>JAVXNE010000020.1:0-653 GCA_036645935.1 Oscillospiraceae bacterium | reverse complement strand
CAGAGGCGAAAGTTTACATCGGTTCGAATCCGATACCTCGCTCCAGTAAATGTGTTAGTTTAAAGATAAAAAGAGGGGTAATAGAGATGTTAAAGTATTATATTGTTTACCCTCGTGGTGATAAGAGCAAGTTGTCAATTATCTCATTAGGTGATAGTGATTCATATGAGTTAGCAGACTATGCTGTAGCCTCTAGGAGAGATTTTGATGATGTGCTTGAGGTAATTGAGTATGCTCGTGATTTAGCGCGTAAGAACGGCTTAGAGTTGAGCAGTAGTGAAGATGAGATAAAGAAGGAATTAAATTATTTAGATTAAATATGTGCATGGGTGGCGGAACGGTTGAACGCGGTGGATTCCAAATCCACTTCCGAAAGGACACTGTGGGTTCGATTCCCATCACCCGCTCCATTGGATAGTTTAAATTATTAATGTTATGTATCATCAATAGGTTTAATGATAAGTTGGTTAGATGGGGAAGTGTATTTAGAGTTATTAGAGATGGTGTGCCAGAGTGGTCCAATGGGACGGTCTGCAAAACCGTAAAGCCGTGGGTTCAAATCCCACCACCATCTCTAATAATTTTATAGGTCCGTAGTTCCAATTGGCAGAACAGCAGTCTCCAAAATTGCGTGTTGTAGGTTCGAATCCTAC
>JAVXNE010000019.1:0-693 GCA_036645935.1 Oscillospiraceae bacterium | reverse complement strand
ATATAATTGAATTGTTATGCCATTATAGTCATGGCGTAAATGAGTAAAATTATAGTTGAGGAGGTGAACTGCAAGTGCATAAAAATACTGACATATTAAGCAGCGCACTTAAGGCTGCTCGCCAGAAGGCTGATATAACCATGGAAGCATTGGCTGATAAAGTAGGCATAACGGAAAGATACTTATACCGCATTGAAAATGAAAATAAAAAGCCAAGCTTTGATGTGTTACAAAAACTAATTCGAGAACTTGCCATATCAGCGGACTCGATCTTCTATCCCGACAAGCCCTGCAAGGATACCGAGATAGAAGACCTTATCCGTATGCTCTACAATTGCGATGAACGATCAATGGAGATTATCGGGGCAACTGTGAAAGCCGCATTGGAAAGCCAGTCAAAAGAGTAAAACACAGAGCCGATAGCCACAAGTTTTAATCTTGTTGGTTATCGGCTCTGCGTCTTAGCGTCCGGCTCTTTGATAACGACCATATTCAATTTCTGCACATTAATTATAATTTGGTGCTTGCACTTGGGACAAAAGAGAGGAAAATTTTGAAGCACAGTATCCTCTCGTACCATCGTTCTGGTTTTGCTTTGACAGACTGGACAAAGCAACCATTCTGCTGTACTCATGAAACACCTCCTTTTCTGGGGGCAATAGCAACCTGCCCATAAAGAGCAAGAACACCCTA
>JAVXNE010000018.1:308-768 GCA_036645935.1 Oscillospiraceae bacterium | reverse complement strand
GTTCGAAGCACGCCAGCAGGAAGCCGTCCGCCACGCGGAACACGCGCTTGCCCGCGATGACGGTTTCTTCAATTTTGCTGGACAGAAGAACGCCCAGTTCCAGCATGACCTGGAACAGCAGGTCTTCCGGCGTGCGGTCAGGCTTGATGTTGTCGGTGAGCGGATCGAGCAAGGACTGCGCCATCGCTTGAGGGGTGTAGTATACCTCCTGCATGTTGCTTGAGTCGATGCGCAGCACGCGGAAACCGATGTCTAGGTCTTGCGCGGTCATGCCCGCTTCATCCTTGATCTTGCGTCCCGCGCGGCGAATGCGCTCCTTGCCGATTTCGCAGATATTTGGATAGCCCGCTTTTGCCGCTTCACCGTCGGGCGGGCAAACTTCCGGAAGTTGTACCATGATGAATTTGCGGTGGCCGCCGTCCTCGGCGTTGAGCTTCATTACGGCGTGGGCGGTGGTGGC
>JAVXNE010000018.1:0-298 GCA_036645935.1 Oscillospiraceae bacterium | reverse complement strand
AGCCGGAAAAGAAGTCGATCACTATATCATTTGTTCCAGCGGAAACACCAATAAGGTACTTCATCAAATCCAAAGGCTTGGGATTTTCGAATTTTACCTCCGGTATAAGATGCTTCAAAAATACAGTTGTACTTTGTGCATCAAAAACACCCCAACTACTCTTTATTGCTTTATTTTCATTGGTCATTTCGTATAGAAATTCCTTTTGTTTTGGTAAACTTTCTTTCCACAGATTGCGCTTTTCCACAATCATTCTTGCCAGCGACTCTTTTGAAAACGCCCAAGTATTTGTATATTC
>JAVXNE010000017.1:0-855 GCA_036645935.1 Oscillospiraceae bacterium | reverse complement strand
GATGACGTCAAAGGCGCTGCTCTCCTGCTGCGCCAACTCGTGAAAGAACAGGTTGTGCGCCGTCTGCGCAAGCAAAATCAGCATAAAAACCAGCAGGCACTTGTCGGTCAGGTGCATATTCCGAAGCGCGCAACGCGTCTTTTTCCATCCGCCGTTCATGGCTCCACGCCCCTTTTTTCCCACCCTATGCCCCCTTCGCCCCGCGCGTGCGCCTCCCGCAACCGATGGACGGGAGGCGCGCGGCGCGGTCGACTGGGCCTTGGGGGCGCGACCTAAAAAGAGCGGTAAACGTGCGGGGATTATTCAGCGCTTGCCTAGGAATTATATTGTCCAGAAAAAAGATATGTGCTAGATATTGACAGCGGGATAAGGCTGGCAGATGTTATTGATAGAAGCGTTGATTTCCGAGTTTCATCACCGTCGGAAGGGTTAATATAGCATTTTCACCGGTGTTCCGTCAAGGCGGGCGTCGGGTCGCGCAGTCGTTCCCAAGGCCTTGCGTCCATGATCGCGAAATCTGAATGCGGGGGCTTTGTCTAAAAAGTCGGCGGCAGGGGGGGTGTTTTTGCTCGGCTGTGCCGCATGACAAAGCGGCGCTTGGCGTAAGTCAGATACGGCCTCAGAAAGTGGTTGATGCGCGTCGAGGCGAGTTTTTTGCGCAGGTTGGCGCGCCGGGACGAGGGATTGATGGGGACTTCAAGCAGCGCCGGTTCAAATTCCCGGTATAGCGCCCTATGAATCGCCCGACGCACCCGCTCCCGGCGCGGCACGCTGAGCAGGAGGGCAATCACTTCCCGGCAATTATACAGGCTCAGATGATTGACGCCCAAGAGCGAATAGACCGCCGAGTGGCGT
>JAVXNE010000016.1:0-12697 GCA_036645935.1 Oscillospiraceae bacterium | reverse complement strand
CAAAACAATAAACAGACAAATAAAAACGGAGTGTTCTTATAAGGAAACTGAATTCCTATAAGAACACTCCGACTGGTCGGGGCGACAGGATTTGAACCTGCGGCATCTTGCTCCCAAAGCAAGCGCGCTACCAAGCTGCGCTACGCCCCGACGGTTTGGTTATTTTATCACAACAACGCTGCGTTGGCAACAGGTTGATCGATGTAGTTGAAATTTTATGGCCTAAATATTTGCGCCATCTTGTCCTCTCACTGTTGATGCGTCTGCAATTTTTGCAATATGGCAACTGCTCCCTGAACGGCGACGGTTTATAACCGATATCATGTTTTATGTGCGACTGCGTCATCAACACCCCAAATCGTAAGTTTTCTGCTTCCCACATGATTGCGGCAAATGCCGTGAATTTTTAATATAGTCAATTGCAACTCACACAGGTTTCGGCGCAAAACATTCAATGCTTTCGCACATGAACAAGCAGAAAACGCTTTTGCCGAACGCATGGCGACGCCATTTTAAGATTCTTTACCTGACATTATCAAGCCTTTTATATGCGCTGCCGGCCACATCGATTTGTCACGTGTTCTCGCACGAGCGCTGCGATTTTTCAAAAAAGGTTCGCGTTTAAGATCTTCGTCGGCTTCATTCCCGCTTCGCATGATTTTCTCCAATCGAGCGCTTTCAGCAGAATAACAATGCAAGGTTTTGCGCATACTGGTGATATCCGCGTTCGTTTTTTGCGCGGAATATAATGGAGAAAGGATTTCGCTGCAATGAAAGCCAAAACAGGAGAAACTCCGGGTGCCGGATCGTACAAGTGTGACAATTGCGGAACCGAGGTCACTCTCGGCTCCGGCGACACAATGCCTCCCTGCCCCAGCTGCAACAACACAAGCTTCAACAAGCAGTAACGTAAAGCGGTAACGTAAAAATAAAACGCGCCTGCGTCTATTAAAACAACGGCATGACGGCGCGTTTTATACATATTTTCACTGCCTTATGTGCTTGCGGTTCAACCGTAAACTGACAATATGTTGCTGTACGCATCCTCCATCGTCGCGCCGCAAAATTTAAACTCGATGTGAATATCGCTTTTGGGATTGGAAACGGCCAATCTCTTTTCAGCGATATCTGAAAGATCGAGAGCGTAAACCTCGGTGTGCTCCTCAATCACACTGTTAATCTCATTTGCCGCACGCGCCGGAAATAAAATCTCTATCTCAAAGTTTTGCGGCGAATTGAATTTACACAGCTGGAGTGTTCACGCCTGGCCGTAATCGCTTGACAATATCCCTGTGTAAAAAAACCAGCTTGCCCTCTTCCTCATAAAAATTGACAAACACCAATGGACTGTCCTCATCCCCCTCGCGGACCCACACTCCTGCAAGCTCATCCCACAGCTCGCTGTCGACCATCTCTTCGCTTTCCGATTCAGCAAGATGTTCGGGTGCGCATGTCGCATCCTTTTTAGTCGAGACGGAGTCCCTGCCGCACGCTGAGAAAACAAACATCAGTGACACCATCAATGACACAAAAGTCATGCTTTTTATACGTTTCACTCCTGTGCATCCACGCTGCGTGCGCAGCAACACAATGGCCAATTGCCGCAAAAATTCGAGCCATCATTTAAGCTTTCCCTCCACACTCCGAAGATCCTCAAGCTGCCCGATATCTATAAAACACTCTTCCTCGATGGGAAATGCCGATACCCGTTTGCCAAGCTCGCGGCAGTAGCCGATTATCTCAGTTATCGGAGTGTAGCGGTTGTTGGGAACCATCTCGATGAATTCGGGCGATACAACATACAGTCCCGTGTTGGTTAACAGGTTATAACGTGGCTTCTCGAGCAACTCAACGACTTCGCCGTCCTCGCTTGAGGTGACGACACCGTAAGGTATCTCAAAACTCTTTTTGGCACACACAAGAGTGATGACGCTTTTGGTATCGTTGTGAAATCTCAGTATCTCCCCATAATCGGCCTCGACGACCGAATCGCAATTTGTCACAAAGACGGGGCCGTCGAAGCGTCCTTTGTAAAAAGCAAGTCCTCCGCCCGTGCCCAACGGATCGGTCTCGTCGATAAACTCCAGACCATTCCCGGCTTCAACCTCGGAAAAATATGACTTTATCAAATTCTTTTTGTAGTTCACAACAAGTGAGAATTGCGTGCATCCGAATTTGCGAAAGCGGTTGAGAATGTGCTCGGTTATCGTTATGCCGCCGACCGGTATGAGCGGCTTGGGAAGAATCTCAGTGTACGGCCGCAGTCTCGTTCCGAGACCGCCTGCCATCATTATCACGGGTGTGTCGATTGCGTTGGAAGCCCTGTGCAGCGTCTCGTCGCGAAACACGAGCGCGTGGAGCCGCCCTGCTTTGTCGATCATAGGGACACAGGTGATGTCCTTTTCAACAAGCATCTCACGGGCATGCGCCTCGTGAAAGCCCTCTTCGACAATGGGGGCGTAGTTTGCCGCATCCGAAACGGGAGACTCGATGTGTCCGCCCGCAAGCAGATAGCGACGTATGTTGCCATCGGTCACGACGCCGCGGAGCATGTCATCCGGCGCGATGAAAAGTATCTTGTGCCAGCCGTGTTCAAGCGCGCGCAGCGCCTCGGCGACCGATTTGCTATCATCAATTATATAATCTGAATAGGCCATGAGCCACCTCTTATCCGATTTCGTTTGAGCATGGGCAAAACCGACAATTCAGTCATTTTACAAGAAGCCGAGAGACTGAACAAGCTCTTGAAATATCGACAATGCGCATATGTCTTCACTTCACGCGGAATGATATCTTCCCGCGTTTTGACCGTGGCAAGTTCATTCAGGCACGGGCAGAAATAACAATTTGTTTATTTAAAAAAGAACTTGAACGACTCAAGAAGCTTTGAAACAATCGGCACTGCGATAAAGATAAGATTCTGCGCTTTTATCACAGCAAGCTTCATTCAGGGTGCAGATCAAAGCGGTTACACGGGCAGAAGATTGACACACACCGTGCTCTCACTTGAAAAGGCTTCTCGCCTTTTTTCAAACGCGCTGATTCAATGTGCCTTATTTTACGAGCTCCTTTATCGCGTTAGCGACCTCGCTGACTTCTTCTGTCGAGAGGTTGGTGCTACACGGAAGATTGAGCACGTGATCGAAATAATATGACGCCCGCTCAATGCTGTATGCCTCGTTTCCGGCATATGGCTTCAATGTGTGCATGAGCGCCCAAATCGGACGGGTCTGAATGCCGCGATCGCCAAGAGACGCCATAAGCTCGTCGCGATTTTTCGCGGTTTCCGTCATGTATGAGTAAAACCAGTAGTTGGGGCTTATGCCTTTGCGAAATGGCAGCAGCGGAATTCCCTCGCGTTGATAAAGCTCATAATTGCGCTTTTTTGTCGCGAGAAATTCGGGCATCTGCTCGAGCTGCGCCACGCCAAGCGCCGCCTGCATATTTGTCAGGCGATAGTTGTAACCGATCTCGTCGTGCACGAAGCGTACGGGATCGGTCTTTGCCTGCGTTGAAAGAAAACGCATGTGTGCAAGCGCCGTTACGTCCTTCGCAACTATCATTCCCCCGCCGCCCGTCGTCATTATCTTGTTGCCGTTGAAAGAAAACACACCGATATCGCCGATTGTCCCGGCATATCGTCCGTCGTAGCGCCCCGAATCGAATTTTGTGCAAAGCGCCTCGCAGGCGTCCTCAAGCAAAGGTAGACCAAACTCCTCCGCGATATCGACGATGCTCTCCATGTCCGCCATGTTTCCAAAAACGTGCACGACTTCAAGCGCCGCGATTCGTCTGCCGCTCGATTTGTTGAAGAGCTGTCCGTCGCGAACCTCGCACTGCTCTTCACAAAATGAGCGAAGCTTGATCGGATCGAGACACAGTGAATCGTCGCAGTCCATAAAGACGGGCTGTGCGCCGCAATAGCGCACTGGATTTGCGCTCGCAATAAACGTGAGTGTTGGCACAAGCACCTCATCGCCAGGAAGCACGCCCAGCTGCAGCATTGCAAGATGCAGCCCCGCCGTGCCGCTCTGGCAGGCGACGGCATCTGCTGCCCCGACCACTCCCGCCAACTTTTCTTCAAATTCAGTGATGTACGGTCCACCTGTGGACACCCATTCTCCGTCGACACATTCTGTCAGATATTCAAGTTCGCGGCCTCTCAAATTCGGGACCGAAAGCGGTATTTTAAACTGCATTTATCTCGCCTCTTTTATATGTTGTATATGCCCGCCTTATATGATGCAAGGTGCTCTCGCAGCCACACTATTGTCTCGGCGATTCCTGATGCAAGGTCATATTTAGGCGACCATCCCGTGAACTCTTTTATCTTTTTGTTGTCCCCAAGCAGCCGCTCGACCTCACTGTTCTTCGGGCGAAGTCGCTCGCTGTCACACACGATTTTAGCGTTCGAATTGAGCTGTCGCACCAGCTCGTTTGCGAGCTCGCCTATCGAAGTCTCAACTCCCGTTGCAATGTTGATCTCCTCTCCGACGGCGCGCTCGCAGCTCTCAAGCGCCATGAAACCCGCCACGGTGTCCTTGACAAAGTTGAAATCTCGCGTTGGCGCAAGCGACCCGAGCTTAATTTCGGTCTCGCCGCGCAGCAGCTGCGTTATTATAGTCGGTATAACGGCGCGTGCGCTCTGGCGCGGGCCGTATGTGTTAAACGGTCGCACGATTGTGATTGGCGTTCCAAAACTGCGAAAAAAACTCTCGGCAATCCTGTCCGCGCCAATCTTGGTTGCTGAATATGGCGATTGTCCCTGAAACGGGTGCTTTTCGTCAATCGGGACATACTGTGCCGTGCCGTAAACTTCGCTCGTCGAGGTCACAAGCACACGCGAAGTTTCAAGCTCTCTCGCCGCCTGAAGCACGTTGAGCGTCCCCTTTATGTTGGTGTCGACATAGCTGTCGGGAGAATGATAACTGAACGGGATCGCGATGAGCGCCGCAAGGTGGTACACGGAATCGCACCCTCTCACCGCCTCGCGCATGCCGTTGGGGTCGCGCACGTCTCCGCAGACAATCTCCATGCCGCTTTTTATGTCGTCGGGCAGCGTGTCGAGCCAGCCCCACGTGTTAAATGAATTGTAAAATACAAACGCGCGAACGTCCTCGCCCGTACGCACCAATTCTTCTGCAAGATGGCTTCCGATAAATCCGTCCGCACCCGTTACGAGCACCTTTTTACTCATGATTGTCACCGTCGCTTTTTCCAGAATCGCACCCCGCAACGATAATGACCGGCGGGTTTTTTTGTATCCACTATAATAGTATAATTTCCTTGTAATTGCAAATAAACCGTTGTTCCTCGCGCTGTTTGATGATATGATTAAGGCAAATTCAGCGCGACCTCGCGCGGGAAGCTAAGGGCGGAAAATGAAAGGGACAGAGCGCACAATATCGATTGTCACCGGAACCCGCGCGGAGTTTGGGCTGCTCTCTCCGGTTATTGAAAGCATCCTTGCTGACAAATCGCTGCAATTGCAGCTGATCGTCACCGGTGCGCATCTTTGTGCGGAATATGGCTCAACCGTTTCGGAAATCGAGAGCGCCGGATTTCCGATCTCCCTCTCTCTTGACATACTGGAGGATAGTAAAAACACGCCCGTCTATCGTGCGACAGCGGCAGCTCTCGACGGACTCGCGGAGTTTTGGAGCGATAATCGCCCCGATATAGTCGTGCTGCTGGGCGATCGATACGAGGCCTTTGCGGCAGCAGCAGCGGCGGCTATCTGCGGTATTCCCATCGCCCACATCGGCGGCGGCGACGTCACTGAGGGCGCGAAAGACGAATTTTTTCGTCACTGTATCACCAAAATGAGCACGCTGCATTTCCCGATTTGCGCCCGCTCGCGACTGCGGATAATTCAGCTCGGGGAAAATCCGAAGTCGGTCTTCTGCGCGGGTTCTCTCGGCTCACAGAACATTGAACGCTACGGGAGCATTCCTGCAATTGAGCTTTCCGAGCGATGCGGCCTGGATGCCGAGCGGCCATTTTTGCTCTGCACCTACCACCCCGAAACACAGGGAGATGGCAACCCCGCGCAGTGCGTCCGCGAGCTGCTCTTTGCGATTGAAGACTCCGGAATTCCCTGCCTTTTCACCGCGGCAAATGCCGACGACGGCGGCGCGGCGATAAATGCCGAACTTGAAAGCTACTGCGCGTTACACGACAACGCGGTGTTTGTCAAAAATCTCGGTGCCCGTCTTTATATCTGTGCGCTGCGCCTGTGCTCCGCCGTTATCGGGAACTCGAGCAGCGCTGTCGTTGAGGCGCCGGTCCTTCATAAGCCCGCAGTAAACATCGGCGACCGGCAGAGCGGCCGCGAGATGGGGGAGGGCACAATTTGCTGTGTATGTTCGCGCAAAGAGATATTGCAAGCAATCGAAACGGCGCTTTCGCCCGACTTTGCACGCCGTGCTCTTTGTGCCACAAACCCTTACAGCGGAGGGGACGTTGCAGGAAAAATCGTCTCCGTCATCAAACAATCGCTCGATAGCGGCATCTGCGCGAAAAAATCTTTTTATGACATGGATTTCGAGGTGGAAGTGTGAGAGTTCTTATTGTTGGATTAGGTTCAATGGGAAGCCGTCGCACGCGGCTTATTCACGATTTTTTCACAGATATAGAGGTGTGCGGAACAGACGGCAATCCCGAGCGGCGGCTGAATGCCGCTGAAAAATTCGGCATTCCGTGCTTTGATTCAATTGAGCGGGCGGCAGCTGAATTTACGCCCGATTGCGCCCTTGTATGCACCAGCCCGCTCTCTCACGCCGACATAATCACCGAGCTGCTGACTCTGGGCATGAGCGTATTCACCGAGATCAATCTTATATCTACCGGCTACGCGCGCAATACTGCTCTCGCCGGAGAGCGTGGGCTCGCGCTTTTCCTCTCTTCAACTCCCATTTACCGCCGTGAGACGCGATATATCGCTGACCGCGTCAGAGATGCCGGCTGTCCGCTGCTCTACCGCTACCATGTCGGACAATATCTACCCGATTGGCACCCTTGGGAAAACTACAAGGATTTCTTCGTAGGCGATCGCCGCACAAACGGGTGCCGCGAAATTTTCGCAATCGAGTTACCATGGCTTGAGCGGGCTTTTGGCAAAATAGAGCGCGCCGAATCTCACGCACGCAAGCTGACCTCCCTTGCAGTGGATTTCCCCGACACTTATATTGTGACGCTTTTTCACGAGGGCGGAGCCGTCGGTTCTCTCGCGGTGGATGTCGTGTCCCGCAAGCCGGTGCGCGACCTTGAGGTTGTGGGCGAGCAGTTGTATCTGCACTGGGGAGGCGCGCCAGACAGTCTTTATAATTACGATTACAGCAACAAAGAGGATAAAAAAATCGACACTTATGACAGCGTTGAGCAGGACAAGCGCTATGCCAGCAACATAATTGAAAATGCCTATGTCGATGAGCTGTCGGCTTTTTTTGACACGCTCGCGGGAAAGCCCGCGCTCGCGCACAGCTTTGAGGACGATGAACGGCTGCTTGCAATTATTGACGGAATTGAGGGGGCAGGCGAAGAATGAAAGCGCTATTCGCGGGTCTCGGATCTATAGGCTGCCGCCACATAAAAAACTTTTCCGAAGAGCTGTCGCGGCGCGGCGTCGATTTTACAATCGACGCGCTGCGAAGCAGCGGCCGTCCGCTCGCGGACGGCATCGACGCGCTGCTTTCGAGGAGCTACTCCTCTCCCGATGAGCTTGATGGAAGTTACGACGTCGTTTTTGTGACAAACCCAACCTCGCTGCACGCCGCTACCATCTCGTCCCTCATTTGTCGCGCGGGTGCGATGTTCATCGAGAAGCCGGTCTTCATCGATCCCGCAACCGATATATCATCGCTCGGGGTTGCGCCGGACTGCGTGTGTTATGTTGCGTGTCCACTGCGGCATTCCTCGGCGGTAAAACGCGCGTCGCAGCTCGTTCGCGAGAGCCGTGTGAGCGCGGCTCGGGCGCTCTGCTCCTCCTATCTTCCCGAGTGGCGCAAGACAGGGGATTACCGCGAATGCTACAGCGCGCATCGCGATCTCGGCGGCGGCGTGAGGCTCGACCTTGTGCATGAATGGGACTATCTCGTCTCTCTTTTTGATTTTCCTCTTGACGTTCGCGCGTTTTCCGGACACTTTTCCCCGCTCGAAATATCAAGTGATGACGTCGCGGTCTATATCGCACGATACCCGGAGCTATTGCTCTCGCTCCATCTCGATTATATCGGCCGCGCCCCACGTCGCGAGCTTGAGCTTTACTGTGAAGACGAAACCTATATTGTCGACATAATAAAGAACGAGGTGCTCTCG
This sequence comes from Oscillospiraceae bacterium, assembly GCA_036645935.1. Lineage (GTDB taxonomy): Bacteria > Bacillota > Clostridia > Oscillospirales > Ruminococcaceae > JAUNBN01. The sequence continues at coordinate 4,381 of JAVXNE010000016.1, read as the reverse complement.
CTTCGCTCAGGAAAGCGCGAAGAGCTTCCGCCGTGCGATATCTACAAATCCGAGATGAGCTATTTCGTCGACTGCGTGCAAAACTGCATCGTCGACAACATGAACACAATAGACCGTGCCGCCCGCGTGCTCTCGCTCGCCGCGGTGCAGGAATAATGGAGAGATTTTGTATGAATATTCTCGCAACAATCGCGGCGCGTGCCGGCAGCAAGGGCGTTAAGTCTAAAAACATACGCGAGTTTCTGGGCTGGCCGCTCTGCGCTTACACACTCTCCGCGTACCGGATGTTTTTGCAGCGATACGCGTCGGAATCGGATTGCTTTGATCTCGCGGTAAACACCGACAGTGCGGAGCTGTTCGCTCAGCTTGATCAGACAGGCACTCGATACCTTAAAATTCCCCGAAAGGACGAGCTTGCCGGAGACACCGCCGCCAAAACCGACGTCATCCGCGACACCCTGGCAATTGCCGAGGATCTCACGGGAAGAACATACGACGCTGTGCTCGATATGGATCTCACAAGCCCGCTGCGCCGCGCGAAGGACATCAAGAATATACTCGATGCGTTTTTTGAAAACGACGGAGCGGAAATTGCTCTCTCTCTCACCGAATCGCGCCGCAATCCCTATTTCAACCAGCTCATTCGCGGAGATGACGGTTTTTTCCACATCGCGATAAACGGGGGATTTGTCGCCCGTCAGCAGGCGCCCGAGGTGTTTGACGCAAACGCCTCTCTATATGTTTATTCCCCTGTGTTTCTGCGAGGCGGCACAAAAAAGCTGCACGACGCCAAGCTCGCGGCATCTTTCATGAAAGACACCGCCGTTCTCGATATCGACAGCGAGCATGATTTCGAGCTTCTCTCGCTCCTCGCCGATTACTTTTATCGCACCGATCGCGAATTCGGCGAAGTGCGCGAACACATTGAAAGCTTTATTCAAAAATGATATGGCTCTTGTTTTTCCGCGCGTACATAATCATCCTCTGACAAGGAGCATTTAAAATGAAAAAACTGACTGTGCTTTGCATTGTGCTCGCGCTCTCTCTTTGCGGATGCGCCGCTAAACCCGCACAGGGACACGATTCCATCGTCTCTCCCGAAGCGGTCAACCCAACTCCGGCTGTCGACGGCCCGGCATACACCGGAAACACCGTTGAGGGTTCGCCGTTTGTCGGAAAATTTCAGAACAGTTATGTCGCGCTGTTCGCAAGCAAAGCGCAGGATGTCTTTGTCGTTTACAGCGAAAAAGAGGACGGCGAGCTTGAAAAGATCCCGCTTCAACAGATTCCGACACTCGAATGCCGTGAGGACGGCACGTTCAGTCTCAGCGTGAACACGCTTGATGACAACAAATACGCTGTAGTCAACGGAACATTCACTGTGGATGGAATCACGGCGGAGTACACCGTTGCGGCCGGCGAATACGGAAATTTTCTCGGCGCGGACACCCAGAAGTTCACGAGCAAGCTCATCAATAAGGACGAGCTTCGCTATTGGGGAGATCAGATTGGCAGCGTTTCCGGCGGGGATGTCTTCAGCCGCGTTTCTCCTCTGGAATGAGTGGATGGCCGCCTTGCGCGCGCCGAGATTCGATATCACAGAAGATGGCTCTCAAAAAACAATCCGAACGGAGAAAAGTTATCTTGGGTCTTGATTTTCTTATACTTTATGAGCACGTCGTCCGCGAATTTGAAAACGACTGCCTCATAATTGCCGAGCTTGAGCGGCGCGGATACACGGCGGAACTTTTTCAGCTTATGGACAGAAAAAAGCTGAAATATTTTTTGTGGAAGAAGCCGCGCGTCATCGTCACATCCGCGATGTACAACAACGAAACACTCAATAGCTTTGTTTACAACAACGTGGGGCGGCTAAACAAGGTCGTTAACCTGCACTGGGAAGAGGTGCTTTCCCGCGAACAGGAAGAGAGCGATTTCTATTCGCTGACTCAAAACGCACGCAAGTGCACCCACATTTGCTGGGGCACGGCAGCAAAACGCCGCATAGTTAGCAAGGGCGTGCCCGATCGCAACGCTGTCGTGACAGGCGCGGTGCAGCTGGATTTTCTCTACCCTTGCTTCGACGGATATTTCAAAACGCGCGATCAGCTCTCCCGCGAATTCAATCTCGATTCCTCAAAGCGATGGATCTGTTACATCAGCTCATTTTCCTGTGCTAACATGGACGACAAAGAGGTCGCGGAGCTGAACGCGATGACCGACCTTGATTTCGCGGGTTTCAAGGCGATTGGCTCTCGCTCAATGGCCGCAACGCTTGATTGGTTCGACCGCCTACTTTGCGAGCGGGACGATATCGAACTCATCTACCGGCTGCACCCCAGCGAGTGGAACAGCCCTTTGCTCGACGATTTGTGTGCGAAACACCCGAGATTTCGCGTTATTAGCGACTATTCGATAAAGCAATGGGTCAAGACCTGTGAGACGCTGATCACATGGATGAGCACCTCGATCGCCGAGATCTATTTTGCGGGAAAGAGCTGCATAATCCTACGTCCGGAACCGCTTTTCGACGACTATGACCCCGTGAATTATGAGGGCTGCGCCGCCGTTGACAGCTTCGACGGTCTCGTGACGGCGCTCAATGCGGCCGACACCCCCTTCCCGATTGACGAGAGGCAGATGAAATCGCATTATGACGTCGATTTAAACCGCCCTGCATACGTGCGTATCTGTGATTTGCTCGAGGAGACTCTCAAAAATCCTCCGCGCGATCTTCCATTTTCGCAGGGCTACGCCCCGCATTTTAATTTTGCCAAATTCATCGCCTTGTTCGGGCTTAGAATCATGAATGCGCTTCGCATCAATCCGCACTGGTTCGATTTTTTGCTCGGAAAGAAAACAACCGACATGACCGAGAGGCTGATGGGGTATTACAAAAAGGCCTATGTGGATAAATCCACTGTGCGATCCAAAATTGACGAGCTGAAAGGGTATATCTCGTGAGCGGGGCAGCGGACGCTGCAACGCTTCGCCGCAATGTGTTTTTCAACACGGCAGGCAACCTGATATATTTCGGGTGTCAGTGGCTCGCAACTGGATTTTTAATCAAGGCTCTGTCTTTCGGCGATGCGGGACTGACAAACACCGGGCTGCTCCAGACTGCAATGGCGGTGACGAACGTCTTCCTCACTCTTGCCTCATATGGAATGAGAACCTATCAGGTAAGTGACGTGAACGAAAAATACAGCAGCAGTATTTATATAACAAGTCGCTTAGTGACCGTCGGCGCTTCCGTTTTGCTGTGTGCCGCATATACGATGGCCGTGGGGTATTCGCGTGAGCAGGCCGCGTGCATCTTCATCTATCTTGTATACAAGCTGCTTGAGGCGCTGACCGATGTTTTTCACGGCTGCTGCCAAAAAAGTGAGCGCATGGATATCATCGGAATATCCTATGCGGTGCGCGGGTGTCTCAGCGTTGCAGTTTTTGCGTTTGTGCTTTGGCTCTCCCAAAACGTCGCGCTCACACTCGCCGCTATGACGGCGGTCTGCTGCGTTTTTTGCCTGTTTTATGACATAATTGGCACTCGGAACTTCTTCGCGCCATTCCGCATAGCGGACGCAAAAAGCGTGGGACAGCTGCTGCTTGAATGCATGCCGCTCGCGCTCTACGTCTTTTTTGTCACCTCGGCGGCCTCTGTTCCGAAAATCATGCTCGAGCGAATAATGGGAACTGAAATCGCGGGCATCTACGGACTCGTCAACTCGCCTGTGATGATTTTGCAAGTCGGCGTGGCGTTTATGTTCACTCCGTTTATAACGATGTTCGCAAAAAAATATCGCGATTGCGACCGAAAGGGATTCTTGCGTCTTGCGGCGCTCGTGACTCTCGGGGTGCTCGCGCTCGGCGTTCTCGCTCTCGGCGGTGTGGCAATTTTGGGCGAGTGGGGTCTTGGGTTTCTCTATGGTGCTGAGATCACAGCCTATCGCTCGCTGCTCACCCCAATGGTTCTCTGCTCGGTGCTCACTTCACTCGTTCTCTTCTACTGTATGTTGCTCACCGTTGAGCGCTGCATGAAAGGGCTTATTTTCGGCAATCTCTTGGGGCTTGTCATCAGCGCCCTGTTGAGTGCGCCGATGATAAACTCTCACAGTCTTTTCGGTGCTTCCTATGCGACGCTCGCTTCCCTTGTCTGCCAGTGCGCGGCGCTGATGCTGTTCGGCCTACAAGCTCTTCGCAAGCCTCCGAAAGGCTGAGCGCCCACTTCTCTCTTTTGAATGCTTTAATTGTTCTTTTGCGGCAGCATCACATTTCGCAAGATATAAAGAATCTTTGTCCCAATATACTTTCAGCCATACCGGTTATCGATGTGCTCAACGAATTGCTGAGTCCCACCACACGCAAACCGCAAAATTGACGT
>JAVXNE010000015.1:0-15457 GCA_036645935.1 Oscillospiraceae bacterium | reverse complement strand
GAGTCAGACGGCGTGATAGATAGATATTCTGCGGTTGTATTTTCTTTGTGCTGCCTTTTTTTACTCGGGGACGGTTCCGGCGCGGCATGGCTTTTTTATTGTTATGTACGCTGCGAAACTATGCGGGGATTCCGAGATATTTGGCATTGCCAAACGCGAGCATCGGCATAAATATAAGCGAGAGGAAGATGAGACCCCAAGCGAACCCTGTTCCCTTGCCAAACGCCTTTGCAAGCTTGATATATGTCAAGACGTAGAAGACGATGTTGACAACAGGAATAATCATGAAGAGAAACTTCCAGCCGCAACCCCAGGTGATTTTGAAAAGGACGTACATGTTATAGAACGGGATGATAGCGGCCCAACCCGGCGCGCCTGCCTTGGTGAAAATTTTCCACAGGCAAACGGTGAGGAAAATCGCAACAGCCAGTGAAAGAAACATTGCGAGCGGTGAATACGGAGCCTGTTCGTAAACGTAAATCTGTTCTGCGTTGGATTCCATTTGTTAACCTCTTTAGCAGTATGAATTCAAATAATTTGCGCAACCGGTTAATTAACCGTTGCCTCAACTTAAGTATAACTCAATTCAGAGAAAGCGTCAAATGCTTTATGATAATTCCTGCGCGTTGGTTTTAAGGTTTCGGAAACGGAAAGCAGATATGTAAAATTCTCCGTTCCGTTGTTTTGAAAAAGTGAAAATGCTCGCTTGCAGCTCGCGGGCATAGGGCGCGATCATGTCCCACGTCACAGCGCTCTCGTCACAGCGCTGAACTATGTCAGGATAGACATTGGAGAAAAGCGGGTCGTTCAAATCGAGCAGCCACAGCTCATAGCCTCCTTCGCTCGCGACGCAGGCGTATGGGAAGAAAAAGCGCCCGGGCTGGCCGAGGCTGTATTTCACAATTGTTCCCGCTGCGGCATCGACGAGATAAGGCTCATAATTTCCCGATTGCCACGTCTCGGAGAGCGCGGCATCTGGACCGAAAATTGAGTGGATGACAGGCTTGAGCTCGCTTATTTCAAGCGAATAGGAATAGCCGTCGTCGAGCGGGGCGAACGCCGAGTCGAGGCGGGTTACCGCCGCGAAAAACATCGCGGAATCGGTCAGCTCAAAGACGTTGCCAAATGGAGTGGAATATACAAAAAACGGACGCGCGATTTCAATCAGCTGCTTTAATTCAAAATCCTGCACCTCGATATGAGGCTTGTCAAATTTCAGCAGCTCCGTTTGAACCGACGGAGTTTCGGGCGGTACAGGCGGCCCCGGCGGTGCGGTTTCCTGTGGCGGGGGATCTGTTCCGGGCAGCGTTTGTGGAGCGTCGTGCGCAGCACAGCCAAAAAGTGACATCGTCAGCATCACGGCAAACAGCAACAGCGTTAGCTTTTTCATTTAAGCGCCTCCGGTGAAATCAGATTGGGACGGTCTTGGTCGCCGTCCGCCTTAAAAACGGCATAGCCGTCCGGGTCGCTTGTGAAATAAAAGAAGTCGACATTTTTTATGAGCGGCGGCTCAAGATAGTTCGGGATGACATTGCAATCGTCAAGTGTACGCGGAATAAATCCTGCGCGGAGCATGTCACAATCGCTTAAACCGGCGGCGTACCAGTCGCAGAATTCGGCGCGCAATTCGCGCATTTGTCCGTCGAGATATCGCCCTGCTGCGGGGAGCGCCTCGCGATCCCCGATATAGTCGACAACCCGAAGCACGCGCACACCCCCCGCATTGACGATGCGATAAACAACGAGCGCGAGTGGGCTCTCCCCGTCCGACAGCCCGACGAGCTTGTAAGTAAACCACGGATAGTCAAGATATCGTGCGGCAATGTAATCGACGTCTTTATAAGGCTTGTTTTTCGAAAAAACGGGGTCTTCAAAGCAGAGCAGCTCCTCTCTTGTGCAGACGGGTGAGGCGCAAATCGACGTGCCCACAACTGCGGGTATATCTTTGTGATATATATTGCAAAGAGTATAACTGTCAAATTCTCCGTTTAGGCGATAGTATTGAGTGAGCGCGCCGAAAGTCCACCCTCGAAAGGTGTAAAGTCCGCTTGTTTTTTTTCGTATGTTGTTGCAGCCGATTGAGCGCGCCGCCGTGAGATCGATGATGAAATCGAACAGCCTGTAGGAAAGGCCAAACGGAGCGCCTTTTTTCGACACGAGAAAAGATATCCAAATATCGGGGCGAGCCGATGAGTTTGTTTTTATATAGCCGCACACAGAGAGAAACTCTCCTGTTTTGCCGTCTTGTGCACAGACGAAATCAAGCCCGTCGGCGCGTCGATAGTAAACATCGAACATGCGCTCATCGTGCACGAGCGGATGAAACTCGCCCCACGCGGCGAGACAAAATTCTCTGAAAGCGGAAAGCTCGCTTTCGACAAGCCGAGATATGATGACGTCGTCCATCAGAACGCGCTCCCTCCGGTTATCGGGATCACTGCGCCTGTCGTATACTCATTGTCGTCGCGGATCAGATGCAGCACTGCCGGTGCGATGTCCGCAGGGGTCGCGAGGCGTCCGGTGGGGTTGCTCCTGGCGTTTTGTCCAATTGTAAAATCGGCGAGCGTTGAGAGGAATTTCGTGTCGGCCATCGAGGGCGCGACAGCGTTTATACAGACGCCCTTTTCCGCGTATTCCACCGCGAGTGAGCGCACAAGTCCTCCGAGCGCGCTCTTGCACGCAACATAGCTTGCAAGAAATTTAGGTGGCGGGCCGATCGTGTAGGAGCTGAGCATAAACACGACGCGGCCAAACCGTCGCTTTGCCATGGCGGGAACAAATGCGCGGCAGGCAAGCGCCGCGCTCATGAACGATATGTTGAAATCGCGCTCAAAACGACGCGCGTCGAATTCGCGGAAGCGCTCAAGCCGCGCTGGAGCGCTTGGGAGATGAACGAGTTTGGAGATATCAAAATCGAGCTGCTCGATCTGCGATATGAGCGCTCCAATTCCATCAAGGTCCGAGAGATCGCCGCTGATTGAAATCAGCTCGCGGTCGCCGACACAAAGCGGCTCAAGAAGTTCGGGCGCGGCGTAGCAGTGTGCTATTACCGTACCCGCGAGGCCCCTTATTATCTCGACGCCCATGTCGCTGTCGGCGCCGAGCACAAGCGTTGCGGTTTTGCGTTGTTCCGACATGCTTTCACAGCCTTTCACTAATCGATTATGCCTGCGATTATCCTCGCGCGGTTGACCGTTTCGCCGCACTGGTTTACAATGCGCGCGTCAATCTCGATGCGTGAAAAAGTCTCACTCACATCGGCCACAGTGCCGCTCACCGTCAGTGTGTCCCCGACAAAAACAGGCTTTTTGAATTTGATATTGACCTCGTGCAAAAGGCAGCGCTCACCGGGCAGATACACCCCCGCGAGCGTTGAATAGAGCGAGGCGACAAGCATTCCGAAAACCACCCGCCCGACGTATCCGCGGGAGCGGGCGTAATTCTCGTCGTTGTGCAGTGGGTTGATATCACCCGAAAGCTCGCGAAAGTTCTTCAGCATCTCGGATGAAACGGTTGCGGAAAAACTCTCGGTATGGCCGATTTTCAAATCTGATATCGCATAACGGTTCATTTTTTCTTCCTGTATTCAGGCGAGGTGTCGCTCGATCAGATCTACCATCTCGCCTACATTTTTGAGGTTTTCAACGTCGTTTACCGAAAACTTTGTTGAAAATACACGCTCAAGCGCGACAAGTATGTTTATCTGTTCAAGGCTGTCCCAGTCTTCAATGTCGTCAGATGTTGTGGACTCGGTTAAAACTATCGAATCGTCGTCGAAATTATCGCGAAAGACCTCTGTCATCCGATCAAAAATTTCATTTCTGCTCATGAAGTACCTCAATTGTGCGATTTTTGTTTTCGTAATTCTTCGGAATATCATAGCTCCAGACAGTTCCGAGATCCTCGACCCCTGTCTGTCTGAACCCGAGAGAGCGGTAGAACTCCGCGACGAGGGCGTTCTTTGGAGTTGCAAAATAAGCTCCCGTTATCCTGTGCACCCCGCGCTCACGGCACAACCGCACCAGTTCATCGAACGCCGCAAGCTCGAGCTCGCGCTTAAAGACGCGGCAGCTCATGAGCCACAGCTCGATGTCAAGCGTATCCCCCTCGATATTCCCGACAAGCTCGGTCACGATTCCGTTATCTCCGAACTTGTCCTCCAACCGCCCGCATATCGTGATGCACCGCTCGTTGCGGGATTTTGCCTCGAGTTCTCCAGAGGTATAGCGCCGCGTCGTGAGGTTGAATTGATTTGTCTTGTTTGCGAGCTGTGTCAAGCGCTCAGCGGCACCGGGACTGAATGGCGAAAAATAAGCGCGCATCTCAAGAGAACGCAGATAATCCGAGTAGTCCGCAAATCCGCTTTGCGCACCGGTGCGCGCGATGTTTTGGCGGTACATCTCCGCTCGCTTCGCGTCGTCTTGAGAGAGAGCGACAACCTCGAAATAGCCTGCATTTGCAATCGTCTCGGCAAAGCGTTCTGCAACGGTGAGCTCGGGCGTCGCGACTCCGAGGCCGGTTCCGCGCACCAGCTCGCGCTCTGCGGGATTGTCGTCTGCCAAAACAAGGGAATCAGTCCCGATATTCAGCTCGCTTGCACTGCGCTCGAGGTTGAGCGGCTTTGGATCCCAGTTGGCTTTAAAAGTCGCGAAATCCCCAGTGGTCAGTATAGATGACGGGTGGGCAAAACCGCTTCTAGCGATAGCGTCGTCGTTTTTAGAGCAGACGCCGAGCAGAATCCCGATGGCGGGAAGCTCGCTCGCATACTGCTGCACGTCCGCATAGGCGATGCCCTCGGGATTCTCCCGTCCGAGGCGAATGCCGCCGAGTCCGTCGTCGCCGATGACGCCGCCCCACAGGGTGTTGTCAAGATCGAGCAGCAGAGCTTTTTTGTTTTTGCCGAACAGCGCCTTGATGATCGATGCGATCGAATGGGCAAGCAGCGGCATCGACTCGGGCGCGACGGCGTATTTATAAGCATTATAGGCCGTCGGGTCAGAAAAACGGTCGAGACCGTAAAACGCCGACAGCCAGCAGAGGTCGTTAATATAGAAATTGCGATGCGTGTCCGCATAACACGCAAAGCGCTCGTTGAGGCGATTTACAAAGCGCAACTTGCCGCTGTATGCAGTGGCTTCATAATTCCCCATGACGCGCAGACGCGGAAAATCAAAGTTGTTTTGAATGACGGCGCAACCGAGCTTGTCGCCCACACCGTCCCATATTTCGCGAAAGCGCCCGAACACCGTGTCAAGGCGCGCGTCACAGTCTGCAGCGCTTTCTCCGGCGCGCGGAAGCTCGATATCGCGCACGCTCGTGTGAATATATAAGACGTCGGGTTTGAATCGCGCGAGCGCTCCTTCGTCAAAGACAGCATCCTCGTAAAAGCGTCCGTATGCCCCCTCAAAGAAGACGGGGCGAATGCCCCAATCGAGCAGAAATATCTCGAGCAGATCTTTCAGCACGCCGACAGTTGAGCCCGAGAGCAACGCGATTCGGCGCTCGAGCAGATCGTCCCGTTGAAGGAGCTTTTTTTTGAGTGCGCGCCGATTTTTCAGAACTTCAGCGCAGTCAAACGGGTAGTCCGGCATCAAAACCTCCGTCGCAGGTGATATGGCCGAAATAAATCCGGCCGGCAAGGATATTATAATAGTTATCAATACAATATGCAAACCGCACGTGCAAGAAAAAACGGACACTCAAAACCTCTTTGTAAATTGAAAGTGAACGCGCGTTATGTTATTATTTAGGAGATATTAATTTGTCGCAATCGGGAGAGTGCTCGAATGACAGTTGCAATCGCAATCGTGCTTGGCGCCGCTCTGACGCTTGTCTTGGTGGGCGCGGGAGTTTTTTGGGAAACGATAGTTCGCACCGACCGAAGTGACCACAATTACGACGGGGTGAGCGACGAAACCGCGTTTCTTCCCTCGGGAGGCACGGACTACCGAATCGTTGCGGCTGCGGGGAATATTTGGTGGAACAAGCAGCCCCTTGAAAGAATTGTGATAAAGTCGGACGATGGACTTCTGCTTGTCGGACATATACTGCGCGCGCCTGCCCCCTCACGCGGTCTTGCGTTTGTCGCGCACGGACATCAGTGCGTTTCGGGAGAGATGGGTTTCATTGCGCAGATGTATATCGATCGTGGGCTCGACGTATTTATCGCAGACCAGCGCGCTCACGGCAAAAGCGGCGGCCGCTTTATTGGAATGGGACTGCCCGAGAGCCGCGACATGCTGCGCTGGCTGCCCGCCGCCTTGGAAAAGGCGGGACAGCCTAAAAATGTCGTGTTACACGGGATATCGATGGGAGCCGAAACGGTCATGCTAATGAGCGCACAGCCGCTTCCCGAATGCGTCCGCTGCGCTGTGGAAGACTGCGGGTATTCAACTGCATACGGCGCGATTTTAAACGTCGTGCGCAAAAGCTACCGCGCGGTTCCGTTCAAAGTTATTGCCGTTGAAATCGCGAGCATTATAAATCGGCTCGTGTGTGGGTTCAGCTTCCGCGATATTGCTGCGGTGCGCGCGGTGGAGAAGAGCGCTGTCCCGATGCTGTTCATTCATGGCGACGCCGACAGGACGGTTCCGGTCCAAATGGTCTACGAGCTATACGACGCTTGCACCGCTCCGAAAGAACTGCTGATCGTGGGCGGCGCGACGCACGGCGTGAGCTATTTTCAAAACCCCGAACTCTACAAAAAAACGGTTTTTGAGTTTGAGGATAAATATTTCGTTTAGAGGCCCGGAGCTATTCGTTGTCGCGTGAATGTTTATGAGATTCAAATTGCGCGCGGGCTATCTGATACAGTATGATGAACTTTGCCATTGAGCGTCGCTCGGCAGGTGCGAGCGAATAGTTTGCGTCGTCACCCTCAATATCGATCGCGTGCACGTCGGCGCTGTGGGTGACGTTGCTCTGGTGTTCAACATGCGCTGCAAGCGTGAACGGATCGCCAAATCGATCGCCCTCATAGCGAATACCATGCGCGTCGGCAATCATCGTCCCCGTACCGCAAACGATGTAGCCGTGCTTTCCCTCAACGGTTTTGTATAGCGTACAGGGCTGGGTGAGAGAGATTCCGTCTGCCAGCGACTCCTGTTCGGCGCAGTCATACTCCCAGCGATACCAGCTAGGGATATCATCAAAGCGAGTCGTGCCGGATTCGGATGTGAAAAATCCGAACTTGTCGAAGCTCACCCGATAGCCGCAGTTGGAGCACAGGAGCGACCCTCCGTCGGCGTTCATCGAGTAGTCGTGTTCACAAGAGGGGCAGCGATAGAGTATGGTCTCGAGACCGTCTGCCTTTCGATCCGGGGAGAATGGCACTCGCGCGGTGCGCTGCCAATCGAACTCGTTGTAGGACAGCGCCTGTGAGACGCGCGAATTTATCTCGGCAACCGAGAGCTCACGCACCTGTTCGGGAGTGAGGAGCACGCGCACCTGGCTGCTGACACGTCCGCTGTATTTAGCTCCGTTTGCCCATTTTGGCGCAGTCAGGTAATTGCCGCGAACGGTGTGGGTGACGACAGTGACTTCAAGTTTTTTGATGAGCTTTCCTATTCCGGGATCGATGCTTGCGGTCTCACCCGAATAGCACACCTGACCTTCGGGAAAAATCGCGACACTTCCACCGCGGGCGCGCACGCGAAGCACCGACTTTATCGAACTCACATCGGGCAGAAATTGCCGCTTGGGTATACATCCCATAAAATGCAGAAGCTGTTTGAGCTGGCGCTGATGAAAAAAGTAGGTTGTGACCATGAAGTTGAGCTTTATCGGCAACAGCGCGCTTGCGGCAATCAGAAAGTCGTAGTTGCTCTCATGATTGCTGAGCACAAGCAGCGGGCCTTTCAGAGACTTCATTGGCTCGTTGTCGATGACAAGGCCGTATCGGCGCTCGAAAAAGCGGCGCGAGAGCGCACATGCGAACGTGTAGAGCGGCGCGCAGGGAACTCGCGGCCCACCGTCGTCTTGTGAGCGTTGTTGATTCATTAGGTCACCCCCGAGAAAATAGTTGTATTTATATTGCTAATTCTATCATAATATTCTTATGCTTGAAAGACAGCAGCGGAAAGAAGGACGAATAATGCTGAAAAAGAGAACGTTGCTCGCTTGTGCCGGCTGCTGTATTGCCGCAGCGCTGCTGATTGGAGGCAGCACTTTTCTGAATGCCGGCCGCGGCAGAGCGTACGGGTATCAGAGCTATATAGAACTGACAGCCGAGCACATGGACGACGACGGCTTCTTTCTCAGCGTTGATAGGCAGGGAGAGACAAAGGCGATAGGTGACCAGGCGGTCAACCGAACCGTCGAGAGAATAAACGAAACACAGAGCCTGGACATAGAGGTGCTGACCGGAGCCACAGTTTCGAGCACCGCTGCGCTACAGAGCGCGGAGCAGGCGTTGAGACGCGCGGGCTTCGACACCGAAAGCCTCGCAAAGCGCCCCGACCAGGACTTTGAGCAGGACCGCACCGATCGCTGCGACGTTGTTATCGTAGGAGCTGGCGGCGCGGGGCTGACCGCCGCGATAGAGGCGGCTAAGGCGGGAGTTGACGTTATTGTCGTTGAAAAGCTCGGTATCGCAGGAGGATCGACCGCGCGCAGCGAGGGAAAAATAATCGCGTCGGGAAGCGCTCTGCAGAAATACAACGGGGTTAAGGATACCGTCGCGGGATTCGCGGGTTTTCTTTATGGGTTTGCAAGCGAGAATGTATTGCAAAGTCGACTTATCGGCGTCGCGGAGCGTTCTGCGGTCAACCTGGAATTTCTCAAGGAAAACGGTGTGCGTTTTTCGGATACATTGCTTTCGGACGGGAGCAACGAGATGGTTGACCGAGTGCATCTCGTTGTTGGAGAGAATGGGCAGTCGGGCGGCGGCGCGATAGTGACCCCACTGCGCGAGGCGGCGGAAGCGCTCGGAGTTAAATTTTATTATTGCGCTGAGGTTGATGAAATAATCACGTCGGCGCTCAGCGAGACGCGCGGAATACATGCGAAGTGTGCTGACGGCAGCTCCCTCACGGTGCTCGCCGAAGCGACTGTTATTGCATGCGGCGGCTTCGATCGAAATCCGGTGCTAATTGAGGAATTCAGCACGGGCAGGTCCGCGCCGGCGCTGTCATATTCGGGAATCGGAAGCACTGGAGAGGTGATCGAGCTTGCGTCGGATATCGGAGCACTTATTATAAAAGGCTCACTTATCGCAGAACTGCGCGATTTTTCCGCAAATACCGACAACATACATGGGCTGCTGGTAAACCCCGTCGGAGAGCGCTTTGCAAACGAAGCAAAGACACAACTCGAACTCGGCTCGGCGGTTCAGCGGGGCGGATACGGCAATGCATGGCTGATTCTTGATTCATCCGCGTCGACCCGCGCGGTGCGATCGCTTGTCGAGGAGGGCGTGGTCGTCCAGGCCAACTCAATTGAGGAACTTAGCAAAACCCTCAAATCAAAAGAGTTGGTGTCCACAGTGACTCGTTACAACGAGAATTGCAAAAATAGGGTTGACGAGGACTATGCAAAGGACAGCCGCTTTATGAAACAGATTGACAAAGGTCCCTTTTATGCCGTCCCATACCGCATTGCAAGCTACGGCTCTCTCGGCGGCATACGCACCAACAACCGCTGCCAGGCGATGAGCAACATAGCGGTCGTGCCGGGACTGTACGCGTGCGGAGAAGCGGCTTTCGGCTCATATATGGACAAGGACTTTCCCGGATTTGGAGCATCGCTGACGATCGTTATCGACAGCGGAAGGATGGCCGGAAAAATGGCGGCACAATATGCCAAAACCGGTGAAAATAACTGATGTAGCCCCACAGCGACAGGGCACGAAAAGGGCTTTCAGTTAAACGTGCGATCCGATGTGAATTATAGCCGATTGGCTGTTGCGACAAGAGAGGGTGACTTTTCAAGCTAGCCGAGGTTTTGCGAAATCTCCCCATCTAAGCCCGCACGCAAAGCCGTGCGCAGACCTGCGAGACCGGCAAGACCTGCGAGACCGGCGAGACCTGCGAGACCTGCAAGACCTGCGAGACCTGCAAGACCTGCGAGACCTGCAAGACCTGCAAGACCTGCAAGACCTGCGAGACCTGCAAGACCTGCAAGACCTGCAAGACCTGCAAGACCTGCGAGACCTGCGAGACCTGCAAGACCTGCGAGACCTGCAAGACCTGCAAGACCTGCAAGACCTGCGAGACCTGCAAGACCTGCAAGACCTGCGAGACCTGCAAGACCGGCAAGACCTACGCACCAATATAAAGAACGTATTTCAAGAAAACAGAAGAACTGTTCGTAATGACAATAAAATGACAGGTGAAGCGATACAAAACCCTGTCGGAAACAGGAAATTGAAACAAAATGATCAGAGAGATTACAGAAAAAGACAGAGAGATTTATCTTGAGCTCGCACGGGAATTTTACACATCACCCGCAGTGGCGCATGCGGTGCCCGACAGCTATCTCGTAAATACTTTTGAGGTACTTGTGCGCGGGAGTGAATACGCGCGGGGATACATGCTTGAGAGCGATGGCGAGGCAGGCGGCTACGCGCTGCTCGCGAAGACCTATTCGCAGGAGGCGGGAGGTTGTGTGCTGTGGGTCGAGGAGGTCTATCTTCGTCCCGAGTTCCGTTCAAAGGGATTGGGAGGAGAATTTTTCTCATTTTTGCGGGAAAATCTCACTAAAGACGTGCGTCGCATACGGTTGGAGGTTGAGCCGGAAAACGAGCGCGCCGCCGCACTGTATAAACGCCTCGGGTATGAAAAACTGCCATACGCGCAGATGGTGCTCGAGCTTCCTGACGGCGAATGACGGCAGTTTTGATATGAATAAGACCTCGATAAAATCAGAAAATTATATCAGGATTAAAAACCAGGGTTCGCTGTCATTTGGGGGAGACCAGAGCTGGTTTTCAAATAATGCGGCGGGACGGGACGGAACAATTGCAAAATACGGCTGCGGCGTGATTGCCGCGGCCGATTTGCTGCTGTATATAGCGCGCTCGCGTGAGAACTGTGCCACGGCGCTGCTTGCGGGAGAGATACCGCGTCGTGAAGATATAGAACGAGCTCAATACGAACACTTTCTTCGGAATCTCAGCCGGCATGCTCTGCGCCCGCTTCCGCCATTTGGCCTGATGGGCTCGGCGGTTGCAGCCTGCGTTAATCGCCGCTTTTGCGAATGCCGCGTCAGACTTCGCAGCGAGTGGAGATTTTTCGCTCTTATGTCGAAACCGCTTGAAGCGATTCGCGAGCAACTCTCGAGGGATATACCCGTTATCATGACTATCCCGCCATTTCCCCTTAAAATCAACTCACTGTTGCTCGCGCGGGAGCTGCCTTGCGGGGATGCGCCAAGCGCGGCGGTGCGTTATAATGCGCGAAGCGGTCACTTTGTGACGGCCGTCGCGCTACATGAGCAGAAGGGTGCGATAACCTTAGAGATTTCTTCCTGGGGACGCAGGTATTATATAGATTGGTGCGAATATCTTGCCGCGCTGCGATCTCCCGTTGGAGCGCTCGCGTGTGGAATGGTTTCGGTGAAAGACACCGAGCGCTTGCAGCGTGTCGTTGAAATGCGTGTGAACGCCACTCCGTGCGATGCGGCAAAACACGAGGAGCACAGATGATTATGCAGGATGACGAGCAGCTGCTTGAACACCGGTTTGCAGATCTGGCCCGCAGAGCCAGCGAGCGAAGAATTGCCGTTTATTCGGAATTTCTCGATCTTGCTCAACAGGAAACACTTGAGCGCATGAAAGGCCTGTCCCTCGATTCGGGATGGGGGATGTGGGGCGGATTTGAGGGCGCGGAGCGCCGTATTGCTCGGTTCGGCGGCGGCGAGCGTGACGGCTATCCGCTGGTATACCTCACGGTGTCCCCTCGCGCGGCAAAATTTGCGGACGAGCTCACACACCGCGATTTTCTCGGAGCGCTCATGTCGCTTGGAATGCGCCGTGAGGTTTTGGGAGACATTTTGGTTGACGAAAGCTGCGCGACTGTCGTCTGCCTCGCAAGCGCTGCGGAATACATGGCGGAGAATCTCGAGAGGATAAAGCGCACGTCCGTCGTGTGTGCTCTTTCATCCCAAAGCCCAAAAACTCTCTCGCCTGCAATGAGAGAAGATGAGGTTGTGATCTCATCCGAGCGGTTAGACGCGGTTGTGGCGGCGGTGTGCACGCTCTCGCGGGAGCAGAGCCGGCGCAAAATTGAGCAAGCGCTCGTTTTTATTAACTCGCGCCGCTGTGAGAGTGGATCTCGCGAGCTTGCAGACGGCGATATCGTGTCGGTGCGTGGGTGGGGTCGTTTTGTGTATCGCGGCGTTACGCGGGAGACAAAAAAAGGACGCCTACGAGCAGCCGTTGGAGTTTTTGTCTGACATGTTAAAAGCGCCGCCCGCGAGGGAGGCGCTTTTGTATGCAAACGATGCAGAAAAATGCGGGATTTAAAGCGCGCTTAGCAATGTGTTTGTGCAGACGGCTCCTGTCGTGGGAGGTGCGCCGCAAGCGCAGAGCGGAATCGATATAAAAACCACGAAGATCGTGTGGCTCTGCTCAGATTAAACGGTATGTGTCGACATCGAACAGACCCGTGTCTAGCAAGCGCAGGGAAGGCATTACAGGAAGCGCCATAAATGAGAGATTTGTGAGAGGATCAATACCGTCCGGAATGCCAAGAGCTCGCGCGGCGGCGATTACAGTGCTCGTGCGGCGGCTCACTTCGGCTCCGCACGCGTCGGTTATTAGGCCTCCAATTGGCAGCGACAGCTCGGCGGTGACTTTTCCCTCTCGCACTACTACGTAGCCGCCCTGAAGCTCGCGCAGCCGATCGGTTGCGGTGATGATATCCGCGTCGTTGTCGCCAACGGCGACGACGTTGTGTGAGTCGTGAGAACAAGAGGTGGCCATTGCCCCGCGCTCAATGCCAAATCCTTTGAGCGCGCAGGCGGCGATATTGCCGTTTTTTCCGTGCCGTTCAGCGGTGACAAGCTTGTTATAAAGCTTATTTGGCTGAAAAATTCCTTCGCGCTGAGGCAGATGCTCAACGAGATGCTCGGTCAGCAGTTGACCCTGAACGGTTCCGATCACATGGTTGCTATCGCCGGCCTCGACGGCGATCCTCTTTGTCGTAAGCGAATCAAACAGAACCGAATGCCTCAATGGCTCGGGCACTGGAAATTCCTCAAAGGCATCGAACATTGAAGACGAGACGGCGTTGCCATCCTTGAATACAATCTCGGGCTCAATTTTTTCAAGATTGTCGGTGACGATTATATCTGCACGCATCCCGGCGCTCACAGCTCCGACATCGTGCAGGCCGTATCTGCGAGCGGTGTTTATCGTTGCGGCCTTAATGGCATAAACGGGATGCATACCGAGCGATATCGCCCGATTGACACAGTGGTTTACGTGGCCGAGTGTATCTATATCGCTGATGTGCTTGTCATCGGTGCAAAACGAGCAGCAATCAAACGGCAACTCATGCTCGAGCATGCCACTGACGATGGCTTCAAGATTCTGTGCGCCGCTGCCTTCACGTATTAGAATGTGCATTCCGGCGCGAAGTTTGTCAAGCGCCTCTTCAAATGTCGAGCACTCATGATCCGTCAGAATTCCCGAAAGGCGATATAGTTGTGTATCCTTATTGCTGATGCACGGCGCGTGGCCGTCTATCAAACGATCGGAAAACAGCGCGAGCTTGTCGAGCACAGAGGATTCACCCGAGATTACCTCACGAAAGCTCATCACTTCGCCAAGGCCGAGAACGCCTTCGGAGTTTACAAACGGTTCCATATCCCGTGCGAGGAAGCGGCCTGCGCCGTTCGTGTCAAATGGCGTTGCGGGAACGCATGAGGGTAGCATCACATTGATGTTCAGCGGAGCTTGAGCGCATGCCCCGAGAAAGTATTCGAGCGCGAGTGCGCCGCGTACGTTGACGAGTTCGTGCGGGTCGGCGATGAGTGTGGTGGTGCCCTTTGGCAGGACGTGCTTTGAAAGACCGAGCGGGGTGAGCAGTGTCGACTCAACATGCATGTGGGCGTCGATGAATCCGGGGAGAATGTAACGCCCCGAACAGTCGAGCTCCAATTCGCCCGAGTAGTTTCCGACTCCGACGATAACCCCGCCGCTCACTGCGACATCGGCCTCAATTATCTCATCGGTGTAGACATTGAGTACATATCCGTTTTTAAGCACGAGCGCGGCGGGAATCTCGCCTGCTGACGCGCGGCGAGCCTGAATATCAATTTCCATATCAACCGCCTGCCTTTTCGTTAGTATGTTGAAAAGATTGTACCACAAAAAACCGTGTATGCAATTGCAACGTCTCATTCTCGCAACTGAAACAATGCCAAATCCGCGGGGCATGAGAGTAATGCGGCGCTCGGCAGGTGTGCTTTGCGGTGTACACTTTAATGTATTATATAGTACATACATCAAAAGGTGAAAGGAGAGCAGGAGATATTGCGAAAAGTCACAAAGTCACTTTAAGCGGATAAAACCGAACTTCAAAAACGGAAGAAACGCCGTATTGCACAATTTCGCGAAGAAGCTCGAGAAAAGGATAAAAAGCGGCAAAGACCCAAATATCGCGGTATAACGCGCTTTTTGCACCGCACAAGACGGGCTAAACGAGAATAAAAAGAAAGTTAAAAATAACTGTTGCATTTTTTTTATGGATGTTATATAATACAGCTCCCGCCTCACACAGGGGAAGGGATAGCGTGAACGCCCGGTTCGGTTGTGCCGACGATGATTTCTGAAAAAAATATCGAAAATAAGGCTTGACTTTCCGGAACACACACGCTATAATAAATCTCGCGCCTCTCAAGCGGGAAGCGCGAATCGGACCTTGAAAATTAAACAATATTGATGCTTGAAAGGACCCTTTTCAAGAGCCGCCACAGGGCCGAAAGGCCGATGTGCGCGGAGCGACAGAGAGAGTCGCAAAAAGTAATTTGGACGTCAGTATATGACGCCCTGAGCTTGATATTTGGGAAGACTTAGGTCTTCGTAGATATACAATTTATTAAGAGTTTGATCCTGGCTCAGGACGAACGCTGGCGGCGCGCCTAACACATGCAAGTCGAACGAAGTTTTTCAGATGAAGTTTTCGGATGGATTTTGTTGAACTTAGTGGCGAACGGGTGAGTAACACGTGAGGAACCTACCTTTAAGTGGGGGATAACACCTAGAAATAAGTGCTAATACCGCATAAGACCACAGAGCGACATCGCTCAGCGGTCAAAGGAGCAATCCGCTTTTAGATGGACTCGCGTCTGATTAGATAGTTGGTGAGGTAATGGCCCACCAAGTCTGCGATCAGTAGCCGGACTGAGAGGTCGATCGGCCACATTGGGACTGAGACACGGCCCAGACTCCTACGGGAGGCAGCAGTGGGGAATATTGGGCAATGGGGGCAACCCTGACCCAGCGACGCCGCGTGAG
>JAVXNE010000014.1:0-22360 GCA_036645935.1 Oscillospiraceae bacterium | reverse complement strand
TTACTGCAATAATCGCCGCATCAAGGCAAAGCTAAAGGGCTTGCCGCCTGCTATTCGCAGACAACACGCCCTCTCCGACGCTTAATTTAATTATTTGTCTAACTTTTGGGGTCATTTCAAAAGTGTCATGGTCTTTTAGCTGTTTTCATATTTAATTCACCATTTTCTTTATTGAATAGCATCATCATTATCGCCTATTGTTTTGACATCAAACACTACGGGGCGTATGCCGTCCGTATAGCAAACGATAGTTTGCCCATCCTTGTTGTTCCACGGCTTACAACTGGAACCGGAGGACATTGAACTAGCGTTACGATAGATATCAATCGATGCCCAGGGGCAAAACTCATTGGGCATTTTTGCATTCCCATCAAAGATGAACTCATCGCCCACCTCCAGCAGCGGGCATGCACCGACAGACTTGCCATCGGTTAGATACGCATCGGCATAATCCGGATAAAATTCTTTGCGAAGAACTGTGATTTTCACTCGTCTCATTCGGGCATTCACTTTCCTCAAATATAAATAACTCGTGCCGCAATTACAGCATGATTAAAAGCACAGAAAAAGACGTACCTTCACCATTTCGTGAAACATGTCTTTAGATAGCCATTCCAGCCAGTAAATTTGCCGTCGTAGAAAGAGGAGGCTTTCCTTTTCGCTTATATCGTTTGTAAAAAACGATTTGCTTACGAAGTTCAAGGCAAAGCAATATCCTTGAAACAACCTGACAAGGGCAACATGTTATTACATACTTGACTTAATCAACTAATGGAGACGCGCCAATGAATCAGACCCTTGCCTATTATGCAACCCTTCTGCACAAGGATTTTACAGAATATTGTAATCACAAGTTAGCAGAGGAAGGGCTGTCACAGGGAAAGCTTTATTTCATTTTATATGTCGGGCGGCACACAGGCTGCTCGCCCAAAGAGCTTGCAAAGGCACTGCACATGGACGGGGGGCACACCACACGAACCCTTGCAAAGCTGGCGCAGGATGGATTTTTGGCCCAGGAAAAAAGCAAAACGGATGGCAGAGCACATACCCTGCGGCTGACTGAAAAGGGAGACGCCGCATTTCGCAGGAGCCATGAGCTCTTTACCGCATGGGACGCAGAAGCGCTCGGTCCTCTTACCGCCGAGGAAAAAGCGGCACTCATGACGCTGCTATCCAAGCTTGTGCTGACGAGGGGAGGAATGCCATGTGATAGAGAAGGCACTGTTCACCCCAATTAAATTAGGCGGTTTAATATTGAAAAACCGCATTTTCTTTGCGCCCGCCTCCATGGGATTACATGGAGAGGAGGCGATGCAAAAGCTGCGTGCCATTGCAGCGGGCGGCTGTGCCATGATTGTGATCGGAGATGTGCCGGTGGGGAAGCGTGGTTTTTTCTCGTTGCACAGCAGAAAAGGCTTTGCCCATTATCAGCAGCTCTGCTCGGAGCTGCACAAGGAGGGCTGTCTTGTATGCGCCCAGCTCCACCAGTCGGACAGCAATTTCAAGTGGATGATAAAATATCTGACGCAAATGGTGGGCAAAAAATTACGCCTGACCGGATGCAGGCATTGCTGAACGAACAGGTGGGCGCCTACATTACCGCCTTGTCCGCAAAAAAGGTACGCGCCATCACCGACTCCTTCGGCCCGGCAGCGGTACGGGCAAAAGAAGCCGGATTTGATATGATACAGGTACATGATGACCGGATGTGCGGCAGCTTTTCTTCCGGGTTATTCAATCAGAGCAGCGATGAATAATACGGCGGCAGCGTGGAAAACAGAAGCCGTTTCGCGGTAGAATGTGTCACGTCAGTGCGCCGCGTCTTACCGCAGATACCCATTGATTACAAGCTGGCGGTGCGTCAGGAAAATCCCCACTACGGCAATGCGGGCGTTTTGGTGGAGGAGCTGTCAAGCTTTGTCCCACGGCTGGAGCAGGCAGGCGTGACCGGCTTTCATGTGACAGTGGCAAATCACAGCAAACTGACGGATACCATACCGCCGCAAAACCATCCTTATTTTTCGAAAGAAGGCTGCTTTCTGCGCTACTGTGACCAGGTACCCATTATACGTCCCTGCTCATCTGCGGCGTGGGCGGCCTGACCGACCCTGATTTTGTTGAGGAGCAGATGTCCCAAGGGCGCATCGACTTCGTGGCGATGAGTCGCCAGTTCATTGCGGACCCTGAATGGCCGAATAAAGTACAGCAGGGCTGTACAGAACAGCTCCGGCGCTGCATCCGCTGCAATCAGGAGTGCCTGAGCGGGATGCAGCAGCACAGAGGCGTTCATTCTATTTATGATAAAACAGGAGAATGAATTATATGAAATATTCTATTGTTTACAGCAGCCAAACCGGAAATACAGCCATGCTCGCTCAGCACCTGAAAGAACGCCTTCCAGAGAGCAGCGTGTATTGCGGCGCGCCAGATGGCTGCTCACAAAAGTCGGATTTGCTCTTTGCAGGCTTTTGGACGAACAAGGGCGGCAGTGACCGGCTTGCGTCCGATTTTTTGAAAGCGCTGCACGGCAAACAGATCTTTTTGTTTGGGACAGCGGGTTTCGGCGGCAGCGAGGAATACTACAGGCAAATCCTTGCCGGTGTAAAGGCAAATCCGGACAGTTCCAACACCGTGGTTGGCAGCTACATGTGCCAGGGCAAAATGCCCCTTTCCGTGCGGCAGCGTTATGAGGACATGCAATCTGAGTACCCGGAAAAAACGCAGAAGCTAATGGAAAATTTCGACCGAGCTTTGTCACACCCCGATCAGGCGGATTTAGATCATTTCGTGCAAGCTGCAATGAATTGCATTCAAAAGCAAGGAGAAAACCATGTGTAACAAAGCAAAGATATGGTTTTGGGTGTCTTTGGCTTTACCGGCATGGCATACATCCAATATAAAAGGAGGACTGCTTTTCCGTTGGTGGAAAGTAGTCCTCCTTTTGTGGTAATGAGGCAATTTACAAAAGTTCTCCATATCTCTTGATATACAGCTTTTTCATGACGGTTGCCAGCGCCATATAACACAGAATCATACCGATGAGCCAGGGGAAGTAGATAAGCGGCAGGGGAGACATGGAGAGCCATGCGCCGAATGCCGTGTAGGGGACGAGGGTGCCAATGGTAATGGCAAGAGTGGTGACAGCGAGCACAGGAAGGGATGCGCGGCTTTGGATAAATGCAATTTTGGGTGTGCGAATCATATGAATGACCAGTGTTTGCGACCACAGCGACTCCACGAACCATCCGGCATTAAACAGCGCCACAAACAGGGTGTTATTTACGTCGCTTGTACCATAGGCGCCGCCGCACACGGCGGGGCAAATCACAAAGAACATCACCGCATAGGTCATAATATCAAACACGGAGCTGGTGGGACCAATCCAAATCATAAATTTTCCGATGGATGACGCATCCCATTCCCGTGGCTTTTTGAGATACTCACTGTCCATATTGTCCCACGGAATGGAGATGCAGGAGATGTCATAAATCAAGTTTAGAATGAGAATTTGGATGGGCAGCATGGGCAGGAACGGCAAAAATGCGCTGGCCACCACAACGGAAAACATATTGCCGAAGTTGGAGCTTGCCGTCATCTTAATGTATTTGATGGTGTTGCCGAAGGTTCTTCTGCCCTCAATGACGCCCTGCTCCAAAATCATCAGGTCTTTTTCCAGCAGAATAATGTCGGCAGATTCCTTCGCAACGTCGACCGCAGTGTCGACGGAAATGCCCACATCCGCCGCCTTCATGGCAGCGGCATCGTTGATGCCGTCCCCCATGAAGCCCACGGTATGACCGTTTTTGCGCAGAGCCGCGACAATGCGTGTCTTTTGCTGCGGGGAGAGCTTTGCAAACACATTGGTTTCCTCCACCGCAAGGCAAAGAAGCTCGCTGTTCATCTTCTCGATATCGATACCCAGTAGCAGATTGTCTACCTTCATGCCCACCTGACGACAGATGCAGCGGGCGACGGCATCGTTGTCCCCGGTTAATACCTTGACGGACACGCCGTATTCCTTCAGTGCCTGAATGGCTGATTTTGTGGTCTCCTTGGGCGGGTCAAGAAAGGCAAGATAGCCCATGAGCACCATATCTGCTTCATCCGCAACGGAGAAAACGCCAACCGTAGAGGGGTTTGTTTTTTGCGCTACGGCAATAACACGCATACCATCGGAGTTTAATTTTTCGATTGTTTGCAGAATTTTGTCGCGAATGCTGTCTGTCAGCGGTTCGACTTTTCCTTGGTACTCCACATAGGCCGAAATTGAGAGCATTTCCTCCACTGCACCCTTGGTGATGAGCTGGGGTTTCCCCCCTTCATCCGCCACAACCACACTCATTCTGCGGCGGTTAAAATCAAAGGGGATTTCATCTACTTTGTGGTACTTTTCACTCAGACTACGCATTTCTTTTTCCTGCATATGGCTTAAAATTGCGATATCCATGAGATTCTTAAGACCGGTCTGATGAAAGCTGTTGAGAAAGGCGTGACGCAGTACCCGCTCATTCTCATTGCCGTGAATGTCCAAATGATATTCCAGTACGACTTTATCCTGAGTTAAGGTGCCTGTTTTGTCTGTGCAGAGCACATCCATGGCGCCAAAGTTTTGGATGGCGTTCAGGTTTTTAATTACGGTTTTTTTCTTTGCCATGTTGACGGCGCCCTTGGCAAGGGTGGTGGTTACAATCATCGGCAGCATTTCCGGCGTAAGACCCACCGCCACCGAGAGCGCAAACAAAAACGCTTGCAGCCAATCGCCTTTGGTAAAGCCGTTAATCAACAGCACCACAGGAGTCATGCACATCATAAACCGAATGAGCAGCCAGGAGACGGAATTGACCCCTTTTTCAAAGTTGGTGACGACTTTTTTTTCGGTGATAGATTGTGCCATGGAGCCAAACACCGTGTCGTCTCCCACGGCGAGAGCAATGCCGATGGCGGATCCGCTGATGACGTTGCTACCCATAAAGACAAGGTTTGCAAGTTCCAGGGGACTATTTTGGATGTCTGCGCATGCTATCCCCACTTTTTCCAGCGGATCGCTTTCTCCCGTCAAGGAGGACTGGCTGATAAACAAGTCCTTTGCCTGCAAAATGCGCACATCCGCCGGGATCATATCGCCTGCGGCGAGTTGAATGATGTCGCCAACCACCACTTCGTTTAGTGGAATTTCAATTTTACCCTCCGGCTCTCGCTGTACGGCGGTAGTTGTTTTCACCATAGCGCTGAGCTTTTCAGCGGACTTGTTTGACCGTGTTTCCTGTACAAAGCGGAGGGTGCCGCTGACAATCACCATGGTCATCACGATGATGACGGATGTAAAATCTCGGTCAGCAGGTGATGCAATGACCACATCCGTCACGACGGAAATCAGTGCCAATACAAAGAGCACCGCTGTAAACGGATTGACAAACGCACACAGAAGCCGCTTGACAAGGGAATCGCTTTTCTGATGGGTAATCTGGTTTTCACCATACCGCCCCCGCATCACCGCTACCATGGTTTCATTGTAGCCGTCACAGGAAGTATCATATTCAGAGAGCAGCTGTTCACCATCCATGATTGCTGCGTCCAGTAGTCTTTTGGTGGCTGCGTCCATGCTTTCTGCCGTGTTCTGAATCATGTTTTTCTTCATAATCTTATCCTCCAATTTTTCTGACAAAGCTGTCAGTTTCTTGCAATGGAAGTAAGACATAAATGCAGGACAGAGGTATGCCCGTTCAATCAAATTTGATTTTGAGGCAGAAGGATAAAATGCAGAGGTTCTGCGTGCTTTTGATTCTTCAATTTACTTCGCCCGTCAGGATTTATGCCGCCACTACTTCCTGCGTCCATCCTTCTCACCTCCTTGTTTTTCGAAAAATATCTATGTGAAAACTGAATACGATAGGCGACAAAAAATCCCTCGTCAAAGCATAAACAATGACGAGGGATGATGAAATCCACACAAATACAAAAATGCAACAAAAAAAAGATGCAGTTTGATCATCGTTCAAGCTTTAGCTTCGCAGGGCGATGAAATTGCATTATTCTATGCCTTATTGTCGACATAAACTGTTAAACCTTCTCATAGTGTCTCCACTACTCCGCGGCAGCAATCCTTATCCCTGCGGTAGCCTCACCTACCGAAATATTCAATTTCCGGGAATTTTACTCCTTCATTTTGGTTTTGTCAAGCATTTTTGAACAAAATGGGCGGGCACACAAAACCTCTGATAATGTGCAAGGGCTTCTCAAGCGGGATACCCGCACGGCTCAAAAAAGCAAGAGGCTCACCTGTTCAGCGGCTTTCGGAAATGCGCCGACTGCGGCAAGGCAATCACCCGAAGCCAGAGCGGTACCAATGTGTATTGCGCTTGTTCGCCCTATAAAAACCGTTCGCGGCTGGCCTGTTCTATGCACTCGATCAAGCATAACCGACTGGAGGCCGCCGTCCTGTTTGCCATTCAACAAGGTGCATTTGACCGTTGCTTACTCGGAGATTGTGGCCCGTATAAATTCGGCCCCAACTAAAAAAAGCCAGTCTTTCCGGTTGGATGACTTAATCTCCGCAAAAAAAGAGCTTCACCAAATTGCCCGATATAAGCAAGCCCTTTACCAAGACTGGAAAGACAGGTAAATCACCCAGTAGGACTATCGGAAAATGAAATCCGATTACGAGCGGCAGGCTATCACCGTAACCGCCGTGCCGGAAAACCGCACGAAGGAACGTGCGGAGCTTGCAAGCGGCGTAAACACGGAGCATCCGGCGCTGGCGGCCTTTTATGAAGCATCAAAACATCGACGGTCTGCCGCGGGAAATCTTGGTTGAACTTATCGATTATATCAAGGTTTATGAAAACGACAATATCGGTGTTCGTTCTAAGTTTTCCGACGAGCTCCGCAGGATTGCCGAATCTTTCGACCGCAACACCGAGAACCCGGCAAAAGTCGGTTGACCCGCTTTAACACCATTCTGGCGATTTGCTTTCCTAATTGTCGGCAGTCATATAAGCTGTTACGGCAACAGGCTCAAGTTCTTAAAGTGGACGAAGGACAGTGTTCGAAAATTTATGTCAAACGGTTTGTGTGAAAAAGATCACTGCGAATCCATTTTGCCGGTGAGGGGCAGGGATGGCAATATAGGCAAAGTTTCCAAATGAATTTCAAGATCGTCACGAGTTTTGTGCTGATTGAAATATTTTTCGATGCGTGTGGCAATACCGGATATTTGTTCTTTGGAAACCGATTCAAAAATCACAAGAAAGCTTGAATCGCCATGCAGGGTGAAAATGTCGCTTTGCCTAAGTGAAAAGGCAATGGCCTCTCCCAACATTCGCATGTGTATCGAATCATGTTGTTTTGGGTCAGATTCAATGTATAAATTATTGCGGTCAATGCGGAATAAGGCGAGAAATGCATCTTCCGGGAGGCGGTATAGTCGGCGCGCGAGCATGTGGTATACACTGCGAAACACGTCAAAAGCGCAATAATAGGAATATCCGAAGTTGTATTCCTCCGAAAGCGTCTTTTGCAGATCCGCAATCGTATCTGTCGCGGAGATATTACAAGATTTTTCACGCGTTGGCGCTGAGATGATAGGCGAGACTGAAAGGGAGTCGTGGAACAAATTGTATGCCAATGCATATTGACGGCTGGCTTCGGAAAAATCCTCCATTGACACCAAGGCATTTACGAGAAGGGAATGAAAAATCTCCTCATATGGCTGAACAGATAGCGCATCCCGGCATATGGCAACAACACGGGGGTAGTCACCGCTTTGGATTAAAAGTTCCACGGCCTCCTGCACAACCTTGCGAAAGAGGATGTTATATTGTGTAAAAACTTCCTGCGCCCAAAGTTCATTTTGATTTTGTGCCAACACGCTTCCATCAAAAACGTCAATTGCCTGTGTGAGCAATTTCAATTTGGTTTGCGGTGAACTGGCGGCGCGCGCCAATCGGCATTGCAGCTCAAAGTCCTCAATATCAAGAGAGTAATGGCATTTTTCATTGAAAGCATACCCGCCGTCAAGCTGTACCACCACGCTCGCACCGATGCATCCCAGCTTGTCCAACTGCTTGCGTAGACGGAACACGAGAGTCTTCAATGAGTTTTGTGGATTTGATATTTCGGAATTGGGCCACAATATTTCGATCAGCTCTTTTTGGCCGGCGATATGTCCTCGCCTTATGATCAGATATTGCATGAGAAGCCAAAGCTTGTGCGAATGGGCTTCCTTACTGCTGATGGCTTTTCCGTCCAGGCTCAGCGAGAACTCTCCAAACATGTGAATTTCAAGAAGCTGCTTGTTTTCCATATGCGTGATCGACACCTCCCCATAACCCCTGCGCCTATATTCACCATTAAAATAATCAGAGAAACGGATCAATTTTTATTATTATAACATAAGTGCTAACAATAAATAGCATTATAAAGACGCGAGCTTAAATCGCAGCTTGCTATCCCGACGTCAAAACACGTAAAATGTGCTAAAAAACCGCAAATTTAATTTTTTGGAAAAACCGCATAAAACATGAAAAGTTGTAACAGAGAACACTCCCGGAAGCACAGCAATATATTTTCAAGACGACTGTCATGCCGAAGTCAAATCAAAGCTCTGCAACCGGACATCATTGATCTTAAATGACGCCAAGGTAAATTTCAAGGGAAAATAACGGATCGTTTTACAGCTGCGATAATGGCACTTCTGCCCCATCATGACAGATTGGCTTTTACAACGAAAAGGCCGTTCTGCCGCTTGAAAAGCCTCAGAATATACGTGGGGTGGACAAACCCGACCAAACGGATAGCAGCGGAAAATTGCTTGCGAACGGAACGTCTGCAGAAGCCGGACTTTTATTAAATGGTTATGCTATGCCAAACGGAAAGACTAATATCGGGTTGGTTCCGGGAGTTGAACCACAAGAGGGAGCAAAGTATCTGCAAATAAGATTTTGCACACAAACATGCGTCAATCGCCTTGTCAAATACTCAAGGACAACGCCGATGACGGAACGCTTAAGAATCAGGGATATACCTTAGCCCGATGGCATCGTCCGCGTGTTTCCCGCACCGCAAAACGGCGCTTCCGGTGCAGCTCAGATGCTCGACACCGACTATATCATCCCCTTTGACACGCTAATGGCCATGGAACAATACCCCGTGCCAAAAGGCGGGAAATGCACCGCAAACTTTTTCAAGTATTACACAACAGGAAAACACAATCCGGACGGCACGCTTGCAGTATCCGGCAACGGATGCATTGCAAAGCTGCAAGCTTTTGATTCAGCGGTCAAGACAATTGATTTCCCAAGCATCAAGCTGTAACCGGAAACAACACAAGTGATATAAATAGAGGACTGTTTAACTGTATATCCGGTAGATATGCAACGGGTATGTCCATGTTAAATATCAATGCTCCGATTACAGTAAGTGAACTTCATGACCTTGACCAAATCAACAGCAACAAGAATCTTGTCATTGCTCGGCACCTTAATGCAAATAATACCGTAAACGCCGCAGACGGAAATCTGACCCTTGCGCCGAACACTGGTTTGGATTTGCAGGGCACAGGAGTGATGAAAGTCAAAAACCTGACAGTGGGCGACAACTCGAGCATCCTCACACACAAAGCTATCACCGCATCCCATCCCTCTCATTGCTAAGAGGGTCTTCACAAAAGGCACCGTTCCGCTGAAGACGCACGTAAAGGACATCAACATTGCACGCCAAGGGCGACGATTTGATAGCCTTTGACACGGCAAGACCCGCCGCAAAGGCAAACTTCATAAGCGGGAGCACGGCAATTTAACAAGATAACAAAACTCAATCGGGCAAACGGATTATCGAATACGGTCTGCCGAACAACCCGGTAACGCGTCTCGTTTGGATTGGAATGGCTAAATGACCGAAAAAACCGGCAATGCCGAAAAGACCCTGTATTGCGGCAGCCTCAACTACAAGACAGACAATCAGAACGACGATGCTGATTCGATTAAAAAGCTGTTTGTGCTCACCTAAGCTCAATATGACGCATTTGTGGCAAAGAGCAACAAATCAATGACAGCGATGAAAGCCGGCACCTTCACGGCGGAGGCGACAGGATTCGCGTCCGACAGCACATCACTGAACAAGGTGTCCGCCGGCATCGGGGATGGAATCCACGCCCATTCCTATAGCAAGCTTTACGATGGACGTCAATCCCGCGGAAACCTTACTGTGTTCTCACATATGCGGGTCAGTCAGGCGCAGAGGCATACGTTACCGGAATGATAGATGTTCACGCACCCGATGTTGCACCGGAAGACAGAAAACTTATAGCGATCAGAGGCACCGGAACGGGAGAGGCAGGAGAGCTTACAGTCAATATCCCGGTCAAGGACTTCACCGGCGGTGCATCCTACTAACCGAGCAACATCTATCGCATCGCATAGAGCGGAAAACCAAATTTCACAGATTATGTGATATCCCCACAACTCGCAGACAAATCCCCGGCTGGCGCTTATAAGCCGGCACCGAGCGCTGACGTTTGAACAACACAAGAGGGTACTTTCCAGTGGCTGCAAAATCCCGACAAGACAGATGTCGGGATACCCGAGAAAACATACTCGTTCAAGGTGACGGCAGCACAGGCAAAGCCCCTTACGTATCCGCTTTATGTACATGCAGGGCATGCTCGGCAACACTAAGGAAATCAGGGTTACTTCGGACTGGCAGCTCATGGACGACGTCATCTATAATCACGGCATCACAGACAGTGTGGCTTATTGATAAAGATCAAAAAATATACTTTGCCCAAAAACAAAAATGTCTGGGCGAATTTGCTCCGATCTCTTTGTGAAAAAATCACAATTTTGAAGTCATGGCTGTTAAGAAAACGGCAAAGCAACAAATTGGATACGCGGCAGTGAAAATTTGGCTTTTCAGTGTAGCAAAACATAAGAATGCAGGTTCCAACGCGAATGATAAGCCGGTAATGACATTTCTTGCAGCAGAAAATGGTATTCAAGGCGCTTCGCCAAATGCTGGGCGAGGTGCTTATTTGTGCATGCGCTGTCAATTCCGTCACCCGCGCGGCAATGCCGCTCAGATTGGCGAGGGGATTGCGATTTGACAAAATCTCAAGTATGCGGTATAAAGAATGTAAACTCATAAACAATTTAAATATGATTGCAGAGAGGCGACGTTGTGAAAGAAACAATGGATTTCAACCGAATTTTAAAGGCGCTCAAGCAGCTCGGGGATCTGTATGATGACACGCTGACCAAAACAGCGCTGGGTATAGGCATTTCCAAACAGGAGGCAGATGTTCTGCTGTTCATAGCCAATAATCCGCAGCATAATACCGCGAGCAATATCGCAAAGCATCGCAGTTTTTCGAGAGCGTATGTCTCAAAAGCCGTGGAAAAGCTCACCGCTGGCAAGCTGGTGGATGTGATAGCCGACGGCGGCGATCGCCGTGTGCAGCGCTTGGTTACAACGGATGCCGCAGCAGAAAAGTCCGGGCTGTTACAGTGGGAACAGCGGCAATTCTTCAAAGGGGCGACCCGTGGAATTTCCGAAAAAGACATGAATATCTGTCTTGAGGTTATGGAGCGTATTGCCGAAAATGCACTTGCCATTTCGCGCGAATAGCACCGATGCAGCGTGCTCGCCGGAGAATGCGCGAAATGCTGGTGCGATTTGAGTCCGGGAGCTCATGAGAAAATCACTCTGCACAATTTGAAGTGGCGTATATCGGCAAAATTGGTGAGAGCTGCCGGAAATCACAAAATGCTATTGACAGGAATATCTGTCGGAGGTATATTGTTTACAAGTTAACAAATATTACTGGGCACACGTTGCCCTGAGAAGGACAGGTCGTTGAGATTTAATGGAAAATGACAACAAATTTCTCGGAACAGAGCCGCTAGGGAAGCTGATGTTCAAATTGGCGATTCCCGCCGTTGCGGCGCAACTGATCAATATGCTTTACAACCTTGTGGACCGTATATACATCGGGCACATTCCCGAAAACGGAGCTTTTGCACTGACAGGTCTTGGGGTTTGCATGCCCGTTATTATGATTATCACGGCGTTTGCCGCGCTCGTGAGTATGGGCGGCGCGCCTAAGGCCTCCATTGCGATGGGCGAGGGCAACAACAACGAGGCCGAACGCATTATGGGCACATGCTTTACGATGCAGATAATCGTATCGGCGGCGCTCACCGCTGTTCTGTTGATTTGGAACCGCGAATTTTTGTTTCTGTTCGGAGCGAGCGAAAACACAATTGAATATGCAACCAGCTACATGAGAATCTATGCGCTCGGAACGATATTTGTTCAGCTCACGCTCGGAATGAACGCGTTTATTTCGGCGCAGGGCTTTGCCAAAACGGCCATGCTCTCGGTGCTGATAGGCGCAATCAGCAACATTATTCTTGACCCGATCTTGATATTTGGATTTGAAATGGGTGTGCGCGGTGCGGCGCTTGCGACGATCATTTCTCAGGCGATCTCGATGACATGGGTTCTGCTCTTTCTTTTCGGCAAAAAGACCATTTTGAAGCTGCGTCCTAAAAACCTCAAAATAAGCCTGAGGATTGCAAGCTCGGTGACGGCGCTGGGACTCGCTCCGTTTATCATGCAAGCGAGCGAGAGCGTTATTGCTATATGCTTCAACTCAAGCCTGCTTGGTTATGGCGGTGACATTGCGGTTGGAGCGATGACGATTTTGACAAGCGTGATGCAGTTTTCCATGCTTCCGCTGCAGGGATTGGCACAGGGCTCGATGCCGATCACGAGCTACAACTTCGGCGCGAAGAACGCAGATCGTGTCAAGAAATCCTTTAAACTGCTTCTGCGCGTCAGTCTCACGTATTCGGCGCTGCTATGGGCGCTCGTAATGCTTTTTCCACAGATTTTTGCAGCCATGTTTACGGGCGACGCCATGCTCGTGGAGTTTACCCAGTGGGCACTGAGAATCTACTGTGCATGCATGCTCATTTTTGGCGCACAGATCGCGTGCCAGATGACTTTCATCTCAATGGACAACGCAAGGTCTTCCATTATTGTCGCAGTTGTCCGCAAGTTTGTGCTGCTCATTCCGCTCATCTATATTCTGCCGAATTTCTTTGCAAATAAGACGATGGCAGTCTATCTTGCCGAGCCGGTGGCTGATTTGATTGCGGTGATGTTCACGGTCATACTCTTCGCGGCGCAATTTAAAAAAGCACTCGCAAAAATCGAAAAGCCCGTGAGCACAGATGGGAGCGAATCGACCATCACCGAGATATAAATGCATCGAGTGAAACACAGGACGATAAGTAATACTGTACTGTAAAAATACGAATTGAAGTGTAATACAGACACTGAAAGGGTCGGGGCTTAACGGTTCCGATCCTGTTGTATTGATAGGGGAATTTCAATACGGATTCTCGCAAAAACGCTTGATTTCAAGGAGTAGGATGAAGCTGAATAATAAGGATGAGCGATTTAAAGTTGCATCGGTTGCAATATATGAGCGACTCCGTTTGCAGACGGAAGAACCGATGCGATGACACGAGTTGCGCATTGAGATACGGCCGGCAGGCTCAATATAGTGCTGATGAAAACCGTCAGATTAAAGAGTGTTGAGAGCCGGACAATTCTGTCAACTGCTAATTTATGAACATTAGAACAGATTTGCCGTTGACATATGTTAACCTATTGGGTATAATTCATTGGAAATAAGTATTCCGGAGTTAACAATGAAACCGAGTGACAAAAAGCTTGAACGCATAACGCACATTGCGAAGATGTATTATAATGAAAACAAGACACAGCAGGAGATTGCCAAAGAGGTGAATCTCTCGCGGCCGATGGTCAGCGTTCTGCTGAACGAAGCTCGCTCTTTGGGCGTGGTGTCGATCACTGTGAACGACGTCGCCAGCGCAATTCAGCTGCTGGAAAAACGCATCGAAGAGCAGTTTTCTCTTAAAAAAGCAGTCGTTGTCAAGAATGGGCGCTCGGCGCTTGAGACTGACGATGAGATTGCACGTACAGCATACAATGTCTGTTTCAGCGAAGGCGGCGCAAAACGGTTGATCGGTGTCGGTTGGGGATCGATGGTCGGCAAACTCACCGATTATGCCGAGTCGCTTGATATCAGCCTCGGGATGGACGGCAAGATTTTTCCACTCATAGGGGGCATCGGAGCTTCCTACCGCAGCTACCACACAAATGAAATTGTGCGCGTGCTTTCGTCACATACTGGGCTTGCAGCCGAGTATTGTTACCTTCCCGCTTTTTTTGATTCGCAGGAGGAGAGAGAATATGCCGAGAGGCTTGAAAATTACCGCGCATATAAAGACAACTGCAGCAGCATGGATATGGCTATCATCAATATTTCCAACTATCCATCTTATCCCGATCTCGGCGTCGTATACCGCTATGAGGATCTGCTGAGCAAGCACAAAGCTGCCGGGCGTCTGCTCGCGCACTACTACGACGAGGACGGTCAGATAATCACCCCGAAGGTCGATAACGTCATGCAGGCTTCGATTGACGAGCTTCGAGGCACCAAAAATGTCACGGCGCTCTGCTCAAGCCATCTTCAATCAACCAGCGTTGCGGGCGCGTTGAGAATCGGAGTCATAACGAACATCGTGATTCCTGAAAGCCTCGCGAGCAAGCTCGTACTAAATATGTAATTAACCTTTGTCACTAATAAGACAGCAGGAGCTCTGCCTGAACAGGCGTGCTGTTGCTGTTTTTGTTTTCCCCTCCCGACTAGATGCCCTTCCAAAAAAGTCAAGAAAAGTGATATATAGCGGCATAATAGCGACGTCTATAAGGAATAATATGGATACTCACAAAAAAATGGCTCATGAATTGTTGAATATGCGAATAGTATACGCGATTAACACATGATATTATTTATAAAGAACAGAGAGCGAAATATGCTTACAAATGTTAAGATAAAGCACTATAATCCTGTTCGTACCTGTATATCCCTTTAAAATACAACAAATGGGGAATAATGTTAACAAATTCTAATTTTACAAGCGGAGGACAAAGAGATGGAGCTAACGAAAGTGCAATTCGGGATGATGATAACTGCCGGTGCGGACAAAGTGATCGGATCGGCCGATGAGCTGACAGCTATCGACGCGAAGTTTGGCGACGCCGACCACGGACTTACAATGACCAAGATAGCGAATGCTATGAAGAAAGCTGTCGCGGATAGTGCCCCGGAAGCCACAATTAAATCGCTTCTTGATGACGTCGCGTCGGCGATTATGGTGCTTAACGGAGGATCGGCTGTTCCGCTTTGGAACACACTCGTTGACGGGTTGGCGCAGGGCGCTCCCGACTCGGCGACAATGGACGCAGCTCAACTTAAAGCCGCTTTCAAAAAAGGATATGAGGAGCTCTATTCGCTGTCTAAAGCCAATGTTGGCGACAAGACGATGATGGACGCGCTCGCCCCCGCGATTGAGGCGATATGCGGCACCGACGGCACAATTCCCGAGATGATGCAGGCGGGCGCAAGCGCGGCTGAAAAGGGCGCGGAGGACAGCAAAAACTACGTCGCAAAGTTTGGACGGGCGCGCAGTTATAAGGAACAGACGCTCGGAACTCCCGACGCAGGAGCGATGTCGATGAAATATTTCTTTGTAGGTCTCTCTGACGGCTGCAAGGATGTATTTAATAAATAACAGAAAACAACAGGAGGCAGAATCACTATGGTAATGAAAAAATTTCTTGACAATCCGGACAATTTGACAGCCGATACACTTGAGGGCATGGCGCTCGCTAATTCCGACATCATCGAGCTCAAACCCAATAACATCGTTGTCAGCAAAGCTCTCGCGTCGGCCAACCGCGTGACCATCGTCACTATCGGCGGATCGGGCCATGAGCCTGCGCTGTCCGGCTTTGTCGGCGACGGAATGCTCGACATCTCGGTCGTTGGCGACGTCTTCGCCGCTCCGAATCCCCAGACCACGCTTGAAGCTATCAAGATGGCCGACAAGGGCCACGGTGTTCTGCTTCTCGTCCTCAACCATGCGGGCGATATGCTCACCGGCAACATGACCATGAAAATGGTCGAGAAGGAAGGCCTCAAAGTTCGCAAGGTCGTCACACAGGATGATATCTCTAATGCTCCTCGCTCAAACAGCGACGATCGCCGCGGCCTCGCGGGCGCAGTTCCTCTTTATCACCTGTGCGCCGCGCTTGCAAAGCAGGGCAAATCGCTGGACGAAGTCGCTGACCTCGCTCAGAAGTATGCAGACGGCATGGCGACAATAGCTGTTGCCGCGCGTTGCGCGACTCACCCGCAGACAGGCGCCGAGTTCGGCGATCTGGGTGATGTGGACATGGAAATCGGAATGGGCCAGCACGGTGAGGGCGGCGGCGGACGTCAGCCGATGAAATCCGCAAAGGACACAATCGCCATCATAGCCAACGCGCTCGTCAAAGACATTCCGCTCGTTAAGGGCGACAAGGCGTTCGTGATGATCAACGGCTCCGGCGCGACAACGCTTATGGAAATGTACATCCTCTATAAGGACTGTGTTTCTTATCTCGAAGGACTCGGCATAACCGTCAAGGCGAATATGGTCGGAGAGATCCTCACAGTTCAGGAGCAGGCCGGATTCCAGCTCAACATCGCGAAGTGGGACGATTCCTATGACGCTCTGTGGAACACACCTGCTCGCACAATAGGTTTCAGTAAGTAATTCAGGGAGGGAAAATCCAATGGCTGATGCCGATGGGAACAAAGTTGCAAAGGATTATCATCTTGATATTCCAGCGTCTACCGAAGGCTTTTTCGCAAAGGGCCTGAACAATACCGATTGGGGCTTTAAGAACAGGCTTTCGCGTATGTTCCGCCCCGAGACCGGCAATACCGTCATGTTGGCGTTCGATCACGGCTATATTATGGGAGCGACTGCAGGCCTTGAGCGCATTGATGTTGTCATACCTCCGCTGGCGGAGTATGTCGATGTGCTTATGGCAACTCGCGGAGCGTTTCGCACCTGTATCTCGCCGACAATCAGCAAACCGATTTGCATTCGCTCGACGCACGACACCTCTGTGTTATTCGAGGAGATGAGCGTCGGCAGCGGACTTGCTCTCGATCTTGAGGATGCCGTTCGTATGAACGCTTCGGCGCTTGCAGTGCAGTGCTTTGTGGGCGGCGAGGGCGAGAGAGATTCGCTCGAGACGCTCTGCCGCACAATAGACGACGCGACCGCATTCGGAATTCCGGTGCTCGGAGTGACCGCAGTCGGCAAGCAGATGGAGCGCACTCCGAAATTCTTCACCCTTGCGACACGTATTCTCGCGGAGCTCGGCGCGAGTGCGGTGAAGACATATTACTGCGACGATTTTGAAAAGGTCGTTGCAGCGTGTCCGGTGCCGATCGTCATTGCCGGCGGCAAAAAACTGCCCGAGGACGAGGCGCTCACAATGGCCTACCGCGCGATAAGCGAAGGTGCGCGCGGCGTTGACATGGGACGCAATATTTTCCAGAGCACGCACCCCGTTGCGATGTGCCGTGCAATAGGAAAGGTTGTTCACGAAAAATTCACCGACAAGGAAGCGTACGAATACTTCCTTGAGTTGGCGAAATAGGTTTAAAATAGGAATACGAAAAGGACGTAACGCCGCTCATTCTCAAAAATTCACGGCGAAACGTCCTGTCTCGGGAACGCGTTGGCATTCCACATACACTATACAGGTTTTTTATGAGGTATGTCAACATGCGCTCCTGTCAAAAATTAACTGAAATATTTGGCAAATATTAAATTAATGATAGGGGACACAATTATGAAAATGAAATTCGGAAAGTACATTGGCGGCCCGATCATCATAGCGGTGCTCGCAATGATCATGCAGGCGATTGACCAGTTCCTCGCGGGTAACACGATAATTGGCTCGCTGCTTGCTGGCGGCGGTTCGTGGATAGCGTTTCAGTCGTGGGCGGTTTATTTCCTCGGCGGCTGCAATATAAAGGGCGGTGTCAAGGGCTTCGTGATGTATGCCATCGGCATTCTCGCCTCGATTGCCATAATGACACTCGGCGGAGGACTGTTTTCCGGTCTCGGCTTCTGGGGTCTTCCCGTAGCGGTTCTGCTCGTAGTCATTCCCTGCATCTGCTGCGAGCGCGTTGAGTTTCTGTCTTATGTTCCCGCGTTGTTCGTAGGAGCGGGTGCTTACTTTGGAATTATGGGATACATAGCTCCGAACGCCGCAGCACCGTTTACCGGAAACTTCTGGGCATACTTCGCCGTCGAGATGTTCTATTGCCTGTTTGGTCTCGTCTGGGGCTGGCTGACGATAGTGCTGCGCGGAGTCTATGAGAAAGCCGTCACAAAAGCGTAATCTATATCAGCTGATTGTAAGCTCGATATAAGATATATTGCGAAAGGAGCAACAACAATGTCAGCAGAGTATATGCATATCGGAATCCCGGTTCTGAACAAAAAGCCCGGAATGACCTATGTGGAGGGCGCCAAGTTTTGGTGCAGCAACACCGACGATTATGATTACAAAATCGAATATCTCAAGTTTGAAGAGGGCACAGGTTTCCCTGAAATCCTCAATCGTCAGTGGCACGTTGCGTACAAGGTCGACGATCTTGACAAATATGCAAAAGAGGCCGACAGGATTCTCGTCCCGACTATGACAATGGATAATGGCGATCGTCTCTCGTTTGTCGAGCTTGACGGCGCAATCATCGAACTGTACGAGCCGAAGAAATAAGATATAGCGCTTGTTTCCGGATAAGTCATGCTGTACATACAAAAGCCCCCGCGTTGAGAAAACGCGGGGGTTTTTGGGTTGGTGTTTTGTAGTAGGGCTCTGAGTCAGAGAGGGCTCTGAGTCAGAGAGGGCTCTGAGTCAGAGAGGGCTCTGAGTCAGAGAGGGCACTGAGGCAGAGAGGGCACTGAGGCAGAGAGGGCACTGAGGCAGAGAGGACTCTGAGTCAGAGAGGACCCTGAGTCAGAGAGGACCCTGAGTCAGAGAGGACCCTGAGTCAGAGAGGACCCTGAGTCAGAGAGGACTCTGAGGCAGGGATATGTTAGGAAGTTGTAGGAGGACACTGGTTGCATCACTGATTTGTGTTGATGCGTTTCAAGATGCTTCGCGGCACATTGCAGACAAACGGATTATGAGCTTATCTTATCAAGAGAATCGGGACGTTCAAAGATCGCGTTGTGCGTGTCTGTATCGCGATAGAGAAGCTTATACCCGAGCGCGAGCAGATAATCGGTCGTTTCTTTGTGCGTGCATTCGCCGTCGCCGTTGCAGCTGCCATCGCAGGTGACAATATATTTTGCAGGGGAGGGCAGTTTACCGTCATCCGTCTTGTCCAACACACTGAGGTTGCAACCGATTCCAGTAGGCATCCAGAGTATTGGAGGAAGACTATTGCTGGATCTGTCAAATGCGACGGTGTTGTCCCAAGGGTCATCGGATTCGGGATCAACGATGATATAGTTTGCATATGTTTCGGCACGCTGGTCGTAATACGCAATGTCAGATGCCGTCGCATAACGTGTGGTTCCAAATGAAGGATAATATTCTATGGTCCAAAACGGCACGATTCCGAGGATGCTGACGAGCGCCACTATCTTGATGAATTTTCGGTCTAGACACAGTGCTGCGGCATAGAGTGCAGCTATGTAAGCTATGCTGGTTTCACGGAGAAAGTTTCCAAAATCCGAATGGCAGTTCAAGAGAAGAGACCCGGCAGTCATTGAAACCAGAAAATACAGACCAGACATGTAGAACACAGTTGAGTGACGTCCGTCTTTGTGTTTTAGCACAAAATAAATCAACACAATGAGCGCAATCCACAAAAGAGATATCGCAAACAGGCGAAAGGGCGACAATGGTGTTGGATTGTTTGGCGGATTATTGAAAAGCATATTAAATGGATTGATGAATACAGCTTTGTTCATCAATCGGCGAAACGCGAGGGGAATTGCCGCCCCGGGATACTCAAGGGCTTCTTTGACGAAGTCCATTGCCTCATTACCCTCCAGAAAATACGGGGCGGAGGTAAGCTTGTTGATATACAGCGTCGCGGCGCTGCACACTGCTGTGACGGGAAGTGAAATGAGAGCGCGGCATGCAAGGTCTTTTTTGGTTTTGGCGCGCGCCATAACCAGCGGCGGAATAAAAACAAGAAACGGATAATATATGAGAGAAATTACAAAGACAGCCAGAGGAACCGCGATAAAACGAAACCATTTTCTTGTCTCATAAAGGTAGAGCCGTGCGAACATTCCCACCAGCACAATTGCGCAGGAATAGCGAAGCGGCATGGACATGGATGTGTAGAAATAGGAGTGGATGAAAAACGCTGTCAAATTTGCGAGGGACAGCCAGCCGATAGTCTTTTTGTCAGGATGTGCAAGCATTATAAAAGCGAAGACGGACAATGTTAAGAAGAGAATATTTGCGCCCGCCATTGAATAGTAAGTCCATCCGGCAATTAAACCGTATAGTACATAGGGTATAATAGTCGCGATCCCCCACGCACCGAATGTTCCAATGGGTGCGTGGGTGCCGCTATAGCCGAAATAGCCTAAGGGCGCGCCGTACTTGACGGTCCCGGCCGCCTGCGAATAGTAAAACAGCTCATCGCTGTATTGCGGAATTGCGTGGAATATGCTGACTCCGGTGTTTTGCATGGCATGCAGAAACAGCGATATTGCGAGCGGGACCAGAGACGCCGCAATTGCAAGGCAGAAATATGAAAACCTCGGGCGCGCCTTAAAAAAATCACGCACTTGCCTTTCAAAACCTCGTGCATACTCGCGAAATTTGCTCATCAGCTAAAATCCCCCTATATTATTACATATCGGCAGGGCCGGACATGTCAATCATTACCATATTTTAAGTGCAGTATAGCACACATCGCTTCGCCTGTGCTATACTAAAAACCAAAGGAGGGGGACATTTATGTTTGCTTTTTCGCACACCAACTTCAACGTCGCGGATCTTGAGCGCTCGACGGCTTTTTACGGGGCGGCGCTCAACCTCAAGGAGGTTCGCAGGAAAGTCGCCGAGGACGGCAGCTATGTGATTGTCTTTTTGGGCGATGAAATAACCGATTATCGTCTCGAACTGACATGGCTGCGCGACTGGGAGAAAGACTGTTATGATCTGGGCGACAATGAGCTTCATCTCGCGTTTGTGACCGACGATATCGATTCCGCGCGCGCAAAACATCGGGAGATGGGCTGTATCTGTTTTGAAAATCCCAAAATGGGGATATATTTTATTGAGGATCCGGATGGATATTGGCTTGAAATAGTGCCCCAAAGGTAATAAAGCGAATAGCTTTCCTGGCGCAGTGCAGTTTCGTAACCGGGAGCTCCACCCCCGCATACTGTGATATGAACAAACACAGGGGGTATGAGCAGTGGCTACCATACTGATCTACAACAATGAAACCGGCAATATGGAGAGATATATCCGAGAGCCGGGACAGCCGATGCCATACAACATCGGCGGCACACTCACCGCGGGCGAGTTTCTTGGTTGCAATGATTTCGGCTGGAGCGACACGGAAACTATGGCGGCGTGGAATCTGCTGCGGGAGCAGTTTGACCAGCCGATTAAGGTAGATCGCGCGTTCGTGCGCGTGTCGCAGCAGAGTTTTGAGTCCGCAAGGCAGCACTACGCGGGCACAGCGTTCCGGATGGGCAGCAATCTCTCTCCGGCTCAGCTTGACGAGCTTTACGAGATAGCAAATAACAGCGGGGCTTTTTCCTATGTCGCACCGCGGGTTTCGAGGTTTAGCCCGCTTGAGATGGACAGAAGATATGAGCCGTCCAATTATTTTCTCACATTTGGATTTCCGATACTTCGGCGCGGGACGGTTTGCAATCAAGTTGTCCTCGCACAGGACGCGCTGAGCTTACTCGGTTATTCGGCCGGCACTCTCGACGGAATTTACGGCGAACGCACCGAAACTGCAGTTCGTGCGTTTCAAAACGACCGCCGTCTCGCATCGGACGGAATTGTCGCAAATCTCGAGTGGGAGAGCTTGCTTAACATGGCAATAAATTTCGGCGCGACGGCATAACATTCACGCCTTCACTTTTAAGAGAGTGGGAGCGTTCTGTTACGAGTGGGGAGGGACTGCGTCCGTTTTCTGTCCTGTGTCCAACGTGAATGGCATGTGAAGGATTTCGATAACGGATGCCACTTCGGTAAAACAAACTCCAAGAAGACAGATATTGTTGCAGATAAAAGAAAAGCCCTGTCGAAATTTGAACCGCAGCGCAAAAAGCGGATATTGAATACAAAAGCCTCCAGTCGCAGAATAGAAGCTGCGATTGGAGGCTTTTTCATGTGAGGGAAAAAGGGAATGGGGGTATAGCGATAAAAC
>JAVXNE010000013.1:0-24385 GCA_036645935.1 Oscillospiraceae bacterium | reverse complement strand
AATTGTCTCGACAACGCAGTGATTGAGAATTTCTTCGGACTGCTCAAAAGTGAGCGGCTTTATTTGCGGCAGTTTGACTCCATGGCGCAGTTTAAGGCAGCACTAATCAACTATCCGAATTACTGCAATAATCGCCGCATCAAGGCAAAGCTAAAGGGCTTGCCGCCTGCTATTCGCAGACAACACGCCCTCTCCGTCGCTTAATTTAATTATTTGTCTAACTTTTGGGGGTCACTTCAAAAGAAATTCTGCATTTTTTGTGTTCAAAATTTCAGTGTCGTGCTACTCGGCGAACGCGACCTGTTCGAATTTTCCAAAATGCAAAATTAGCTTTTCGGAGTATTTGGAAGAAGAATTCCGGCAATGGCCGCAATTTGCTCTGCGGGATCGGCTGTGACATCTCCATAGTCGTTATGCTGCTCGTTGGAGGTCCACTCGCCGAGCGACAATCCGCCATCCTCGGTTGATTCGATGGTGAAAAAACGACATGCAGACAGCTCGGTGTTGTGGAGTATGTATATCGAGCTGCAAAGATGAGCCCGCTCGGGTTCGGGGAGTTTTACATGCACTACAGCGAGGTCATCGGAGACGAAGAATGGATTTACAACGAAATCCGATTGAATGTATTTCGTGTCGTCCGCGCAGAATTTGTTATACAGGTCACATACAAAAGCCCCCTTTGTGCTCACAATGTGATGAATCAGGGAGCCTCCTTCGGCCGAAAAAAGCACCGATGGCAAAACTTTATGCTCAATTTCAAAACGAGCTGAACTCGACATACCGCACACCTCGATTACAATTTCATGATTGCCATGCTTAAAACATTATAACACATAAGCCGTAAAACCGGGCATTATTTATATGTTTGTCTATGTTTTCACCGTGCGCTTTGGCGAAAAGAGCGGAGACACGCGAAACGGCCGCGGAAAGAAGATGTGAAAAATCCACAGGGCGGGAGTTTGTTTGATTTTGCAGGGTAAAAACGAGGGTGAGTGACGAGCGAAAATCTGACCGTGATGTTGCGGAGTAGCAGAGTAAATCCACAAGATTAAAGCGCGTCGAAGAACGCCTTGACCTCAGAGATTTTTCCGCACGTCATGCGTCCTTCGGGACAGGAGCCGCTAAGGTAGCAGCTGGGGCCGAAGTGCGCAAAAAGCTCGGGATATGAGCCGCGCAGCACTTTGAGCAGTGAGATTGCGGCATCGCGTATCTCCCACTGGGCGCGGTTGCAGCAGCGCAGTGAGAGAAAGTGCAGCAGTTCGCGGGCGTTCATGTCGCAGACGACATCGAGCGTGTGGCCGGCCAGCGCAAAATAAGGTGCACACCATGTCGGCATTCCGCTTGCGAAGAGGTTGCGTGCGGCGGCGGACGCGCGCTCAAATGCGGAATTGTAGATTGCCAGTGCCTTTGAATTCTCGGCGACGGTTGCAGGCAGTATGTGCTGCGCGCGCGCGAGTGCAGAAGAAATTTCGGGGACGAGGAGGGTTTGGATGCGGTGGCGGGCAAGATGTGTGATTGCGGCAAGAGACAGGTCACTGATTTTGAAGCAGTAGTGCAGCAACTCAAGCTCGCGTGGGCGCGAGTCTTCAACAAGCTCGTCGATCGACGCGGTTCTGACAAAATCCATCGCTTCGCGCAGCACTGAGCCAGAGTTAGAGGGTGTGTGAAGCAGCTCGACTTGCAGTTCAGCTCGCGAGGGAGCTTCAAAATCGCCAGAAGTGCTCCCCAATGCGTGCGATGCGCTGTATCGTGGGCGCTCGCTCTCGAGCGCGCCGGGAAAGAAGCTGTCAAATTGAGATTTCAGACTCTCACCGAGTGCTGACAGCTCGGGATATCCGCTGCCGCGGCCGTAGAGCATCGAGCATATCATGTGCATCAGCTCGCGCGCGTTGACGGTGCAGAAGAAGTTGCTTTTGAAACAGTATGGCAGCACAAAACGCGCGTCTTCCTTCGGAACTCCCAGCTCGACAATTTGTTCGTAGGCGGCGAACTGAGCGTCCATGCACTTGACAAATCCGTCGCGCAGCGGCTCCGAAAGACCGCTCGGAACGTGATAGCCTGCGCCTCTGAAATCCACATAGCGGCGGGACTGAACAGTGTATGATGCGAGACGAAATTCGATTATAAACTGCTCGGCAAGCACCGAGACATTGTTGAACGCAATATTGAAGACGAAATGCTCTATGAGCGATTTGTGCCCGGAGGCGAGCACTTTGCTTACGAGAGCTGTATTATTGCTGCTTTCTGTGGATTTTTGAAGAATTTCGAGGGCAGAGCCGTTGCGCGTGGATATTCTGGCACAGGCAGAGCACAAAAGTTCGCCATCTCCACTGCCGCTTACTATAACAGCGTCGGACGCACAGAGCCGCTCTTCACTCCAATCGTTGAGATACATAATATTAACTCCCTGAAATTTGTTTTTGCTCGACTGTCGAGATCACTGCTTGTGTAGATGATAAGTCCTGCACGGGGGGATGTCAACAGTTCAGCAAACAGCGCGTTGCTGAGATAACATGAGAATTGATAGATTTGTCAGCGGCAGAGCAGCGAACGGAAGTGCGATTGCAGCTCCACAGCTATCGCGTCTCGGTTTGATTGGGTGATTTTGACCATTTGCACATTCGGGTGATGCACTATATCGTGTGTCCAGCAGCGGTCGAACAAACGCACGACTCCGAGAATCGGA
This sequence comes from Oscillospiraceae bacterium, assembly GCA_036645935.1. GTDB lineage: Bacteria > Bacillota > Clostridia > Oscillospirales > Ruminococcaceae > JAUNBN01. The sequence goes on along the minus strand of JAVXNE010000013.1, from coordinate 21,699 downwards.
ACATCTCCGTCGAGCGCGCGCATTATTTCCCGTCGCCATATAAGTGCATCGCTCTCGAGGTAGGAACACTCATCCATAATGACAATGCTGCTGTGTGCGCAAGACTCGCCTATCAGTTCGCTCGCAAGAGCATCAAAGCGCCCGGGAATGGCGGAAAAAGTTCCATAAGTATAAAAACGCGCGACGGCGTGCTTCTCGTCGAACTCGGGCGGTACGTTGGCGGCGCTGAGATATAGTTGCCGTTTTGCGCTCGCTCTGTCCGCGCCAAAATAGCTGCGAAATCCACCTGCACGCGCGCCGTCTACGGCTTCAAGCACACGGTTTATAACAGTCGATTTACCGAGCCCGGGCGCGGCGTTCAAAAAAATATGCATAGGATACTCCGACAAAATGGGGTGGCAATTTTTGTAAATAATACTCATTGACTATATTATAGCACATATGATACCATTTTTTTGGTAAAGATTATTCTCAAACGAGGCGAATAGTAGGAAGGAGATGCGGATGCACGAGCGAGTGTCGGGAAAAAAGAAAATGAAATCCTCACACAAGCTGGCGCTGCTCGCGCTCGCGATGTTTTTGATCGCCGCGATGTCGCTGACACTGGGGAAATATCCCATTTCAATCAGAGAGCTGTGCGGCATGGCATTTTCCAAGATCGTACCCATCGGGAAGTTTTGGACGGACCGGGTGGAGACGGTCTTTTTCAATGTGCGGTTGCCGCGCGTCGCGCTCGCGTGCATGGTGGGCTGCTGTCTCTCGGTTGCGGGCGCCTCCTATCAGGGAATATTCCGCAATCCCATGGCGGCGCCGGATGTGCTGGGCGCCTCAACCGGAGCTGCTTTCGGAGCACTTCTGGCAATTTTGCTCCGGCTGAACAGGATGCAGACCACGCTTTCGGCCTTTGCGTTCAGTATGCTCTGTGTAACGCTCGTTCTGCTCTGCGGCAGACGGTCTAAAGGCAATGCGATTTTGGGACTGGTACTGTCCGGAATCATGATAGGCTCTCTGTTTCAAGCAGCGACGTCTTTCTTGAAGACGGTTGCCGATCCGGCCGACCAGCTTCCCGCGATGACATATTGGCTGATGGGCAGCCTTTCAGGGGCGTCGACAAAAGACGTTTCGTTTGTTTTTTTTCCTATGGCTCTCGGACTTGTACCGATATTTCTGCTGCGATGGCGGATAAACATTCTGACAATGGACGAGGATGAGGCAAGGTCGCTTGGAGTTAACACGCGGCGAATGCGCGCCGTGATTGTCGTGTGCGCTACACTCGTGACAGCGGCAAGCGTCTCGGTCAGCGGCATGATTGGGTGGGTGGGGCTTGTTATACCTCATCTTTGCAGAAGGCTCGTGGGCAGCGATTACCGCGTGCTGATACCCGCTTCAGCGCTGGCGGGCGCGGTATTCCTGCTCGTTGTGGACAATTTTTCCCGATGCCTCATGACGGTTGAAATCCCGATTGGCATACTTACGGCGTTTGTCGGGGCTCCCTTTTTCATCTGGTTGCTGCTGGGAAAGGAGGAAAAATAGTATGTCGATGCGCGTTCGCAATCTCAGCTTTTCGTACAAAGGCGGAGGGAGTGTTCTGTCCGACGTGTCCTTTCGCGTTGCTGACGGTGAGATTCTATTTGTGCTCGGCCCCAACGGCGTCGGCAAGAGCACATTGTTTAAATGCATGCTTGGGCTTCTTGAGGGATACAGCGGGTCGGTTGAAATAAAGGGGGTTGATGTCCGAGAGCTTTCACACAGGCAGCTCGCGCGATTTATCGCCTATATACCTCAATCGCACACACCGGTGTTCAACTATTCGGTATTCGATGTTGTCTTGATGGGCACGACGCCTCAGCTCACTGCATTTGCGTCACCCGGACAGGCACAGGCGGCATTCGCCGAATGCGCGCTTGAAACACTTGGAATTTCACATCTGAGAAACCGTTCCTTTTTGAAACTGAGCGGGGGAGAGCGTCAACTCGCGCTCGTGGCGCGCGCGCTCGCACAGCAGGCGCGGGTGCTGATAATGGACGAGCCGACAGCAAATCTTGATTACGGCAATCAGGTGGTAGTTCAAAATCGAGTGCGGCAGCTCGCGCGGGAGGGGTATACGGTGATTCAATCGACACACAACCCAGACCAGGCGTTTCTGTGCGCTGACCGAATGCTTGCGCTCAAAGGAGGCACAGTGCTCGCGGATGGGGTGCCGGGCGACATAATCACCGAGGAGCTGATACGCTCGCTGTATGGAGTTGATGTGAGGGTCAGCAGCCTTGACGGCGACAGGGTGCGCGTTTGCGTCCCACTCGATCTCGAAAGAGAGAGGAAGGGGCAATTAAAACCGTAAAGACGGCCGATGGGGTCGCTTAATAATGAAAATAAGAGGAAAAAGTATGAAGAAGCTGATTTGCGTTTTGTGTGTTCTTGCACTCGCCGCTGGGTTTTCCGGATGCGTCAAACAGACTCAGACTGAAAACCCCGCCCAAGGCGCCACGGTGAGCTTTACTGACGATGCCGGACGTACGGTTGAGCTACCCGCGAAGATTGAGCGGGTTGCATGTGCGGGCACGATGGCACAGATAGTCGCGTTCCCTATTACAGCTGACATGCTTGTTGGGCTGTCGGGTAAATGGGGCAGCAATACCGAGCAATATATCGCCGACAAATATCTCAAGCTCCCCATATTCGGGCAGTTTTACGGTGCGGACGATCTGAATCTTGAGGCGATTGCCGCGGCAGACCCTCAGGTTATAATTGATATCGGTGAGCCTAAAAAAACAATCGTCGAGGACATGGACGAAATTGCAAAGCAAATTGGAATTCCGACAGTGTTTATCGAAGCCTCGCTCGACAAGATGCCGCAGACATACCGGACTCTAGGCAAGCTTCTCGGGCTTGAGGAGAAGGCCGAGAAGCTTGCGCAATACTGCGAGGGGACGCTCAGTGACACCAAATCAAAGATGGCCGAGGTCGGCGACAAAAAAGTTTCACTGCTCTATTTGCAGGGCGATGCTGGGCTCAATGTCATCGCGCAGGCGTCCTATCATGCCGAGCTGATCAACCTTGTGAGCGACAACGCCGCGGTGGTTGATGAACCGTCATCTAAAGGATCGGGCAATGAGGTGTCGATGGAGCAGCTGCTGCTGTGGAATCCCGATGTTATTATCTTTGCGCCAGGCAGCGTTTACGCGACTGTTGGCAGCGACAAAACGTGGCAGGGGCTTAAGGCGATTTCAAGTGGAAATTATTTTGAAGCGCCCGCAGACCCATACAACTGGATGGGATTTCCTCCGTCAGTGAACCGATACATGGGAATGAAGTGGCTCGCGCAGCTGCTATACCCGGAAGTTTTCAATTACAATCTCAAGGCCGAGACAAAAAGCTATTATAAGATGTTCTATCTCTGTGATCTCACTGACTCGCAGTACGACGCGCTGATGATGAATGCGCTTCCTGAAAAAAAGGCGGCATAAGAAAATTTCGCACAGAGATAGGTTTCAGATGAAATATATTTGTGGATAGGACGACCCCTCCGCCAGCTTTCGCTGGCGGAGGGGTTTTTGTTGGAGGCGTGAAACACTGCGGTGCTGCCAAAAGAAATGTCACGCACAAAACAGTTGATTAGAGTGTCGGACAAAATGGAGAATACAGATAGTGAAAATGTGCAATTTCAGATAGTATACGCCGTTCGGCATGCCCGGTTGTGCGCGGCGGGAGGGGGGGACGCATGCGGGGAAGGTGTGTGGGAAAATGCGCGCGGGAAAAGATGCGCGCGGGAAAAGATGCGCGCGGGAAAAGATGCGTGCGGGAAAGATGCGCGCGGGAAAAGATGCGCGCGGGAAAATGCGCGCGGGAAAGATGCGCGCGGGAAAATGCGCGCGGGAAAAGATGCGTGCGGGAAAAGATGCGTGCGGGAAAGATGCATGAGGAAAAGAGGCATGAGGAAAAGAGGCATGAGGAAAAAAGGCATGAGGAAAAGAGGCATACGGGAAAGATGCATATGGGGGAAATGCGTGCGGGAAATGCGCGAGTGAAAAATACCTTTATTTGTATAACCTAAGGATTTTGGGTTCTCCGGAGGGGAAATGGCAAACAAGTGTTGTGAGGTTTAATTTTGAGCGGGGGCGCACTCGCGCCAAAACGCAGGGTTGTTCGGGTGAGGGAAGGCTGATTAGAGAACGTCAGAAATTTCGGCAAGAAAGATATTTATTTTGGAAAACTGAAGAAATTTTTCGGGATACATCGTTATAATAGATGTCAGAGCAGAAAAGGCGGGTGAGGCAAATTCGAGTTCAGGAATTCAGTGTGTACATTGACGAATATAAAAATCTGGTTTACACGATTTGCTTCTCGTTTGTGAAAAACACCTTTGACGCGGAGGATCTTGCGCAGGAAACGTTTATATCGGCGTATCAACACCTTTCAAGCTTTGACGACCGAAACCCCAAAAGCTGGCTTGCTCAAATTGCCGCCAATAAATGCCGAGACTTTTTAAAAAGCCCCGCCAGAAGGATAACCGCAGTTGATTCCGATGATTTGGAATACATATGCGACGAGCGTGAGGGGGTTGAGGCGGAGGTTGAGCGCAGGGCAGAGATGGATGAGTTTGCAGCGCTTTGTAACAGGCTTAAAGAACCATATCGGGCGGTGGCCGTGGCCTATTATTGTCTTGACAAGACGATCAGCGAAATCGGCGAGGAAACTGAAGCCAACACAAAGACGGTCGCAACGAGGCTCTATCGCGCAAAAAAGCTGCTCAGAACAATTATGAGGGAGGATTCTTCATGGAGCTGTTTATTGACGAACACCTGACAGATCAGGCGATTAAATCTCTGGCGGACGGCACTTTGGACGACCTTCAAACCTTGGAACTTTGCGAGCACATGGCAGAATGTTCGGCATGCGCGGAAAAGATCAGCGATGCTGTGTGTGTGGGATCCTTAAACCGCGGATTTGACGAGCTTGTGGTGCTGAAGATAGCGGAGATTGAGCGGGCGAAAAGGCAGGGGTTTGCGCGCTATTGCGCGGGAATTGCCGTTGGTGTCGCAGCGGCTATTGCGCTTACATTCAGCGGGACGACACTTCCGCAGACTATGACGTACAAGCCGAAACCGGACGCGCTTCCCGCACCGACAAAGATGCATCTGCCGGAACCTCAGCAGTTCGTCATCCCGGAGCGCGAAGAGCAGGACAAGGAAATCTTTGCCCAGATAGGACAGTATTTTACGTCAATTACAAATAATATATTTGCATTGGAGAAATAAACGGTATGACAAAACAAAAAAACAAATTTCTAACCTTTCTTTTTTCAGTCATTCCCGGTTGCGGACAGATGTTTATGGGATTCATGAGGCGCGGCATGAGTTTGGGTGGGCTGTTTGGGTTGGGCATTGCATTTGCTTCTTTTTTTAACATAGACGAGTTCGCATTTGTGTCAATTATTATATGGTTCTACGCGTTTTTCGACTCTCTGAATTTGATGTCATGCGATCCGGAAAAGTTCTCTTTATTGGAAGACGATTTTCTGATTTTGGGGCAAAACTCAATCATTGACCGAACGAAGCTCGCTTCAGTGAAGTTTTATCGGATAATGGGCGCTCTTTTGGTCGCCTGCGGGGCATACGCGATTTGGAGCAGTTTCACCAGTTATTTCTACAATAACTATTCTGACATGTATCCTGCGATTACACACATTGCCTACACGCTAAATCATTATCTGCCGAGGATCGCGGTGAGCGCTGTTATAATCTATATAGGAATCCGGCTTATCAAACACAAGAAGGCAGAGACTGCCGAAGAAACGCTAACGGTTACCGACAATGAAAAATAAGAATTGCTGTTCACTTTTCAAGCTCGCTCTTGGGATGGTGTGCTTTATGCTCGTGACTTCGTTGCTGTCGGCAGGGCGAAAAACACACAGAAGTAATCTGGAGGCAAAACGAAATGAAGCGTAGCAGACGAATCGGGACGCTGACGGTGGGACTGGCGCTTATTGTGCTGGGAATTGTGTTTATCGCATTTACATTCTTTCCGAATTCAGAGTGGCTCGAATTCTCTCTGCGGTTCTGGCCGCTGATTTTGATAAGCCTAGGGGCGGAGCTGCTCTGTGTGCGCTTCTCTAAAGGCGAGGACAATCAGATGAAGGTTGATTTTGGTTCGGTTATGCTCATGCTGCTCTGCGTCGGCTTTGCGTTTTGCTGCGAGGGGGCGCGACAGGTTCTGCTGGCACTGCCCGGTTGTATAAATATTTAAATTGCGGCGAAAAAGTGCAGAGGGTTATTACTGCTGCGTGATTTAAAACCCGGTTTACATACGCTGACAAACAGATTCAAAAGGGGAAATTTGGATTTGTCGAAAATGTCGAGAAAAAAGCACAGATTTGTCGAAAATGTCGAGACATAGGCGCTAAAATGATAGTGTGGAAAGGTATAGAGGACAAAGGCCGCGAGGCCCGAGTCCTTTTTTTATGCCTTGAAACGCGCGGCATTTGCCGTGCAACAAACAGCGGGGAGGGTAAATCACAATGGATAATGACAAGCGGCATGGTGAATGCGGGCGCTGTGTGTGGAACGAGAGAGTGCGGTGCGACGTGGATTTTTGCATTTTGCCGCGCTGCGCCTATATGGTAAAGGAGGTGAGGGTCTATGACGAAGAAAAAGAAAAACCGCGATTTTGCGGAGGTGTTCGCGGGACTTCTTGGCGAGAGACTCAGTGACGCCGAGATTGCGGATATTGAGCAGGGCGCGAAAGGTGCAGACTCCCCAGGCGAAGAGACTCGGGACGAGGCGATTGCGATGGCGGTGATTCGCAAGGCATTGCGCGGCGACCTTTCGGCGGCAAAATACGTCGCGGAGGCGGCGGCCAAAAGTGTGCCGGACAGCTCAAATCGGCCGTTTAGGCTGACGCTCGTCATCAGACGGCCAAACGATGAAACTTGAGCTTACCGGGCGACAGCTCGATTTTATTGAGGCTACAAGTTTTGAGGTGCTGTTCGGCGGGGCGGCGGGGGGAGGCAAGAGTTTCGGACAGGTAGCGGACGCCCTCGTGTTTGCTCTGAAATATTCTTCATCAAGGCAACTGGTGCTCAGAAGAACTCGACCAGAGCTTGAGAGGACGCTTGTTAGAACAGCGCTACTCATCTATCCTCGCGAGCTTTTCGACTACGCGAAAACCGAGCACGAGATGAGATTCATCAACGGTTCTGTGGTGGAATTCGGATATTGCGACAGTGAGACGGATGTTTACCGCTATCAGAGCGCAGAGTATGACGTCATCCGTTTTGACGAGCTGACACATTTTACGGAATTCATGTATCTCTACCTTATCTCGAGAATCCGCGGAGCTAACGGGTATCCAAAGCAGCTCAAGAGCACAACCAATCCCGGAGGAGTGGGGCATGACTGGGTGCGCACTCGATTTATCGATATCGGGCCGCACGACATGGAGCATAGCACCGACACGGGGACGCGAGTGTTCATTCCCTCGCGGGTTTCCGACAATATCTTTCTCGCGAAATCCGATCCCGGGTATGAAAGACGATTGCGCAATCTGCCGGATAGCGAGCGGCGCGCGCTGCTCGACGGTGACTGGAATCTGCTGGAAGGGAGGTATTTTGACGAGTGGCGCTCTGAAGTGCACGTCGTTCGGCCATTTCCGCTTTCTGACGAGTGTCGGCGCTACTTTACGATGGATTATGGGCTGGACAAGCTTGCGGGATACTGGATCGCGCTGTACAGCGATGGGAGGGCGTTTGTCTACCGCGAACTGTACGAGAGCGGTCAGATAATCAGCGCGGCAGCACAAAGAATTGCAGAATTGAGCAGCGGGGATGACGTGTGCGAATTTCTCGCGCCTCCAGATCTCTGGAATCGACGTCAGGAGAGCGGACAGAGCGCGGCAGAGCTGTTTGCACAAAACGGAATCGAACTCGTTAAGGCGCCATCCAATCGTGTGGCCGGATGGTATGCGCTCAAGGAATGGCTGAAGCCGATCGAGCTGCCGGAAGGTGGGATCGGTGCACGTCTTTCGTTTTTCGATTGCTGCACGAACGCGATTCGCTGTATCTCACAGATAGCTCGGGATCGGAAAAATCCCAACGACTGCGATGTGTTTCCGCACGAGCTGACACACGCGCCTGACGCGATTCGCTACTTTGCGAGCGCACATTCGATCGACACGTCTTCACAGAATGGCAGCGGGGACGTCGAATGCGGAAACGAACTCTCGGCGCAGCTCAACAGTTTGCTGATGTACCGGACGTGAAAAACAAATCCAAATAACGGCAAGCGAGAGGATGAACTCTGTTACGATTTTTTTAATGCACAGGGAGTTAAGAGATTTACAAAATGAACCGTCATGAGCGGACATGACGGTTCACTCATTTTCAAATCAACTAAAGGACTGGAGAAACCTTTTTTAATTGCAGATGTGTTAAAAAATATTCTTCGCGTTGCTGAGAAAGACAAACTTATGTGTTTTTATCATGGTTAAAATTAAAAAAAGGAGATACGAGATGGATATTGCAGTATCGCTGATGTTTGTGCTGCTCTCTTTTGCAGTGGGGTTTATGGCGGGGCGCGCAGCGGAAACAAAGGCGGCGGGCGCCGCGTGGGAGCGCGGCAAAGGCGGCGAAGCCGCGCCCGCCGAAGCGGAGCACATGCAGCAGGAGCTGCGCGGATATTTTGCGCAGTACAACAATTTCCTGAATTATGACGGAACTGAAAGGGGGCAGAAGAGTATTGAAAACCGCGACTAAACCACAGGATATCCACAGGGAATATGAGGACGCGGTGGCTTACAACAACAGCGTCGGGCTTTACGAGACGGTGCGGCAAAATGAGCAATTCTATATCGGGCGTCAATGGGAGGGACTCAACGCCCCTGATCTTGACAAGCCGGTTCTGAATTTTCTCAAGAGGGTGGGAAGTTATATTGTTGCGATGCTCGTCAGTGATGACATAGCGGTGGAGATAACTCCGTTTGAAAAAAACGAGGAAAATGAGCACGCCGCGCGTCTGCTCTCGTGTGAGATTGAAAGAGTCATTGAGAGCGCTAAGGCAAAGGCGCTGACACGTGATATGCTTCGCAACTGCGTTGTGGACGGGGACGGCTGCTTTTACTGGTATTTTGACACCGGTGCAGACAGTCCGCAAAGCGTGCGCGGAGAGATTGCGGTTGAACTTATCGACAACACACAGTTGCTCTTCGGAAATCCATTTGTGAGCGATGTGCAAAAGCAGCCGTATATTCTGATCGTCAAGCGGGAGCAACTCGAGAGTGTGAGGGAACGAGCGAGAAAATTCGGAAATACCAATCCCGAGGACATCAAGCCGGACAGCGATAGCCCCCTCGGTGCTGAGGGCGGATATAATGCACGCGATCTCGTGACGGTCGTGATCAAACTATTTAAAAAGGACGGCACGGTACACTTTACCGAGGTCACAAGAAATTGTGTCGTGCGCCCCACGACGGACACGCAATATCTCCGTTATCCGGTAGCCTATATGAGCTATGAGAAAATCAAAAACTCCTACCACGGGCAGGCTGTGATTACGGGACTTATCCCAAATCAAATTGCGGTGAATAAGCTCTGGGCGATGGCGATTCACCATCAGAACACAATGGCGTTTCCAAAGATTTTTTATGATAGGATGAAAATTAAGAGTTGGAGCAATCGTGTTGGGGAGGCCATCGGCGTTGCGGGAAATCCGACAGATGCCGTTACAACGGCGTTTCGCGCGCCTGATATGTCGCCACAGCTCATTGAGATTGTGAATAAGACAATCGAGTATACCAAGGAGTTTATGGGAGCGTCCGATGCGGCGCTCGGTAACGTAAAACCGGATAACACCTCTGCAATTATCGCAGTGCAGAAAGCGACAGCTGCGCCGCTTGAACTTCAGCGGCTGGCGCTCTATCAGTTTGTTGAGGATTTTGTGCGGATTATTGCCGAGATGATCTGCGCGCATTACGGGGTGCGCCGCGTTTGCTTTGAGGACAGCGACGGCCAAATGACGAACGAACACTTCGATTTTTCAAAACTTGATCTGCGCTTGATGACGCTCAATGTTGAAGTTGGCGCGTCAGCTTATTGGAGCGAGCTGACACAGCTCGGGACGCTCGACAATCTTTTTGCCAAGGGGGTCATCGATGATGCGATGCTTTATCTGGAGAGTGTTCCGGACAGTTATATTCGCAACAAAAGTCGAATAATGGCAAAATTAAAAGAGCGGGTTCAGAGTGCTGAGCAGTTCACTCAACCGGCAGGGGAGGAGATTAAAAATGCGTTGCCCAAAATGCAATAACGATCTTGCGATAAGTTCGCAGTTTACAATTTCGGAGCGGGACGGTTTAGGTGAGACAAAGATTTTTTCCGTTGTTGACCTTACCTGCACCGATGAAAACTGTCCTAACGGGAGAAGGGGGATGCCCGTTGCCCGGCTCAAGAGGTTGATTGAAAACAGCAACCATGACGAGAAAGCGGTTACATGTTGCGGAATCCCGCTGATCTATCTTGCGAGCGAAAAATACTGGATACCTGATGAGCGCGCACAGAGACCGTGTGCCGACGGGCATTCGCTCGCGCTAGTGTGTCCTTCGTGCGGAAAGACAACGTCGGTGGACGTGAGCGGCCGCGTGAGGGTTTGAGTGTCGTGCATTGAAACGAAAAACATACGCGCTGATTGAAACTCTCCGTGCAATGGTGATTGCTGTCAGGTCGGGCAGGTCGAGCAGGGCAGACAGGTCGAGCAGGGCAGACAGGTTTCTTACAGAAGCTGCGGTGATAATGCAGGATCGGAAAATCACAGCAGCAAAAGTCTTTGCCAAATAGGGTAACAGAAAGCGCGGGGGATATGCCTGATTCCCCCGCGCGGATTGTAATATTGACATTTTGGCGCATTATCTGTTTTGGATTACGGTCAAACGGACGCGTTCCAGTTGGATTTTTTCTTGTGATTATGTCCGCACAACAATCAAAAAACGCAGACGCTACGCGGTTTACAACACGTTTTCAGTTAGATTGTATTCAAGAATGTTGAGGTGTTAATTTAACGCCTGACGGTTTTCAAAAGGCCACTGTCAAGAATCTTTAAAGCTCTGACGGAAATCGATGCGCGTGGGGTGCGCAACGCTGTGACAGCATACGGCAATCGCCGCGATAAGCTGTCTATTTGTTTGAGCATTATAGGCCGGCGTGCTTTTTGTGGTAATTAAGAAGGTCCGGAATGACATTTGAGACGGCGGCTTTGACGCTGCCCTCGGTGAACGGCGAATGCAGCTTTGCAAGAGAGAGCAGTTCGAGATAGCCTCGGCTGCCTCCCGCGGAGCACAGTTCCAGATAATCTTTCCACGCTGATTTGAAGTTTTTCTTCATGCGCCCGCACAGCTCGAAGGTGCAGATTTGCGCGAGCGCGTAGTCAATATAATAGAACGGGAAGAGAAAAATGTGCTGCTTCTGCATCCAAAATCCGCCGGATTCGAGAAACTCATCCCCGTCGTAGTCGCGCCACGGGAGATACTTGTGCTCAAGCTCGCGCCACAGTTCGCGGCGGCGTGCGGCATTGGGACGCGGCTCGGTGTAGACGAGATGTTGAAATTCATCGACACAGGCAATGTATGGCAGGGTGAAGAGCGTGTCACACAGATGGTAATAGGCAGCGTCGGAGGCGCGGTCGCCGAAAAAGCTGCCGAGCCACGGAAAAGCAAAAAATTCCATTGCGCTCGAATGTATCTCGTTTATCTCGCTCGTCGAGCTGACGTAGCACTCGAGAGACTGAATCCGTGAGGCGCGGTAATACTGGAAGGCGTGGCCGCACTCGTGAGTCAGCACGTCGACATCGGCTGAGGTGCCGTTGAAATTCGAGAAAATGAAGGGCGCTTTGTAGGATGGCAGAGATGTGCAGTATCCGCCGAGATGTTTGTTCTCTTTGGTTTCGAGATCGAAAAGACCGCCATCTTTCAGAAACGAGAAAAACTCAAAGGTATCGGAGCCAAGTGCCCGGTAGAGCTCGGATGCGGAGTGCACAAGGTCGGCGGCGGAGCCTGACGGAGTGGGGTTGCCACACTTGAACATAAGCGTTTCGTCGTAATACCGGAGCTTGTCGACGCCTATGCGTTTCGCTTGTAGTTCACGCAGCTTTACGCAGAGCGGAACGACCTGCTCGAGAATCTGGGCGCGGAAAGCGGCGACGTTGGATGGACCGTAATCGAAACGGTGATTTTGAATGTAGGCGCTTTCGATATAGTTTTCAAAACCGAGGCGCTTTGCAATACGGGAGCGAACAGACACCAGTTTGTCATATATCTTGTCAAGCTCGGCAGAGCACTCGCTGTATAGCCGAGACCATTCTTTAAACGCCGCCCTGCGCACCTCACGGTCGGGGCTCTGCATGTGACGCTGAAGACCGTAAAGGTTGCAGCGCTCGCCGCGAAAGTCACAGACGCGAGTGGCGACAAGTTTGCTGTAACGGGTTTCCAGATTTGCTTCCATGATCTGCTCGGGAACTACCAAGAGCGACTGAAAGCGCTCGTCTGCCTCAAGCAGCTCGAACATCTGCCCACCGTATTCAAGCTCGAAATCCGGACGGTAGACCGTTTCGAGCATCGTCTGTGAGAACTTTTTTTGCACACCGGAAAGCTGTGGCACCGCCTTGTTGAAAAAAGCTATCTCAGATTCATAAAACGGGTCTGCTGTGTTGAGGGTGTTGCGGATGTATGCGAGCGAATATGCCGTCTCAAAAGCGACGAGGGTTTTTTGAATATCGAAATAGACGATCTTTGCTTCGGGATAAGACTTCGCGGTGCGCAGCTTTGATATCTGCGATTTCAGTTCCTTTTTAAGTGCGGAAACGTCCGGACGTGAGTATTCGAGCTTGGCAAAATCAATCATTGAGAGCACTCCCTGTCACATTATCGCACGGTTGCGTGTGATTTATACGTTTTAGAGTATAGCACAGGCCGCTTTGTCATTTCAATTGCAACAAAAATTGCTTTTTAAGGTGATTGCGTCAATTCGCAATGTCGCCTTTTTTAATTCAGTGAATTATCGCATTGTGCGAAATTCAAATAAAGAGGATGAAAACGAAAGGAGAAAAGAATGACTGAACAACGCAAATTCCCCCCAAATGACCGAAAAGACGCTCAAGACCCTATGGCAATGGAGGACAAGCCCTATATCCTGTCAGTTGATGGCAGGGAACGCAGGATGTCACTTGACGAGCTGCTGGAATTCGCACGTGAGTGTTTGGAAAATGCAAAGGGGGGAGAAACACCTACAGAGATAGGTGCTGAAAGTGCACCGGGCGTGGAGGTCGAAGATGATGAGACTCTCAAAGACATGCCCGAGCTTCTCGAGTTTGTGCGCGAGCACCCTGACGTGTTTGAGCTTCCGAGCGAGGTTGTGGACAAGCTGAAAGCAGGGATGAAGCTCTCGCAGGCATATGCCATGTATGAGAACGAAAAGCTGAGGGAGCAGCTGTCGGCGGTGAAACAGAATGAGCGCAATGCACAGACTGCACCGGGCAGCGCTCTCGGTGATGCGCAGGGAGGATCAGAGGTCGATGAGCTGCTCGCGATTTTCAATTCGGTGTTCAAATAAAAACGGGCACGGAAAGCTGTTGCATATTTCAGGTTGACCCAACAATTTCGTTTATCAACGGTGTTGCGTTTTGAAGCGCAGGTGCGTGCCTGAAACACGTAAAACCACAAGGCATTTGCGTGCGGCACGTTAAGCTCGTGGAGGGTCTTTATTAAATGTGCAGAGTATTTGCCACAAAGTATCCCGAGATCGAGTGTGCATCATTCAAAACAACGGAACAGGCAAGATGCGAATTTCAAAATATCCAATAAAAAAGGAGAAAAAGAATGATAAATTTCAACGCGCAGTTCGGAAAAATGATCCAGAGCAAATTCGTAAACGAGAGTATTGTTGCGGGAAAGCTTTCAAACGAATATGACTTTACGGGAGCGAAGACGGTAAAGGTACTCACCCCGACCACAATACCGATGACCGATTATACAAGAGAGGGAGCGACACGCTATGGCAGCCCCGTTGAAATGCAGGATGTTGTTCAGGAACTGACGCTCACACAGGACAAATCGTTCGCGATGACGGTGGACAAGGGGAATTTTGACGATGGCATGTTTCTGAAAAATGCCACAAAGATGCTTGCGCTTCAGATAAGCGAGCGCGCGATTCCCGAGATGGACAGATACGTTATTGGAAAACTCGCGCAGAGCGCGGGGACAATTGTCGGCAGCGCGACAGCGGTTTCCGCGACAAATATCTGCTCTCTCATAAGCGCGGGAACCAAACAGCTTGACGACGCGGAGGTTCCCAACAATGACCGCACGCTTTTCCTTTCTGCAGACAGCTATGCGCTTCTCAAGCACTCGGATGAATTTCTGGCCGTTGAAAGCCTCGCGCGGGACGCGCTGCGCAAGGGGATCGTCGGGCGCTACGACAACATGGAGGTTGTGAAAGTTCCGAAAAATCGCTGGCCTCTGTACTGCAATTTCATGATTGTTCACAAGAATGCAGCGGTCGCTCCCGTTAAGATTTCGGACACTAACGTTCACGAGAACCCTCCCGGAATTTCAGGAAGCCTTATTGAGGGCAGACAGTATTATGATCTGTTTGTGTATGGAGTCAAGTGTGACGGTGTTTACGCACACGTTGACACCGGCACGGGCAAGGGGGTAGTCGTTGCGGCGCCGACGATTGCGATTTCAGGAGGCGCGCTTGCGTGTGCGACGGCAGGCGCTACAGTTAAATATACGACCGACGGCACCGATCCCCGACACTCGACTTCCGCAAAGACCGGTACGGTGAGTGATATCACTGCGGCGGGAACAAAAGTTAAGGCATATGCGTTTAAAGCAGGAGATGGGATATACCCCTCTGCGGTCACCGCGGCGACACTCGTCTGACCTAATTCGGATTGAGGCAAACGCCGGGCGTGCAAAAGCATATCTTGTGCACGTTCGGCGTATCTGCCGAGAAAGATGATAGAAATGGAGGACAAAACATGACGGGCAACGAACTGCTTGACAGCGCGCTCGCGCTGTTGATGACCAACCGAAAATACGCGCCCGAGTATTTGGAGTTTGCGCTGCCGCTCGTGAACATGCTGCTTGCCGAGATACATGGAAGCAACAACGCGCTGCGTGCATCAAGAGGACTTGCGGAATACGAGAGTCCGCAGAGTATCATCGCGCTTGACGACGCGCTGCCGTGTGAGGATGAGCTGTGTGTTCCAGCACTTGCGCACGGGCTGGTCGCCAAACTGATTATGGACGACGGAGATATGGCAAAGACGGCATATTATCAAAATCAATACGTTAACGGAGTGCTCGACGCGGCCCAATATGTCTGTGCGCCGATTGATGATTTTTATGCGAAAGGGGCGGCAGAATGAAAACGGTGAGCACAAGCTACCGCAGCCTCTCGCCAAACAGAATTTCCGTGGACGAGTTTCGCGGTATTGATCTCTACAACTCACCGACAAACGTTTCGCCGCAGAGAAGTCCGCAAGCTCCTAATATGATTCGCGACGTTCCTGGCAAGGTGCGCAAGCGAATGGGATACCGCAAAATCGCAGAGTATGGAGCAAGGATTAACGGGGTTTACGAATTTCGCAGCCACGGTGCGATAAGCGAGCTTGTGCATTCGGGAACGAAACTGTTCCTCGGGACGACTCCGATTTGCGACACGCTCGCCGACACCCGATCCAAAGCGTGGCAGCTTGGAGACAAGCTATTTATCGCAGATGGAAAAAAGCTGATGTGCTGGAACGGAACGGCGCTCAAGGCGGCGAGTGAGGACGCGTATATCCCCAAAATCAACATCTCGCGCAAGCCGAGCGGGGGAGGCTCGGTTTACGAGGGTCTAAATCTGCTCGGAAGCTGTTGGACTGAGAGCTTTTTGAGTGACGCTGCCTCGAGTGTTTATCAGATGTCATACGACGGGCTTCACCCGGGGTTTATTAAGGTGGAACAGATGAAATCTGCGGATGTTTGGACGGAGCTTGTCAGCGGGACAGCATACACTTTTGACGCGACGCTCGGGCGAATTACATTTGCAAGTGCGCCGGCAGCGTCTCCTACAACAGGCGCGGACAACATCAGAATAACCGTTAAAAAGCAGAGAGATGATTATGAAGCGAGGATAAACCACTGTGACATGGGGGTGCTTTATGGCGTTAACGGCGCGGCCGACCGGTTGTTTCTCACAGGAAATTCCGAATATCTGAATTATGACTGGTACAGCGGAATGAACGATGCGAGTTACTTTCCCGTCTCGTCCTATTGCATTCTCGGACTCAATACGCGAATCACGGGATATTCAATAATTGAGGATAAACTCGCGGCGCACAAGAGCGGGGACGAGGACGGGAGAAACATCGTGCTGCGCATGGGTAAGCTTGAATCGGACAAGGCCGCATTCCCGATTGTGAACACGCTTCAAGGCGCGGGCATAGTTTCGGGACACACAATCGCTTATCTCAAAACAGAGCCGCTCTTTTTCTCGCACGATGGGGTTTACGCAATCACACCTGCCGATATCAACGGCGAGCGCTATTCACAAAACCGTTCGTTCTACATCAACAACGCCCTGGAGGTGGAGCCTGGCAAAGCTGACTGCTGCGCGGTGAGCTACAAGGATTTTTATATTCTTTCGCTCGGTAAAAAACTCTATGTTCTCGATTCTCTGCTGAAATCGTGCGAGAAGGGAGCGCCTTATTCCACGCATCAGTATGAGGCTTTTTTGCTAACGGGGATTGACGCGCGCGTGCTTTACCGAAAGGGCGATAAGTTGAGATTTGGCACTTCGGAAGGAAAACTCATGGAGTTTTATTCAGACCCCACGGACACGAATTCTTATAACGACGAAGGGCGCGCAATCACTGCTTATTGGGACACTCCTATGTTCTCGACAGAGATGTTTGAATACAAAAAAAGTTTTCGATATCTCGCGCTCAAATTGCTGTCGGCGTCGGTGACAGGGGTGCGCGTGCTCGCTCAGACAAAGGGAATCTGGAGCACGCTGTTCGAGGAATGTTCGGGATGCCGATATTTCACATTTGAGAGGCTGTCGTTTGCGAAATTCACGTTTTCCTGCGACAGAACCCCCAAAGCGCTCGGACGAAGACTGCGCCGTGCGAAATCGGACAAGATGTGTTTTCGGTTTATTAACGACAGCATGAACGAGCCGTTCGGAATTTACAACTACGCTGTTGAATACACTATAGGCGGAAAAATTTGACGGAAGGAATAAATATTCATGGAAGGATTGAAAATTGTCGCGGGAGATACCGCAGGAAAGGGCGCGATGTCCCTCGCGGACACGCCCAGCCTCGCCCCTGAAAGACTGAAGCGCAAGTTTGACGAGCTGTCGCTCGATGTGCTCGTGCCCGCGCACAACGCCCTTGTGACAGTGCTCGAGCGCGACTATGCGAGCTTGACCGATGTCGCCAACACGGTGTTTGAGACGGGGAGCGCCGACATGACCAAGGCGCAGTATGATGCCAACCTAAACGGCACTGTGGACGACAGCGAGAAGCTGGCAGGGAAGCCTTCATCCTATTACGCGAGCGCCGCAAATGCCTTTGGAAACTACGCGCACTCACTTGCGCTCTCGTTGGATATCCCTGCGGGAACGACGTATTACAAAGATCTGGCCGATCTTACCAAAACAGGGACGACTTCTCAGGTCGCGAGCAGAATTTCGGTTAGTGGACAGGAGACTGTTGATGGCGTTAAATATTACAAATTGACGCTGGACGGCGTCGCGACAGCCATTCGAACCGACGCGGCGGGCACAAAGCTCTATCGCACCCATAAGCTGTCGGGAGCGGGGGACAACGTGCGCTTTGTTGCAGAGGGGAGCTTTTGTGAGGGGGATGCTCTCGAAATTAACGAGGCTGCGCATACAGCCCGCACGATAGACGGAGAGATGCTGCAAGACAATTATTTTATCACCGGCGCGGCGGTGTCCTGCCATCTCAACAAAAGAGAGGGGACAAGCTATGCAAATTTTAAGCAGGGCGGTGCGGCGCTCAATTTCAAAATAAAGTCCTACGCTACCGAGGCCGCCCTGAGCGCCGACACGCCGGTCGAAAACACGATCGGTATTGTGACCGCCGTTCCGATAACCGAGTGGGTATTTTCGTCGATGCAGCCGACGACCAAATTAAACGGCGCGGCATTGAGCGGTGGAGAGGTGTGGTTCAAAACAAACACCGCCTCACCATCGGTCTTTAATGCACTGCGTAAAAATTGCATGATGGCATATCCCGGCAGTTGCTGCCAGTATTCGGGGTCGGCGTGGGAGATTAGGACAGCAAAGACGCGTCAAGCGGGACTATGGCGAAGATGGGATGTCGGATACTATGTCCGCGGCGCTTTATCTCTTGGTGAATCACTATTTTCAGTTACTCCGACGGCGTCAATCAAGTACGGCGATAGTGGTATCTGCGTTGAATCCGGTGGCGTTTTCGGATTCGATACCGCCATAGATCTCACGAAATATCATACTTTATCCGTTCGGGTAACCAGATTGACATCTATAGACGTTGTCCGGTATTGTACAGCGGCGCTGAGTAAGACACAAAACAGGGGCTCCATGTACGCGGATTTTACAGGGCTATCCCTGACGGGCGGAACGCTCACAACAGCTACGACCGAATGCAATTGGACTTATGACCTATCTGCTGTCAATGGCTTATATTATTTAGGCTTTATATTGGATATGGCAGTATTTAGGATTGATTATGCATTGCTAACTTAAGGAGAAAACATGAGAACTATCTACATTGATGACGGATATCACTGCTACACCGTGTCCGCTGCAGACAGAACTGCGGTGCAGACAGACGCGCTCGACGGAAAGTGTGACGCCTATATCGAGGGCATGAGATATCTTCCCCCGGGATCGATCTGGACGCGCGACGACGGCGAGACATTCGCAGGACCGATGCTCTCGCCATGGCGGGACAGCGCCTCTTTAGAAGCGGCACAGGGCGTTTACGATGAACTCGCGCCCACAATAGACGACATACTGATCGCGCTGAGCAGCAAAGCTTAAAAAAAGGAAGGAGTAAAGATGGGAAACACGGCAACGAGATACAAACGGCTGTTCGACGCGAGGCGCGTTGACGCGGCGGGGATTGCCCGCGTTGTGCTGCGCGGGCTTATAACGCAATCGGAAGCAGACATAATTTTGGGGGTGAGCGCGTGAGCCGATATGCCGCCCGGCTAAAGCGGCTTTATAAGAAATCAGCATCGGGGCAGA
Source organism: Oscillospiraceae bacterium (assembly GCA_036645935.1). Lineage (GTDB taxonomy): Bacteria > Bacillota > Clostridia > Oscillospirales > Ruminococcaceae > JAUNBN01. Next base: position 2,414 of record JAVXNE010000013.1, on the reverse strand, counting down.
TAAGATCGACAGGCTGCTGCGGCAAAGGCAGATCACTATTGCCGAGCGGCTGGAGATTGAGGGAGGCGGAAAGCCGTGAGTGAATGGGGTGTGGTCGGGGTGCTGTCCGCGCTGGCGGGTTTGTTTTTTGTGGTTTACACCCCACTCGCGCGAAGGGCCCAGGAGCGATCGGACGAGCGCTACGAACTTGAGAGACAGCGGACGTCATCAACAAAGGAAAACACCGAGGCAGTCACGCGGCTCACGACCACTATCGAACTGATGGCGCACAGCTTCGAAAAGTTCGAGGAGGACAATGCCGATTCGCATCGCCGAATATGGGACAACAACCGAGAGCAGGACGACAAACTTGCGTGCCATGAGACACGCATAACTGTACTCGAGAGGGAAAAGGAGAAAAAAATATGACAGGTACCATCGATCTTACCGCGATTATAAACGCGGTTATAGCACTGTGCGCGGCGCTTCTGACAACGCGGCTTATACCGTGGCTGTCGGCGAAACTCAAAAATGAAGATGTGCAGACACTCGAGTTTTGGACCGACATTGCAGTTCGTGCGGCCGAACAGTATTTTGGCTCGAAATCGGGACAGGAGAAGAAAGCTTATGTGATGAGTTTTCTTGAAAGCCGTGGGTTTAAGATAGACGACGCGCTGATTGAAGCCACTGTGGGCACGCTATTCGGAATAAAAGCAGGAGACGGTGGAAATCAAAAGAACGCGGGTCGGGGGGAGTTTTAATATGGCGCGCTTTCCCATGCAGCGTATCGCGATAACGGCGGGATATGGCCCATACACCGTAAACGGTGTGCGCAGGCCGCACTACGGATGTGACATATGCAGCCAGACCAACACCAACGTTGTTGCGTGTCACGCAGGGCGTGTCGTGCTGTCCTGCTATGACGGGGCGGGCGGGAACATGCTCGCGATTGCGGGATATTTCAATGAGCGAGCCGACATTATCACGCGCTACGCCCATCTCGCATCGCGCAGGGCGGCGTTTGGCGAAATGGTGGACGAGGGACAGATAATCGGCATTCAGGGAGCGTCGGGCAGTGCTTGTTTCGGACAGCATCTGCATCTTGAGACATGGCTTGTGCCTAAGGATTACAGCTACAATTACAACGGGCGCATCGCGCACTCCGTCGACCCGCTATCGGTGCTGCATGTCGTTGCGGGGCAGACGTTTGTCAAGGACGCCGACACGCTCTGGAAAGATGGAATACCGTATCCCGAGCCGCACCCTTCTGACATTGAGGAGCTGCCGCAGGGTGCATATGTGAAAGTTCTTGATGGCAGTGTGCGACTGCGCCTCGTGCCTTACCTGGCATTCACACCGCTCACAGCGGGTGCAGCCGACCGTTCGTGCGACACTCTCGGAGAATTTTGTGGTGAGGACAACTTTGCGGCACTCTATCACTGCAAAACAAAATCGGGGGAAGAGAGCAACAGCTGGGCGATGATTGACACGCGGCTCGGACCGTTTTGGGTGGCGCTCATCGATGGAATGACAGAGCTGTGCGGGGTGATCCCACAGGCAAACACCGTTCCTACAGACGATTTGGAGTTGCGACTTGCAAACTGCAAGGCAGCGATCGGTGAGGCGGTTGCGCTCCTCTCCCCGCACATTGTCGCGTGAAAGGAATCGTATGAAAACCTATGCAGTTGAATTGAATGAACAGAAAAGGAGGAGAAGGTATGGACATTTACACTCAGATGCTTCGGGAAGCGCGCCTCTCTGCGCTGAAGCAGCAATATCTTGAGGCGATTGAGCAGGCACGTGTCACTCGCGAACGCAAGCAGCATGAGAATGATAAGCTTTCACGAGACGCATATATTGACAAGATGAACGACTATCGTGACCGGCCGCAGCAGCTTAGATCTCTGGGGCTTTCGGGAGGGGTGGAGCAGCTTGATCTTGAGGGAATTGCGCTCGAATATCAAAACAGATATGAGGAGCTCAAGGAGCAGCAGCGACAATTTATCGATGACTACAACCGTGCGGTGCAAAAACAGCAACGATTGATGGAGACCGCCGTGAACGAGTTCAACGCGCGTATTGCCCTGGAGGACTACAACGCTGCACAGGCAGAAACAAACAAGGTCTCTCGCTCTTCGGGGAGAAGAGCTAAGGGATCGCGCGGTGCGGTGAGAACTAAGAGTAAAAATTACGGCCCTCCCCAAACAGTTGAGGAGATTGTGCAGCCTAAAAGAATGATTCGGCAAAGGACTGTATGGAAAGCTGTCAATGACTCAATGTCGGCACGTCAGCCATAGCAAACGGATTGAGAGCACGGACACAGCACTAAGACAGAGTGCAAGACAGAGTGCAAGACAAAGTGCAAGACAAAGTGCAAGACAAAGTGCAAGACAAAGTGCAAGACAAAGTGCAAGACAAAGTGCAAGACAAAGTGC
>JAVXNE010000012.1:0-33633 GCA_036645935.1 Oscillospiraceae bacterium | reverse complement strand
CTGCCACCGGCCCAAAGGGTCTCTCGGGAGGAGAAGATTTAATCGCTAAAAATCAGCGCCTGTGTGCGGAGAATGACTACTTAAAAAGCATGCGCGCCTCAGTGCCGGAACGGGTACGGAGAGAGCGGACACAAGCAGTGTCGACACTAAGGCATAAATACAAATTGGAAAACCTTCTCGCCACAGCAAAACTTCCCCGCGCCACCTACTATTATCAGGTCAAACCCTTTGCCGCATCGGACAAATACGCCGCTCTTGCAGCGGAAATTGAGGCAGTCTACGCCGAGAGAACAAGGATCGTGTCGGCTGTCGCAGAATTACCATGGGGCTGCATCGGCGGGGATTTGGGGTCAACACAAAGCTGTCCGGCGCCTGATGTGCCAGCAATAGCATCATCTGCCGCGTGCGCATAAAGAAGTACAAATCCTACAAGGGCGAAGGGGCAAAATCGCGCCGAATCTCTTAGAACGCAACTTGGAGGGAGAAAAGCCAAACCGGAAGCTGGTGATCAATGTGACGGAATTTAAGCCTCTTCGGGCGAAAACTCTTTCTGAGCATTCGGCGCTGAATATAGTGACGGAAATGCTGAAAAGCGCCTTTGAAAAGATACCGAGCGGCACCAATGCCATCCCCCATTCCGACCAATTCTGGCAGTACCAACAAGGAGTACCAACAAGGAGTACCAACGGATGCTGAGAGAAAAGGGCATTCGGCAGAGCATTAGTCGCAAGGGAAATTGTCTCGACAACGCAGTGATTGAGAATTTCTTCGGACTGCTCAAAAGTGAGCGGCTTTATTTGCGGCAGTTTGACTCCATGGCGCAGTTTAAGGCAGCACTAATCAACTATCCGAATTACTGCAATAATCGCCGCATCAAGGCAAAGCTAAAGGGCTTGCCGCCTGCTATTCGCAGACAACACGCCCTCTCCGTCGCTTAATTATTTGTCTAACTTTTGGGGGTCACTTCATTTTCGGAAGGTCTGTCTTTTTGTGTCATTAGGTCAAAATAGATGCAGCGGCTCTAGCGTTCGGAGGGAAAGATAGTGTGAAAGAAAAACCGTCAGGTTTTTCTTTCGCGTTGAGCGAAGCGGAGAGCCTACCCGCAGGCGACGGTGCTGAAGGCATCGCACCAAAAAGAAAGAGCCGTCCGAGGACGGTTCTTTCTTTTTGTCAAGTTTGGTTAATAAAGATGCGATGCCAAACTTGCGTAAAATGCTCGTTTTGTTTAGTACCTGTTATTCCTTAACTGCTTTAGTTGCATAAAATGTAGGAATATTAAACTCATGCAAATTCCCAGTTCCACCTGTGTCTTGATAAATATCAACTAATCGAAAACCCACTTGTAATTGTCCTGCGATTTGCTCCTCCACTGTATGTGAAAACTGAATACCCCAATCGTTTTTTATTGAGTCATCGTAAATTTCTTTATTTTTCAAAGGATTGAACGGCAATTTATACTTTAATGCTGTTTCATCGTTATTAAACGCAAAGCCAATTCCATTATCAAGCCCAGCAAGTAGTATTCCACCTCGCTTTAACACACGATAACATTCTTTCCAAATTGGCAAAACATCTTCAACATAGCAATTAGAAACAGGGTGAAAAATTAAGTCGAAGCTTTCATTTTCAAAAGAAAAAGGCTTTGTCATATCCGCTCTCACTATATTGATTAAATAATTTTCCCTTTCAGCAACCATTTTTTCGCTTTCAAGTTGAGATTTGGAATAATCTAAAACAGTACAATCTGCACCACACGCTGTAAAAATAGGCATTTGCTGACCTCCGCCAGAAGCTAACCCGAGAATTTTTAAATTCCTCATGTCAGGAAACCAATTCTTTGGCACAGGCTTCGTAGGAGTCAGCAGTACGAACCAATCTCCATTTTTTGCTTTTTCATAAATCTCATGGCTAATTGGCTGTCCCCACTCCCAGCCGCTTTGAATCCATTTATCAAAAAATTGCGAATTTATATCAGTATATTTTCTATCCATAAGTTTATATACTACCTTTTATTATATAAATAATCTTCAGACCACAATTATGCGCTAAAAAGAAAAGGTTAACAAGTTTCATTTCTGAAATTTGTTAACCTATCTTGGAGCTTCTGGTCAGAATCGAACTGACAACCTGCTCATTACGAATGAGCTGCTCTACCATTGAGCCACAGAAGCAGATATAATGTGGGCGGGATTGCCGCCCTCTTTTTTTCAAAGGCACTGAGATTGCGTCGATTAGACACGAAAAAACCTTGAGATATATTTCACAGACTACCAAGCATCACAGATGATGAACTGGACACGGCGATTAATCGTGTATGTGCAAACCCCGTGCTCGATATATATTAAAGAATTTTTTCCTGTTAGTCAAGAGCAAAAAAGGTGTTTGTTGAAATTTGCTTGAATTGTGGTACAATAATGCGGCAGGCAACCGGAATCTGAGATCTCGGGTGCAGTGCCAAGCCACGGCACAAACAGACATCAATCAGCCCCAAAACCCAACAATCCGAAACCCGAAGAGATGCTTTCGGAGACGGTTAGGGTATCCGATTTTTCCATGATCACAAAATGCTATACTAAATCACAGCTTGCTGTCGATGCCAACAGGTGTATCCTGCCGGCAGTGCGACTTCAAATGGAGGGAAAGATGCCCACAGTTCACATGTCACCGCGCAGAGAAACGTTCGGAACAGTACTTCGGAAAAACGCCTTTTTCATCGTGCTGCTCTCCGGACTGCTGATAGCTCTGATAATTTTTTCTGTCGTGATTCAACTGGTTAACGCTAACAGAGAAACCATCCGCACTACTCTGCCGCCATCGGAATTTTCGCTGAAGCCGATAAAGACCGAGGTCACCCAGGAACGTTCGGTGACACTCACAGAGACAACCCCAGTCGAGCAGAGCTACTTTGACGACGCGCTTTTTTGCGGCGACTCGATTTCAGATGGAATTCGCATATATGACCTTTTTAAAGGGTATGACACGTGCACGAAAATCGGTATCAGTCCAACCACCGTGATGGAGGATGCGTTTTTCAAAACCGAAGACGGACAAAAACTCACCATGACCGACACGATTGTGTTTAAGCAGCCAAAAAAAGTTTATATAATGCTCGGAACCAATGGACTTGAATGGTCGAGCATCGATTCGCTTGTCGAGGGATATGGCAAATTCCTCGACGATCTAAAAAGCAAGATGCCCGCACTTGACATCATACTGGAATCAATTCCACCGACAACAAAGGAATTGGCAGCAAAGCGCACGGCATTTTCCAGCGACAACATCAACGCATATAATGCAGCTGTACTCACACTCGCCAAGGCCAAAGGCTGTTATTTTCTCGATGTGCACTCCGTCGTCGTCGGAGAAGACGGATATTTGATTGAGGAGATCGCGGCGCCGGACGGGATACACTTTCAGGTTTCAGGATATCAGTTATGGAAAGACTATCTCTTTACTCACACGGTTCAGGGTAGCGCGGCATATTCCATCGGCCCCGACGGCTCGATGATGTTCACATCAGCGTAACGAAAAAGATTTGCGCTTTTCTCTCAATGTTTAGTTTTACCTATCACAGAATTGCATCAAAGAAAAAGCGATTGTGTCACACGGTCGCTTTTTCTTTCGCTTTATCGTCCGTATTTCGCATTTTCCTGCATTTCTCCTCGCTTCCAACTCCCATATTGCTTGCTTAACATACATGGTGGTATTCATCGGCAAGCATAGCCACACTCGTTTTCCTTTTTAAGCGCTTTAAAGATGCTCTGCGCTTGTGTACTTTGACTCTATTCACCGGATATCGCAAAATTCAGTATACCGCCAAACTGAAAATCGAATAAAAAACAGTGGAAAGCGCATGCCGAAATCGGCCGCAACCCGCCCACTGTTTTATTTTGAATGCAATCAATCCAAAGCAGCGATTTACTTCTGGCTGAACGGATCCTTGAAGAAATCCCCTGACATCTGCTGTCCTGGCATCTGTGGCTGTCCCTGGGGGCGCTGCTGCCCGTATCCTTGTGCATAAGACGGATAAGAAGGCTGCTGTGTCGGATAGGGTGCTGCTATACGTTGAATCTGCTGCACTGGGTATCCGCCAGAATAACCGGGGTTTTGGCGCTGCTGCGGCTGGGGTCTGTTTTGAGCGTATAATCCATTGCCCTCCTGCTGTGCCATAGGCGGCTGTGGAGGCATCTGGGGCTGCTGCCCGTAATAACCGTGTTGCGACGGTGGCATCTGCGACTGCTGTAGGCGCTGTTGTGGCTGTTGTGGCTGTTGGGACTGCTGTGGCTGTTGGGACTGCTGTGGCTGTTGGGACTGCTGTGGCTGCTGGAACTGCTGTGGCTGTTGGGACTGCTGGTAGACGTAGCCTTGCACCTGCGGGTTGTTGCTTTGGCGGTACGGCTGAAATTGCGGCGCCGCAAACGGCATCGCCTGTGGTTGTGAGCGATTAAGATTAGGATATGGTGAACCGTACTGTGGCATCTGAGCGTTGCTCATAGCGACTTGAGACTGTGCGCGCTGTACGACGACCAGTGCCTGCTCCGCATCCTGTCTGCGTTTGTCAAACTCGGACACTTTCTTTTCAAGCATCTTAACTGTGTTCTGCATGTCGTAAATTTGCTTGTTTCGGGCTTGAAGCAGACCGTTTTTCTCCTCGACCTCTCTCGTTCTCTCAGCGAGTGCAAAATCACGTTGTTCTAATTCTCGAGAAATGCTCGTCAGCCTGTATTTCCCGCGCTCCACTTCCTGTGTGCGCTCTCCGAGCGCTGCATCAGCTTGTCCGAGACGCTGTGTGCAATCGGAAAATTCCGTGCGTATGCGTTCATATTCCCCGCGCATATTGTCAAGTTCGCTGTTTCTTTGTGCGATTTTGTTCGCAAGCTCGGAAGCCCTTGCGTCTTTCTGTAAGTGCAAATTTTCGCTTTGATCAAGTTGATAGGTCTTGTCATCAAGGAGCGCTGTCAGCTCGGTCAACCGCGCGGCATTGGATGATAGCGCTCTTTCGAGCTCATCAATATGTGCAGACTTCGCATTAACAGCATTGTTCAGCTCCACCACTTGTGATTCATTGATCAAAACGGCGTGCTCATACTCAGTTATTTGAGACGATTTAACTTCAACATCATTGTGCAGCTCGACAATTTGTGCATCTTTGGCACGTATCAAATCCTCAAGTTGGGTAGTCTGCGCCTCATTTGATGCTAATGCTCCTTCGAGCTCGTCAATATGTGCCGACTTCGCATTAACCGCATTGTTCAACTCCACCATTTGCGATTCATTTATCGATACGGCGTGCTTGTACTCGGTTATTTGAGACAATTTAGCTTCAATATCATTGCGCAACTCGGCAATTTGTGCATCTTTAGCACTTACCATATTTTCAAAATTGGCAATCTGCACGACATTGTCTGAGATGGATTTGTTCAGACTCTCGATTTCAGTTTTAAGTTGAGATACGGCGAGCCCGTGCTCCTCTTTTAATCCTGATATCTTATCTCCGTGCTCAGAGAGAAGACGTGCAAGCTGTTCACCGTGTTCGGCTTCCGATTGTTCCGCAAGCTGTTTGTGCTCGTTTTCAAGTTTTGCAATCTCTTCTTTCTTTTCGCTCTCGAGACGCAGCGTCTGCACTTTCAGATCGTCATCGAGGCGTTTCAGCTTGCTCTCCTGTTCATTTTGGATGGACAGCAGCTCGTTTTCAAGCCGTGATATCTCCGCTTCCTTTTCGGAAATTGAACGGTTTCTCTCGTTGATCTGAAAGTCTTTTTCAAAAAGCTCTTCTTCTTTACGGTGGCTTTGTTCTTTCAGCTTGACAACCGCCTGTGTGGTTTCATAAAGCTCCGCCTGAAGTGACTTAATATTTTCATTTTTCCCCTGCAAAAGATCCGCATTACCCTTAGCTTCATCTGCAACGCGAGCTATCTCCTCTTCCTTTTGAAGAAGCTCCGTGTTTTTTTGGCTCAGCTCGGACTTTAGGTTGGTCATCTGATTGTTTGCATCTTCAAGTTGCGCGAGTGACACCTCCTGCTCGCTTCGTGCGGCAAGCAGCTGCGATTTACGATTTTCAATTTCAGTTTGCGCTTTCTTGACATAATCGACAGCGTCAGTCAGGTTTTTGTTCATCTGTCCGCTGAGCATTTTTTCTTTTACAAGCGACTTTTCAAGCGTTGAAATCTTGCTTCGCAACGAATCGATGTTCTGCTTCTGTGCACACTCTCTCGCTTTGACCTGTTCTGCTTGAGAGGCACTGTCCTGAACTTGCCCCTGAACAGCAGACACCGATCGCTCAAGTTCCGAAACTCGACTCTTAAGGCTGCTGTTGCGCAACGTAAGATCGTTTATCGCTCCCAGAAGTTCCTCTTCGCGACGAGCAAAATTCTCTGTGATTTCGTCGACATGATCCTGAACAGCCTTGCGGCTAAAGCCGAAAAGAGACGTTTTCAGAGTGACGTCATCCTCATATTCATCTTCGTCATTCTTTTCGTCGCTCTCGTAATCAAAGTCCCCTGTGGTGTTTTCCTCAAATATGTTTTTAGCCATTGCAGTTGCCCCCGCTCTTATAATCAGCAACTTAGCCGATTAATTTTTTTATCGCTCCCACAGCAATCTTTATAGGAATGTCGCTTTCGTCGTATCCGCCGACGGTGGGATTGTCATCTTTCATTCCTGCCCTTTCACGTTCTTGATTCCAGATGCAGAGCATGACTGCACCGGCTCGGGCGCCGAGACAGGATGCAACGGCAAACAGAGCCGCAGTCTCCATTTCCGAAACGAGTGCTCCGGCGCGTATCCAAGCCTGCCATTTGTTCAGGAGCTCATAGGAAACCGGCATCCGATCTGGATCGTGCTGCCCATAAAAAGAGTCTTTACACTGAGCAACGCCTATATGAAAGCGGCAGTTCATATTCTTTGCCGCCTCGCGCAGAGCGCATGTGACGTCGATATCAGCAATGGCAGGAAACTCAATCGGCAGATACTCGCGCGAAGTTCCCTCTGCTCGAATCGCACCGTTTACAATAACCGCATCTCCTGCAAGCACCTTTAGATTCATGCCTCCGCACGTTCCCACACGGATAAACGTATCCACGCCGAGCGCGGAAAGTTCCTCAACCGCTATTGCGGTGGACGGGCCTCCGATACCGTGACTTGTCACTACAACTGGTTGTCCCCCTGCCTCGCCGAGCCAAGATGTGTATTCGCGGCTTTGAGAGATGAATCGCGGGTTGTTAAGATATGCCGCTATCTTTTCCACCCTCGCGGGATCTCCCGGCATAATCGCGCAGCGCGCTCCGCACAGCATATCTCTGTCAAGCGCGATATGATATTGCTTGCCGCTCATAAGTTTGTCCTTCCATCCTCATTCCTTATCGTCATTGGAACGGTGATTCAACAGCGTCATTATATCTCCGAATCCAGGAAACGGGTCACTCTCCTGCAACTCAACGGTCACTACCTTTTCCTTGGAATCCTTGTCCTTCGACGCAGTTTCAGTCGTCGGCTTGTGGGAGTGATGATCCGGTCCAAAGGCAAATGGCGCGGCGTCGTGGGATATCTCTTCAAACCCCGTTGCTATGACCGTTATCATTATTTCGTCGTTGAAGGTTTCGTCAAAAGCCGCCCCCCACACGATGTTGGCATTGGTGTCGGCCGCATCGGTGATCATCGAGCTTGCAAGCTCGACGTCGGGAAGATCAATATCGGGCGATGCGGTTATATTGATGAGCACGCCCTTAGCGCCGTCGATGGTCGTCTCAAGAAGTGGGCTTCTTATCGCCGCCTCGGCAGCCAATCTTGCCTTGTCGCTTCCGGAGGCGCGTCCCACTCCCATGTGAGCGTAGCCCGACTCGTGCATTATCGCCGAAACGTCCGCGAAATCAAGATTTATAAATCCAGGCACATTGATCAACTCTGAAATGCTCTGAACTCCTTGAAGCAGCACGTTGTCCGCTATCTCAAAGGCGTTTGCCAGCGTTATGCGTTCTTCACTCACAAGCTTGAGGCGCTCGTTGGGAATCACGACTATTGAGTCCACATATTTGCGAAGCTCGGTTATTCCGTCAATCGCAATATCCATCTTGCGCTTGCCTTCAAAGGTGAACGGTTTCGTCACGATTCCAACAGTGAGAATACCCAGTTCCTTAGCGATACGAGCGACGACCGGCGCTGCACCTGTTCCGGTGCCTCCGCCCATTCCCGCAGTTATAAACACCATGTTTGCACCCTTGAGTGCAGTTTTGATGTCTTCCTTGCTCTCCTCTGCCGCCTGCTTACCGATGTCGGGAATTCCGCCCGCGCCCTGACCTTTGGTCAGTTCCCCTCCGAGCTGAATTTTGTATGTGGCTTTGTTAAACTTGAGAATATGGCCGTCTGTATTCATAGCTATGAATTCGACGCCCTGTATTCCGCTTTGAATCATGCGGTTGACAGCGTTTCCGCCACCACCGCCAACTCCTATGACTTTAATACTGATATTGTATGTGGTTTCTTCGCTCAGCGAAAAATTCATTGTAGACACGGTGTTTACCCCCGAGATCCAGCGTTATGTATTAATTTAACATATATAAGTATTTTTTTCAATCCGTATGGCGATTTTGCGCCGTTCACGCGGCCGTCACACCGCTTTTGCAGGTGTTCTGTAGCCGTCCGGAAGCTCAAGCGGCTTCTGTTTGAGCGTTCCCTTGCCCGCGAGAGAAAGGTCGAGATATCCGGTATCCGTATCAGAAAGCTTGTCAGAACTCAGCGCCGCGAGCATTTCTATTTTATAGTCGATATTGCTGGCTGTGCCCAGCATCACAAAAATCCGGTTGTCATAAACCAGCGAGAGGTTGAGCTTGTCCGAGACATTAATATCGCTGATAACATTCAGCAACTTGCTGTCCGACAGCGCGCTGACAATCGCGGCAAGGTATTGCGTGCCGTTTTCATCCTCCGTCTCAAGCCCAACCCCAACCTCACATGATGACGGCTGAATTCCGTATACTTTTGTGTAAACGCTCGATTCACCGGACACGATATCGACTATCTTTAATCTGTCACTCAACACGAGACATCCGCCGTCGTATGGCAGCGCGACCGAGTCTGATGACACACTTATATCGATTATAACCGTGCCCGGCAGCTCTCGCCGTACGCTGATGTTGTCTATATATGGGAGCGTCGCCCACAGCCTCTCCTCCGCTCGTTTTGATGAGAAAAGGAAAATGTTTTTCCCTTTCTCGATGCCCGACGCGGAGAGTATCTGATCTGCTGAGTAATATCTGTTGCTTCCCTCAACGCGCACCTCTTCTATACTAAAAAAAACGGTAAGAGACAGCGTTGCGCCCACGATGAGCAGCAGGATTATCACAAACGCCGTGGCGGTGCGCCGTCGCTGTCCGCGGCGGATAATTGCCGTCCTGTCCGCCGCGACGTTTTCCTTGCTTTTTTTTGATTTACTCTTCAATCACTGTACCTCCATATTGAAGCGCCGAGGGAGCGGAGCGTTTTTTCGAGCGCAGCGTATCCTCTGTCAAGGTGCTCGATGCCCTCGATGACGGAAACGCCCTCACAGCCGAGTGCAACGCACACAAGCGCCGCCGCCCCACGCAAATCACCCGCTGTCGCACGGCCTCCCGAAATGGTGGCGCTGCCTCCAATAATTATTGAGCGGCCGACGGCGCGGGAATCGGCGCCGAGAGAGCGCAGCGCGTCTGCACACGAGAATCGGTTTTCGAAAACGCTGTCGTATATTTCGCTCTCACCGCGCGCAAAACACATGGCGGCCGCGAGCAGCGGGCCTGCGTCGGTGGAAAATCCCGGAAAAGGCTCACAGGAAACTCTGCCGCATCCCGACAAGCGCTCCTCCACTTGAATGCGCAAAGACGCATTAGAGGAAACAATATGAGCTCCACAGGCGCGAAGCGTGTCGACAACCGCGCGCACATCATGTTCACGAGCTCCGTCAATCGTGACGTCGCCGCGAGAAACCGCTGTGGCACAGAGCAGCGTTGCCGCTGCGATTCTGTCTGGGATGACAGCGTGGCGTCCGCCTAAGAGCTCGCGCACGCCCTCAATTTCTATAACACTCTCGCCCGCTCCAGATATGCGCGCGCCGCACTCATTTAAAAAACTCGCAACATCAGATATTTCGGGCTCGCACGCAGCTCCCGAAATACGAGTTGTGCCCTCCGCGAGCACTGCTGCGAAAATAGAGTTTTCCGTTGCACCGACCGAGGGAAAGCGCAATGACACCTCGCCGCCGCAAAATCTGCCGTTCGGAAGCTCCGCGCTCAAACGATCTCCATCGAATCTGAAGTTGGCACCCAGGGCACGAAGCGCATCGAGATGTATGTCCACCGGGCGCAGCCCGAGCTTGCATCCCCCGGGATTGTAAACAACAGCGCGGCCTTTTCTTGAGAGGATAGACCCCAAAAACATGAAGGTTCCCCGCATTCCGGACATCAGCTCACGCGGTATCTCGGCGCTGTCGATGCCGTCGTTCCGGACAGTGATATTCGCATCCAGAAGTTCAGCTGAAACACCAAGGCTCCCGAGCACATCACATGCAAGGCGCACGTCGCTCAAATTCGGAACATTTGTAAATACCGATCTGCCGTCGCACAGCACGCTCGCGCAAAGCAGGGGAAGAATGCTGTTCTTGGCGCCGTCGAGAGTCACCGAGCCGACGAGAGGACGACCGCCCTCCACACGCAGAAAATCCAAAGCGCACCTCTCACATAAGAAATATTTTGCCACATCCTATGCAAAAGGGTTCCGTTTTGTCATTTCACCAGCATTTTTATCTGATCGTATATCCTTGAGGCCGAGTGTTTCACCGAAACCGATCGAGCGCATACACCCATCTCGCCGAGCTTTACACGATTTCGGCAGAGCGTGAGCAGCTCACTTGCAACCGCATCGGGATCGATATTTTTTTCCTCATACATGATGGCCGCGCCAGCATCCGAGAGCGTCAGCGCGTTGTAGTATTGATGGTTTTCCGCAACGTTGGGAGACGGAATCAACACCGAGGCTCTTCCCGCTGCTGCAAGCTCGCTTATCGTGATAGCACCGGAACGCGATATGACAAGATCTGCCGCTGCAAAACAATCCGGCATGTCATCGATGTATTCCCTCACGCAGATGTTGCGGCTGTCAGGTTCGACACCGAGTTCACGCAGCCTTTCCGGATAGCTTGTAACGCCGTAGCTGCCTGTCGCATGAATATGGAAAATCTCTCCAGTATTGCAGTGTTTTTGCATGAACCGCGCCGCAAGTTCGTTCAATGCGCGCGCGCCAAGCGATCCTCCAAAGGAGAGTACACAGACCCTGTCTCCCACATCGTATGACTTTCTTGCCGCCTGTCGGCTCGCGGAGAAAAATTCCTGCCTGACGGGATTTCCGGTAATGTAGGTCTTATCGCGCATGTTGATCCTGCGCGCGCCATCCTCACTCGCGACACATATCACATCAGCATAACGTGAGAGCAACCGCGTCGTCACGCCGGGGAAAGAATTCTGCTCTTGAATCGCCGTTTTTATTCCGCACTTCGCCGCCTCGCGGACTATCGGGCCGCTGATATACCCCCCGCATCCTATCACGACATCGGGACGAAATGCGGCGAAAAATCTCCTTGCCTGCACTGTGGATCTTGCGATATACCAGAGCGTTTTGAAGTTGAATATTATATCCTTTGGTCTGAATCCGCGCTCAAAACCGTGTATTTCAAAGTGTCGGAATTCATATCCGGCCGCCTTTGTCAAGCGGTATTCCATTCCGTCTCTGCGACCTGCGAAGACAATTTTTGAGTCCGGTTCGTTTGCCATTATTTCGGCGGCTATCGCCAGCGCAGGATTGATATGCCCCGCAGTGCCGCCCGCACAAATCACCGCCCTCATTGCTTTTTAATCGCGGAGTACCGCGACACGGCAAGCAACACACCAACCTCTGCCAAAACCATTGCCAGCGACGTTCCGCCCTGGCTGAAAAACGGCAGGGAAATCCCGGTATTGGGAATGGTTTTAGTCACAACCGCGATGTTCAGCAGCGCCTGCAAGCCTATCTGGGACGTGATCCCGATGGCGAGCATTGCCCCAAATTTATCGTGCGCATTCATCGCAATAGCAAACCCTCGAAAGATGAAAATAACAAACAATAATATTACAAAAATCGCGCCGATATATCCCAGCTCCTCGCATATTATCGAGAAGATAAAATCGTTTTGCGGTTCGGGAACGTATAGATGTTTTTGCCGTGAGTTACCAAGACCCAGCCCCATAAGGCCTCCCGATCCGATTGCGAGAAGCGATTGAATTATCTGATGTCCTGCGCCTGTACGATCGAGAAAGGGGTCTTGCCACATTTTAATGCGCTCTAAAGCATAGGACATTTTCTGCGTTAGATAAAGCCCCGCCACTCCGAGCGGTACCACGACCGCGCCCGACAGCACGAACCACCCAATTTTTGTGCCTCCCACGAACATCATCACAACACCAACAAGGCAGATGAGAATCGTGCCAGAAAGATGCGTCTGCTGCATCATAATCGCCGCAATGGCACCGAGAATCAGCAGCGGCTGCAAAAAGCCGTACTTCAGCTCACTCATTTTGTCCGGCTTTATCGAGATTAGGTGGGCAAACAGAGCTATGACCGCAAACTTAACCACCTCAGATGGTTGAAATGTGAAGCTATTATTGATGACAATCCAGCGTTTTGAGTCGTTTATTGCCGGCATGAACAGCGTCATCACGAGCAAAACATACGAAACGATCATGAGCGGCCACGCAAGCCTGTGCAAT
This sequence comes from Oscillospiraceae bacterium, assembly GCA_036645935.1. Taxonomy (GTDB): domain Bacteria; phylum Bacillota; class Clostridia; order Oscillospirales; family Ruminococcaceae; genus JAUNBN01. The sequence continues at coordinate 20,863 of JAVXNE010000012.1, read as the reverse complement.
ACCCTGTAGTTAATTCTCGAGACAATAAACATTGCCACCACGCCGATAATCGCAAATATAGCCTGTTTTTTTATGAAATAGTAGCTGTCTCCAAACAGATAATAGGCATTGGCATAGCTCGCCGAGAACATCATGATAAGGCCGAAGATGACAAGCACCACCGTCACTGAAAGCAACGCAGCGTCGCATCTCGGCTTGGGAGAAGTCTCGATTTTGTGAACAGGCTTTGCCATATTTCTCCTGAATTTCAGTTTATACTTGAGTGCATATCGCCGACGCGATCGCAATTAGGACGCCAACCAAAGCAACTGATGAAAACACCGACACAATCTTGATTTCCGACCACCCGCACATCTCGAAATGGTGGTGAATCGGGGTCATTTTAAACAACCGCTTTCCGTGTGTCGCCTTGAAATAGCACACTTGAATAACCACAGACCCCGCCTCGCAGACATAAACTATCCCCGCAATTGCGAGGAGTATCGGGAAAGAAACCCCATATGCCATAGCAATCACTGCACCGCCGAGAAACATCGAACCCGTATCCCCCATAAACACCTTTGCGGGGTAAAAGTTCCATATGATAAATCCGACACAGCCTCCCGCTATCGCAGTTGATAGCAGCCCCGTTCCAACGTATCCGAGCATGGTCGAAATCACTATGAAACCCGCACTGACAACAAAGGTGACCGATGTCGCAAGACCATCAATACCGTCGGTGAGATTCACGGCGTTGACAATGAAAATAATGGCGAGCATAGAGAGCACATAGTACCACAACCCAAACTCGATCTCACCGAAAAACGGAAACACAAACGAGGTGGTCGACGCGCCAAAACGATCCATAACGAACAGGTAGGCCGCGGCGACAAAGATCTGCATGACGATTTTCCCCTTGGCTGTGAGTCCGAGATTCCGGGTGTGCACAACCTTCATGTAGTCGTCAATAAATCCGATGATTCCGAATCCGAGCGCAGCCCCTATACCCGCAAACAGCCGCACATTTTCCGTTTTGAACTGCACGCCTAAAAACTGCGGTGCCTCCAGTATTAAAGAGAGATATCCAACTGCCAGCCCCACGATTGATCCGATGATGAACATCAGTCCACCGATTGTCGGAGTTCCCTCCTTGCCCTTATGCCAACGCGGACCGATCTCGTTGATTGTCTGTCCGTATTTCAGTTTTTTAAGCCACGGGATGAGCCAAAACCCGAGAATGCCCGTAACTCCCATGCTCACTATCGCGGTGAGTAATATTGCTGTTCGCTCCATATCAGTTTACCGTTCTCTTTCCGCCTTCATTTACCGCCGTAAAATATCTCGATCGCATCCTCAAGCGCCATTGCACGGCTCGCCTTAAACATAACCGCATCACCCGGGTGCACTGTCTTAATGAGATATTCCGCGAGGCTTCTTTTGTCGTCAAAGTGCTCCGCGCTCGATATTCCGGACGCGAGCGCCGCATCAACGCACAGTTTCATATTCTCGCCGTAACACAGCAAAATGTCAATACCGGATTTCGCCGCCTCCATGCCCATGGCGCGATGGGCTTCGCGGGAAATAGCCCCCAGCTCGAGCATATCTCCGAGCACAGCGACCTTTATTCCGTCAATCGGAAGCGCGGCAAGCGTTTTGATCGCCGCGCGCATCGAGTCGGGGCTCGCGTTGTAGCAGTCCTCAATTACGGTAACTCCGCCGAAATCCACAAATTTCTGTCGCATTCCAGCAGGCTTGTAATCGGAGAGCGCCGCAGCCGCACGTTCGGCATCCGCACCGATTCTCGTGCACAGGGTGTAGGCGGCGAGCGCGTCCATGATATTGTGGTTTCCCGAGCAGGGTATCATGGCCTTGAAAGAGCCATTATCTCTGTCAACAATGGTGAACTCGCTCGATTGAACACGTGTCATCACATCTTTTGCGACCACATCGCTCTGCGAGTTCGACATGGCAAAAGTCACTGTCTCGAAAGGAATATCGCCGCGCGCATCCATCAGCAGCTCATCGTCGCCGTTTATCACGAGTATTCCGTGTTCGTCAGGAAATCCTTCGACAATCTCAAGCTTTGCTTTCAGTATATTTTCGCGGCTGCCAAGCAACTCGAGGTGGCTTACGCCGATGCAAGTTATCGCAGCCGCCCTCGGGCGCGCCGCCATAGTGAGCTTGCGTATGTCACCGAGCCCGTTCATGCCCATCTCGAGCACTGCGAGCTCTGTTGACGAATCCATCTCAAACAGCGTTTCGGGAAGGCCGATCTCGTTGTTTTTATTGCCCTCGTTCTTGAGTGTTTTGCCGAATTTGGACAGGATTGCCGCGGCCATCTCCTTGGTTGTTGTCTTGCCGACACTGCCGGTAACTGCAACGACCTTGGGAGTGAATTTTTCGCGGTAATTTCCCGCCATCTCAATCAGAGCATCCTTTGTGTCCTTGACAACGATCTGCTCTCCTTCAGCGTCGCACAGCCGATTCACCACTGCTGCCGCCGCACCGCGCTCAAGCGCGTTTTTGGCAAAGCTGTTTCCGTCCAATCTATCTCCGACAATGCCGACGAAAAGGCTTCCCTCTCCCGCAAGACGGGAGTCGGTCACTACATTAGTAATTATCCTGTCGGGGTATCTTGTCACCGCGACCCCTTTAAGTATTTCCGCGAGTTTTATTTTTTCCATTTGCACTCCCTCTAACCGTTGTGCTTGCTTAAATATTCTTTAACTATCTCATGCTCATCAAGATATATTGTGCACCCATCTATGACTTGATAATCCTCATGCCCCTTTCCGCAGAGCACGAGCACGTCGTCCTTGCGAAGATTGCCGAGCGCCCACTTGATCGCCTCGTAGCGATCGGGCACGGCAGTGAATTGAACGCCTGTCTCCGCAAGATAAGCGCTGACCTCGTCGATGATCTTCATCGGGTCTTCCGTGCGCGGGTTGTCTGAGCTGAGAACCACAAAATCGGAGTATCGTCCGACGGCGAGCGCCATTGCGGGACGTTTGAGCGGATCGCGATCTCCGGCACAGCCGAACAACGTCACCATTCTGCCTCTCACAAATGGTTTTATGCTCGAGAGCAGCTGCTCAAGACCATCCCCCGTATGGGCAAAATCGCATATCACCGAAAACTCTTCGCTGTACAGCACCTCGCAGCGGCCTCTCACGCCCTTTGTGAGTTCAACTGCCTCGCAGGCGTCGTCTCTGTCAACCCCGATCGAAAACAGCGCACAGGCGGAGCAAAGCGCGTTGTGGACGCTGTACAGTCCCGGCATCGCAAAATTAATTCGTTTGATGTATCCCTCGCCGCACAGTTCAAAGCGCACCGAGGTTATCGAGCATTCGATGAACTTCGCTGTATAGTTCGCGGAGTCGTCCTTTGCTGAGATGGTTATCAGCGGTATTTTGAGTTCGGCAGCGAGACGGCGGCCATACTCGTCGTCGGCATTTATAACCGCTTGTTTTGCATTGTCAAAAAGCAGTTTTTTAGCCTGATAATAGCTCTCCATATCGCCGTGGTAATCCAGATGGTCCTGCGTGAGATTTGTGAACACGGCGCAGTCGAATTTTATTCCGAGCAGTCTTCCCTGATCGAGCGCCTGAGAGGAGGCTTCAAGCACGACGTGTGTGCAGCCCGCCGCAAGCATTCGCGAAAACAGCGCGCAAATATCCCACGCCTCGGGAGTCGTGAACTTCGCAGGTATTTCCAAATCGCCGATTTCACAGCGGATTGTGCCTATCAGTCCCGCCTTTATTCCGAGATTACATAGTGCCTGCTTGACAGTGCTTGTTACCGTCGTCTTTCCGTTTGTTCCCGTTACGGCAATCACAGTCAAATCGCGCTGAGGGTTGCCGAAATAGTTTTGGCACAGCTTCGCATAGGCAAGCCGCGTGTCGCTCACCATAAGCTCGTTCTTTAGCCCGAGCGGGGTTTCGGTGATGACGGCGACGGCCCCGTGCTCAAGCGCGGAGCGAGCCGCGTCGTGCCCGTCGAAGCTGCGGCCTTTGATGCAGACGAAAACACTGCCACGCTCGACCTTGCGCGAATCGCGCACTACACCACAGACCTCGCTGTCGGAAAATTCTCCGGCGAAGTCCAGGCCTATTACAATATCACGAAGACGCATGGCACACCTCTTGTGTCTGTTTTTGCTTGTCACATAAAACGACAGATTTTTTCATCAGCCGAATTGTCATGATGCAACAGTCGAAAACCGTCTGTCCGCTCGGCGGTCCCACAACTAATCCGCGATGCTGTGGTCGACAAACTCCACTGTCACAACCGTTCCCACGGCAACCGTCTCGCCCGGAGCAACGCTTTGTCCCGACGCCTGGCCCGAACCGCTGGCGCGCATGTTGAGTCCGACAGATTTGAACAGCATGGTGGCTTCAGTCTGCCCACGCCCCGTGACATCGGGAACTTTCACCTCGCGCGGTGCTGTGGCGTCGGTGTAGAGCAGTACGCTCGAGCCTCGCGGCACGCTCTGCCCCGCGAGCGGAAATTGCGAGACAATCTCTGTTCCCTCTCCGACAACTGTTGCGGAAAGCCCAAGCGGCTGCAAATAGGCATATGACGATGTTATCGACCTGCCTGTGACATTTGGAACGCTGACATCGAGCATTCCCAGTTCCTCTTCTGTGTATACCGCGTCAATCCCGATATAAGGGAGGACGTTTTTCATAACGGAGCCGACGATCGGCGCGGCGAGGATTCCGCCGTATATCGAGTCCTTGCTCTGCGCGTAATCGAGAATTATCAGCACTGCGATCTCGGGGTCGTCAACCGGAGCAATCCCGAGAAAAGAGGCCCAATACTTCCCGACAATTTTGCTTCCAAGATCCTGTGACGTGCCGCTCTTGCCGCCGATTCTGAATCCCGAAACATAGGCGTTGCGGCCGTTCGCGTGAAGAACAACCTGCTCCATTATCTCGGCCATAAGCTTTGACGTCTCCGAGCTTATAACCTGTCGCTTTGTCTCTCCGTTAAAGGATTTAATTATGCTGCCGTCCTCGTCGATGATCTGCTTGACAACATGCGGCTGAACGAGATATCCGCCGTTTACAACCGCAGCGGCCGCCGTTATCATCTGAAGCGGGGTGATCGAGTTGGACTGTCCGTAAGAACAGCTCGAAAGCTCCACAATGCCCATGTGCTCCTCACGTATGTACTGGCTTATCGCCTCGCCCGGAAGATCCACTCCGGTCTTTTCCGTAAGCCCAAAACCTTCAAAGTATTTGCAGAAATTCTTCACTCCGATTGCCTGACCGATTTCAATAAAGGCAGGGTTGCACGAGTTGATTGTGGCCTGCAAAAACGTTTCCTGTCCGTGCCCGTTGTGGTTGGCACAATACATGGTGTGCGGTCCGACCTTTTTGCTTCCGCCGCAATAAAATGTCGAATTTAGACTGACAGCGCCTGTCTCGAGTGCTGTCGAAGCCGTCACAATCTTAAATACCGACCCCGGCTCGTATGTATCAGAGATAGCCTTGTTTCGCCACTGTGACTGCTGCGCAAGCCCGAGCTGCTTGTTGTATTCCTCGCTGTCGGTTATTCCGGCAAGCATCTCAGCGACGGCGGGATCGAATATTTCAAGCGGGGAGTTCGGATCATAATCCGGCTTTGTAGACATCGCGAGTATCTCGCCCGTTTTCACGTTGAGCACTATGCCGCACGCCTTGTTTTTGACATTATGCACCTTGACTGCCGTCTCGAGACTCTTCTCGAGATAGTGCTGAATTACCTCGTCGATTGTCAGCACGAGGCTGCAGCCCGGCTCGGGATCAAATGTCGTTTCGTACTCGTAATACATGTCGCCGCCAACGGCATTTTTGGCCGTCAGCACTCGTCCCGCGGTACCGCTCAGATAATCGTCGTAATAGGCCTCAACTCCCGAAAGCCCCTGATTGTCGGTGCCGACAAACCCGAGCACCTGAGACGCGAAGTTGCCATACGGATAATAGCGTTTGGAATCCTCGGTGAAGCTGACACCGTTGAGCTTGTTATCAATCATATATTGACGTATTTCATCAACTATCGGCTGATCGACCTTGCGCTTGACAATCGAATAGTAGTTGGTCTCGTCGCACTTTGTTAGGACGGTTTCCCGATCGACCCCCAAAATTTCAGAAAGGCCGGTCGCGATTTTTTCGCGGTCGGCATCTTTGATATCCATCGGCGAGAGAGCGACTGTCCAAACCGGAGCACTCTCAGCAAGCTTATTCATGTTAGCGTCGTAAATGGTGCCGCGCGGGGCGGAGACGACGGTATCGCGCAGCTGCTGATCCGCCGCCGCCGCGCTCAGTTTTTCGTGATCGATGAGCGAGATTTTGGTCAGTGACAATATAACTATGCAGAAACCGCAGACAATAATACCTACGGTAACTATCATTCTCTTTTGAAAGTTTTTTGTCACAACGCTTTTGCCTGCATCCGGCATGGGCGAGCCTCCCGCCTTTGGATAATTGTCAAACCATTACTATTGTATTAGCGCTCCAGTGAATCAATTACTCCATCAAACCACCCCGAGAGTGTTTCTGAAAGTGGGGTTGTCTCGTCGTTGGCTTCAATGGCGTTTTCGGATTTGACGCTCACATATTCGATTCTTCTGGAATCGAGCTTGACAAGTCCCAATGTGCCAACAGCATAATCCTCTGCATTTTTGAGCGAGACGAGACTTTCAAGCTGGTAGCTGAGATAGGCATTTTTGCTCTCAAGCTCGGTCAGGTATCCGATATTGTCGTTAATTCGCGCCTTGGTCTCGGTCAGCACGAGACGGCTGTATACGGTTCCCGCCATAAGCAACGTGAGCGCGACCAAACAGAGCGCCAGCTTCGTCGCAAACCGACGGCGCGCGCGCAGAGCTTTTTTTGTCTTGACAACACGCACAGGAACGCGGTTCTCTTCCTGAGCCATATATTTGTCAAGAGCGACCGCCGTAGACATTTTCATGATTATACCCCCATTTGTGTTTTCTTTCAACGTCACGCGCACAATTCATCTATATATACGATATTACAGCGTTACGGATTTACAGCTTTTCTATCACTCTCAGTTTGGCGCTGCGCGAGCGACGGTTTATCTCGCATTCCGCCTCGGTTGCCGAAATCGGCTTGCGTGTCACAAGCTCTCCTCTAGGTGTGTTACCGCACACGCAGATCGGAAAATCGGGAGGACAGGTGCAGCCGCGGCACATCTCGGCGAAGAATTTTTTGACGACTCTGTCTTCGAGCGAGTGAAACGTTATCACACACAGTCTGCCGCCCGGTCTTAGCAGCGTGAATATTTCATCAAGCCCACGGGAAAGTGCGCCCATCTCATCGTTAACCGCTATACGCAGCGCCTGAAAGGTCCTGCGCGCCGGGTTTTTGTCTTTGCGCCTCACAGCCGGCGGAAGCGCTGAAACAATGATCGCGGAAAGCTCGGTTGTCGTCTCAATCGGCTTCATTCTGCGCGCCGCATCTATCTTTTTCGCAATGAGGGAAGCATTCGGTTCCTCACCATAAGTGCGAATAATATCTGCAAGTTCCTGCCACAGTGCGCCGTTCACGAGGTCTGCCGCGCTCGCTCCGCTTTGCGACATTCGCATGTCAAGCGCTCCCTCATGTGAGTATGAAAATCCCCTTTCGGCACAGTCGAGTTGATGCGATGAGACTCCGAGATCAAGCAGCGCGCCATCCAGCTCCTGTGCACTGTCCGGAAGCAGCTCTCTCGCGTTTGAAAAATCCCCCTCTATCACTCTCGCGCAAGGAAACCTTTTCAGTCTTTCACCTGCAGCCGCAACCGCATCCGGGTCTTTGTCCAGTGCAAACAGCTTTCCATTTGTCAATCGGCTCGCAATCTCGCTTGAGTGTCCCGCGCCTCCGGCCGTGCCGTCGAGATATATTCCGTCAGGTTTTATTTCAAGCCCGTCAATGCATTCTTTGAGCAACACGGGCAGATGTTCAAAATTTTCGCTCATTATGCTATATGTCAAGGTCGAGCATGCCGCGGTCGAACATATCTCCGTCAATCGCGCGGCTTTTCTCTTCCCAGCGCTCCTTGTCCCAAATTTCCGCGCGGTTCATAACGCCAATTACGACCACATCACGCTCAAGCCCTGCACGCGCGCGCAGCGATGCGGGAATTAGAATTCTGCCCTGCTTGTCTGCCTCGACCTCGCAGGCGCTTGAGAAGAGAACTCTCTGCACGTCGCTCGTTTTGGAAATTGCCTGCTGCTTGATGCGTCCGCAGACATTCATGAACTCACTCTCTGAAAACGCAACTATACAATTGTCCAGCCACCGGGTGAGGTAGAAACGCTCTCCGATTTCGGATCGCAGCTTTGCGGGAAAAATCATTCGTCCCTTCGGATCTATATTGTGATAGTATTCCCCAAACAGCATCTTACCTCTCCTTCCCCGTGAATTATGTCGTTTGTAATAAAGCGGTTGGTCAACCACTTTTACCCACTATCCACCACTTATGTTTCAATTATAAGTGCAATCCGCCATAAAGCAATCATTTTCCTTAATTTTCAGCATAATTACATCAAACACGCAGGGGCTTTTGTTGGTTTTAATATATAATTGATATAGCATAAAACATACGTTTTTCCAGGCTTTTGAGAAGATGTGGGACTCTTGCGCTGTTGTTTTTGGCGGCAGCTACCAGATATGCGAAAAGAACGTTCGTTTACTTAAAAGCGCAAACGTTTGTTCGTGTTTTTCTTTTTTAAACCGCCATCAGTATTTTGTCGCAAAAACGGCACAATACGGGAAATATTTGCACATAAAAGAAGCGTTGTAAAGACAGAATTGCGACGAAACAGTAAAAACATCACTGAGGCACTCATCTCACTGCCGTCCGTTTGTCTATCTTATTGGCCTTAAAGCGGCCGTAAATCGGCTTGCCTGCACCCAAAGGCTCCTAACCCGTCGCACCGTGTCCTTTGAATATCCCTTGCAAGTTTGCATCTGTCGCACAGTCAACATATTCCGTATTTGTGTTACACATATAATATTTTTCTGTTGTTCGGGTTCATGATTTCGGCCTGTGTGTCAAAAAACGCTATCTTTAGATTGCCGTGTCGTGGAGGTTGCGGAAACCGGATGGCAATCCTCATTCGGAAATCGCAGGCTGATTATGTTTCCTCGGGTTTAAAGCGCGTGCCCGCATTTGAAAAGCAGTGCCGGCATTGTCGGTTTTTAGGACAGTTTAATGTTTCGCGCTGGCCGTCTCACATCATTGATCTTGCGTTCGATTTCAATTTTTCTGAATTGGAAATTTTTTCTGTTTCGTGATCACTACAAAAAACCTTTAGCGTTGCGGTAATCGCCTTCGCGTAAACCGCTCTTGTGGATATTTCCGCTTTATAACAGCAACGCGGCTAAAATTCCCAACAAAAAAAGGCCGAACGCGGCGGTGATGGGATTTTCCCCAAAACTGTCGGCGTCCGGCCTTTTCAATCACTAACCACGGTTGCAAACAATCCCTATGTGAGACAAACGTGAAACTAGGGAGCTAAGCCGTCGATTATTTGCTCTGCAAGCTCGCAACCTCGGTTGCGAAATCGTCGCAGCGTTTTTCGAGTCCCTCACCTTTTTCGTAACGGCAGAAAGAGACAATCTTGATATCTCCGCCAAGCTCTTTGGCGACATCTTTGGTATACTGCGAGACCGATATCTTGTCGTCCTTGACGAACGGCTGCTCAAGCAGGCAGTTTTCTTTGTAGTACTTGCCAATGCGACCCATAACCATCTTCTCGGCAATTTCCTGAGGCTTTCCCTCGTTAATCGCCTGAACGAGCAAAATTTCCTTCTCTTTGGCAATCGCGTCGTCGGGAACGTCCTTTTTGTCGAGATATGTGGGGTTGGACGCCGCAATCTGCATCGCGATATCCTTGGCATAAACCGCAAACCCCGGCTTGTTTGCCGTGACGTCGTCGGTCTCAAACTTCACGAGAACGGCATGAGTTCCGCCGCCGTGTACATACGGCATAAGAACGCCGTCAAATTTCTCAAAGCGACGAATCTTGATGTTCTCTCCGATTGTGAGGATTTTCTCTTGAAGCGCGGCCTCAATTGTCTCGCCCTCTTCTTCAAGCTTGAGAAGCTCTTCGACAGTTGCGGGATGTTTTTTGATTATCGCGCGGGCAACCTTGTCGACAAACGCACGGAAGCCCTCGTTTTTCGCGACGAAATCGGTCTCCGAGTTGACCTCCACAATAACGCCGTCCTTGCCGTCGACAATAGAATACACTATTCCCTCTGCGGCAATTCTTCCTGCCTTTTTCTGAGCAGCTGCAAGTCCTCTTTCGCGCAGCAACTCCACGGCTTTTTCAATATCTCCGTCAGCTTCGGTCAGCGCTTTTTTGCAGTCCATCATTCCGCAACCGGTCTGCTCGCGGAGAGACTGGACATCTTTAGCGGTAAAAGACATATTATAAACTCCTCTTTATCGTCCTGCTGCATTTACTCAGCGGTGATTTTTTCCTCGCCGGCAGTATCCTCTGCAAGCATCTGCTCGCCCTGACGCGCGGTTATGACAGCATCGGCCATAGCACCCGAAATGAGCTTAACTGCGCGAATTGCGTCGTCGTTTCCGGGAATGATGTAATCTATCTCGTCGGGATCGCAGTTGGTGTCAACTATTCCCACGATGGGTATGCCGAGCTTGCGCGCTTCGGCAACCGCGATGTGCTCCTTGCGTGAATCGACAATAAACAGCGCCTTGGGCAGCTGATTCATGTCCTTGACTCCGCCGAGGAATTTCTCAAGTTTTTCGATTTCAAGCTCGAGCTTGCTGACTTCTTTCTTTGTCAGCAGTTCAAATGTGCCGTCATCGCGCATCTTTTTGAGTTGCTCCAAACGGGCGATGCGGCGGCGGATTGTGCGGAAGTTTGTGAGCATGCCACCCAGCCAACGCGCGTTGACATAGTGCATGCCGCAGCGCTCTGCTTCGTCTTTAATTGACTCCTGAGCCTGCTTCTTTGTGCCGACGAAGAGGATATCTCCCTCGGTTGCGGCCTGACGTACGAACTCATACGCCACGTCAAGCATTTTGACCGTCTTCTGAAGGTCGATGATGTAAATGCCGTTTCTCTCGGTGAAGATGTAGGGCGCCATCTTGGGGTTCCAGCGTCTCGTCTGATGTCCGAAGTGAACTCCGGCCTCGAGCAGCTGTTTCATGGATACTACTGCCATTTTTTGCTCCTTTTGCATGTTTTTGTTTTACATCCTCCGCGTGTCTAATTGCACGACACCTCCGAAATAAAGAGGCACTCGCCGCGCACACAACCCGCGTGTGAATTGCCATGACATATTAACACAATGAGAGACTTTTTTCAAGCCCCGCACGGCACTGCTATTATTGTGCCTTTTTAAGGGCCGAAGATTCCCCGTTTGCGGGGATGCAGTTGATATTCCAGATCGTTTTTAACAAGGATTATGTCACCGCCGACAGTATCAATGTCCTCCCACTGTATGACAACGTCGTCGCTTCGGTTTCCGAATCCGAACAGTTCTCCCCTGCCGTATATATACAATCTCTTTATTGTCGCGGTCTTTTCATCAAACTCCAAATCGTCTATCAGTCCGAGCCTCACCCCGGTTTTTATGCTGACAACCTCTTTGTCACGCAACTCTGAAAAAAGCATATCTGCCACCCCTTTCATACAAGGTTATGACGGGTTTCGCCATTTAATGCCGCCGCACATAAAAAGCAAAAAGCTCAGTGCTGTGTGAGAAACATCACAAAACCATATTGACAAAGATAGGCGCGGTGATATACTTCATATGAACGCATATTCATATGAGAGGGTGTTGTTATGACAGACCGCAAGCACAGCGCATGCTGCTCATATATCCACGCGCACACTGACATTGTGAACGAGGTGCGCTCAAAGCTTCCGTCCGAAGAGGTGCTTTATGATCTCGCCGACCTTTTTAAGGTGTTTGGAGACACCACGCGCATTCGGATACTGTATGTGCTCTTTGAATCGGAGATGTGCGTCTGCGACATCGCTCAACTGCTTCAGATGGGGCAGAGCGCAATCTCGCACCAGCTTCACGTCCTCAAGCAGAACAAGCTCGTGAAATCCCGTCGCGAGGGCAAAACAGTGTTCTATTCTCTATCAGACGACCACGTGCGCATCATAATCGACCGCGGTGTTGAACACGTGTGCGAATAAAAACATTATCGGGAGAAACTGCTGTGAAGAAAACTTTTAAATTGCGTGAACTTGACTGTGCCAACTGTGCCGCCGAAATGGAACGCTCTATTTCCAAAATAGACGGTGTCATCTCTGTTGCAATCAGTTTTATGACCCAGAAACTGAATATCGAAGCTGATGAAGCGCATTTTGACGAGATCATGCAGTCAGTTGTCAAAGCGTGTAAAAAAATCGAGCCCGACTGCACCGTCGAGCTTTAATTCGGAGTATCAAATGAGTGAAAAACAACAAAATCTTATCCTTCGAATAGCCCTCGCTGCGGCGCTTCTCACCGGTGGCATATTGCTCAAGGAAGAGCCCGCTCGAACTGTGCTGCTCGCAGCAAGCTATCTTGTGTCCGGCTGGGACGTTTTATGGCGCGCCGCACGCAACATCACCCGAGGCCGCATCTTTGACGAGAACTTTCTCATGAGTGTTGCCACCATTGGAGCGTTCGGAATCGGTGACTTTGCCGAGGGTGCCGCAGTCATGCTGTTCTATCAGACGGGAGAGCTGTTCCAAAATCTCGCTGTTGAGCGCTCCCGCAAGTCAATCTCGGATTTGATGGATATTCGCCCCGACTCCGCGAACGTCGAGCACAACGGTGAACTTGTTGAAGTCAGCCCCGAGGAGGTTGCTGTCGGCGACATCATAGTCGTAAAGCCCGGCGAGCGAATTCCGATAGACGGCATTGTGGTGAGCGGCAATTCCATCCTCAACACGTCGTCTATAACGGGTGAATCAGCCGCTGTTGACGTCGAGACAGAGAGCGCGGTTGTGAGCGGATGCGTCAACATATCCGCCCCTCTTCGCATCAGAACAACCAAGATTTTTTCAGAGTCAACCGTGTCAAAAATACTTGATCTGGTTGAAAACGCCAGCAATCGCAAAGCAAAATCCGAGAGCTTTATCTCGCGCTTTGCGAGAATTTACACGCCCTCTGTTGTGTTGTGCGCCGCACTGCTCGCTCTTGTCCCGCCGCTGTTTTTTGGGCAGGCATGGGCCATATGGATCAACCGCGCACTGATATTTTTGGTGATATCGTGTCCATGTGCGCTCGTGATTTCGGTTCCTCTCAGTTTTTTCTGTGGAATGGGAGGCGCGTCGCGCCACGGCATTCTCGTTAAAGGTGCAAACTATCTCGATACACTGTCTCATATCACGACTGTCGTCTTTGACAAGACCGGCACACTCACAAAGGGTGTGTTTGAAGTCACCACCATTCATCCCGAGCATTTAGACAAGGCAAAACTGCTTGAACTCGCTGCCTGCGCCGAACTGTACAGCGATCATCCGATAGCGCAATCAATAAAGGCGGCATACGGGAAAACTGTCAATCCCGCCCGTGTTTCCGATGTCTGCGAGCATGCGGGGCGCGGTATAAGCGCCGTCGTTGACGGTCATAACCTGTTCGCAGGAACCGCGCGTCTCATGACGGAAAACGGTGTTGAGATAACCGAATGCGACTGCGTTGGGACCATTGTGCACATTGCTGTCGACGGAGAGTATATCGGGCATATCACTATCTCCGACCGCGTTAAAGAGTCAGCTGCCTTGGCAATCTCCGAGCTTCGTGCTGCGGGAGTAAAGAAGACAGTCATGCTCACAGGAGATGCACGTGATATCGGCAATAATGTCGCGGCGCAACTGGGACTTGATGAAGCACACTGTGAGTTGCTTCCGACCGACAAGGTGGATATCATTGAACGTCTGCTATCCTCACAAAAACCAGGGGAACGCCTTGCCTTTGTTGGAGACGGGATAAACGATGCCCCTGTGCTCGCTCGGGCGGATCTCGGCATCGCGATGGGAGCATTGGGCTCGGACGCGGCAATTGAGGCGGCCGACGTCGTGCTTATGGATGACAATCCACTCAAAATATCACAGGCGATCAGAATTTCGCGCAAAACGCGCCACATCGTGACAGAGAACGTCGTGTTCGCTCTCGGTGTGAAATTTGCGGTGCTCACTTTCGGCGCGCTCGGGTTTGCCACTATGTGGCTCGCTGTGTTCGCCGACGTCGGAGTGTCGGTGCTCGCCATTCTCAATGCCATGCGCGCGGCGAGTAAATGATCGAGCATCCCAAAATTGAGCGAAGCTGTGAGGTTCTGAATCTCAAATAATCCGTGTGACATCCCAACCGGGTTTGATTTTGCTGTTATTGTTTGGCAAAATCGAATCCGGTTTTGTGTTTTCTGACACCGGGCACACTCTGCCGTGACGGCAATATCTTTGTGCCAAATTCAATTGATTCCGAGTTGTGACAACTCACAAAAACAAAAGACAAACGCTCAAGCACGAACCTCAATGGCGGTAAACTTGCCCGTCATGCGGATCGAAACCGTATCGTCTGTCCTTAATTTGTGCTATGCGTTTTACGGATTTGTTTTTCTAATGCCGAACACATAATTGATGCTCAGTCTAATATCGCACTCAGTTTCGGCACGCCGTCCAAAACATCCCTAACCGACATTGGGCATTGAGTCCATATCCATAATTGTGAAGTCGGACGGAACGACAAATACCGAATCCTCGGCATTGTTGTCATACTCGACAATTTCGGTGAGCTCGTTGTCGCTTTTCATGAATTTCCAGCGTTCTGTGCCCTGTTCAAAGTAGAAACGCACGTCTTCACCCTTGATTTCTTCATAGTCATAGGTGACGCCGTTAATGTCCTCTGTGCCAGCGAGGAACTGGGTTGTATCCTTTATGATATCGTCATCGAGAAGATCATCCGCGACTTTGGGCGTGTCAATATCATTCGATTCCAACGCTATCTTGCCGTCATACATGAGAAAATAAGCAGCATCTTTGCTTGATGAAATCATTCCGTATTTTTCTGCGCCAATCTCGAAAACACCGGCGAAATTGTTGCCCTTGCAAAAAATGGTTGCAAACGTGTCCTTCAAACCGTCGCCCATATCAATTTTGGTTTTCATAACTACCCGTATTGGCTTGTTTGCTACGTCAAGAGTGGTTTTGTAAAGTTTTTTAATGTGGTCTCCCGCGCGGTAGGCCTCCGGCGGAGTCTGAGGCTGTGATGCCGAGGTACCGCCCTGTCCCTGCGGGGCAGGCGCCGGTTCAGCTTCATGGCCACAGGCTACGAACGAAAGCGCGAGAATCAGTGCTAAAATCAGTGCAATGGATTTCTTCATAGTGTATCCTCTCTTTTTTTGCATCGTCTCTTTTATTTCACATGACCACCCAATTTGGACGGTAACGATGCCTATTGTATCGGGCTTCTTCTGCTGATTTTGTCGTTTTGTATCTCGCTATTCGACGATTACAGGATAACTTATTACACGGGTGCACACGAATATCTCGTTTTGATGGACTGGTGCAGGCTCGTCTTCTTTTTTAGTTTCGTCGACGGACGGTGTCGGCTGTGACGCAAGCCATGCCGCATAGATATCGGGTTCAACCGCTTTCCAAAATCCGATTCTAGCGACAATTGAAGCTTTCCCCGTCCCCACTGCCTTTATCGCAAATGTTCCCGACGTGTCTTCATCCTTCGCACGAACAGAAACCACTGCCGCATCCGATGTGGTCATACCGGCGCTTTCTCTTTGGGCGAGTACCAGCTCTATATCCTCTGTATCGCCCTTTTTCAGCGTAATAGCGGGTTGGGATGTCGTTACGCGATCGGTTCCCGATACCGCAATTTTCTGTTCATAGAGCCTCAGTATCCTAAGCTCGGTGCGCACAGAAATGGTTTTCTCGATGCCAAGCGTGCTGCGAAACCACGAGCGGACTGCGTCGTAGGGTTGTGTTAAACTGAACCCCGCAAACTCGATAGTGTGAGCATATTGCTTCCGGGGAAGCGACAACTCGGAAACTTCAAAAGTAACCGAGGTATCGGGAAACTCTCCAAGCGCTTTAACGCCCTTTTCGATATCCCCCTCCATCATGACTTCAAGTATGTCAGCATCCTTGACCACGACGTTTGAAATCTGCTCATTGTCAGCAAGCTCTATCCCAAACGCGTAGCTCTCGCCAAGCTCGATTGTTGCGTTTGGAAGGGTTTCCGGCTCTGTCGGGGCGACATATGTATCCAATGCGGGACGCACCCACGGCTCGGCGATGATGAGTGAGAGCGCGACTACGAGTGTCAGCGTGACAATTACCGCGACCACCCACTTGTTAACTTTGCGCGGACGACGTGCAGTGACGTTGGACAGTGTCACTTTCTTCTTGTATTTTTTGGGCTTTACAATGCTTTTCTTGTTTTTTGCATTGTTAAAATGAGGTTTCAGATCCACCCCTGAAGAGAGACCACCGCGAAGGCGTTCATCATCGGGGAGCATCGTGAAAAAATCATTGTCAGCGGTCATTTGAGTTCACCATCCATTTTATTGTCCGAATCAATTCCGTCCAGCGCAGCCGTCTGGGCGATCCGCTTGAGCTTTTCGTCCATTTGGCTGAGCTTCGTCGTCAGCGAGAACAATCTCACCACGAGAGTGAATATAATGAGTAAAAACATGAAATTGATCGGTGACTGTATGCCGAGCAACTCGGACGCGCGGAACACGATTGCCGGAAAGATGCTCACTACCAAAAGCAATCCTGAAAAGAATATCCAGAACAGCGAATCCTCAATCTGAAGCTTTGAGTTGCGGATGCGCTTGAGCATAAATCCCAGCGTGAGAAGCGATCCCAATATTAAAACTATCCTTGTTTGAAAGCTCAAGTTCACACCCCCCTCTTCCCCTTTACCGAGTACCTCTCGCGTTTGCGAAACCACTGTATCAGCAATATTGAAAAAATCATTTTCACCATGTAATGGAGTGATCCATAGAAATTGAAATAACTCTTTCCCGCTTTGCGCTCGGCCATATCAACCTGAATCTCCTCAACCCGCGCGCCGTTTTTGATGAGGTAGCTGATCGTGTCGGGTTCCGGAGCATAGTTGAGATTTGCCGCAAACTCTCTTATCATTTCACATCCGTACAGGCGCATTCCGCTCGTAGGATCGCATATCTTCTGACCCGTAGTAAAGCGGATTGTCCAGCTCAAAAGATAGCTTCCCGCCATTCGCAGCGTTTTGGGTTTGCGAACATTTATAAAGCGCGATCCTATGACGATATCCGCGCCATCCTCAAGCTTGCGCATAAGCGGCTCAATATATTCGGGAAGATGCTGCCCGTCAGCGTCAAATTGCATCGTACAGTCGTATCCTCGACGGTTCGCATAGCGCATTCCAGTCTGCATCGCCGATGACAGTCCCAGATTGACCGGTAAATCGAGCAGCGGATATCCGTTCTTGCGACAGATGCCCGCGGTGCTGTCAGTTGATCCGTCGTTTACCACGACAAAGTCGTATGAAGGGCAAACCTGCTTGAGATTTTCAACGACGCGGGTTATGCTCTCCTGCTCGTTATAAGCCGGAATTATTATCAGCAGCTTCTTCATCGCGTCCCCACTCTCTGTATCATTTCGCGCACGGCCTCAATCAGGCTCTGTGCGCTTTTATTCCATGTAAAGCACTGCCGAAGGCGCGCTTTGGCATTGGCTGCCGCAACTATACGCCATTCGGGATCAAGCAGCGCGTCCGCGCACGCACATGCAATTGTCTGCGGAAGCATGTCGGGTATGAGTTTGCCGTGCCGCCCGTCAACTATCAGCTCGGTGCTTCCACCCGTCGCAGTCGTGATGATTGCCGTGCCGAGCGCCGCCGCTTCGAGCACAACTCCGGAGAATCCTTCTGAGCGCGTCGGCAGACAGAGCGTGTCCGATTGCAGTATCAGCGCCAGGCTGTCCTGATACGACAGCTGTCCCAGAAGATACAATCCGTCCGTTTGAGAGGCCTCGAGCGCCGCACGCGATTCGCCCTCTCCCGCCATGACCACGACAGCTCCTGAAACACGCACTCGTATCTGTTCAACTGCCTTTGCAAGTTGCAGCACGCCCTTTTCGGGAATCATACGGCCCGAATACGCTATGAGCGGCGTACTGTCCTCAAGTCCCAGCGAACGCCGAACATCAAGTGAACTGCCTTGAGCAAGCCTCTTTGTTTCAATGGGATCAACCGCGTTGTATATCTCCCCATCCGATTGAATTCCAAAGTTCTCAAGCCAAGCGCTGCACGCACGGGAAACGCCAAAAAAAGCATTGCAACGGTATTTCACGAAGCGGGCGCACATCCGCTCGTATATCTTTCCAAGCGGTGCCAAAACGCCGGTCATAAGATACTGAGTCCCGTGGTTGATCAAAAGAGATGGGATGGCGAGCGAACTTGCCATCTTTGCAGCGTAGACGGAGCTTGTATAAAAATGGGTGTTAATCACAACAGCATCGGGTTTGGCAGACCACAGTTCCTCTGTGATACGAAGAAATTGAGCATTTTTCTTTATAATCGGGAAGCGGCCTCCCATAAACGGCCATACCGGCAGACGGAATATCTCGGTGCCACTGCTCTCGGTCTCCCGATCGGGCAGTCCTTGCAGCGACGACGTTACGATGATCACCTTATGGCCTTCCCGGGCAAGACAGCTCGCAAGATTGTGGGTGTAACGTTCAACGCCGCCCACCGTCGGAAGATACTGTGCCGAAAAAAAACAAATTTTCATGCGTGCTCACCGCGTATGCGCCGAGAAGTGTTTTTTTTTCTAAAAACCGAACACACAAACTCCGCCTCACACAGTGCAAAGAGCGGTATGAAGTTGACAAGATACCTCGAACGCGTCTCCCACACGAGCAGCAGCAGCACGATCCCGAAGATCGCAACGCGCGCGATATCGACAACCTCTTCGCGGCGCCTGTCGAAAACAGCTTTCACCGCCGACGTCATAATCGTCAGCAGCATGAGCCAATGGAACGACTGCGCATATGCGTGGTATTGGGGAAAATTCAGTCCTTCTGGAGAGGCGTAGGACTGTGCTGTGGTATACATCGCTTTATTCTGCGCAAGCTTCTGATCCGAATAGAAAAGCCCTGCGTTCCATGTGAAGCGAATCTTCTGCACCATGTGATCTCTCATGCCGCTAAACCCATATTCCTCAAGTTGCGCCGCTATCTTTTCTTTTGCAACACGGGTGCGTGTGTCAGCGTCTGGCAGCGCTTGTGCGGCCTGGTGATCGGCGCCGTTATACCCGCCTATTCCGCGCAAGCCCATCAGCACGTAATGCATCGGCGGCAGACGGTATTGGTCAAGGTTCTTGTATTCAATCAGCGTTGTGTTCGATATCCACGACGCATAGACCACAAACAGCACAGAGCACGTCACAACCGACGCCGCGAGATACTTCCATACCTTTTGGCGGCGCTCTCCGAGCAGACATACAACGCACGCCGCAACAAGCGTGAACGCCGCCGTCGCCTTTAGCTTGAATCCCACAAAAACGACCAGACCTGTAACTGTGCCAAGAAGCAGCGTCTTCAGCAGTCCACGCTCTTTTTTTATTCCGAGCGCGATGAGCCAAAGCGAAAGAGAGACATAGGGCAGCGACAGCGTGTCCGTGTAGAATATGGGGCTATATGATAGCAGCGGGGCAAATCCGAAGCAAAGCACACCTGTGATGAACGCGGTGCGCGCGCCGAGAGACACCCGTGCGGCAAGATAGATGAAAAGCACAGACAAGACAATGGATATCACATTGAGATATATTCCGCCGTCCAGCACGCTCAGCGTGAAAATGCTGCCGCACATCTGGACAAAGCGCGCAATATATAGCGCCACAAAAAAGTTGTTGTGTGATTCGAGAAAATAGTTGTATGTATACTCGAGGCTGTTGTTGATGATTATCTCTTTCGCGCCGTTATAAACCCGCCCGAAATCCCACGAGGGCTCAAGTTTCAGCTGACACGCAACGACAAAAACGAATACCGCATAAAGGCACAGCAGCGCGGCAAACGTGATGTCGAGTACCTTTTCACTAGCGCGCGACACTGTGTATGCGGCGCAGGCAAGCACTCCGAATCCCAACAGCGCAAAGAGCAGAGTCGACCGTCCCGCGCTCGGCAAACAGATGGCAATCACTGCAACCAAAAACGTCGCGACCAGCACGTCGACAGCCTTTAGCGCCCTTTTACACGCCATACAGTGTTCTCCTTTCGCGCTTATATTTCCAGTTTATATTAGCATAAAAAATTACTTCTTTCAATAAAGCGATTTTCCGCTTTATGCAGTTGACAAACATATCCCAATGTTGGTATAATCTCAGAGTCGCTTTTGGGCGACATTAACCGTGCGCGGGTGTAGTTCAATGGCAGAACACCAGCCTTCCAAGCTGGATACGTGGGTTCGATTCCCATCACCCGCTCCATTGTTCCACATCAATGCGCGCCTGTAGCTCAGGCGGATAGAGCAACTGCCTTCTAAGCAGTGGGCCGGGGGTTCGAGTCCCTCCAGGCGCACCATAAAAAATATCTCACAGAAACATTCAAACCGCCTTTATCGGGCGGTTTTTGTGTTGTCATCATATTTTATTGACAATCCCTCAGTCTGTTTTCCCGATGCTGATTGCACTGCTTCCGGATAAAAGATGTTCTGAACAATTAATCTCACTTCATACCACTCGAACAATTGCAATTATGTCCGGGCAAAGACCAAATAATTCGGGTTTTGAATGGCTTATCAAACTCGTGTTTGAACTTGACACAAACATTGCTGCAAGAATTCCGGCTCTACACTAAACATTGGGGTAAATAAAAAAGGAAGCACGATGCTTCAAAATTTTGCAGACTAACGCTACC
>JAVXNE010000011.1:0-59629 GCA_036645935.1 Oscillospiraceae bacterium | reverse complement strand
GTTGACTTAATTTGCTTTCTTGAATGTCCTCGAGCACTTGTTGCTTGAAATCTCCGGTGCATCGAGCATTTGCAGTTTCCTTTAGTATAGAACTGCACCCCAATCGCCATTCAGTAAGATATACTGAATGGCGATTGGGGTGCAGTTCACTTACGTGCTAGAACCGTTTTTTCGACAGGATGTTTGATTTGCATGGATTTTAAAAATTACACAAACCCCAACAATTTCCCCATCTATGTGTTTTGTAAGCTTTTACGCAGTTTTTCTGCCATAAATCATAATGAACTCACAACCTTCATATATTTCCGGAATACAAATTCGTTCAGAAACATCGTGTCCATTTACTGCGTATATATCTCCCGTTATGTTAGAAGAAAAATTCATGTTGTATTTTTGCAGTGTTTCATCTAAGCTCACTGGCTTTGCACCACAAGATGAGGGTATATTGGCAAGTGCGCTTCCAAGAAACTGACCATAATATGTTTTCTTCATCTCGTCGTCGCAATGAGTGCTTTCAATTTGGCTGTAAATTTCCCCATTGTATACAATTACACCAAACATGTCTCCAGTTGTATAAGAACCTTGATTTGAAGATGCTGCAACATTCGCACCTTCTGTTTGTTCGCGTTCAATAAATGTGTAGTTTTCAAATGGAGGGTCTTCCTGTTGAGGAGTGTAAACACTTTCCTCTGATGAGGTTATTTGCTTGCCCGGAAAAAAATCCTTTTCGTCTAAAAATAGACTATTCTCTCCTAAAGAAATAACCTTTTTCTCATCGTTTGAGTTATCTTGCCATCGACTCGCCTTTTCTTTGTGAGAACAGCCAACCATAAACCCCATCAGAATCAGAATTACAATTAAAGATAGACCATCTAGACAAAAAGATTTTTTCAAAATGAATTCCTCTTGTAAAAAACCTGATTTCGACTTTGAGGTGACAGTCTTCCTTGCATTTTAGCCATACCATGCTGGTTTGGAAGAAAAATCCAAACTGCCTGAACAGCACGAAACCGTTCGCTAAAAGACGCCCCCCCCAGAAACTTTCGCGGTTAGCCCTGCGGCAGAATAGTTGTCTGCTGCGCTGTGCAGACCGAATTTTCACTTCCTATCTCACCAACCTGGCAGATACCCTCACGCTCTGCCTTGAGTCTCAACGCGCCGAACAGCTCCGCTTGAGTTGCCTCAACATAAGGCGTCACGAACATAGTGCCGATTCCGCAAGCGAGAGCGCCGAGCATCATCCACCCAATGAAAGAGATTTCGAGCACAAAGATATTGAATTTTTCTCCTTGCGTTGCCTGCTTGCTTATTGAGAGCGCGCGCTTGACGTCGATGTTGGGATTTTCCGCGAGTATGTAAGGCACCATCCAGTATTCATAGGCCTTGATAATTCCGGGAACGATAAGCAGCAGCGTCCACAGAAACAGCCGAACTGTATATCCGAACATGGCTTTAACTGTGGCCATGTAGCGTCCCTGCCGAAATCCCCAGAAGAGAGAGCCGAAATTAGCTTTTCCGCTGCGGCAATCGATAAAATAGCGGTTTTTGCCAACCGTTATGATGTTGGAAGCAAAAATCGTGTAAGCGATACCGATGGCGATGAGCACAATCGCCACAAACGCCATCACCGGAAGCACTCGCAACATCGTCTCCTGGTGTTCGCCGAACGCCTCTGCAATATGATCCTCTTGCATAGACCCATAAGCCCCCGTCGTTGCCGTCGAGGACGATCCTCCGGCCGAAGCGACAGCTGTGCCGCCGGAGAACAATGTGTAGACCAGCATAAAGAGAACGGACATCCAATATATTCCGGGCATTCTGAGTACCTGTTTCGCGCGTGCTTTAAGCGTCGGTCTGTCCCAATAAACCATGATATTCCTCCGAAATGTTTAAATTTTTCTGCGTGAATATGCTCAATTATAACATCATTTTTAATTGATGTACATATTGTTCTCCCTTGTTCGTTGTGCATTTTAGCCTAAAGTTTTCGTCGTTATGCTGTATTTGTGTTATAGGCGTTGACTGTCTGTAAATATAACGCTATAATAAGTCTTGACAATTCCTTTCTGTTTGCTTCACCCCCGCATGTTTTGCGGGGGTATTTTTTAATTCACAGGATGACGTCTGTCAAAACTCGTCACCGTCTCTCAAGCAAGCTTCGCGCGATGTCGACGAGCTTTGCGCCCGTGTTCATCGCCTGCTTTTGAATAAAACGATGCGCTTCTCGCTCGCTCATATAATTTCGCTCAATGAGCAGCTGCTTTGCGCTTTCAATAATCTTCTTATCGTCCTCGGTGCGTCTTAGCTGTGCGCCGCGAACGCGCTTTTGTTCGAGCCGCAGCAGCATCTTGACCGAATCCGCAAGGTCATCACATGACGTCGGCATTGCGAGCTTAAACACATTCTGCGAATCAAACCGATCGAGCGCTGTTGGCGAAGCCACAACGAGAATCAACGCGCACTCGTGAACCGCAGTCGATAGCTCAAACGCCGATATGTCGCTCAAACGCTCGCCGCACACGATAACCCCGCCTCCCAAATTTGCAGTAAGCCTACGCACGTGGGCCGCGGAGCTGACACACCCGCTCGGGTTTATACCCCTGCGCTCGAGCATATCGCGAACCCGCGTTCTGATTTTTTCGCTGTCGAAAGCCACGATTACACGCTCCATAATTCAAGACCTCCGACCTTCAGAAAAAGCGTTCTGTTTATTAAAAGAAGCGAAAATACTTGTCGATCTCCCAGTCGGTAACACTAGTGCGATAGCCATCCCATTCCTTCATCTTCGCCTCAACATAGCGCTCGGTTATATGCTCTCCGAGCACATCGGTCACGAGTTTGTCGGCAAGCAGAGCCTGCACGGCCTCATAGAGAGAGCCGGGCATGTTTTCTATTCCGAGTGCTTTTCTCTCGTCCTGAGACAGTTCAAAGACATTTGCCGTCACGGGTGCAGGAGGTGTCAGGCCTCTCTCAATGCCATCAAGTCCCGCCGCCAGCAGCACCGCCAGTGTGAGATACGGATTCGCGCAGGGATCGGGGCTGCGAAGCTCAACACGCGTCGCGCTCCCGCGAGATGCGGGCACGCGGATGAGGGGGCTGCGGTTGCATGCGGACCACGCGATGTAGCAAGGTGCTTCATACCCCGGCACCAGCCGCTTGTATGAGTTGACGAGCGGGTTGGTGATTGCCGCCATGCCCTTGACGTGCTCGAGCACTCCTGCGATAAACGAATAGGCATCGGAGCTCAAGCCGATCGTGTCGCTCTTATCCTCAAACGCATTTTTCCCGTTCTTGAAAAGCGACATGTTGGTGTGCATTCCCGAACCGCTTATCCCGAAAATCGGTTTGGGCATAAATGTCGCATACAGTCCGTTTTTGTGAGCGAGGCTCTTAACCGTGAGCTTAAAGGTCATGATATTGTCGGCAGAACGCAGCGCGTCGGTATATTTAAAATCAATTTCATGCTGTCCTGCGGCCACCTCATGATGAGAGGCCTCAACCTCATACCCCATCTCCTCCAGAGCGAGACAGATGTCCCGGCGGACAGATTCTCCCTGATCCACCGGTCCGAGGTCAAAATACCCGGCGTTGTCCTGGGTATATCTTGTTGGGTTGCCCTCATCGTCGGTGTGAAAGATAAAGAACTCGCACTCCGGCCCAACATTGAAAGAGTAGCCCATTTTGGCTGCCTTTGCAATAACCTTGCGCAAAATATAGCGCGGATCGCCCTCGAAAGGCTTGCCCTCTGTCGTGTAGATATCGCAGATGAACCGCGCAACCTTTCCGAGCTGAGGTCTCCACGGTATCACAACAAAACTGTCGAGATCGGGGCGCAGATATTGATCGGACTCCTGTATGCGCACAAATCCCTCAATTGAGGATCCGTCAAACATGCAATCGTCTCTCATCACCTTCTCAAGCTGTGAGACAGGCACCGCGACATTTTTGAGATGGCCGAATATGTCGGTGAACTGTAATCGGATAAATCGGACGTCCTCCTCTTTGACAATTCTCACAATGTCCTCTTTTGTATACTTACCCACTGCGCAAGCCCCTTTCGATGTTTGAAATATTTGATAGTTTAAAGAATAATATACCTATATATAGATAAAGGCGCTCCAAGTGCTGGAGCGCCTTTGCTCTTATGCTGAAATTATACCGCCACACGGTTTCAGTGTCAATACAGCGTCCTGATTTATTTTGTGCAATATATTATATTCTGCGATATTGCAATTGTGCAAAAAAACAACACCAATGCTTTTCTTTTTATTGTCTGCAGTCAAATTTATATTCATATATTCACTATTTATGCATATAGTAATGCGGTATCTGCATATTTATTATTGATATTTGGAGATATATTTAGATAATCGATTATATTTAGAGATATCTATAGCTATATTCAATATTTAATAATATATCATACTTTATCATGATATATTATGATATATCTCGCTTGCTATTGCATTAATATGCGCATATAATTCATTCATAAACACAAATACGAAGGGAATCGAAAAAATGAAAAAGTTTATCGCCATACTTCTTACACTCGCACTTATGCTGACATTCGCAGCGTGCGGCGGCACACCCGCCACCGACGGCACAGACGGCGACGCATCTACGCAAGATCACGCCGAGCCAACCAAGCTCTCGAAGCTTGACCAGATCAAATCGGCCGGCAAGCTCGTCGTTGGAACCTCTGCAGACTTCGCGCCGTACGAGTTCCACGTTGTCAAGGACGGAAAGGACACCATCGTGGGCTTCGATATGTCGCTTGCAAAGGCAATTGCCGACGATCTCGGAGTCACGCTGGAAATAAAAGACATATCCTTTGATTCGATTCTCCTCGACCTCGCGTCCGGTTCAATCGATCTCGGAATCGCCGGTTTCTCGCCCGACGCAAAGAGGAAGGAAACGGTTGATTTTTCAGAGCTTTACTATGAGGGCGGACAATCTCTCGTAATAGCAAAGGCCAACGCCGACAAATATAAGACTTATGCCGATTTCAAGGGCCTTCAGGTCGGCGCGCAGACAGGTTCAATCCAGGCTGACCTTCTCACAGCAAACACCCCCGACGCTCAGGCTGTTCTGCTTCAGAAAGTGCCCGACATTATTCTTGAGCTCCTCAGCGGCAAGATCGAAGGCGCGTTCATCGAGACGATCGTGCTCAAGAGCTATCAGAAAAACTACCCCGAGCTCATGGAACTCTGCCCTGTCGAATATGAAAACGAAGGTTCGGCTGTCGCGATAGCGAAAGGCAACGACGATCTGATGGAAGCCGTCAATGCAGTGGTGGCCAAAGTGGTCGAAAGCGGAAAGATGGGCGAGTGGGTCGCCGAAGCACAGGATCTCTCCGACCAGGCAGCTGCGTAAACCTCACCCCAAAATATGAGTTAACCCATAAGCATCGCGCTTGTCCGGTGTCCCTCATCAGTGAGCGGACGCCGGACACTGCGCGATTAAGGAGCAGTTTTTATGATAACAATGAAGGGCTTTCAAACTGCCATTTCATATTTCTCGCCCTATTTTACACAGGGCATTCTTTACACGCTGATACTGGCGCTGTGCTCGGTCGCGCTCGGCTTCATGCTTGCGCTAGTGCTCGCTTTCATGCGTCTGTCTAAGATGTCATTTTTTCGTTTTTTGTCGGGGGCTTACATTGAATTTGTGCGCGGAACCCCAATGCTCGTGCAGCTCATGATAATTTACTATGGGGTTTTCGGTCTGATCAAGCTGCCGTCTTTCACAATGCTGGGCTTTATCGAGGGCAGCCGATTTATACCGGGTGTGATTGCAATCGCGCTCAACAGCGCCGGGTACGTCGCCGAGATAATCCGCGGCGGCATCCAAGGCGTGGATTACGGACAGACCGAAGCCGCCCGCTCTCTCGGCCTCACAAATAAACAGAATATGCGCTTCATCGTCCTGCCACAGGCCATCAAGAATATTCTGCCCTCAATTGCCAACGAGTTTGTCACCATAATAAAAGAGAGCTCGATCTGCATGGTTCTCGGCATGCAGGAGATAATGTTCAACGCAAAAATCGTGCAGAGCGCTTCATTCCGAATAATGGAGCCGTTGCTGATCGCAGCGGTACTGTATTTCTGTCTGACGTTCCCATCGTCAAAAGCAATTCAGGCAATCGAGAGGAGAATGCGCCGTGGAGACGAACGCTGATTGCATAATCGAAACCATTGACCTTGTAAAGACATATAAGAATGCGGCAATACGCGCATTGGATGGCGTATCCGTTCAAATAAAGCGCAACACCGCAACGGTGATCATCGGACCGTCCGGCTCGGGAAAATCGACGCTGCTGCGCTCGTTCAATCTTTTGGAAACACCCGATTCGGGATCGGTTCTTTTCAACGGCGAGGAGCTCACTGCCAAGGGCACCGATGTCGATGCGCTGCGCACGAAGATGGGCATGGTGTTTCAACACTTCAATCTTTTTCCCCACCTCACGATACTGCAAAACATGACCATCTCACCTATCAAGGTGAAAAATATGCCGCCCGCGCAAGCCGATAAGCTCGCGCTTGAGCTTTTGGAGCGGGTGGGGCTTGCCGATCGCGCCAACGATTTCCCGATTCAGCTGAGCGGCGGTCAAAAACAGCGTGTCGCAATACTGCGCGCGCTCGCAATGGCGCCGGAAGTCATGCTGTTCGACGAGCCAACCTCGGCACTCGACCCCGAAATGGTAGGAGAGGTTCTTTCCGTCATCAAGGATCTTGTCAAGTCGGGCATGACCACGGCCATCGTCACTCACGAGATGGGCTTTGCAAGAGAGATGGCAGACACCGTCATCTTCATGGACTCCGGCAAAATCGAAGAGCAGGGTCCCCCCTCGCAGATTTTCGTCGCCCCGCAAAGCCATCGCACAAAGGAATTCTTAGGCAAGGTTTTATATTAAACTATGGGTATAGATTATAAAGCATATGCCAGCTCGGAGATAATTGAAAACTCCGATTTATTCAGCGGACTGTCCGATGAGATTTGGAAATTATCCGAGCTTTCGCTCAAAGAATTTCAGTCAACCGAGCTATACTGTGAACTGCTTGAAAAGCTTGGCTTTTCACTCGAGCGGAATCTCTCCGGAATCCCCACGGCGTTCTGCGGACGATACGGAAGCGGTCAGCCCACAATCGGCATCCTGGGCGAGTTCGACGCGCTTTCCGGGCTGTCTCAGCGCGAGAATGTCTTGGAGCGCGAAGAGCTTGTGGTGGGTGGCGCAGGACACGGTTGCGGCCACAATTTGCTCGGCGCGGGCGCTCTTGCGGCGGCATACGGGATAAAGCGTTATCTCGAAAAAAGCGGGCACGGGGGGACGATCATCTTCTTCGGCTGTCCCGGAGAAGAGGGCGGATCCGGCAAAGCGTTCATGGCTCGTGAGGGCGCGTGGCGCTCGCTCGATTGTGCGCTCTCGTGGCATCCTGACGACCGCAACGAGGTAGTCAGCGGCACGAACAACAGTTGCATTCAAAAAGAATACATATTCAGCGGTCTTTCCGCCCATGCGGCGGAGGCTCCCGAGCGGGGGCGCTCGGCGCTCGACGCCGTAGAGCTGATGAACATCGGAGTTCAATTTCTGCGCGAGCACATGTCGAGCAGCTGTCGAATACACTACTCAATAACAGATGCGGGCGGCGTCTCCCCCAATGTCGTGCAGTCGCGCGCTCGTGTGCTTTACATGATTCGATCGATAGATGTCGCCGACTGCATCGCGCTCACAAAGCGCGTGGACAGCATTGCGCGCGGCGCGGCGCTGATGACCGAGACCGAGCAAATCGAGCGTTTTATCGACGGCTGCGCAAATCTGCTTCCCAATTTTTCGCTTGAAAAAGTGTTGCACGACAATCTGTGCCTTGCAAAAACCGCCTCTTTTGATGAAAGCGATCTCTCTCTCGCCAAACAGTTCATCGAAACATTTGAATATAAACGCACGGGAACACCATTTGTCCGGGACAACACCCCCGATTTTGTAAAGCAGTTTGTAATTGGGCAGTGCAGCGGCGTCGATAAGCCTCTCTGTGATTTCGTGTTGCCGCTCTTCTCCTGCGAGAGCGCCGTCATGGGCTCAACCGATGTCGGAGATGTGAGTCGCGAGACTCCAACAGCTCAGATAAGAGCTGCAACCTTCCCGTGCGGCTCTCCCTGTCATTCGTGGCAAAACGTATCCTGCGGCAAGTCGGCCTTTGCACATAAGGGCATGCTGTACGCCGCGCGCGCACTTGCGGGAACGGCAGTAGATCTCTTTGAAAATCCCGCGCTGCTCGCGGAAGCGAGAGCTGAATTCGACAAAAGAATTGCAAGCTGCGGCGGATACCTCTGCCCCATCCCAGACGATGCAGTTCCAACTCCCATCGATTAATTTTAGATTTTCAATTCAGATTTTCCTGTTTTTATTCCCTCTGTTTTGCTTGAAGGCGCCTTCAAAAAAAAGACGCGCGGCAGTGAAAAAATCACTGCCGCGCGTCTTTTATCGTCAATTGACTTGAAACTCAGTTCAACGCTTCAGCGCTGAATCCCAGATCGTCGAGCGACTCAACTGCAATCTTGACGCAGCTGTCACAGCCGTCGATCGTTACGGTCTTGTCCTCTAATGACACGGCAAATTTCAGTCCCTCACGAGTGAGCGCATCGGTTATGCGCTTCACGCAGTGCTCACAGTGCATCTCGTTCACTTTCAGTGTTTTCATCATTTTTCTCCCTTATCTTATCAATTTTTGCACGACAGCAACGAGCTCGTCCACAACGTCGTCGTCTCCCGCGCGTATTCCATCGCGCACACAGCTGCGTATATGGTTGCCGAGCAGTTCCTTGCTGAACGCCCCCAACGCGGCCTGAACCGCAGAAACCTGCGTCAGCACATCGATGCAATAAGCGTCCTTCTCAAGCATGTTTGCTATACCGCGCACCTGCCCCTCAATCCTGTTCAGGCGGCTAAACAGCGCGCGGTATTCTGAATCTGTTCTGCGTTTGGTTTTATGGCATTGCTCTTCGCTCACAGCTTCGCCCCCTTAAGCCTCAGCGCGTTTCCGACCACACAGACCGAACTCATCGACATCGCAAGTCCCGCAAGCATAGGACTCATCAGTGAACCTCCGAACGCGTAAAGCAGTCCTGCCGCAATCGGAATCCCGATACTATTGTAGCAAAACGCCCAAAATAAGTTTTGTCTTATTGTGCGAAGCGTTAGCCTTCCGAGCCGAACTGCGCGCCACACGTCGTTGAGGTCGCTGCGCATTAGTATCACGTCGGCGCTCTCAATTGCGGTGTCGCTGCCGTTTCCGATGGCGCAGCCGACATCGGCCTGCGTGAGTGCGACCGCATCGTTAATTCCGTCGCCAACCATGACAACGCGCCGCCCACCCTGCTGCAGTTTGGTCACCACTGCCGCCTTATCCTGAGGAAGCACCTCTGAATAGACCTCGTCGATTCCAACAATCTCCGCGATGTGATTTGCAGCTGCGCGATTGTCTCCAGTGATCAGAACCGTGTGCAATCCCATCTCGCGCATTTTGGCAATTGCTCCTGCGCTGCCCTCTTTCACTGTGTCTGCAATGGCAATGAGTCCGAGCGCCTTTCCGTTTTCGCTCACCCACACAACAGTTTGTCCGCGCGAAGTAAGCTCCGCTTCTCTATTTTCAAGCGATGACGTCGAAACGCCTATCTCATCGATCAGTCTCCTGTTGCAGACATAAATCTCGCGGCCTTTTTCAAACGTCGCGTGTATTCCTCGCCCGGGCAGATTCTCAAATTTTTGAGGTCTGTCTCCCAATTTAAGAGACCGGGCATGCGCCGCCTCAACAACTGCGAGCGACAGCGGGTGAGAGGATTCTTCCTCTGCACACGCCGCGATTGCAATCAGCTCATCCTCAGATATTCCATCCGCTGCAATTTCGGTAACGGATGGCTTTCCCTGTGTAACCGTACCTGTTTTGTCAAGCGCAATCACATCGGCGCGCCCCGTCAGTTCAAGCGCCTCGGCGCTGCGCATGAGTATCCCATGCTGAGAACCCAGCCCTGTTCCAACAACGATTGCCGTCGGCGTCGCAAGTCCAAGCGCGCAGGGACACGCTATTACCAAAACCGCTGTGAAGACGCGAAGCGCAAAGCCGATATCTTTTCCCGCTATGAGCCACACCGCCGCCGCCAGCACCGCGATTATCATAACCGTGGGCACAAAAACCGCAGCGACCCTGTCCGCTATCTTCGCGATGGGCGCCTTTTTTCCCTGTGCTTCCTCGACAAATTTAATTATCCTCGCGAGCGTCGTATCTCCACCGGTGCGGGTGACTCTTATTCGCAAAGAACCATTGATGTTGAGACTTCCGCCTGTGACCTCGCTGCCCATGCTCTTTTCGACAGGCAAACTCTCGCCTGTCAGCATCGATTCGTCGACGCCACCCACGCCCTCGATAATCTCTCCGTCAAGCGGTATCTTTTCTCCCGGCTTCACGAGCAGGATATCCCCCGCACGGACGCTCGAGGTCTCTGCGAATTCCGTCGATCCGTCCGAGCGCACAACCGTTGCAGTGTCGGGAGCAAGCTGCATAAGCGCGCGAATCGCGCCGCCCGTCTTGCTGTTGTTTCGCCTTTCGAGATACTTTCCAAGCATGACCAGCGTCAGCACGACCGCCGCAGATTCAAAGTAGAGATTGTGCGCCGCGTGCGCGTTATCGGTGATGAGAAACATCTCGACCACGCTGTAAAGAAAGGATGCCGAGCAGCCGAGAGCGACGAGCGAATCCATTGTTGGCGAGCGGTGGATGAGCGCCTTAATTCCGTCAACAAAATATCTTTTTCCAAAGAGCAGCACGGGAATTGTCAGCAAAAGCTGTGCTATCGCATAATTCACCGGATGTGTTTTCAGGCTAATTATGTCGGGCAGCGGAAGACCGTCCCCGATCATCTGCCCCATCGAGACATAAAGCAGCACAATCGAAAACACTGAAGCCCCGATAATCGACGTGCGCGCCGCACGCTCAGCTTTCTTGCTTCGCTCAAAAACATCAGCCTCGCTCTCGATCTGTTTGTCCGCTGCGATCTGCTGCGGTCTCGCGTGAAATCCCGCCTTTTCAACCTTTGCGGCAATCGCCTCAAGCGAAGTTTGCTCCTCGTCATACTCTGTTGTCAGCTTGCCCGTCGCGAGGTTGACATCGCTTGATATCACGCCATCCAGCTTTCTCGTAACCCGCTCCACAGCGCTCGAACATGCCGCACACGTCATTCCCTCTATTATTAATACGTCCTTTTTCATCAAATCTCCTTTCACCCATAAGCGCCCTGTCTGTCAATATTATATACCCCGGTGGGGTATATGTAAAGCTCTTCTTTTGCTTCACTCATCTGTATTATATTCAAATCACTCTATCCAGACGTATTTAAGCTTCGCTCATTACTTTTATTCGAGCGTCCCTCCCCGCCATTAAATGCACATGCGCTTTCCATTCAAAAAATGTTCAAGTTGACCCGACGCCCATTTTTTGCATTCGATTTGAATATATATAGTTACATAGCACAGGCGTCCGAGTGTCCTCAGCGTCAGGAGGGGTATTTTGACCGTTGATTACGCCATAGTCGGAATTTATCTTTCAGCGGTGGTATACCTAGGTCTTGCGGCGTCGCGCGGGGTGAAAAGTCTGCGCGATTACACCGTGTCAACCGAGCGATATGGCATTCTCGCGCTCACCGCCACTCTCTGCTCCTCATTCATCGGCGGGGGATTTTCAAGCGGAAACGCCGCCAATTGCGCGCGTCTCGGAATCGGAAACATCGTGTCTCTCTTTGGATTTTCGATCAGCGTAATACTTGTAGGCCGTTTGGTCGCTCCGCGGCTCGAGCGTTTCAAGAGCGCTATCACAGTTGGAGAAATAATCCGCATGGCATACGGCAAACCGGCGCAGATAACCTCCGGCTTTTTCTCGCTGCTCGTCTGTGCTGGAATTCTCGGCGCACAGATCTCTGCCATGGGATATATGTTCGACGTGTTTCTCGGCACAGGTCTGCACTTTGGAATAATCACGGGCTGTGCAATAGTTCTTCTCTATTCAACTCTCGGCGGAATCCGGGCCATCGTCGCAAACGACGTGCTGCAATTTTTAGTTCTCGGTTTCGGGGTTCCGATGCTTCTTTTCTTTTCCTTTAAGGAGGCCGGCGGCGCATCCGTCGTTTTTTCTCAGACACCACCCGAATTTTATGACATTTTCAACGGCCGAGGGATAGTGGGCTTGCTCTCCATGTTCTTTTCTCTCGCGCTGGGCGAAGCGCTTGTTCCTCCTTTCGTACAGCGCATGCTCATGGGAAAGAGTCTCAAAACCACATCGCGCTCCGTCATGCTCAGCGGGTTGCTGTCCATTCCTTTTTTTGTGATAACAGGATTAGTGGGAATCGCAGGATCTGTATACTTTGCGGGTCAATCAATCGACATGAACTCGATTATGCAGCTGATGATAAAGCAGGCCGCGCCGGTTGGCCTGCGCGGCCTGCTCGTCGCAGGAATGCTTTCAATCGTTATGGGCAGTGCCGATTCATTTTTAAACAGTGCATCGGCCGGATTTGTAAACGATCTTCTGCTCCCTCTCTCACGAGGCAGACTCAGTGAGCGCGCCGCGTTGTTGTCCGCACGAGGGACAAATATCGTAACCGGAACACTTGCAGTCGCGGCGGCAATTGCAATACCGAATGTTCTCGATGTGCTCACATTTTCCTACAGTTTTTGGAGTCCCGTTGTGCTCGTGCCTCTCGCTGCGGCACTTCTCGGGTTCAAAACAAGGCCGCGCAGTTTCTTTGTGGGCGTCGCCGCAGGTATCTTTGCCACACTGTTCTGGCGCTTCGCGCTGTCCTCCCCACTCGACATCGACTGTGCCGTAGTCGGTTTCACCGCAAACCTCGCAGCTTTCTCGCTTTCAAACATATCTTCCCGTCGTTCTCAACGCACGAAGAAACGCACTTGCCGCCCCGCAACAACTCCGCTCCACTAACCGCCCATATTCTCGAGCCATCGCCGTCCCACAGCAGCTCCAACCCCCGCATTCAGTCACAGTCCGTTCCACCACCGACGCGCCCCCATTCCCGAGCGTCCCTCGACGTGCAGCGACCACCGTCTCCGCACCAGCTCCATCCTTAAAAAACGTCGGAAAGCATGTCCTTTGAAGAATTTCTTTCGCCTAAGTAGTACTCGCAAATTGCAACAAAATTTCAACACCTCATGCTATCTTTCTCAATTAAGAAAACAACCGCACTCTCGAAAAAACAACACCTCCATCAACAGTCACAACCCCTGTGTTTGCAGGGGTTGTGACTGTTCTGCTTTATGAAATTATCCGGCAGCGCGCTATTCACATAAAAAGTCCAGCACTTGAGGCACGTTACATCAGTTCCCAACCAGCCTTTGCCAAAAAATAAAGGAAGAAGCCAAGCCCTGAGAGTATATGCAATGCAAATATGCCAAGACCTATTCGGTACTTCGTACATCCCATCTCATCCTGGGCTCGTATCAGCTCTATAAATGCCACGATAAACAGCAGTCTCAGGGAAATATTTGCTCCCCATATAAAATCCGCGCAGAACGGCGCATCCTTGATGTACAACACAGCATATTGCCCGACACCGCTCACAAAAGTCAAAAGCGACAAGCGAATCCCTGAATTGCCCGGAATCTTTCGCCAGAGCACCGCAAAGACAAAGAGCGGAAAAGCCGCCGACAACAACAGGCTCACAAGCGGAACATCCGAAAACACGTGCCAAACATACAGCCAACCAGCCGCAAGTCCACCCGAGAGTGTGCTTTCATTGTCCACAAAAGTCGAGAGGAACTGCAGCAGTCCCAGCGCGCCGAGCGGAAGAAGTGCCGCCGCAGTCAGAAGATTAAATTTCAGGCTCTTGAAGCGCGTCGAGAAGACGTCAACGGCGCAAAACACGAACAGTCCCGGCACAAATGCCTGAAAAAAGCTCGGTTTGAGCAGTGCTCCAACGAACATTAACACAGAAAACAATATCATGCAGCAATCATATCGCGACAGCTTCCATCGCCATGTTTGCGCGGAAAGCGCGGTGCGGTTGTCATAGGCATAGAGATACAAAAAAAACGACGCCACCGCGAACGGCTCGACTGCTATCTGCGTGGTGTTGTGCCAGACGTTCGGCGTGATACAGCCGATGGGATATGGTGTCTTATACATACCATATATAAAAATCGCCCCGCAAACAGCCATTGACATTGCAAAGTGCAGTGTCTGCCTGTTCGAGAGCCGGCCCTTCAGGTGATACTCCATAACTCGATATGTGACATAGACCGTAAGCGTGATAAATGCCGCAGTCAGCAACGCCGCAGCGGAGCTTTCACACAGGTCAAACATGTCGTAACCAAAGATAAGATCGTCTTTTGCAATTCCAAACAGCCCGAGCGTTCCAGCCGCGATACGGGCGACAAACTGAATGAGCAGATGCCAGAGCGGGAATGCTTTTATAAGAAAAACACCTTTGAGCTTGTCAAAAAAGCTTCCCTCAACCATGAGCATTTCCTCGCCCCACTTGATGTGAACGGGCGTGTCCCCTCTGCGGGCAAAAAACACCCAAGAGAACAACATCACACATACAAACGCTATCGTTTCAGCGCGCCAAAAGCGCGTTTCTTTATTGTTTTTTTTGTTGTTATCCAAATTTAAATCCGCCTGTTTTTGTCTTTGAATTTTTGCCAGGGCTTCCAGATACTGCGATTTTCTCATTATAAGCATATCATGCCGGTAATTCAACCTTCCCGCCCCGCGCCAGATTGCAAAAATCCGCTTCGGTATGGTAACATATAAAAAACTTGAAATATAGACAATATTGTTTGAAAGCAGGCGTTTGCAATATGAACCGCAAATCTTCATTGAGCCAAGCTGAGCACTGCAAAAAAATCATTGCCGTGTGCTTTTCCGCAGCACTCGTACTGAGTCTTCTCCCCCTTGTGTGGATTGGAATATATAACTATCCTTGCTACGACGATTTTTCGTTCGGCACGCCAATGCGCAGCTTTTTTCTCATGAGCGGATCATTTTTCAAAACACTCGCTTACGGAGTCGCCTACACTATCAATCTGACGTTTGACGGTGTTCCCGGCTTCCCCGGATTTCTCAACGTCTTCCCTCCCGACATTTGGCAGAGTGCCCTCCCGTTCAACGCAAATATTCTGACCCCGGTCATCATGCTGTCTGTCTTTATTGCGGGCAACGCAATTCTGCTCCGCAATGTATTTCGATTCCTGAT
This sequence comes from Oscillospiraceae bacterium, assembly GCA_036645935.1. GTDB lineage: Bacteria > Bacillota > Clostridia > Oscillospirales > Ruminococcaceae > JAUNBN01. The sequence goes on along the minus strand of JAVXNE010000011.1, from coordinate 44,371 downwards.
TCCCTTGCAAAGTCGCAGCGCAAAAATCATCTTTCTCTGCTCTGTGCTGTTCGTATCAATCAACTTCGTGCCAAGCCCCTGTGAGGCGTTTTATTGGTATATAGGGGCAAGTGTTTACACACTCCGCTATGCGTTTTTCATGATTTTATGCGCGTCTCTGATCAAGGTGCGCAACGTCCGCTGGCGCGGCAGTATGCGCTATCTTCAGGCCGCTCTTATCTTTGTTTCCTCTGCATTTTTGGGTTTTTGGCAGTATCTTGTCCCTGGATTTATCATCGCGCTCGGATTTCTGGCACTCGTCGCTTACAACGTTGTCCGAAAGAAAGAGCGTTTTACGGTATTCAATATCGGGTGTGTTTTATATGTCGTGGGGTTTGCGGGGCTTGTCATCGACGTAATGAACGATCGTCTCATCCTGGGCGGCGGTCCTGCACTCCCTGCGCTTTCCGCAATCTTTCGTTCGCTGCTTTTCGTGGCGATGTTTATAGGCCGATGGCTGACAAACGTTCCGTTTTTGATGCTAATGCTCGTGTGTCTTTCAATAATCTACCCCGCAATTAAAAAATCAACCTTTAGCTTTCACGCGCCTTATCTCGTGACGTTCGCGTCATATTGTGCGCTCGCCGCCGCCAACACTCCTGTTGTCTATGCCAATGGCGGCAGAGGCTCGGGCCGCACAATGAATATCTGCTACTGGCTGTTCATATTCGCGTTTCTCTTGAATGCCGCATATTGGCTGGGCTGGTTGCTCAAAAACACCTCTCTCGACAGAGCAGTTTCCTCTTTTGCGATAGGCAAAACGCACCGCGTGATTGCAGCCGCAATGCTGTGCTGCACATTTGCCCTCAGCCTGTTTTCACTCGATCACTTTGATCTGTTTGACCAAAACCGCTCTCTCGAAATAGACTCGCGCGTCGCATGTGTCAGCGCCGCATGGTCTCTCGTCAACGGGCAGGCGCAGTCCTATGCCGCTGAGCGCGAGGAGCGGCTGGAAGTGCTGCTCGATCCCCACCGTGAGGACGTCCAGTTTAGCCCGATTCAAAACCGCCCGTGGATGATTTTTTATACCGACCTTGATTTTGGCGACGTCGCGTCCTACTACGGCAAAAGCAGCGTCTCGGTAACTCCCGGAGCTTCAGCCATCCCCGACGTCTGATTGCACACCCCTGTTTCCCCTCTTCTGCAAATCTTAACCCAAAACCAAAAACAGACATTGTTTGCCGCATATCCCCATCTCGGCGAGAACGTCCCCGTTGTCACTTAAGATGCCAACGACCCCCTATTTCCCTTCTCCTGCAAATCTTAACCCAAAACCAAAAACAGAAACCGTTTTCCGCGCGATCAAAGTTCAAGAAGATTGTCCTTGAATTCAGAGATTGCGCAGAATTGCTGGTTTCTGTTTTTTTACAACTGTTTGCATCCCGTGTGTTCGGAATGTCGCCTCGCATTGATTTTATCTGTGGATCAGTTTTCGATATCGCTCTGCAAATTGATCTGAGAATCGATCGCGGCGCGGTCAATTTTGACACTTGCCTTGTCCATTAGTAGTGCTATCACGATGCCAACGACAAAACAAGCCGTATAAATCGCAATGTTAACGCCGTCATATACCGCGTCGAGCGGGATTATCGCGATAACCGAGGCGGCAACAATTCCAAGCAGTGCGTGAAAAACAATCGAGTGGGCGCGTTCAAATAAACGGTTCACGACCCGTGCCAAAAGTAACACAACAATTCCGATACCCGCAATAAGCGGCAGCACAACACTGGGGTCAAAATCGGCAATACCCGCCGTCATCGGCTGATATAAACCGAGAAATATCAGAAACGGAGACGCACTCATTCCAGGCACGATTAGCCCTATTCCCCACAGCGCACCGCTGAGAACCCACCACCACACAGTCGGACGCACCTCGATGGTTTTGCCTCCAGACAGGCCAAACATCAGAACGAGAAACGCGGCAAAACATATAACGAGCACCGCCCATGAGCCCTTGGTTCGGCCCTGCTCGCCCGCTGTGCGGTAGAGCGATGGAATCGTTCCGACTATAAGTCCGATAAACAGCCAGACCGCCGGTGTCTGCGAATAGCGGAACAATATGTCTACGAGCCTTGCAAGACCCAGAAAGCCTATCCCCAACCCGATAAACACGGGGAGCAACATCCATCGGTATTTTTTAAATGCCACAAAGGGGTGGGAGAGAAACTCCATCATCGGGCGGTATATCCCGAACACGACGCAGAGCACCCCTCCGCTTATTCCAGGCAAAATCGCCCCAACGCCTATTGCCGCACCCTTGCAGACATCAATTATAAACTTAAACCACCCGGTTCCGACGCCGCGCTTATTTCCGACGTCGGTTTTATCGCACGCGGCAGTCGATTTCTCTGCCTCGGTCGCTTTAACAGTGCTGTCGTTATCAGCGTTCATCGTCTCTCTCTTTCAAACTATGTATTTTGCGCTTTCCTATATGCATTGTTTGGCAATCTCCGCGACGCTGAGCCAATATCTCGGACTCAGCACATGCGAGAGCGCTTTTATAGCCTTATATTGCAGCATTAAACGAAAGCACGCGCTTGCTTGTCCTTACATGGAATCCCTGTCTGAATACACATTCCGGGATATTATATCACAGATTAACCTGTGTATTGCAACTGTCTTGTTTATCTGAAAGCAGCTCCGGGTGCAGGTTTTTGCAAGTCAAACAATCTTTGGAAGTCCGCCATGAGGCTGATGCCTAACTGTGACGGCGGCGATATCCTGATAATCGCACACATCTTTTCGCTTTAATGCAGCGCCGAGATTCTTGCCGTCGCACTGCACGAGTTTCAGGGGCGCTTGTCCTGCGATGATAACACTCAATCATCGAATCCTAATTGATGGTCTTGTCATTATATCACATCGCAACCGCAATGTGAAAGCTTAGACCCACCCTTGTCCAAATGCTCGTTCTCATATTTGGGATGCCGTTGATTGGCAATGTTGATTTATATAGCCGATTGTTTCCGCGCACACACCAAAGCGGTAAATCATTGTTGTTTTAAATGCCACACGCACAGAGCATTTATGTTTCGTTAAAAACCAAAATATCCGACACGGCATTTAGTCACTTGATGTCACAGCGCAAAATTTAGCTTCACAATATCTGTCGAACATGCGTAGGAGTCAATGCTGTACAGAAAGAGGATCTCGTCAAAATACATGGGATCAATGATATCGGACAGCCCCTGGTTCGCATAGCGCAGATCGACAAGCGCAATTTCATCATAGTGTTCAAGCAGCATCGGAGCAAAGCAGTGTGCGTAGGAATCCTTGAATATGAGAAGTTTTTTTTCGGTCTTCCGATTTCCGCGGATGGTGACAACCGCTCGGTTTTGGCCGAGAAAATAAGAATACTTATCCTTTGCTGTCAGAAATTCATCAAAGTATATATCACCGCGAAAAGTTTTCTTTTCCCCGTCGTAAATCTCAATGCCGGCAAACGCGTCACTTTCGTATGCCTCAACGGTGTCGCTTTTCATGAATCGCACCCCCGATGAGGAATAAAGCGTACCGTTAAACGCGTCGCTAACCTGCTTTGCGTTGTAGTCAACCGCCGCAAGTGCCGCTGCGGCACAGTATTCGCGATAGGCAAGATACGCGCCATAGGTTGTCCAGTGGTGGTCTGTCCGATAGTAGATATATTCGTTCTCTTTAGCACCGAGCGCGGGAAACAGGTCGATCCCGCTCGCCGCATTCAGCTGTGAGTATGCCTCACTTATTCCCGCGCGCTGATCGGAAACAGGCGCGCAAAAAGGCAGCCGCTCGCTTTGAACAGCCCCTGCGCTTGGCACGATCATAACGCGGCATCGCAAGCCTGTGCGCTTTGCAAATTCATCAATTGCAGCAGAATTTTTGCGAATATTTCCGATATCAAAATTGTCGAGTTTGTCGAAAAGCGCACCATGCCCTATATATACACCGTTGTTTTCCCGTTTGCCCTGTGCATATTCAAGAGTGCTCTGCGCGGCAATCCAGCTGTCTCTTCCGACAAAATGATCGTTAAAATAGTTGTCGATGGAGTTCATGAACTTGCCATTCACGAGTTTTTCCACTGTGAATGACGGGAATTTTTCAAGATATCTGTTTTCATTTTCCGAAAATTCGCGATACGGCTTGAGAATATTGACGGTGACAATCCCCGCCCACAGCAGTGTGAACACCGCGAAAAAAATCTTGTTGTAGCATGGTTTTTGCATCACGCAACCCCCTTAAAACCTGAAATAGAGGAACGGGTTATAGCTGCTGTTCACGAGATATGCAACGCAAATCACAAAGACCCCAATATATGCGGTTGTCGCGCCGACGATACCTGCAGCAGTGCTAGCGTTCTCGGCGCGATCGATGACGCGCTTGAAGTGAGGTGTCGAGAAGTAAACCGCCGCGAGCAGAACCACTCCGTAATTCATCAGATAATAGAACGCCGTGCTGTTGAAAAGCGGAGCGCCCGAAAATCCGAACATGCCTCCGATATATGCAGTGCCGGCTCCGAGATCTTCAAAGTAGAATATGACCCATCCGATCGTCACAAGCAGCATCGCGTAAATGTGCCTAACGGCGGGGGGGAATTTTTTGAGCCATTCCGACAAAAACGTTTTTTCGATAAGCAGCAGCGCCGCAAAGTAGAGCCCCCACAGCATAAAATTCCACGATGCGCCATGCCACAGACCCGTCAGCGCCCACACAATAACGATATTTCGCAGATTTTTTATTTTTGAACAGCGATTGCCGCCAAGCGGGATGTATACATAGTCTCTGAACCACGCGCCCAGCGTTATGTGCCAGCGCCTCCAAAACTCCGTTATACTTTGAGAAATATACGGAAAGTTGAAGTTCTCATCGAATGTCAGGCCGAAAATTCGCGCGAGACCGATAGCCATGTCTGAATAACCCGAAAAATCGAAATAAATTTGGAATGTATATGAAATTATTCCAATCCAATATAGCGCGACGGACATCTCTCCCGCCTCTCCAACCGAAACGCGGCTCCACAGCAGACCGACATTGTTCGCAATGAGCACTTTTTTGGCAAGTCCCACGATAAATCGCCGCATTCCCCTTGCAAACCCGTCACGGGTTAGCAAATGATCGTCAAGATCGTTTTCAACGGTGACGTAGCGCACAATCGGGCCTGCTATGATCTGCGGGAAAAGTGTGGTGTAAGTAAGATAGCTGTAAAAGCTCTTTTCACAGTCGGTCTCGCCACGATAGACATCGAGCGCGTATGAGATCGATTGGAACGTGTTGAACGACACACCGATGGGCAGAATGATATTGGGAGGCGGCAGCTCGACCCCCAACATTGAAAACACGTTGCCTACAAGGAAAGTCGTGTATTTGAAAAAGATGAGCACCGCAAGGTTTGATCCGACGGATATAAACATCAGCAGCTTGCGGCGGCAGGGATTATCTTTATATTTTTGCATGAGTCTCGCGCAGATGAAATCCTCGACCGAGAGCGCGAACATAACGGGCAAAAACCGAATCTCGCCCCATGCATAAAAGACAAAGCTGCCGATAATCATAACGAGATTCTTGAGTTTTGCCGGGGCGAGATAGTATAAAATTATGAGCGCCGGCAGAAACCAAAACAAAAATGTCACGCTGGAAAAAACCATAAAGCACCTCAAATATACTTGAGGCCGTCGACAAAGTCGACAGCCTCTGAAGAGAGGACTTCGGTTTCGCTTTAACTTGAGTTTTTGCGAAACACCGTCCTGTCGCAAGATTCACGAACCCCGTCACCGCTACCCGCAATCAGATGTGGCACGGACGCATAAAGTCAAATTGCAGCACGGCATGATTTGACGATTTAAGTATACCCCAAAATAGCGTATAAGAATATTGATTTTTAAATTTTTGCACAATTTTTTCGCTAATAGATCAAAAGCACCCAAAAATTCAATCGATACTGGATGTCTGTACAACGTCAATCGCCCTCGAGCATCCGGTAACCCACACCCATTTCGGTGAAAATAAATTCCGGTTCTGCGGGGTTTTGCTCGATCTTGCGGCGTATATTCGCCATGTTCACACGCAGAATCTGATTGTCCGTACTCGCGTTGGGTCCCCAAATGTGTTTGAGAATGAAATCGTAAGTGAGCACTCTGCCTGCATATTTTGCGAGCAGAGCGACAATGTTGAACTCGTTCTGTGTCAGCCGAACCTCTTCCCCTCGCACCGAAACGCGGCGCTTGTCGAGATCGACGGTGAGCTTGCCCGCTGCAAATTTGCCTGTCTGCGCGACTGTGTCGGTCGCGTCCCTGTTGCGAGTGTGCCGAAGCGCCGTGCGAACTCTTGCGAGCAGCTCGGACGTTCCGAACGGCTTTGTCACGTAATCATCCGCACCGAGATCAAGCGCGGACACCTTGTCGCGCTCATGGGTGCGCGCCGACACCACGATAACGGGTGTCTGCGACCACTTGCGCACCGATTTCAGCACGTCGCGCCCATCACCGTCGGGCAGCCCCAGATCAAGAAGTATAATGTCCGGGCAGTGCGAGTTTATCATCATCTGCGCATCGGCAGCACTTGAAGCACGCAGCACGGCGTATTCGTTCGCCGTGAGAATCGCGCTTATGCAGTTTGCGATTCCCTGATCATCTTCCACGATGAGCACAGTGTATTTATTGTTCATATCTCTCCTTTTCAAGCGGAAGCGTAAATCGGAACACCGCCCCTCCCTCTTCGGAATTATGGGCGGTCATCACTCCCCCGTGCGCTCTGACAATAGTGTAGCACACCGAAAGTCCTATACCCATGCTTTTTTTGCTGTCGACAGTGTCCTCGTTTTTAGAAGACAGATATCCGTCGAAAATGTGAGGCAGCGCCTCCGGTGCAATTCCGCATCCGTCATCGCGAACCTCAAACACAGCGTTATCTCCCTCTCTGGTGACCGAAAGCCGTATCAGAGTCGCCCCAGTAGCGTGAAGCGCCACGTTTTCAAGCAGATTGGTCACGACCTGTTCAATGAGCACCGCATCCATCGGTATCATAAAAAATTCATCCGGAACGCTCGCGTTGACGCGCGAAGTCGAAAATCTCTTTTTGAAATTTGTGACCGCCTCGGCAAGCAGTTCTTCTGCAGCCTCCGGGCGTTTGGAAATTTTGGCCATTCGTCCCCCGCTGTCGATACGCGTAATCGAGAGCAAATTTTCAACCATCCGAATGAGCCACAGCGAGTCATCTTTAATCTGTTTCAGCAGCTCTGTGCGCTCTGCTTTGGACAGCGCGTCTTCATTCTCAAGTATCGCGCCGCTCGCACCCAAGATCGACGTGAGCGGCGTACGCAGGTCATGTGACACGGCACGCAGAAGATTTCCCCGCATTTTTTCTCTCTCCGCGACGAGTCTTATCTCGTCGCTCTGCTTTATGCGCGTCGTGAGGGTGCTCGTTATGAGAGACACGGCCAGCATACATGATATGGTGAGCGGGTATCCCGGCAGTGTAAAGTTAAAGCTGAAGTGAGGATATGTAAAAAAAAAGTTGACCGCGAGCACCCCGAGCAGCGATGCCGCAGCGCCGCAAATATATCCGTTTGTATAGCGTGCGACGAGAAAAACGGCAAGAATAAATATCATTGAGATGTAATTGTTTCCGCTATCGATGATTTGGAGCGCCGTGCAGATAGCCGATGCCCCGACGAGCAACAAAAGCGTCAGCAACGCGTCACGCGGCTTAAAATCAAAAAACTTTCGCGCCTTTTCCCTGACAGATTTAGCCATTTATCCCCCACCAGCATTCTCAAGCTCTCTCAAAGACAGCGAGAAGCCTCTTTTTTAACTATTATAGCATTAGGGTCGACGCAAGCCGTCTGAGCTTCATAAAGTTTTTGTTAAGATTCTTGCATCTTCTATGAACATTGTGTTAATATTTGTTGGAATCGCGTCTTTTAAGAGTTGTTGGTGATATTCTTAAACTCGCGGAATATTTCGTATTTTAAAGGGGATATCACAAATGGAAGCGCTCTACGATAATTTGCTGTATGTTCAGTGGCAGCAGGTAGTGATGTGGCTCATTGGCGGGCTGCTCATATATCTTGCAATCAAAAAGAATATGGAGCCCGCTCTGTTGCTGCCCATGGGCTTTGGCGCGATACTGGTCAATCTGCCGCGCTCGGGTGCTGTGGATCAAATCTACAACGGTGTCAAAGAACTGGGCGTCGTCGATCTGCTGTTCAACAAGGGTATAGCAAACGAACTGTTCCCATTGCTCCTCTTCATCGGAATCGGTGCAATGATAGATTTTGGTCCTTTGCTCTCGAACCCCAAGCTCATGCTGTTCGGCGCGGCGGCGCAGTTCGGAATTTTCTTCACGCTGTGCGCGGCTTCGGCAATCGGATTCGACATAAAAGATGCTGCCTCGATCGCGATAATCGGCGCTGCGGACGGTCCAACATCAATCTTCGTCGCGAGTTTCTTTAAGTCCAACTATATCGGGCCTATAATAGTGGCAGCATATTCATATATGGCGCTCGTTCCGATTGTGCAGCCGCCCGTCATCAAGCTGCTCACAACAAAAAAAGAGCGCCTAATCAGGATGCCATACCGCGAAAAATCGGTGTCGCATAAAGCCCGCATTCTCTTCCCGATCATTGTAACCATCGTCGCGGGTCTCATCTCGCCACGATCGGTCGCGCTCATCGGATTTCTGATGTTCGGCAACCTCATCCGCGAATGCGGAGTGCTCGGTTCACTGTCTGAAACGGCGCAAAACGCCCTTGCCAACCTAATCACTCTGCTGCTCGGGATAACGGTTGCGGCGAGTATGAGAGCGGAAGCGTTCCTAAATATGCGCACCATGCTGGTGCTCGGTCTCGGACTTGTTGCATTCATATTCGACACAGCCGGCGGCGTGCTCTTTGCCAAATTTCTCAACCTCTTCCTTAAAGAAAAAATTAATCCTATGATAGGCGCTGCGGGAATTTCCGCTTTTCCCATGAGCGCGCGTGTCGTACACAAGCTCGGCCTTGCCGAGGACAACCAGAACTTCCTGCTCATGCACGCGGTCGGCGCAAACGTCTCAGGTCAGATAGCTTCGGTTATTGCCGGCGGCCTGATACTCAACTTTTTCGGTTAAGGGAGGCTTGAAATAATTATGACTTTCAATCTTGACATGCTGCTCTATACTCTGCCGTTCATGGCTAAGGGAATGCTCGGGATCTTCATTGTGACCGCGGTGCTGATGCTTATTATGTACCTGTTGCAAAAGCTCCACGACAAAGATGGCAGCGCTTCCAAATAAAGTAAATTTCCGCAATGCGGCGTAATATTATTCTAATTAAACAGACCTACTCCTCATCTCACCCTGAAATCACGGCAATCACGCCGGTTTCGGACGAGCAAGGGAGTCGGTCTTTTTGTTATTTATCTTGAATAATTTTGCCAGCATCCCCACGCACCCGAATCACCGTCGTCCCCACGACCCCGAATCACCGCCATCCCCACGACCCCGCGTCACCGCTGCCCCCACGCGCTCCGAATCACCGCCGTCCCCACGCGCTCCGAATCACCGCCGTCCCCACGCACTCTAATCAACTCTGCGGCATCACGAAATTAGCAGCGCTTCTTTATTGTGTGCTCTTTGCATAAAAAAGAATATTCCTGCAAAAGCGAGCAGTGACATCCTTTTCCGAGGACAAGAAAAAACCTCCGAAAGAGTTCATCTCTCGAAGGCGTCCTTTGTATCCGGCATCACAGTCAAACATACGGCAAATAAATTAAATGCACTTTATCTCTTAAGCTTTAGTTCTAAACATTTTCTATCGCAATGCTCTCAACAACATCGGCGACGTGCTCGCAGGCGTCGCAGCACTTTTCAAGAAATTCATATATTTCACGCCATGCGATTATCTCAAGCGCGTCTCTCGTCCCTGTGTGCAGACGGCGCAACGATTCGATGTAAAGGCGGTCGCCCTCCTCCTCAAGCCGATTGATATCTATAATGAGCTCGGGCATCTTTTTGGATTTTTTAAATGTGCGGAATTCGCGCATCAGCTCTCGAACGGAGGTGCAGCAACGCGCAACAACGCGTGTAAAACTTATCGCATCCTCCCTTATTCCCGAAACATTATTGACATAAAGACGTATGAGCACGTCCTCGATGGCATCTGTGATGTCGTCGATGTGCTGCGAGAGCTTGATTATGTCGTCGCGCTCAATCGGTGTTATAAACGCACGGGAAATATGGGAGATAAGCTCATGCCGCACACGATCTCCGGCGTTTTCAACATCGTGCATCTTTTCAATATTGTCGCTCAGCTTGTCCGGTTCAAAATTTCTGAGCACTTGTTCGAGCAGCTCAGATGCGTCGCATGCAAACTGCGAGCCCTCTTCAAATGAATCATAATAGTAATCATCGTTTTTCTTAGACATTAAATTAATCTCTCCCGCTTAAAATATTCTGATAAACAGCTTTGCCATTAAATATCCGATAATCCCGCAGCCCGGAAATGTGAGCACCCAACAGAGCACCATGTCCTTGACCACCGAAAAGTTGATGGACGACAGTCGCTTAACCGAGCCAACTCCCATGATTGCAGTCGTTTTGGTGTGCGTTGTGCTCACAGGAATTCCAAAAAGCGACGATATCAGCAGACAGAAAGCGGCGGCGAGATCGGCTGCAAACCCCTGGTAGCATTCGAGCTTGACCATGTCCATTCCAACCGCTTTGATGATTTTGTAACCTCCGAGTGAGGTACCCAATGCCATAACTATCGAACAAAGCAGCATCATCCATATTGGAGGAGTGACATTCCCTGCACCTCCGGTTCCGTTCACAAGAAACACTCCGAGAATCAAAACTCCGATGAATTTCTGGCCATCCTGTGCGCCATGCATGAAAGACATCGCAGCTCCGCCGAATACTTGTGCGTGTCTGAAGAACTTGGCACTTTTTCTTCGATCGCCTCTGCGGAAAAGCAATATTGTGAGTTTTGTGAACAGAAAACCTAACGCAAATCCGAGCACTGTCGAGAGAATCAAGCCGTAAAGTACCTTGACCCATTCACCGCCGTTTATTCCATGAATGCTGCCTTGGAGAGCAATCGCCGCTCCCGACAGACCCGCAATGAGCGCGTGGCTCTCGCTTGTCGGAATTCCGAACTTCCATGCGGCCGTCGACCAAACTATGATTGCGACGAGCGCGGCACACAGCGCGACGAGCGCATCCGAGCTTCCGTCAAAGTTAACCATGTTCTTGATGGTCATCGCCACAGTCGCGTTGATGCTCGTCATAACGAGCACTCCGATGAAGTTGAACACCGCCGACATAACCACTGCGGCTCGTGGAGGCATCGCGCGCGTAGCAACACAGGTGGCTATTGCGTTGGGTGCATCAGTCCAGCCGTTGACAAAAATCACCCCGAGCGTGAGTAACACCGTCACGAGTAAAACGGGGTTGGATACGAGCTGTCCTATAAAGCTTCCCAGTTCAAAATTCAATATGTACCCTCTCTTCTATATTGACGCGCTCTCGCACGCAAAATATTGTCTTTTGAAAATCGCATACTCCCCTATCATCTTCGATTATAATATAAATTTGAACCTTTTTTCTCACATTTATCTTAAGATTTCGTTAAGACAATTGCAAATATTGTTAAGATTTCGTTAAGATTTGGTGTTTTCAGTTAAAACCAACCCCTCTCGGTGTTATTCTTCAAGCGTCTAATTATTTATATTTAATCGGAGGTTTTTTAATGCAACCGTCATTGTCGGTGTTCTACGCGTCGTCTTTGTTGGTCGCGGCAGTTGCCTTCGCTTTCGCTGTATACCTGGGTCTTTGGGTCAAGCGTCAGCGTTCCAGCAATCCCGTGACCGAACGAATTGGCACGCTGATCAAAAACGGCGCAAACATCTTTCTTCGCAAGGAATACCTTGTCCTCGCTCGCTTCGCGGGTGCGGCGGCGCTGGTAATTTTCGTTCTTCTCCCTTCCCCTGTTTGGCTGGGCAACATATCCGCCAACATCATAATGGCGGTGGCATATCTCGCCGGCGCAGTGTTCTCGGCTATTGCCGGTAAGATAGGCATCCTTGTGGCGACCTCTGCCAACGTCAAGACAGCCGAAGCAGCACAAAACGGTGGGCTTAAAGAAGCGTTCCTTGTGGGCTTCCGCGGCGGCGCGGTCATGGGTCTCGCGGTCGTCGGCAGCAGTTTGCTCGGCGTGGCGGGAGTCCTCCTTCTCACCGGCAACACAACGGCTCTTCTCGGCTTCTCATTCGGCGCAAGCTCGCTCGCGCTCTTTGCGAAAGCGGGTGGCGGCATCTTCACAAAAACCGCTGATGTCAGTGCTGATCTTGTCGGCAAGGTAGAGCTCGGAATTCCTGAAGACGACCCACGCAACCCCGCCGTCATAGCGGACAATGTCGGCGACAACGTCGGCGACGTTGCTGGCATGGGCGCCGATCTTTTCGATTCAAACGTCGCCTCGATGGCGGCGGCACTTGTAATGGCAGCAACGCTTGACGCCGCAACCGGCGGCAAACTCAACACCTCAGTTGTCTTCTGCTACGCGACACTGGGTCTGCTCGCTTCGATTTTCGGAATAGCCACGGCGCGCATTGGCCGCCACGGCAATCCGACGCGTGCGCTAAATTCATCGACTTACGTAACAACGGCCGTTTTCCTCGGTCTCACCGCGCTTGCAACCGTGTTCTTTGACGGATTCAGCTGGCGCATCTGGGGCGCTTCCGCAGTCGGACTGATCGTCGGAGTAATTATCGGTGTCGCAACCGACTACTTCACAAACGACGAAAAACCGATAGTGCGCCGTGTCGCACACGCCTCTTCAACCGGCCCTGCGTTCACAATCCTTTCCGGAACATCGTACGGATTCATATCGGTATTGCCCGCAATGACCGGAATCGCACTCTCGGCGCTGGCGGCATATAAGCTTTGCGAGCCGCTCGGCGAGGGATACGCAATGTTCGGAATCGCGATGGCCGCAGTCGGAATGCTCTCGATAGTCGGCATGATAGTGAGCAACGACGCCTTCGGGCCGATAGTAGACAACGCGCGCGGCCTTGCCGAAATGGGCAATCTCGGAGACGAGGCTCTGCGCATAACAGACGAGCTGGACAGTGCCGGCAATACAGTTAAGGCTGTAACCAAGGGCTTTGCGATAGGTGCTGCGGGTCTCACAGTCATAAGCCTCCTCGGCGCTTACATGAGCGAGGTCAACACGGCAGCTGCAAGATTGGGTCTTCCTCTCATCACCGGCTTTGACATAATGGATCCCGTCGTATTCTTCGGCGTTCTCATCGGCGCGGCGGTTCCCGCTGTGTTCTCCGCGATGCTCATGCTCGGCGTCGATCGCAACGCACAGCGCATGATCACCGAGATACACCGTCAGTTCCGCGAGATAAAGGGACTGCGCGAGGGCGTTGCCGATGTCGTGCCCGAATACGACAAATGCATTGATATAGCAACAACAGGCGCGCTGCGCGAGCTTATCCCCGCAGGCCTGTTTGCGATCGTTTCAACTTTGGTTGTCGGCTTTGTCGGCGGCGCACACGCAATCGGCGGCTTCCTTCTCGGAAATATCTCGAGCGGTCTGCTGCTTGCGCTCTTCATGTCCAACGCCGGAGGACTTTGGGATAACTCGAAGAAATATATCGAATCCGGTGCTGAAGGCGGCAAGGGTTCGGACGCGCACAAGGCCGCCGTCATCGGCGACACTGTCGGCGATCCTTACAAGGACACCGCTGGTCCGTCAATAAATACTCAGATAACCGTCGTATCTCTCGTCGCTTCTCTGATGTCCACCCTCTTCCTCACCTGCTCACTCTTTTAATCGCAAGTTTTCAGCCAAACCCCCGATGCTTTTGCGTCGGGGGTTTTTCACTGCCCCGAAAACCTGTTTGCAAAAAGTTAAAAAACCAAGTCATTTAGCCGCGATATCGGCCTTTCCATTCAATCGCAGTCGCCGTGCGAACGCGGGCTTTTGTAATCTGAATTTATTGGTTGTGATTCTCTCTTTCACTCGATATCGATGTCTTTTTCAAATCGCTGTTCATAGAGGACGATATTGTTTTTTCCGCGTCTTTTTGCCTCATAGAGGGCGATATCCGCCTTGCGATAGAGCGTTGTAAACGAGCTCGCGTTGTCAGGAAACATTGCGATTCCAACACTTACGGTGATTGTGAGATCGCTGTAATCGCTCGAATATTGATTGATCAATGAACACAGCCCCTGAGCTTTGCTCTGCGCGGTATCGCTGTCAATGTTTTTGACAAAGGCCATGAATTCATCTCCGCCGATGCGCCCGATATAGTCACTCGTGCGGAACGCCATCCCGAGCGCGCGTGAAATCTCAAAAATCACGCTGTCACCGAACGGGTGTCCGAAACTGTCATTAATGTGTTTGAAATTGTCAATATCAAGCAGCAAAACAGCATGCGTATGTCCTGGAACCTCCGTTTTCAGATAGGTGTCAACGTTGGCGCTCAGCGTGCTGCGGTTGAGCAGCTCGGTCATTGGGTCGATGCATGCAAGCTCGATGAGCTTTTCTTTTTCCTCTCGCTCACGTGTGATGTTTCGCAGTCTGCCGATAATTCTTATCGACACTCCCTCAGCGTCTTTTATATTCACATAAGCAGCGCGATACCACTGCCGATCTCCTGTAAAATAGTCCGTAAAGAAGTCAACGATTTTGTTTTGGGAATTTTCCATCATGACGTCGAGCGCCTTTGCCAGCGAATCCTTGCCGTTGCCGCCGCCCTCTCTTCGGTTCATCAGCACTCTGAACGAACGTATCTCAACCGGATTCCCGGCCACCGTGTCTGCGGTTCGCGGCAGCTGCATGATGTCTGTCTGCGGATCGTATTCAAAGAGCACTTCGTCTGTTATCTTCTCAATAATACGGTATCGTTCTGCCTGAACTGCGAGCTCGCGCTCGAATTTTTTTCGGTCGGTGACATCGGTCATAATGGAAAGCACCGTGTGCACACCCGTCTCGGCGAGCTTCAATACCTTTGATATGCACTCGCACCAAATTATCGTTCCGTCCCGGCGGTTAATTTTGAACTCCATACGGAATGTGCGCTGATCAACCGCCGTCTCTTTTGCCTTATCAATGAAATCAGAAACATCCTTCGCGTCAATCTGTTTCAGTATGCTCGGCATGAGATTGCCGTTGTTTTTATTCCATCCGAACAGCTCAAAATAGCGATCATTGCCGAATTTCAGCTTGACTTCGCCATCTATTTCAAATATTCCAAGCCCACCGGGCATATTTTCTGCAATCGTATCGAGTTCAAGGGTTGCCGTTCGAAAATCATCCTGTGTCCGATACCACTCTGTCACGTCGAGCACAGCGACGTAGAAAATCCGTTTTCCGCACGTGTCGACGACAAGATGACCCTTTTCATAAAGCCAACGCAGCTCGCCTGATTTGCTGCGAACCCGATAACTGAGCTCGGAACGGCTTGTATTCGCAATTTGGGCAAACACAGTCGATCTCGCCTGCTCGCGATCTTCCTCGAATATCATCCTGAAATATGAATTCGCGAAAATCCGACGGAACTCCCCCTCGGTGTAGCCGAGCAGCTCGAGCATCCCGCTGCCTATACCGCAAAAAAGATTTCCCGCATCGATATCATAGCTGAAAAAACCGCACGGCACATTTGCAACCAGCCTGTGAAGCTCATCGTTATCCTTTTGAAGTTCCTCATAATACTCTGTCTGCCGTGAAACCTCTTCGAGGGTTAAAATGGCGAGGGATTCTCCGTTTTCTTCAAACTTCGAGCCCTTGATCCTGACGATACGTTCCTTGCCCTCAGCGGTGTGCACGCGCATAATCTCGCAATATCCACCGCTATCAAAACCGCATATTTCAAGCGAGCGTATCAGTGTGCGCCAGTCGTGATCGTTGACTATATTTGCCAGTGGGAGACCGTCAAGTCCACCGGACGGAACACCGATAAACTTGCATGCACAGTCATTTGCCCATAGAACTTTGCTCTGCACAGAAATACCGCATTTGATTATCGGGCACCTTGCGTAGCATCGCAGCTGTTGTGCAACATTTCTGTCATCGTCCATCGTGTCATCCCCTTATGCATATTAACGCAGAAAAAAGGATCAAATTGGGAAAGATTGCCTGTCATCCGAACAGCAAATAGTCTTTTTGCAAGTATAACAAATGTTACTGTGCGTGGCAATTGGCAAAAGCAACTATTTATCCGAAATAAGACTGCGGATATGCCGCACTTGATTTTAGACGTTACAGCCCATATAATTAATGAAATACTTCTGAGACAACGCTTATGCGGAGGTTTATGCCGATGAATATTTCGCTTGTGGGTTACACCGGCTTTGTGGGTGGCAATCTCAATATGTCGCACAGCTTTGACGGCCTTTACAATTCAAAGAATATCTCCGACGCGTTTGGCAAGCGGCACGATCTTGTTGTCTATTGCGGCGTTCGCGCCGAAAAGTATCTTGCAAATTCCGATCCCGAGGGAGACAGAAAGCTAATTGACACAGCCATTGAAAACATCAAGCACATGGCTCCCCGCCGCCTTGTGCTTATCAGCACCTCCGACGTATATAAAAGCCCCAACGGTGTCGACGAAAACACAACGATTGACACGGATGGTCTGCACCCATACGGACTCAACCGATACGCGCTCGAGCGCTGGGTCACCGAAAATGTCGAGCGCTCGCTGGTCGTGCGATTGCCGGGACTCTACGGCAAGGGTCTCAAAAAGAATTTCATATACGACATGATAACGCTCGTCCCTTCAATGCTCAAAGCGGAAAAATACTCCGAACTCTCAGCGCGCTGTACGCTCGTCAAAAACGGTTACCGCGAGGGCACAAACGGTTTCTTCAAACTGTGCGCAACGGGGAGCGAGCTCGCCGCGTTGCGGGCGTTTTTTGAGCACAATGATTTCAACTCGCTCTGCTTCACCGACAGCCGCGCCGTCTATCAATTCTACGGTCTGCACAACCTCTGGCACGATATCGGCGTGGCTCTCGAAAACAAGCTGCGTCTGGTCAATCTCGTTGCGGAGCCTGTCAGCGCTGCAGAAACATACGAATATGTACACGGAGTGCCTTTCGTCAACAAGCTCGCGTCAGAACCTGTAAAATACGATCTGCGAAGTGTCAGCGCCGAGCTGTTCGGCGGAAAGAACGGGTATACCTATTCCCGAGAGCAATCTCTGCGTGAGATAAAAGAGGGCGTGCTCTCAGGCACGTTCGTCAGCACCGGCATACAAGGAGGTTCGCGATGAAACTCGCATTTTCCAACATCGGCTGGGAGGCCGCAGACGACGAAAGGGTGTACAGCGCTCTCGCCGCACACGGTTTCACAGGACTTGAAATCGCACCGACGCGGCTTGTAGGCGATATGCCATATGACAATATTCCAAAGGCGCGCGATTGCGCCGAAGCTGCGGCACGCGATTACGGACTCGAAATTTGCAGCATGCAGTCGATATGGTATGGCAAATCGGAGTGCATCTGCGGCAGCGACAGCGAGAGGTCTTCGCTGTGCAACTACACAAAACGCGCCGTCGATTTTGCAAAAGCGCTCGCATGCCGCAACCTCGTGTTCGGTTGTCCTAAAAACCGCTCAATTCCAAATGGAACAAGCGAGGGCGTCGCGCTCTCGTTTTTTAAAGACATTTGCACTTATGCCGCTGCAAATGGATGTGTCATTGGCATTGAAGCCAACCCACCCATATATAACACAAATTTTCTCAACACGACCGACGAAGCTGCGCGCTTCGTCAAAAGTGTGGGAGAAGGAGCCGGTATAAACCTCGATTTCGGCACGATACTCTGCAATGGGGAGTCTCTCATTGCCGCTTGCAACAACGTCCATCTCATCTCCCACGTACACATCAGTGAGCCGAACCTCGCAGCGATAGAGAAGCGCTCGGAGCATCGAGAGCTCGCATCAATGCTTCGGGAGAGCGGCTATGACCGTTTCGTGTCGGTTGAAATGCGCTGCCGTCCGTTCGATGACGTCGTCGCAACCATGGATTACATCAGCGAGGTGTTCGCGTGACCACATTTACGAATATCGTCGGCGTGCCGGATTTTAAACTTGAAGAATTCGCCCCAAAGCGCAGTGACTTTTGCCTGCTCATCCCAATAATAAACGAAGACGGGCGCATAACGCATGAGCTGGAACGCGCGCAAAACGCCGCGATATGCAATATCTGCGACATAGCACTGTGTGACGCTGGCAGCACCGACGGCAGCACTGATTCGGATGCTCTGCGCGCTCTCGACGTAAACGCATTGCTCGTCAAGACGGGAGCCGGTAAACAGGGCGCGCAGCTTCGAATGGGTATATACTGGGCGCTCCGGCGCGGCTATGATGGCATAATCACTGTCGACGGCAACGATAAAGACTCAATTGAGAGTGTTCCGCTCTTCATCGACAAGTTGCAATCCGGCTGTGATTTCATACAGGGCAGCCGCTTTGTAACGGGGGGACAAGCGATAAACACCCCACTCTCCCGTCTGCTTGCAGTCCGGCTGCTGCATGCACCGATAACTTCGCTTGCATCTCACTTTCACTTTACCGACACGACCAATGCCTTTCGCGGCCATTCCCGCCGATATCTTGAGGACGGGCGCGTCGCGCCGCTTCGAGAGGTGTTCTCAGGCTATGAGTTGCTCGCATATCTCAGCACGCGCTGGGCGTCGCTCGGATATTCTGCCTGCGAGGTTCCCGTTCGCCGCGAATATCCGGCAACCGGGAAAACCCCCACAAAAATAAGCCCGCTCTCGGGAAACCTCAACCTGTTAAAGGTTCTCATAAAAAATGCGTTCGGAGGCTACAATCCACCCGCTCGCACAGCGGAGGAACACGAATGATTTGCGACAAGCTTATAATCGGAGCGGGAATTTATGGACTTTATTCTGCCCTGCGCTGTGGCAGTGCAGGCGAACACGTCATCGTGCTTGAAGCAGACAAGCTTCCCTTTTCCCGTGCGACCTTCGTAAACCAGGCCCGGGTTCATATGGGTTACCATTACCCGCGCAGCCTCTCGACAGCAATCAAATCCAGAGGCTATTTCGAGCGATTCGTGCGCGATTACCGCGAGTGTATAAACGGTGAGTTCGATCAGGTATATGCAACAAGCGCGGCGTACAGCTGGACAAATGCCGCCGAGTTCCGCCGCTTTTGCCTTGCCTCCGACATAAGGTGCGATGACATCTCCCCCTCGCGCTATTTTAACTCCGGACTGTGCGACGGTGCGTTTCTCACAACCGAATACACCTTCGACGCCGCACTGATGCGCGACAAGCTGTGCGCACAGCTCTCGGCGCTTTCCAATGTCGAAATCATTTGCGGCGCCGCTGTAACATCAATTGAAAGAAAGCGCGAGGTGTATGAGGTAACTGCGGGAGCCGCAAAATATGAAGCGCCGTTTGTGCTCAACGCCACCTATGCGAGCGTCAATCAAATGCTCGCACTCGCAGGCCTCGAGCCGTTCAAGATAAAATACGAGCTGTGTGAGATAATTCTCTGCACTGTGTCGGATCCTCTGCGCAATGTCGGGATAACGGTTATGGACGGCCCGTTTTTCTCGATTATGCCGTTCGGCAAAACAGGACTGCATTCGCTCACCTCGGTCACCTTCACTCCTCACGAAACCAGCTATGACTCGCTGCCCGATTTGAGCTGCATGAAGAGTTCCGACGGTCTTTGCTCGAGCAGACAATTTTATAACTGTGACCTCTGCCCCGCGCGTCCTCCCAGCGCGTGGCCATACATGAGCCAGCTTGCACACAAGTATCTCAAATCGGAATTCGGCTTTGACTACCTGCGCTCGCATTTCTCGATAAAGCCGATATTGCGCGCGTCGGAGTTGGACGATTCACGCCCGACCCTCGTGCGCACTCTCGCGAGCAACCCGACATTCGCAACGGTGCTGTCGGGCAAGATAAACACAATATACGACCTTGACGAGGTGCTGTGAACATGGATATTAAGGAAAAGAACTTTGTCTCTGCCGTCGTCTATCTCGGGGATCGTCCAGACGCTGTCGCGCCGTTTTTGGAGCGGCTTAACGAACGGCTTCGCACGAACTTTGAGCGGTATGAAATAATCTGTGTGAGCGATGCGTCTCCTCTGTGCGCTGCTGCCGCACGTGAGTGTGCGAAAAAACTTCGCATTGAGGCGCCTTTGACCCTCATCAACATGAGCGTCAGACAGGGGGTCGAGCCGTGCATGAACGCAGGTCTCGACGCCGCGATTGGCGACTACGTCTTTGAGTTTGACAGCGTCGCTCTCTCCTTTGCCCCCGAGCTCATAATTGACTGCTATAAAAAGTGTCTCGAGGGCTTCGACATAGTGACCGCCGCTCCCTCCCGCACGGGAAAAATATCCTCGCGGGCGTTCTATAGTCTGTTTAACGCAGCATCGCGCAGTGCGTATAAGCTACGCACCGACAGTTTTCACATTCTCTCGCGCCGTGCAATAAACCGGCTTC
The DNA here is from genome assembly GCA_036645935.1 of Oscillospiraceae bacterium. GTDB lineage: Bacteria > Bacillota > Clostridia > Oscillospirales > Ruminococcaceae > JAUNBN01. Next base: position 23,879 of record JAVXNE010000011.1, on the reverse strand, counting down.
ATGCAATAAACTCTCATATGCCCTATCGCAAGGCAGCTTATGCCGCAAGCGGACTTCGTCTCGCGACCGTTGAATACGAACAGTTTGGAGAGTGTGCTCCCTCTCGGGAATACCGCGCAGATCAGGCCATCGACGCCCTCGCACTCTATACTGATGCCGCTTACAAAACCAGTCTTTTCATATCTCTCGCGTTGCTTGCAGTGACCGTCTTTTCAATAATATACACTTTCGTGATATATTTCGGCGCAAAAAAGCCGGTCGAGGGCTGGACGACCACGATGATCTTGATGTCTGCCGGATTCTTCGGTGTTTTCCTGCTCTTCACATTCGTGATAAAGTACCTCTCGCTGCTCGTCGATCTCGTTTTCCGCAATCAAAAATACCTTGTTGAGTCGGTAGAAAAGATACAATATGAATAAACTCGCATATTTGTCCCAAACCCGCTCAAAACTCAAAACAGCTCTGCTCTGGGGACTTACCGCTGCGGTTGTCGCCGCACTCATTGCCCTCAAGCTGTCGCTTTGCTCAAACCAACTGCTTGAGCTTTATCCCGGCGCCGCACCCATTGACGACGAACTGATGTTCGCCAGCGCGCGGCAGATATACGCCGGAAATTGGCTGGGCGAATACAACGCCATGACGCTCGCAAAGCACATGTTTTTTTCGGTGTGGCTGTCGTGGCTGATTGAAATGGGCATTCCATACGTGATTGGCGGTCAGCTGCTCTACTGCGCGGCATGCGCCTGCATGGCACTCGCCGTTCGCCCGCTGTTTAAGCGCAACTGGGCGTCGCTCGCCGTTTTTGCGACGCTGTGGATGTCCCCTTACAGCTGGGCAAATTTCACTCTGAGAGTTTACCGCGATAACATCTTCCCGTCGCTTTGCCTTTTCTTTTTTGCGGGCATAATAGGTATGTTCGCACGCTTTGATAAGAACCCGCTCGGATCGCTGCTCTTTGCCGCTGTCGGAGGTATCGGACTCGGAACCGCGTGGATCACCCGAGAGGACGGGGTGTGGTTGCTCCCTTTCGCTGTGTGCGCCGCGCTCATATACGCTGTGCTCGTAGTCTTGAGCAAAAAAAGCAAAAAAGAACTTCTCATAAGAATGTGCGCGCCGCTCGTCGCGGCAGTTCTGTGTTTGGGCTGTATCGGCGCATATTGCTGGCAAAACAACACCCACTATGGCCGCTTCATAATAAGCGACTTCACCTCAAAAGAATTTGAGGACGCCGTTGGTGCGCTCATTCGGGCGGATGCCGATCGTCCGCATGAGCGAAATGTGCTTGTCTGTTATGACGCGCGAAAAAAGGTCGCCGCCGTGTCACCGCTCTATGCCGAAATAGAAAAAGTCTTTGACAGCAACGACGGATACTACCGAGGCTACGGCTACGCCCCCGAAAAGAATCTCAAGAGCGGAGGTTTCTGTTGGGCGCTGCGCTCGGTGGTTCAGGAGCTGGGATACGCCGATTCCGCAGTAGAGGCGCAAGATTTCTATACCCGCCTCGCATCACAGATAAACGCCGCGTGTGACAGCGGAGCTATCGAAACTCCTCACCGCCGCATGAGCACAACTCTCATGCCATGGGATAGCAGTTATCTTGCCCCGACGCTGTCGGAATTCGGAAACTCGCTGCTCTGCCTTCTCACGTTTGATCAGACAACCTCCATCGCGAACGCCTGCCCTGACACAGAGGACACCGTTATGGACTATCTGCGCATGCTGCGCACAAAAGCCGCAACGCTGCGCGACCCCGTCACCGCCGAGCCTATCGTGCAGGACTTTCAGCTCAAGACGGAGGCGCGGTTTTCGGCCATAACCCTGATCTACCGCATACTGATCTTGCCGTCGCTCGCACTCGGTCTTGCCGCGCTCGCAATCGACTGGTATCGTGCCGCTCGTGAACTGAAACAGCGGTTTCCGGGCCGCCATTGTGCTCGAGCCGTCATGATGACAGGTGTGCTTTTGAGTGTCCTGTTGCGTGTGGGGATCGTGTCCTATGTCGAAGCGGTGAGTTTCATGATAGGAACCTACCTTCTCTATCTCGCGTCAGCGGGACCGCTGCTGCTGCTCTTCGCAGCCTATGGCGTGATTTCCGCAGCAGAATACTTTTTTAAGCGCCACAGCACAGGACCTCAAGCTGAAAAAGCCTCGGTAAACCCCGCTCGATAAGCAAGATTTTAGGGAGAGCAGCTTAATGAGACGAACCGCACTGCGTATACTTCTTTGCTCCGTAACCGTCATCGCTTTTATCTTTGTATTTCTGTTTTCCGCTCTCGCAATCGTGTTTCGCGGTCCATCCGAGGCCGCGCGCGACCTTGCGGTGAGCACCGTCATGGAAACGAGCGCGCTGAAAGTTTTGGCGCGGACTTTTTTCTCCGACGACAAAATCGGCGAGATAATCAGGGCAAATACCGCGCGCATTCCCATCTCTGAAACGGATACAAGTCAAATTAAACTGCCGTCGACCGGAGATGGGTTTGATAAAAACGCAATAACAATAGAAGATGTCAAGGGCGACACATTTGTCGGTAAGATGATGATAGTGAACGACCCCTCTCGAATCTATGTATACTCCTGCCCGAATTTCAGCATTAACACAACCGGACTTCGACTTATGGAGATGATCGAGGAAACGGGAGCCGTCGCCGGAATAAACGGAGGCGGATTTTATGACGCAAACGGAATGGGCAGCGGCGGGATGCCTCTCGGAATCGTCATACAAAACGGGGAGGTGCTTCAGGGAACGTCTTCAAGCTCCGATATTGTCATCGGTTTCGACGGCGACCACAAACTTCACGTCGGCGCGATGAATACCGCTGAAGCCCGAGATCGGAATCTGAAAGAAGCGTTGAGCTTTGGCCCCGCACTCGTTATCAACGGCGAGCGCGTCCCCAGCAGAGGTTGGGGCGGCGGATTGAATCCACGCACCGCAATTGGACAGCGCGCGGACGGTTCGGTGCTCATGCTTGTAATCGACGGACGCCAGCCGAGCAGCCTCGGAGCGACGTACTCCGACCTCGCCGACATCATGGTGGAATACGGCGCTGTCAATGCCGGAAATCTGGATGGAGGTTCGTCATCAGTCCTTGTGCACGAAGGAAAAATAATAAATAAAATTTCGCGGATCATCGGAGAGCGTCCCCTTCCAACTGCGTTTTTGGTGAGGTAGCACAATGATATACAAAGCCCCGAAATTGACATCTGTGAGCGACATGCTTGAAAAAGAGCTTTTTGGTGCAAGCTCAACGATTAAGCAACGCGATCCCAACGGTGAGCACGAAGCACCGTCAGATAAAGTCTCGGATATCGATGCTTTAATTTCTATCCGCAAAGTTAAAGTAGTCCCCACAACAATGCAACGTGATCGAAACAGAGCGCGCGGCGATATATTCTCGAAAATCTATCTGAGAGTGCTTGTGATCTCGGGATCCATCGCGCTTGTCTTGCTTGCCCTCCTATGGTTTTATCTCGCTGACTACCAGCGGCTGCTGCCGTCCAATTTTGCACAGCAGATGCTGGAGAGTTTTCGCACCGCTGACACTAACACGCTGCGATCGGTCGCTTTAAACATACCTGAAACACTCGCAGATGATGCGGTGCTCGAAACTTTTCTGCGAGAGAATATCTCTAACACCGATCTGTATTTCTATAATAACGGCGGCACAGGAAATGGCATTGTGCGATACAGCCTGATATCTGACGATCGCAAAATCGCCGAACTGGAGCTTGCGGAAACGGGCGTGCGCAGCCTGTTCGGCAACGAAAAATATGAGGTGAAGTCACTAAAACTGCTTCCTGTTTTCAAATATGTAATAAACGCACAAAGCGGAGCAGCGATCAAAATAAACGGTGTGCCGCTCTCGGAGAGTTATTTTGAGGGCGAGGTAAACTATCCGCACTGTTTTTCGGCGGCATGCGATGCCACCTACCTACAGCGCGTGTACAAGCTTGATCAATTCAACTACGTCGAAACAGTGTCGGCAACAATGGATGGAAAGGACTGCGATATTAACTTTGATCGAAAAACAGGCGATATCTCAATCATCCTGTCTCCGGATGCCGCCACCACTGTCGAGCTTCATGAATTCTGCGAGCGTGCCTCAAAAGAATACGCCTACTTTGCGCTTGTGAATTCCGCTCCGCGCGGGCCGGTGCTTGCGCTGCTCTGGCCTGACACGCGCTTCTACCACGCAGTACAAAACTATGACAACTCGTGGGGACAATACTACGACTCGTCGCATTACGACGATCTCAAAATCGACAACTTCCGCCAATATTCTGACAGTGATTTTTCCTGTGATATCAGTTTCGACTACGTGATAAAAAACAATTATCTCAACTCTGAGAAAAGTTACCCCTTCGACATGACAGTCTGCGTCACCCGTCGCACAGGGTCATGGCGAGTCGTTGAAATGATGATTAAATGAGGCGTGGAAATAACTGCTGTTCCAACTTGCTGTGCGCGCTTGTAATGTTTTTGCTCGCGCCGCTCATTTTGTTGTTTGCAAATACGTCACCGGCACACGCACTTGCAAATATGACACCGGCACACGCACTTGCAAATACGTCACCGGCACACGCACTTGCAAATACGTCACCGGCACACGCACTTGCAAATACGTCACCGGCACACGCACTTGCAAATATGACACCGGCACACGCACTTGCAAATACGTCACCGGCACACGCACTTGCGAATACGTCACCGGCACACGCACTTGCAAATACGTCACCGGCACACGCACTTGCAAATATGACACCGGCACACGCACTTGCGGATACGACAGCGGCGCAACCCCTGACAAATAAAGCGATTTTCGATTATTCCAACCCCTCTCGAGTTCTCATCATCTCCAAAGTCCCCGTGCGTTATATCTATTTGAAACACAAAACCCCTCCTATGCCTTACTTCGCTTCATTCGGCGGGGCGTCGTTGCAGTGCGGACAGGACGGTTTTTTGCACGAATTGATCGATCTTGAAAGCCCCTCGCATGAAATCGAGCTTTCCATTTCCGGAGATACCCTTCTCTCGGCAATTCCCTATTCCGAAGGTTTATTGCCCTTTGACGTCCAGCATTGGCAAAGGGCACAAGGGAAATGTGATATGCTCCTCTTTCCCACTCATGCCGATGATGACACTCTCTATTTCGGAGCGGCGATTGCGATCGCCGTCGCTCGTAAAAAAACGGTTCAGGTTGCATATCTAATTCATCACAGTGACACCGCCGATCGCCACCACGAACTGCTCGACGGGCTATGGTCAATGGGTGTGAAACGCTATCCGGTCAGCGGTCTGCTCCCCGATTTTTATTCTCCCGGTCTCGAGCACGCACGAACAATTTACGACACGGAAGAGATTCTCTCATATCAGGTTGAGCAGCTGCGCGCTTTTCGCCCCTCTGTCGTAATCGGTCATGATATAGAGGGAGAATACGGTCACGGAGCTCACATGCTCAACGCTGACACACTGATTTTCGCCCTCGATGCCGCAGCCGATCCCTCCAGATTTCCGGACAGCGCGCAGCGGCACGGCGGCACGCATAATGTTCCCAAAGCATATCTGCACAACGCAAAAGAGGGCGCGATTATTCTTGACGTTCACACTCCTCTCGAATATTTCGACGGCCTTTCGGCTTTTGAAGTCGCACAGCTCGGCTACTCTAAGCACCTCTCTCAACACCAATGGTCAAGTCTCTCGGTGAAAGATTACGGCACTGACGACTGCCGCACATTCGGTCTTGTGCGCACGCTTGTCGGCGCCGATACCGGAAACGACATGTTCGAGCATATCGCCGGGTTGGTCATCGAATTGCCACCCCTCTATCAGCCACGCCAACCAGCCACAGAAGAGATTCTAGACAACGACAGCGTTATCTCTGTGCCTGTGGCACTCGCCGTGATAATTATCTCGGCGTGCTGCGCGCTCATCGCGCTCATTGCCGCGCTTTGCATCCGGTCGCTAAAGCGCCGGAGCAAGCATAATCCGATAGGCAGAAAGTAACAATCCGCTGCAATGCCGCGCAATGTTCTTTTCCCGTGCCATCTGGCCACAACGTCTTGATTGTCTTTCTGCCAGCACATTCGATAATTTCTTGCTGTCTGCTAAAGAAATATCCGCGCGATTACAACAATCTCGCACCGCTTATTCAGCAGTCACAAGATTTGATCGTGAGAGACTGTGAGGGTCAATTGAGGTCGGTTTTTGCCTTAATTCTAAAAGTGAGCATTGCTGCCAGAACTTCCGCCGTCAAATATTTGCCCGTTAAATAATTTATGCTCAAATAGCGCCTTCAATTTTGCGGTGTAATGTTTAAGTTATTCACCCTTCGCACCCTCACATCGCGACTTGGATCTGTCGGAAAACACCGATAGTTTTGTATTTCTTCGGATAAGACTTTCTTGAAACTTGTGTTTTCACTGTTTTTTCTTATACCTGTGGGCGGCTCGCAAATGGCGAGCCGCCCTCTGTTATCTGTGTACACTATTTTAACTGTTCAATCTCTATTCGGGGTTGATGCTGTTTGCAGGTATAACGTTTCCGCCACCTGCAGCCGATGTGCGCGGTCTCACTGAAATTCGCGCTCCAACATCAAATGAGCCGCAGTTATTCTGTGTGTTTTGGTCAATTGAGAAAGTCAGTGTCGCACCATCGTCCGTGCTGATCGTGACGGTGTTGGCTGTGCTCCCGGTAACTGTTCCAATCAGTGTCGGCACGGGGTGAACCGGTCCTATTCCGCCCGGAAGCATGTGCACGGGAGGAAGTACCGGTGCGGGAGGAAGCACAGGCTCCGGTGCAACAACAACTGGCGGTGCGGGTTCCGGCTCCGGAGCAGGCTCTGTGGCTGGTTCAGGGGCAACGACCGGCCCCGGTTCTGTTTCCGTCTCAGGCGCGGGCGCAGGTACGGGAGGTGTGGGGTCGGGGTTTTCATTGTTGTCGGTCACAGATATAACGCTAACTCCGCTAGTATCTGTGCCTCTCAATTCGCCCGTATACACAATCTCAACGGTATTGCCAAGAACCATCCCGTGTTTGTAATAATGGGATGCGTTTCCTGTTGCGAATGTATACTCATTGTTGCCAAACGCGATTGTCGTGCTGTTCATAGTCGCATCGGTAACGACACCCTCCATCTTGTGCGTTGTCGGTAAGGGTGTCGGAGGAGCCGGCTTCGGATCCGGTTTGTCCGGTTCGGGCTGAATACCGGTCAGCCAGTCGGAAATACAGTATGCGGTGTAGCCATCGAGGAAAATACGGCTCCACCCGGTATCGGAATATCCTGTGCGGCGCACATGATCTTTCGGTATAAGTCCTGTTATGCGGCGGTAATTTTGTCCGGGTCCGCTGCGCACACTTACCGAGGCCGTCGCCCAGACATCCTGATCCACGGGGTGAAACAACACTCCGCCGTCAGTCGTGTGCTGAGGCCCGGGAGCGGGCTTTGTTTCGTGTTGGGCCTCGGGATTTTTCTCGGGCTCTGCTTTAGGATTGTCGATATCATCAACAATGCGAAGAACCTTCACATGCCGTGTGTCGCCATTCTTGATTTCTCCCAAATAATATACCTGAACAAAGTTGCCGGTGATCAGTCCATCCTTGATCTTCATTTCGGCCATGGCCGTGGGGAAGGACAGCTCCTCGCCCTGTGCAGTCCGAATCACGATGGTGTTCATCGAGCTGTGAACGAGCGAGCCCTGCGCGAGCTTTTCCTCGAGATCGGGATCCTTTTCGGTTCTGTCATTAACGGTGAGAACCGTCACTCCGCTCGTGTCGCCACCTTTGATTTTCCCTGTATAGGTAAGTCGCACGTCGTCTCCCGCAACCATTCCGTGCGTCGCATTCAGCGTCGCGCTCGACACATCGAACACGAGATTCTCGCCGTTTGTGGATTTGAGTTCAATTAAGCTGCCGCTGAAGGATTGCAGAATCCCTTCCACGTCTTTTTGTTTCCCATCGTCATTTTCGCACGCCGTAAACAACGAGAGCACAAGTAGCGCGCACAGCACGATGGATGTCATTTTCTTCATATAAGTGCCTCCAAAATTGTTTTTAGACCATTTTTAAGTATTCAGACAACTACTACGTGCAAATAATAACACATGTCTCTCTGCATGTAAACCAATAGACTCCCATATTTTACACATCGTACACATCTTGGACATTTTAAATTCAGATAGGCAATCTTTACGTCCCAATTTGGTTTTGTTTGTGATATAATAATTAAATTCATGCTTATGGGTTGCGCTCTCGCATCTGCCTCGCGGCAGGCAAAAATGTGTTTAGCACACTCAAAAATCACAGGAGGAACAGATGGATACCGTAATACTAAAAGAAAAATGCCGTCGTGTGCGCCGCGACATCATCGAGATGACTGCGAAGGCCGCAAGCGGCCACCCGGGCGGCAGTCTCTCGTCAGTTGAGCTTTTCGTCGCAACTTTCAACACCGCTATGCGTGTCGATCCAAAACATCCGGACGATCCAAATCGCGACCGTTTTGTCTTGAGCAAAGGTCACTGCGCTCCGGCCTACTATGCGACACTCGCAGATCTCGGCTTTTTTTCTCGCGATGAATACAATCATTTTCGACAGCTGCACGGCATATTGCAGGGTCACCCCGATGCCAAAAAGGTTCCCGGAGTCGACGCATCAACGGGTTCTCTCGGCCAGGGAATCAGCATAGCAACGGGCATGGCGCTTGGCGCAAAACTTCAGCACAGCGACATCAAAGTCTTTGTGATCGTGGGAGACGGCGAGCTCCAGGAGGGCATGGTCTGGGAAGCGGCCATGGCCGCAGCGCACTTTAATCTCGATAACCTCACCGTGCTTGTGGATAACAACGGGCTTCAGATCGACGGAGCCAACGACGACGTCATGGCACTGGGTGACATCGGTTCAAAGTTTGAGGCTTTCGGTTTCGACGTTGTCGAGGTCGAGGACGGCAATGACATTGAGCAGGTCGTCGCAGCGCTGGGTCACGCGACAGAGACAGGAAAGCCCAAATGCATCTGGGCGCACACTGTCAAGGGCAAAGGTGTTTCATTTATGGAAAATCAGGCGGGCTGGCACGGCAAGGCCCCCAACGAAGAGCAGAGAGCTCAAGCTCTCTGCGAACTGGAGGGTTAGTGCAATGGCTGATGTAAATAACTTGATGGAATCAATTAAAGCGGCCAGCCATATGGCAACCCGCGCGGCGTATGGCTGCGCCCTTGTGGAACTTGGCCAAAATAACGACAAAGTCATTGTTCTCGACGCCGACCTTTCGGGCGCAACCATGACAAAGACATTTAAGGAGGCTTTCCCTGAGCGCCACATAAACGTTGGAATCGCAGAGTGTAACCTCGTTGGCATGAGCGCGGGACTCTCGCGCATGGGATACATCCCGTTCTGTTCAACTTTCGCAATTTTCGGGACAGGCCGCGCCTATGAGGTTGTACGCAACTCGGTAGCGTACCCGCACTTTAACGTCAAGCTCGCCTGCACCCACTCCGGAATAACCGTCGGAGAGGATGGCGGCTCGCACCAGTCGATTGAGGACATCGCTCTCATGCGCGTAATTCCGGGAATGACAGTTGTCGTGCCGTGTGACGCGCTCGAGACAGTCAAGGCCGTCAGGGCTCTCGCCAAAATGGATGGCCCCGCCTATCTGCGGCTTGGAAGAGCGGCGGTTTCCGTTTTGCCAAACGCGCCGTTTACGCTGGGACATGCCAATGTTCTGCGTGATGGAACCGATCTTGCGGTTTTCGCATGCGGATATATGGTAGCTCCCATGCTCGAGGCCGCGAAAGCGCTCGAAGCCGAGGGCAAAAGCGTCGCAGTTATAAACGTTCACACGATCAAACCGCTTGATGAAAAAACGGTTGTGGAATACACGCAAAAATGCAAGCGCGTTGTCACCGCGGAGGAGCACAGTGTTATCGGCGGTCTCGGAGACGCCGTTGCATGTGTCGTCGCAGGCATGGACGTCAGTTTTGAAAAAATCGGCGTCGAGGATCGTTTCGGGCAGAGCGGCAAGATTGATGATTTGCTCGAGGAATACGGTTTCACAACGCCTCAGCTCACCGAACGTCTTCGCAACGCGCTGAAATAGCGGCGCACACCCTGAAACCATCCCGTACAACAGCACAAAACGAGCGCACAAAGCCTGTGAATCCGGCATTGCGCGCTCGTTTTTAGTTTTCACATATATACCATTCACTTTGTCAATATATATTATATTGACATCCTGCCTTAGCACGATATACACTGTCCTTGTGAGGATTTTCTGCTTTGTTATCCAAGCATGCTCAGTATCGCCGCTTTGGGCTTGACGCCGACCGATTTCTCGGCAATCTCTCCGCCTTTGAGGACAATGAGCGTCGGTATACTCATCACTCCGAACTTCTGGGCAAGCTCACCCTGTTCATCAACATTGACCTTGCCGACCTTGACATCGGTTCTCTCGTTTGCTATCTCGTCGACAACGGGTGAGAGCTGGCGGCACGGACCGCACCACGTGGCCCAAAAATCGAGCAGAACCGGCACATTTGATTTCGCTACCTCGGCCTCGTAGTTTTCCGCCGTAATCGTTATAACAGACATGGTTTTCCCTCGCTTTTCATTTCAGGTTATGCTGTGAGTATACCCGCATTCGGTCGCAGTAATCTGTGATATTGTCACAGAGCGCACGGCCTTGCGCGTTATATACTTTATCCATCGTAAGCGGCAGTTGATATCAGTCCACAATATTATTGGGAGGTATTATTTATGTGCGGTCAAAGATTCTTCATATGCAAGCATTGCGGAAACATCATCGGCATGATTCATGAGAGCGGCGTGCCCGTCGTCTGCTGCGGTGAAAACATGCAGGAGCTCGTTCCCAACACCACCGATGCGGCGCTCGAAAAACACGTGCCCGAAGTTGTCGTTAACGGCGACAAGATTTCTGTCCAGGTCGGCTCAACCGCGCATCCAATGCTCGAAGAGCATTTCATTCAGTGGATCTATCTCAAGACCGAGCGCGGCGGCCAGCGCAAATGCCTCAAGCCCGGTGAAGCCCCAGTTGCGGAATTCGCACTCGCCGGCGGCGACAAGGCCGTCGCAGTTTATGAGTATTGCAATATTCACGGTCTTTGGAAAAAAGAGCTTTAAATCGGTCTTCCTGTCAGCTTTGACCGGATTGGATTAAATCTGTCCGCGATCTCGCTGTCGCATCAGTTTCACTTTTAAAAATCTCACCAAAAAGACACTCTTAACGGACATTGAAATCCGTTAAGAGCGTCTTTTATTTTGCGAAATCAGCAATCCCAACACACACTTAATTGTTGTTTTGCGCCCGTATCTTCCCAATCCCGCATTTCCCGCTGCAAAACGCTGTCCCACTGCCGCAAATCGTTTAGAAATTCTTCTGGCATCCTTTTTTGAAAACCTCAAGCTCAAAAGATGAGGCTCACGCCCTCACAACACTCTTAAAATGCGGCGTGCACTTTCGTGATGGATGTTTTTTTCCGTTCTCCTATTTCAACAACCCCTCGAGCATGTCCGCAACCTTGTCGAGCCAGTCGCCGTCGAACAGCTCAATCATGCCCTCGTCGCACGCTCCGGCAAGCTTCGCATCGAGCGGCAGTTTGGCAACAGTTGAAATACCATAGCGCTCCGCGTCCTGCTCTGCGTTTCCCTCTCCGAACAGCGCTATTTTCTTGCCGCAGTCGGGGCAGGAGATGTAGCTCATGTTCTCAACGAGCGCGAGTATGGGCACATCGAGCATTCCGGCCATCTTAGCGGCTTTGTCCACTATCATCGACACGAGTTTTTGCGGCGTCTCGACGACGACAATTCCGTCCACGGGGATGGACTGAAACACCGTCAGCGGCACATCTCCCGTGCCGGGGGGCATGTCGATAATCAGGTAATCGAGCGCACCCCACGCGACGTTTGTCCAGAACTGCAACACAGTTCCCGCAATTATCGGACCGCGCCAGACAACGGGATCGCTCTCGTTTTCAAGCAACAGATTGAGCGACATCACCTCAATGCCAGTTTTTGAGGCAATAGGATACAGCGCGGTGTCATCTCCCTGCGCACGTCCGCTGATGCCGAACACCTTAGGTATCGACGGACCGGTGACATCGGCGTCCATCACGCCTGTTTTGAATCCGCGGCGGTTTAGAAGCACAGCGAGCATCGCGCTCACCAACGATTTTCCAACTCCCCCCTTGCCGCTCATCACCGCAATGATTTTTTTCACGTCGCTCGCGGGATGCGAGGGCTCGCGCATGTCCTTTGGGCTCTCTTCTCGCTCGGAGCAGGCACTCCCGCAGCTTGAGCAGTCGTGGGTACAATCTTCAGACATATCTGTTCTCCGTTCTTTGTTTATTCAGAAGTATATTATAGCACTAACTGCCTAATAATACACCATTTTCGTGTATTATTAGGCAGCCACCCTATGAGTTAAAAAATTCTTCGCCACTGCCGCGCTAATACTGATCATCAGATATCTAACTGAAATACATTTTCGCTCATCATGGTATTTTTTCTCATAAATCCGCCGAGAGATTTCGCTCGCAATCCCACGCCGCACCGCTGACCATCTGCGCATTTACACTTTTGCCATTCACTTATTGAGAGTTCTCTCAAGCTCGCTTCGCGTCAGCATTGAGGGGATATTATACGTTGAGAATTTATCCCTTTTGTAGTCATTCAGCTTATACTGCATAATCTCTTCATTATACCGGTCAGCACCATCTTTTATCTTACCCTGCTGCTCAAGCAGATAAACACTCGCGTCGTCTGACAGCTCATACATAATCATATAGCTGTCAAGCTCTTTATTACGCCCCGAAATATACGCCTCGACATTGTAGCGAGCTATCCAATAATCGCTCTGCGAAAATGCGAGCATCGCAAACATCGCGACTGCCGTTATCACCGCCACCCTCACGAAAGGGAATTTCGTCTTGAACTGCTGAATGACAATGTAAACAAACACGAGCGCAAGCAGCACCATGAACCAGCTCGTGTAGACCCGTAGGCGGGTGAGTCCAACGTTCTTAATATATAAGAGCATCTTGGAAAGCGCCGTCGAGATTATCAGCAGCGTTGCCGAACACACCGTCACTGTGACCGCGCGAAGTGGCCTGGTGCGGTTTTCCCCGCTCTTTGCGGTAAATCTATTTATCGCGAATATTACCACAAGATTTATAACAGAGAGCGCGCACAGCTCAAAGAATCCTTGCCTCGCATATCCCGAATAGCTGAAACCCGCCGGCAGCACTCCTGAAAATGCCGAGAAAAAATAGCTCGATTGCAGTGCTAAATACATCGCATAGAGTGCAAGGATCGGTGTAACAGCAATGTAGGCCGCAAGATTGGGCACGCTTCGGTATGCTGAAAGGCGCTGCTCGAAAGCCTCGTTAGAGCACTGCGCTGCCTTAAAATGATGCGCATTGGCGTAGAGCATTCCGAAAACATAACACGCGACAAGCACGCCCATAACCAGCTGAATCACAGCGCTTCCGATGTTGTCGGAGACACCTCTGAACGCGCTTTCAAGCATCTTGCGCATTTGCTGATCGGCAGTCATCAGCAAAGGCGCGACAACCAATGTGAGCGGAATCGCAATTATCAGCCCCATTAGCACCTGGCTTGCCGCGTGCCCCTCCCGCTTGCGCTCACCCGAACCGGCAAGCGCTCTTAGTTCCGAGCCAAACGCCGAAAACGGAACGGATATCAGCGACGCACCGACGTCATATCTCAACCGTCCGTCGAGAGTTTCGCGCGGCAGCGCCGCGGAATAGACAAAATAAGCACCTGCTGAAAGTTCGAAACATATGACAAGAAATTTAATAATCCCATTGTCGGTTATCGAAAAGACAAGTGCAAACGCCGCAATTATCCCAATGAGCACGCGTGAAGTACGGTGCAGCTTGATCGCGCTCTTTTGCAAAAACACGGTGCACAGCGCAAGCAGCGCCCACATGGTCAGCGTTGTGAAATACCCGCTAACATGCCACACGACATACCTCGCAAACATGATTCCGACAGCGAGCGCCACAAACGCCACCACAGATTCAAACATCTTGAATTTATATTCAGGTTTCGGCGCAGCTGCCCTAAACGCGCTGATACTCCCAGCCTCGCCCTGTGTAATATTTCCAACTGCATCGCACTCTGCCTGTGCAGATTGTGCGCTTTCGGTTTTTATGTCTGATCTTGCCGCCTGTTCCTGATCGCTCATAATCTCACTCCTTAATAATACTCACCCTGTTTTTGTGCAGCTTCAAAAAATTTCCCTCTTCGAAACGCTTGTTAGCTTCCGCAACGTGAAAACCTTATCTCTATCACATTATCGATATCATTCAAGCCACTTCGTCAGTCGTTCAAGTTTCTTCAACAGCGGCTGAATCGTTAAGTTTATTCCTGTTTGTATTCAATGAGATCGCTCGGCTGGCAGTCGAGCGCTTTACACAAACTTTCAAGTGTCGAGAATCTTATCGCTTTAGCCTTGTTTGTTTTTAGAATTGACAGATTGGCAGGCGTCAGCCCAATGCGCTCGGACAGCTCGGTTGAAGAAATCTTGCGCCGCGCCATCATTATGTCGAGATTTATGATGATAGCCACTTTTGATACCTCCTTATATCACCGCGTCGTTTTCCTCGCGCAGCGCAACCGCCTGCACGAAGACATTTTTGAGCACACGGAGCATCAGTCCCATAAAGCATGCCGCAAACGCGAGCAGCAGCGCAGTCGGTATCCAAAAGCAGAGCGCGATAAAAATCGCTCCAGCTGCAAAACAGCAGTAGGAGAGCGTGCGAAGATTGTCGCAATTCCCCCTTGTGAACACCTCTCCATTGCACAAATTGCCAAGCAGACCGTGCAACCTTCCGAGCGCCAGCGCCTCGGGTATCAAACTGAGGTAGAGCGCGGCGCAAAGAGGCGCGAACAGCTCTGGCCGCTTTACATAATCGGCATAAAGCCGCGATAGCCACGGCGCCGCAAACAGCAGCGCACAGGCGAGCGCGGTACAAATCCAAACGAGCGCAATTGTCAGTGCAAGCGATTTTTTGTCGGATTTCATTGTCAGTGCCTCCTTGTAATTGTGATTGCATGATATCATTTCAATTATTATTTGTCAATGTTTTTATATCGATTATCAATATATTTTATTCGATTAACGTTAATTGTCCCAACTCCAAAATTGGCGCTTCATGGTGCCGCGCAGCAAATCATCGCGAGCCCGTGCACGGTTTAGAGCTTAGAATACACAAGAATAATTAGAGGGCAATCGTTTCGGATTTTATGGTATAATATACCCATGATAAGTAAAAATGATTTGATTGAACTGACAGTGTCCTCAATATCGAGCGACGGCAACGGAATCGGAAGGGCAGCGGATGGAATGGCAGTTTTCGTGCCGTTTTCGGCGACAGGCGACCGTCTGCGCATCCGCATTGTCAAAGTTCAGAAAAGCTATGCGTTCGGCATTGTCGACAGCGTGCTTGAGCCGTCAATCGACCGACGAGAGCCGGACTGCGAGGCCTTTGGTCGATGCGGAGGCTGTGCGCTTCGCCACATCTCCTATGAGGCAGAGCTTGCGGCAAAAACCGAATTTGTTCGTTCTGCTCTCAAACGTCTGGGCGGGATCTCTGTGAGGGTTAACGAGACAATTCCCTCTCCACTGACCGAGCGATACAGGAACAAGGCTCAATACCCTATATGTGAGCGGGACGGCAAGCTGTTTGCCGGCTTTTATGCCGCGCGTTCCCACCGCTCCGTCGAGCTTGCCGACTGTGCCCTTGTTCCAAAGGTAATGAACGAAGTGGCGCGCGCCGCATGCGAGCTGATGAGCGACGCTGGGGTGACGGCATACGATGAGCAAACGCGAAAAGGTCTCGCGCGTCACATGCTGGTGCGCCGCAGCACAAAGGACGGCGCGCTGCTTCTATGCGCCGTCCTTTGCCGTGCGGCATTTAAGGGTGAAGACGAATTTGTGCGCAGTTTGCTCGCGCGCTTCCCCGATATCAGGACCGTTGTGCTCAATGAAAACAGTGCCAACACCAACGTGATCTTAGGCGAGCGATTCCGCACAATATACGGAAACGGCTTTATCGGCGACGAATTGTGCGGTGTGCCGGTGAACCTTGCCGCACCATCTTTCTTTCAGATAAACAAGCTGTCAGCCGAGCTGCTATATGGCGAGATAGCGCGTCTTGCACAGCTTGAGGGAACAGAGCGTGTGCTCGACCTTTTTTGCGGGGCTGGCACGATAGGACTTTCACTCGCGCGCAAACACAAGCTTCACTCACTCATAGGTGTCGAGACTGTTGAAAGCGCAGTAGCAGCCGCTCGTGACGCCGCGCAAAAGCTCGGACTGGACAATTGCGAGTTTCTTCTGGGAGATGCTGAAGCCGTCGCCGAAAAACTCGCGCGCGATGGCGCGGCGCTCGATGTCGCTATAACAGATCCTCCCCGCAAAGGCTGCACCGAGCGAACATTGGCCTCTCTTGTCTCCCTCGCCCCGCGCCGCATCGTCATGGTGTCGTGCAACGCCGCAACTCTCGCACGGGATCTCAAGTTTCTCGAATCAAACGGCTACATCACAAAAGAAGCTGTCCCTATTGACATGTTCCCGCGCACCCCTCACGTTGAGTGCGTTTGTTTGATGGCCCGTACTGGCAAGTAATAGTGCTGAGAATGCCCATAAATACGGCATTTTAATAGGATACGGCAAAACCACTGTGATCTCAAAATATTCAGCAGACGAAAAAGCAATAGCGCATGCACTCAAACTGAGTGTTGACAAGGGTTGACCGATTGTTGCGATATGCCTTGGTGAGTGCTTAGGATTGCGGGCATCATGTGAGTGTGCGGGATTGTTTACAGCAATTGGAGAATCTGAGCAAATTGAAAATGCTTGGTGTAAGCTATGGCTATTACGTGAATAGAGCAATATAGATGAGATGAATTGTCAAATACGAAAAATAAAACAAGATGAATATAGGGTACTTGAAGATTTTTTATATCATGCGATTTTTATTCCAGAAGGTGCAGAATTACCACCGAGGACAATTATCAATCAGCCGGAATTGCAACTGTACATTGCTGATTTTGGAAGAAAAGACGATTATGCATTAGTTGCAGAAGCTGATAATAAAATTGTCGGAGCAGTATGGACTCGCATCATGGATAATTATGGACATATTGATAATGATACGCCGTCTTTTGCAATATCTTTGTATCGGGAATACAGAGGATTTGGAATTGGTACAGAATTAATGAAACAAATGCTTACCCTCTTAAAAGAACAGGGATATAAAAGAGCATCGCTTGCAGTCCAGCAAACAAACTATGCAGTTAAAATGTATCAAAAAGTAGGCTTTGAAATCGTTGATAAAAACGAAGAAGAATATATTATGATTTGCAATTTAAAATAAAACACGGAGTTTCCATAAAGATTATAAAAGCTGTAAATCAAGCTTCAGTGACTTTTGCACCCACTAAAGACATTGATGGGTGCATCCGTTAAATGATAGCTGTTAAGTTCCGAAGTATACGCCTATTGGTGGAATACAAGATTTTTCTCAATACAGCTTCAATCCCTCGGTTATGTTCTTTCCTCTGTACTAATTTGGATACTATTGATTTTTATTATCAAAAAGATGGTAATTAACTTTCTAAATAGCGGCGGCTATATTATTCTCTTTGCCCGTGGTACCGTGCTCGTGTGGTTGCTTGCTGTTTTAACGCAATATGTATAATACCGAGTGTATTCAAAATACAGCGAAATTTGGGGGAATCCTTTTTTCTTAAAATTAACGCAATGGCAACGGCTACTATTTTTCATTGTTCGATGAATAGTCGTAAGCATAACAAGGAGATAATTTCATAATTTTTCAGTTGGCCGCGAATGATTTGTTTTTCCTTTTGAATGGGAAAAACCGCAATTTCTTTTTTGCCCCGCTCGGGAACAAGGCTTGCTGATATCGGTTTGTACGCCGATACCGTACAGACGCAGTTTGTGGATCTGTTGTCGCCTGTACATCTGATCGTCGGCCTCCGCAAACCGGCAAGACGAATCTGCTGCGGTTGATTCCGGCTCAGCTTGACAGTGCTTATTATGCAGAAGATGGATATCATAAGACAACGCTGCCCACACTGCATGAGTCGATGGAAATATTATACTAAGATAAGCGGGATCTGCAAAATGGATAGGCAAAGGTGAATTGTTTAGCGTTGATTGGCTCCCTGCAGATATTACGCTTATTGAATAAATAGAGAATAGTCTAATTATGTGAAACGTTTATTTAGGGAATGCTGGTTATAACGCACTTGAGAAATCTTGTAAAGCCAATACTTTTAGACGTTTTGGAACATGTTTCGAAAATAGCCTGAGTTTCACATGTTGAGTGTGTCGCGCTGCTTGAAAGGCAATGATAATTCTCAAAATAGTCCTCATCTGAAATTGGAAAATCACTGTTATGTCCGATTTCAGTCGGCATCGCACACTCGCCGTGAAGAGCCATGCAATACTGCTCGCGTACCAGTATAAGAACATCTTCTTTCTTGATGGCAACGTCATAATTCCCATTGGGTCATTAGGCAGTTGCTGTGAGCCGAAGTTGGATTGGAAATCACCGCATTCAGCAATTGTCACTCGTCCACCCATGCGGTTATTTTGCCGCTTTTATGCACTTTAAGTATTGCTTGTGCTGTGCCGCGCGAAGAAATCCTGCACACCGCGGCGCATCATTGCAAACCGCGCGTCCTCCCTGCTCTTTCAAATAAAGACCAATCTCAGCCATAAAATCTCATACCAAAGAATTACCGATGCACTCGGGTCGCGAGAGTCATTGCGCACACAAAATAATCCGAAAAGAGAGACAACAATCTTATGAAAAAACTGTTTTGCAACGGAACAATTATTACCATGGAATCCGAACTGTACGCAGAGGCGGTTTTGGTCAACGACGACACCATTGAACAAGTCGGAAGCTTTGAGAAATTGCGTTCCCTCGCGCCCGATGCCGAGCAGATTGATCTCGACCGCAAAACTATGCTTCCGGCATTTATCGACGCACACGGGCACTTCTCTTCATATGCAAATGCACAGCTGCAAGCGCCGCTTGACGAAACTGTCTCATTTGAAGATATTGCCGAGCGCATCAAAACGTTTATCAACTCAAACCATGTCCCGGCGGGAGAGTGGATTGTCGCCAAGGGATACGATCACAACACGCTCGCGGAAAAGCGGCATCCGCAAAGAGAACTTCTCGACCTTATTGCGCCTGAGAACCCGCTCGTGTTACAGCATCAGTCGGGGCATTGCGGCGTGCTCAATTCAAAAGCTCTTGACCTGCTGGGCATTACGCCGGATACCCCCGCTCCGTCCGGCGGTGTGATCGGTCTTGAGAATGGACTGCTCACGGGGTATATGGAAGAGGACGCGTACATTCAGTGCATCAAAAGAGTCCCCATGTCGAAGCTTGAGGACATGCTTCTCGCATACCGCAAAGCACAGGATAAATATCTCTCCTATGGTATCGCAACCGTGCAGGAGGGAATGATGGTCACGCAGATGCTGCCGATCTATCAAAGCCTCATCAAGAGCGGGATGCTGGACGTCGATGTCGTGGGTTATCCGGACATCAGCTCAATGCACGAGATCACTGCCGCATTTCCGCGCTCGCTGAAAAAATATGACAGTCATTTCAAAATAGGCGGATATAAGATATTCCTCGACGGCTCGCCGCAGGTAAAGACAGCCTGGATGAAAACCCCATATTGGGGCAGCACCGACTATTTCGGATACGGCACAATGAGCGATTCCGATGTCCTTGCAGCGGTAAAACTTGCCGAGACGGAAAATATCCAGATTCTCGCACACTGCAACGGCGACGCCGCAATTCAGCAATATATCGACGCGGTTAAAAAGGCCGCTGCTGAGAATGGCACGATTTGCGACCTGAAGCCGGTCATCATTCACTCGCAACTGATAACGGAGGATGAACTTGTCGAGGCCTCAAAGCTGAATATGATTCCCTCGTTGTTCATCGCACACATACTTCATTGGGGCGACATCCACATCCAAAATTTCGGATTTGAAAGAGCGCGATCCATCAGCCCAGCCGGTTTTGCTTTGCAGACCGGCATCGTGTTCACTTTTCATCAGGACGCGCCTGTCATTGAGCCGAACGTGCTCGAAACCGTCCAGTGCGCGGTAACCCGCACCACCAAATCGGGAGTTGTGCTGGGCGAGGAGGAGCGCATAAGCGCGCTCGACGCACTGCGCGCGGTCACGATTAACGCAGCGTATCAGTATTCCGAGCAGGAGCTGAAAGGCAGCATCAAAGCGGGAAAACACGCAGATTTTGTTATTCTCAGCGACAACCCTCTCACTGTCCCGTGTGATGCAATTTCCGGAATTGACGTCGTTGAAACGATCAAGGACGGCCGCTCTCTCTTTCGCTTGTCTTAAGATATAGTAAATCCGTCCGCGCGGACTTGTGAAAAAATGATTATTTGCTGTATCGGATGCCTTGGCGTCACGCTCATTTTATAGCGCCTTTCAGTCGCTCTCACGCGCAATTTGCACGAAGATTATTGTTGCTTTTTGTCTCTTTTAATAGGATAATAGAAATATATTAAGTGAACCGCAAAACATCGGAGTGTGCTCAATGATTAACGGAAAACTCAAACAATTTAAAACCGATCTCGGACTTCGTGAGGAGCAGGGTATCCTTTACGGTGAATTCAAGGGATACATCATAACTGTGACTCAAAAGGAACGTGAATTTGAGTTCTTTGTCGACGCCCGTCTTGGCAATGCAGACAGCGCAATCACACAGGCTCTGCGCGAATTTGTCAAGGGCAGCTCTCACGATTATAAACTTGCAAGCTTCCGCATGGAGTCCACCGGCACATCGATTGTGTGCGCCCGCAAAAACGGAGCGTTGCTGCTCGATTTCATCTACATATTTATGGCAAAACTTGCAGAACTGGGTGTTCCCGGTAAAAATGTCTGTTCCAATTGCGGACAACCCGTCGAACACCCCATAACCGTCAGAATTTCAAGCCATGCACATTCCTGCGACAGTTCATGCGTCTCTCGCCTCATCTCGAGCAGCGAAGCGAGCCGCAACAGCAAGTCTCGCGTTCACGGCTCGTTCATCGGCTTTGTCGGTGCAATCCTCGGCTGCATTGTAGCGCTTGTGCTCTACATATTCCTTGCGGCAAACGGGTATTTCAGCGCGGGAGCAGCTGTGCTGCTCCCTGTATTTGCGGGTCTGGGATACACATTGCTCGGCGGAGCGCGCTCTGTCGCTAAAGGAATTTCAGTAATAGTTCTGCCGCTCGTGCTGTTTGCCATCGCGGTATTCGGCGTGCTCTGCGCACTCGTCTATAATAACTGGCATGACGCAAGCTACGTTTTCAGCCTATCCGAATTAGTCATCGAGTGCTTCAAGGCACTGAAGGAGCCATACGTAATGAAGGAATTAATCGTCAATCAGTTCGGTGTCGGCTGCATGTTTATAGCCCTCGGTTGGATTTTTGCACTCCCTGATGCCTTTCCGAAAAAGAGTCTCCCTCGCATAAGCGAGCTGGGTCAGCACAATGGATAAAACAATCTGGAAAGGCGGAGCACTGCTCGCGCCGACTCCCGTGTGTCTCGTAAGCTGCGCTCACGGCGGAGTCTCGAACATGCTGACTGTTGCGTGGGCGGGAACCGTGTGCACAAAGCCCCCCGTCACATACATCTCTGTCCGGCCGACCCGTTTTTCCCACGCTCTCATAAAAGATGAGGGCAGCTTTGTAATAAACCTGACTTCCAAACCGCTTGTGCGCGCGGCAGACTGGTGCGGCATGAAATCAGGGCGCGATTTTGATAAATTTGCCGAGCTGGGCCTTGAGACCGAACCCTCACCGCTGCTCGGACTGCCGATGCTGTGCGCGTCTCCCGTATCCATCGAGTGCCGCGTTCGTGAGATAACCCCGCTGGGCTCGCACGACATGTTTCTCGCCGACGTTGTCGGCGTGTGCGTCGCGAGTGATCTTATTGACGCCCAGGGCGCCCTGCGGCTTGATAAGGCGAACCTGTGCGCTTTCGCGCATGGCGAATATTTTAATCTGGGACAGAAACTCGGCGGATTCGGCTTCTCTGTCAAAAAGAAAAAAGCAGCTCGGAGAAAACAAAGATAAATGAGAATGAGACGAAAACCGTGGGCGCGACCCGAATTGGACGCGTGCGCTTTTTACGTTAAAGATCCTCCATCGCTTCTCGGCCATTGGAAAAGTGCATTCGCGCGTCCCGAATTGCCCATGCAGCTTGAGCTCGGTTGTGGCAAGGGAGGTTTTATCGCCCCCGTTGCCGCGTCGACTCCTGACGTCAACTTTCTCGCCGTCGACATCAAGAGCGAAGTTCTCGCTCTCACAAAGCGCGCGTTGGACAAAGAGTTTGCAGACGCCTCCCGAAGTGTTGACAACGCGCTAATTGCGGCGTTTGACATCGAGCGCATCCATTTGGTGCTCGGTGCGGATGACATTTTCGAGCGAATCTACATCAACTTCCCCAATCCATGGCCAAAAGACAGACACAAAAAAAAGCGTCTGACCCACCCCCGTGCACTCGCGCACTACCGCGATTTTCTCTCGGATGACGCGCGGCTGTTCATCAAAACAGACGACGATGAATTGTATACCGACACTCTCGGATATCTGAGTGAGAGCGGCTTCGAGATCGTAACGTCCTCCTTTGACCTCTATTCAGAATGCGCCCCCACCCTCCCGCTCACCGAGCATGAGCAGATGTTCATCTCTCGCGGACTGCCGATTCACTATATTGAGGCGGCAAAGCGGCCGTTACCTTTATTGTCCGCACCTGCAGCGCCGTATACTCCGTGCCCCACATGCGGTTAGCTAGTTTACCCGTATCCCCAAAAACGTGAAAACAAAAAACGCAGAAAACCAATTGGAATAAACAGCACCCCAAAAGTTATTCAGTACGGTATACTGTCTAACTATTGAGGTGTTTTTCTATGCCAAAAGGCGTGCCAAACAAGCGATATACACCAGAATTCAAAGTAATGGTGATTGAGACGATGCGCAAAGAGGGGTTAAGCTGCTGCGAGGCGGCGCGACAATTTGAGATGTCGTCAGACACAAGAATCGCGTCTTGGGAGCGAAGCTACCTGACTGAAGAGGTCGAGGGCTTTCGGGTTGAACGGCGCGTCGAGGCAGCAAAGGCCGTCCGACAAAACGGCAACCGAAGGCAGAGGAAGATTTATGTGGAGAAGTACAGCGGCTACGAGCGGAGAATGCATACTTAAAAAACTTGCAAACCTAGGTTTTGGAAGACGAGCGAAAATCGCGCAACAAACTCTGGTCATTCGAGGACTAAGGCAAGACTTTAAGCTAGACATTCTTCTGGAAGCCGCCCATCTTGCGCGCACAACCCATTACTATCATGAAAAGCGATTGGCAACGGCAGCTAAATATCATGATGCTAAGGAGGTCATTGCGGCCATCTACCAGGAAGACAAAGGTCGCTATGGCTATCGCCGTATCACGTTGGCGCTTCATCAGTGGGGTCGCGCCGTCAGCCACAAGACCGTCCATTGGATTTGTACAGCCGTGAGATTGTCAGCTACACAATTTATGACCATCCGGTGCTGAATATGGTGACAGAAATGCCGGATAAAACCTTTAAAACGATACCGGATGGCACGAATCTTGCCCTTCATCCTGACCCGGGCTGTCACTGCCAGCACAAGCAGTACCCAATGATGCTCAAAAGCAAGGACATTCGCCAGAGCATGAGCCGCAAGGGCAATTGTCTCGACAACGCGGTGATTGAGAATTTCTTCGGCCCGCTGAAAAACGAGCTGCTTTATCTGCAAAAATTCGAGTCAAT
>JAVXNE010000010.1:0-101687 GCA_036645935.1 Oscillospiraceae bacterium | reverse complement strand
TGAACTGACCCCAAAAAGCTAGACAAATATTTTATTTAAGCAGCGGAGAGGGCTTGTTGCCTGCGAATAGCAGGCGGCAAGCCCTCTAGCTTTGCCTTGCTTGATGCGGCGGTTGTTGTAGTAGCCGAGATAGTCAATGAGTTCGGCCTTAAATGCCCTATTGACTCGAATTTTTGCAGATAAAGCAGCTCGCTTTTCAGCGGGCCGAAGAAATTCTCAATCACCGCGTTGTCGAGACAATTGCCCTTGCGGCTCATGCTATGGCGAATGTCCTTGCTTTTGAGCATCCTTTGGTATTGCTTGTGCCGGTAGTGCCAGCCCCGGTCAGAGTGCAGGATAAGTCCCACCCCGGCGGGAAGTTTTTTGAATGCCCTGTCCAGCATTTCTGTCACCGTGGACAATATTGGCCTTTCTGCAAAGGTGTGACGCTGATAGCGGTTGCCATCAATATACTCGCCTCACATGTGTTTACCCACACAATTTACAGATGATTTTGAATACACCACAAAAAAGGGCAGCTCTGCAAAAGCAATTTGCGTGGCTGTCCTTTTTTGGAACCCTATGTTATTTATTTACCTTTGCCCAGGTGTCCTTGAGCGTAACGATGTTGTTGAATACGTGCGCGTCGTGTATGTCTTTTATAAAGTAGCCACTGCGCACGAACTGAAAGCGATCGTTGACAGTCGCGCTCTCAAGTGATTTTTCAAGTTTTGCGTTTCTGAAAAGCTTAACGGAATCGGGGTTGATATAATCTCCCAGCGAGGCACCCTCAGGCAGATCTCCGACATTTTCGATGGTTAGGAGACGGTCGTACATGCGCAATTCAGCGCCGATGCAGTTCGAGGCGGAGACCCAGTGGATAGTGCCTTTTATCTTGCGACCGTCGCTCGGATTTTTGCCGCCCGTTTCGGGATCGATGGAACAGAGCAGCTCGCAAATTTCTCCGTTTGCATCGGTGCGGTAATCGTCGCACCGCATTATATAAGAGCTCATCAACCGAACTTCGCGGCCCGGTACGAGGCGGAAAAATTTTGGGGGAGGCTCTATCTCAAAATCAGAGCGCTCAATATAGAGGTTTTTGGTGAACGCGACCATGCGCGTGCCCTCACCGGGATCGTTTGGATTGTTTGCTATTTCAAAAAATTCCACCTTTTGATCAGGGTAATTAGTTATCGTGACCTTGATGGGATCGAGCACCGCCATGCGGCGCTGGGCACTGACGTTTAGCTCGTCACGAATGCAGTATTCAAGCAGCCCGATGTCCGCGATGCTGTATGATTTGGAAACGCCCGCAGTTTGGACAAAGGTGTTGACGGCGCTCGGCGTATAGCCGCGGCGGCGCAGTCCGCAAATTGTCGGCATGCGTGGGTCGTCCCAGCCGTCGACGACGCCCGTTTCAACCAGCTCGCGCAGATAGCGCTTGCTCATCACGGTATATGTCACGTTGAGGCGCGCGAACTCGCGCTGTTTGGGCTTCTTTTCAAACCCGATATTGTCTACGACCCACTCGTAAAGCGGGCGGTGGTTTTCAAATTCGATAGAGCAAAGAGAATGCGTGATCCCCTCAAGTGCGTCCTGGATTGGGTGTGCATAGTCATAAAGCGGATAGATGCACCATTTGTCGCCCTGACGGTGGTGGTCGGTGTGAAGGATGCGATATATCGCAGGGTCGCGCATGTTGATGTTGGGACTTGCCATGTCAATCTTGGCGCGCAGCGTGTATTTGCCGTTCGGGAATTCTCCGTTTTTCATTCTCTCGAACAGCTCGAGATTTTCTTCGATGGGCCGCTCGCGGTCGGGGCTGTTTTGGCCGCCCTCTGTGAGTGTGCCGCGGTATTCGCGCATTTCGTCGGCCGTTAAAGAACAGACATAAGCCCTGCCGTCCTTGATGAGCTGAATGGCGAATTCATAGCATTTTTGAAAATAGTCAGAACCGTAAAAGATTCCGCCGGTCGGCTCAGCGCCGAGCCACAGCATATCCTCATAGATAGAGTGAACATATTCGTCGTCTTCCCTGACGGGATTGGTGTCGTCATATCGCAGATTGAATTTTCCGCCATAGCGCTTTGCAATGCTCGAGTTTATCCAGATTGCCTTGGCGCTTCCGATGTGCAGATAGCCGTTGGGCTCTGGAGGAAATCTCGTGTGTATTTCGTCGACGACCCCATCCTCGAGGTCTTTGTCGATTATCTCATAGATGAAATTGGAGTAATTATCTTCCATAGCGCACCCCTTAAAAGAATTCTTGTTAGTTTACCATATTCTCATCTGTAATATCAAGAACAGCGCCGCGTGCTGCCGAACAATTTACCATATCAGGGTTACGACGATCAAAAGGAGAAACGTCGAGAACTGCATTTTGTTTAACTCTTGACCGATATTCTTGTCGCGCGTCGCGCGTTGACGGCCGCATATACAAGTGATGCTGCGAGCACGAGCGCCCCTCCAGCAAAGGCCAATGGTCCCACGCGCTCTCCATAGAAAATCGCGACCCAGATGGGGTTCATTATCGGCTCGATAGCGGTTAAAAAGGTCACTGACAGTGCCGAAACGCGCTTGATTCCGTATTCGAGAAAGATGTAAGACAGACCGAGCTGGAACGCGCCGAGCAGGACAATCCAAAGCAGCGTCAGCCCCCCGAACTCGCGTTCCTGAACGAGCGACGGCAACCCGACCACGGAGCAGACAAGCAGCCCGAGATAGTTTGCGCTGTCTGGGTCGGATTCGGGCATTGCATTGACGAAAAGCATCATCGCGAAAGTCATGCCGGCGAGCACTCCGCAGATATTTCCGGCCATCCCTCCTGCCTCAAGATTGTCGAAGAAACACAGCGCAATCCCGCCGACAATTGCGACAGAGGTGAGCATATCGAAACCGGAAGGGCGCTTTTTTTGGAAAATCAGCGCGAAAAGCATCACGAAAAAAGGAGCGGAATACTGAAGCAGAATGGCGTTGGCCGCCGTTGTGAGTTTGTTGGCATAGCTGAAAAGAATGGTGGTTGCAGCGAGGCACAGGCCCGCAATGATGACACTGCGAGACCATTTGATGCGCACGCTTTTGCGCACGGCCGTTTTGAGTATCAGCGCGATCATACAGCGCGCGGCGTTAATGCTGAGCGCCGACCACGGGATCAGTTTTATGAACAGTCCACCAAAACTCCACAGCAGTGAGGTTGCGACGACGGCGGCATAGCCTTTGTATAATTCATCTTTTGAAATGAGCGGATTCATTGCATTCTCCGATTCAAAGCGAGCTTACTTATTTTGTGAGACCCCGAGAATTATAATTGAAGTTGCGGATATTTACAACCTGTGAGCTGCAATTCAAGCTGCGCACAGTGCCGCGAGCGGGGAGATTGAGACCATGACTGCCGACTGCCATCGCTGAAAGACCGGGTTGTGACGAGCGCAGAGTGAAAATCCCCGCAAGACCGTGTTGCCACCGGAGCTTTCGGGGAACGGTTCAGCGGTGATGAGGGCAGCTTTTCACAGCTCGGAAATATGCGCTAATTTCCCGATTCCAATGGAAAAGTCGCTTTCCGATTTCCTTCGGTTTTCATTGCCGAGGTTACGAAATCTCCGTGCAAAGTATAATTTGCAAGTTCTTCTTGAGGAACGTCAAATACATAGTTGCAGTAGTCAATTCGGCCGGGCTGTCTCTGATGATTCAATAAATAAAAATTGTAGTTGTAATCGATTTTATTGCCATTTTCGTCCATCAAATAAAAGAATCCGTGATTGTCGTCATCCAAATTATCTCGAGCAGCTGTCTGGATATGGAGCTTGCCGTCGATGTATTCGATTCCCGCCAGATCAATCCCATCGACGATAAACTCACTCATTGGCTCAGCTGGAACCAGGGCGGTTGGGTTATTGTCAAAGCCCACGCTCTCGCGATAACCCAACTCCCCTCCGCCTGTGGGCGAAACGGGTTGTGTGTTTTGTGCAACTTCCACGAGGGATGAATCCACAGGGACAGAGAATATCTTTGCATTCCTTTTTGTGGCTCAGGAATTCCCGAACCGTAAAGGCGATTTTACTCCCTGAGATGTTTTGATCGCCACACTCGTCAATTGCAATTAAAAACGAGGCAGTCTTTGTGTTCGCGTCATGGGCAACGCGCTTACAATGTTCCGAACTGTCAAATGGGCGGTTGACGGAATAACTGCCAAACAGGTCGATGATTTCGTCAACTCGCCCGCCTGTCAGATCCTGCATTGTGATATAAATTGCTGCGGTGTTATTGTGAACGTATGCGGACAGCACCTCCATTTTGATGCCGTTATCCTCATCGGATTTTATGCCATGTATCAAAACTGCGCAGCAGAGGGAGAAATCATATTCATGAGCTGGTGGGGTCTATTTCAGCAGCTAAACCGGCATGGTCAACGAGAGCACAACGCAAACAGATACAAATGCAACAATGGATTTGAGGAATGAATTGTGCTGCTGTTTTTTGTTTTATGTATTGTAGCTTGATTTACAGTGTCCAGAATCAAACGATCAACCGGATTAATTTGGCGGTAAATCCGGTTGTATTGTCCTCTAAACATAAAATTCCTCCCTCATAAACTCTTTAAAGTGCTGTTGCCCGAGTTAGCTGAGATCTGATTGTGGAATTTTTTCTGCCAATGGAAAGGCTGATTTTCTTGAGCGACATATCCTCAGAGTAAAACAAGTGGATCCCTTCGCAATGTTTGGCGGCAATTTTTGCAACTCGGAATAGAGGTTTGAACTCTCGTTTGTCTCGAGCAATATGTCAGAAGAGAAAGGTTGTGTCCTTTTCCTGCATAAAGAACTCCAAAAATCGTTTAAACAATTAATTGTGACTTTGATAAGCCGGGTCTTTCTGTGTTCCTTATCTTCAAATGCAGGATTTCTTTTCACATGGCGAAGAAAACCTCTTGAAAAACATCATAAGTGTTATCTTTGATCCGGTGCGGTAAAAGTCCAGACGGTATACCAAATTCGAATAATGGCGAATGACTTTTTCAGTGCAATAATCCATTAGCAATGGCTGTTCTTTCAAATTGCAAGCCTCCTTTCACTGCTAACACGCTTTTAAGAAGGTTTAAATGTTGCAAAAATAAAAATCAGATCGCATTGTGCTGGAGTGCCGCGATGAATTATAGAATTTTGAATTGGCATATATAAAACCTACTTCACTTTCAAACACGAAAAAAGAGATCTGCCTCCCTTGGCGGAAGACAGGTCTCTTGTGCGATGATTGCGAGAAAAGATTTTTGCATGCCCATAGTCTTACTGTAAATCATATCTTATTTATTTTTCTTCTCGATTGAATCAATAATGAAACCACCCATAACCACCACAGCAAATAATATGCCAATACCAGGCATGTTCCACATGACCCCAATATTTGCTTCAATTAGCAACGATACAAGGAATGTAATAGCCGAAATAGCGATTGTCTTTAACATGTACTCCACCTCCTTAGATCTCGATAGTACTTTCCTATTACATAAATAATCTGTGCCGCAATGATAACATAATGTAGAACGTAGAAAAAGACATATCTTCCCACGGTGGGGGAAATATGTCTTTTTGGCTGGGCCGGTGCGATTTGAACGCACGAATGACGGAGTCAAAGTCCGGTGCCTTACCGCTTGGCGACGGCCCACTGTACAATAAAAGCGAACTCGGTTAGAATTCGCTTTTATCTAAACTGGGGTGGATAATGGGGTTCGAACCCACGACTTCCAGGGCCACAACCTGGCACTCTAACCAGCTGAGCTATACCCACCGTTTCGAGGTTCACCGTGCGTTGCCGTGAGGCGAACCCTCACTATGATAATGAAGTTGGCCGCGCTTGTCAAGAGTGGGTTTCGCTCTGATGCTAAAGTTTGTTTATATGGCGCAATATTGTAAAATTCCGCCCGCATGCGGCGAGCGCATAGCGTTAAAAATAAAATCTGCGGCGTATCTCGTCTTTGAGATTGTATTTGCGGCGAAGCAGCAAAACAGCGCAGCCGACGAGCGCGCACGGGACAAAAACATAGACTGACCAATTGGGAAATACGGGCTGATTGCCATAGAGATCCAGCAGTGCCTCAACGGCGAGCGCGAGGACGCCAGACGCGAAAAGCGCCGCCGCAACTTTGGCAAGTGAGCCGCGCGCGCTCTTGAGGGAGCACACATACACGGCGGCGAGCGACAGTGCAGCACAGATTGCAACAATCGGAAGGCCGAGCGGCCAGTACCAGCTCCATCCATTCAAGAGAGCCGCAATCAGAGCGAGGTAGAGCGCTGATGCTGCAAAATCCAACGATAGATAGAACAGTGGGCTGTGACCGACGACGCTCACTGGGATTAAAACTACAACGAGCGCGAGCGAGAGTGCTCCGACAACATAAAGAGACCAATCGAGTCCGCGCACGGAGACGAGATCGTAAAACACGCAGACAGCTGCTGGAATGGCAACCACAACCAGTGCGATGAACGCAAAAAACCGACGATCTATCTTGCTGTTGATCGATTCGACACGGCGCGGATAAGGGAAATTGCGCTTCTCCGGGGGAGGGGACGCGGGGTTGATAACGGCCACCCCGCACAGCGGACAAGCGGCCTCGCTCTGCTCGAGTTCAACGCCGCAATTTACACAATATGACATAAAAGCTCACCTCTGATTGCTTTCGATTAATACAGGAATGCCGAGCCGTACAAGCCGCGTGAAAAATCCCCGTTCAACGTCTGATTCCTCGATGGTTCGTGTGAAATTGAGGTATAGGGTGTCCTTATATGACGCGGCGGCGCACACAACGCGGTTTTGCGCGAGCGGCCCCAGAATGCAGTCGACCCGCGTCACGTAGTTTTCCATCTCGGGCGGCAGCTTCACCTCACCGAGATTGGAAAAGGAGGTTGACGACTTGCGGTCACCCACGATATTGTAGACCGTTTTCATTACGAGATTCTTCAAAAACAACGGGGTGACGCGCAGCATCGGGTTGTGCTCGGTCCGAACGTTGGTTGTTATGCGGGCGGAGAGCATCTTGGCTGTAAGCTCAGTTCCGAGAAAGTGGTGTACGGTGCTAAGAATCTCGTCGAAGTCGTATTTTCCGAGATTGGGATCGATTCCAGGATTTACATAGCTCGCAAAGTTTCGCTTGGTGTTGACTTTGAAAAACCTGCGCAGATTTATCGGCACGTTGCACTTGACAGGCTTGAGTTTTTTTCGGCTTCCGGCACTCTCACGGTATTGAATCTCGGCGATGCTCTCGATGAGCACCGTTACGAGGTATTCGGTGAGCGTCACACCTTTTTCACGGGATCGGGAGAGAACCTGCGCGACAGGCACTTTGCCTGAGGTTATGTGAACAAAGCCGTCAAGCTCGCTCGTGCCTTTAATACGGTAGGCATCCGGCTCGCTTCGGCTTCGTGAGACGCTGCCCGCAGCGCTGGAAAATCCGTCGCTGTATTCTTCGGGATGCGGAGGCGCGTCACAGTCGAGCACCTCTGAATCGCGGGGAATCAAAAGGCCGTGCTTGATTGTGAGGTATTCCGCGACGAGCGTTTTCAGAAAGCTCATCGCGCCCGTGCCGTCAGCCAACACGTGGAAGACCTCAAGAGCGAGTCTTTTTTTGTAGTAACGAACGCGAAAAGCAAAGCCTCCGTTTTCAGAAGGGGCGAGGCGAACGCAAGGATTGTTAACATCTTTCTGGATTTCGGGTGTGCCGTCAAGCTGCTCGAGATAATACCAGAATATGCCGCGGCGCAGCCTCACGGCAAAACTCGGAAACCGCTTGAGAGTCCGCGAGAGCGCCAGAGAGAGCGTCGCAGGGTCGATTTCCTCTGTAAGTTCGGCAGACAGCCGGAAGAGGGCATTCCAGTCGCGTCTTGCGGCTGCGGGGTATATGAGAGCGGCGTTGTCGAGTTTCATCCATGACGGAGAGGATCTATTCATGTTGCTCCGTTTCTTTCAGGAAAGAGTCGATATTGTCAAGTGCGGCACGAGATTCGGGAACGCCGAAAAGCGGAAAGACATGCCACATTCCTTCCGATATAACGAGTGTGCAGTCGCAACCCGAAGCTGACAGCTTCTTCGCCATCTCTCTGGCGTCGTCGAGCAGCAGCTCGCACGAACCGGCGATGATTAGTGAGCGGGGAAGCCCTGCAAGATTTCCGTAAAGCGGGGAGACATAAGGGTTATCAAGGTCATAGCTTGCGTAAAGACGGGCGCAAAACTTGAGGGATTCGAGCGAAAGTGTTGGATCCACATCTGCGTTTTCGGTGTAGGACGGAAGCGACAGAGTGAGGTCCGTCCACGGAGAGAGCGCGACCGTGCTGCGCGGCATGGGCTTTCCTTCGTCTTTGAGCCGCAGCAAAAGCGCGAAGAGCAGTCCGCCTCCTGCTGACTCTCCGACAAAAGAAATGTTGTCGGGAGAATAACCTTTTGATAGCAGCCGCTCGTAAGCTTCGAGTGCATCGTCGATAGCGCATGGAAAGACGTGTTCTGGGGCGAGACGGTAAGCGGCGCACAGAGTTGTCATGCCGCTGCGCGCCGCGAGCACGCTGCCGAATCCGAGAGAGTATTCGATACCGCCGGCGACGTATGCACCGCCGTGCAGATAGAGCAGCGCCCGGTCCTCATCGAAAAATTCCTTGGGCGTGATGACGGCAGCTTTGAAATTGTCGAAATGCTCATCTGCGGTAACCAGCTTGGAAGCCACAGCCTTTTCACCGAGCTCGCCCGCAAAATTCTGCGCCTTGCGCTGGCTTTCGATTGAAGCTCCGGCCGTCAGCGGTTTGAGCAGTTTGAGCTGTTCGCGCATTCCGAGACCAACAACACTTACCATAAATCAGTTCTCCTCACAGGGTTACAGAAACGCCGAATAGATGTATGCGGCGCCGAATTTTTAATAAGTATATCACAATCGTTCTCACATGCGATGCAAAAATACGTTGTTTTTTAAGTGAGAGGATAAATTCTTGCAATTTAAGGTGAAAATAGTATTTTTTTGTGTTAAACTCTCTACATATGGAGCGCTTGAGGCACAAGCCGAAGCTGCGCTTACTACATCGCAAAAAAGAGGTGCAATAATGGGTAAATTCATAATCGCCGCAAACAAAAAGGGAGATCCTTATTTTGTGCTTAAGGCAGGGAACGGAGAGGTGATTGCAAGCAGCGAAGCTTATTCTTCGCTTGAATCGTGCAAACACGGGGTGGAGAGCCTGCGCAAAAACTGCGAGTCCCACGTGGAGGACCAGACTGTCGAGGACTTTGAAAAATTGTCCTGTCCGAAGTACGAGCTTTATCAAGACAAAAAAGGTGAGTACCGCTTCCGCCTGAAGGCGAGCAACGGTGAGATAATCGTGACGGGAGAAGGATATTCCTCAAAACCCGGCTGCAAAAACGGAGTTGAGTCGATAGGCCGCAACGCGCCCAATGCAGAGGTCGTCTGCGAGATATAAAACCCTGTTGACACTGATTAAAGCAAGATTGCCGGCATAAGAGACACGGCTAATTTTCGCAAGCCAAAAGTTGTAATACAGTTGCACGGCGGGTTCAGATTGCATAACAACGAGTGATTGGCGCAACGCCGCAAAAGCTGACAATGCTAACAAACAGCAGGGCGAAGAGGCTCAATGACTTCGATCTTGTTGTAAAAACCGATAGAAACAGTGCTTTCGCCTTTCTGTTTAATGTTTTCGCTTGAACCCGAAATTTGACGCCTAAATGCCAATTGCCCGCGTCACGAAGGCAAACTCGGCGAAAGTATTTGCATGCTTTTCATTAAAACGAGCGCTTCACCTATGAGGTGAAGCGCTCGTTTTAATGTCTGTTGATTCAACTCATTGAGAGTTTTGAAAGCAGTTTGCAAATTGAGGTAAACAGCGCCAAAAGGCTAATCGAAAAAGTAGATGTCATACGGCTCGATATCGATGTAATGGGTGAATCCAGCTTCCATGAGTTTTCCCTCAAGCGACTCGATGGTCTCGCTTTTGAGATCCCGTTTAAAAACATAGCAGGCGTTTTTGTCAATTTCGTACACTATCGAGCCGTCGGGGTAGGAGTGCACAGGCACATAGAAACGATTGTTTCCGTAGGACCATGAACCGTAACTCTCGTATAGCTGATCGTTGAAGTCATATGGATTTTCAAGGTCTGCCAATAGAGGATAGATATAGGAATTCTGATAGGTTGTGCCTTGTCGGTAAACGAGGTAGTAAACGGTGTCCTCAGGGCTTTTGTCGCGGGCAAAGCTATAGGCTTCAAGTGCGTTTGGCGCAAAGTATGGCATGGGAGACAGCTCTTTTGTGTAACGAGTAAAATAGTAGCTCGCGAACATCACAAAGCACAGGCAGTAGCACATCAGCAGTGACACCAGCGCTCCGGCGCACAATTTCCATATCTCACGCAGAGCACGGACGGCAAAATAAATGAAGCAGACAAAGATCGAGATCATTCGGTTGTTGTTGACGCCGCCGATAAATGTGCAGCACACAAAGCAGCCGACAGTCCAAAACAGGAACAGCGCGCTCAAAGCAATTGTCCTGCGCCGCATAGAGAGCACAAAATCCCGCGTGCACAAACCGAGTCCGTATAACACGAGCGGGACAGACATGAGGTACATTGTGTAATATGGTTTGACGGCATTGTACGGCAGAGGATCATTGAGAAACAGGCATCTGAATTCCGCGTAATTGCTCAGGGCGTGCTGAATGGAGAGCTCCGAGCCGCGGTATTGCGGCAGTTTTGGAATTGAAATCCAGGGAGTCACGATTTCCTCAATCATCCCGTTGTTGACTGCAAGAAACAGCATGAGCGGCAACGCGAGCAGAAAAAGCGGAACGCCGAGTGCCACGACCTGTTTAAAACTGATCCGCTTGTTTACGATTAGCCATATCAAGGTCAACAACACAAAGCATGGAACGATTATGTAGGCCAGCGAGTAGCAATAAAGCGCCGCCCCCAGCATAAATCCGGCGGCAAAGTACCACGGTGTTGAGGAGCGATTTATCGCACGGCAAAGACAAAACAGCGCAAAGGTAACGATGCCATGCATGATGTAAACCTCAAGCCCGAAGCGTGAGGACATTATGCAAACCGGAAATATCGCGCAGAGAAAAGCCCCGACAAGCCCGGCGCGGCGACCGGAAATCTCGTTTGCAAGCGCGCACGTGGCGGGAACTGCAAGAGCGCCGAAAAGCGCTCCGGGAAGCCTCAGCGCAAAAAGGCTGTATCCTCCGAACAGACGATAGGACGCGACAGACAGATAGGCGTAGAGCGAGTTTGCCCCGCCTCCGTAATTGATCAGATAAACGGGATTGGGATAAAGAAAGCGCTCGCAGCCGTATGTCATCATCGTGTAGGCGTCATAGGCAGTCGATGCCTCGTCGATGTGGATTCCCTGCGGGATCTCGGTGAGCTTATAAAAGCGAACAAGTGTCCCCAGTGCTGTTATTGCAATCAAAATCAACCAGAAATATTTGTCAACAAACGCGCTAACGCGATCTCTCCCGGCTCGCAGCGATGTTTTATTTTCAAGACCGAGAGGTCTTGCAAACACAGAGACCACACAGAGCAGAGCGCTCAGCGCAAATGTAAAGATATTGATTGCCGGCATTTGTCTTTTCCTCAACGTGATATGTATTTACACTAAATATACAGATAGCAATCCTCATTGTAAAGGCAACGGTGTGAAATTGTTTCAAAAACCCGTTGACTTCGCTTGCAAAAAAAGATATAATCCAATGGATGTAAAGCGCAAACCCTTTACAACAAATGCGCCAACAGGTGCGGCGTCAGTTGAGAGGAGACAGCGTGGCTAAGAATCTTGAGATGGTCTTTCTTATGGACGTTTACGGCCCTGCGCTGACACAGAAGCAGCGCGAGGTGCTTGAGTACTATTATTGCGATGACCTGTCGCTCGCCGAGATATCTCAGAACAGCGGGATCTCGCGGCAGGGTGTGCGCGACTCGATTAAGCGCGGCGAGGGCATTATGCTTGAGCTTGAGCAGGAGTTGGGATTTGCGGGCAGACTCAAAATTCAGCAGCAAGACTGCGAGCGGATTCTTGCGAGTGCGGAGCTCATCAAAAACGAAAACAACGCGTTTGTTCGCTCGGATACGATAGCGCATGAGATTGAAAAAATTATCGCGGCTGTGGGCGAGCTTGAATCCGACGATTAAAGAGGTTGCAGCGTGGCATTTGACGGACTGACACAAAAACTGAACAGTGTGTTCTCGCGGCTTAAAGGCAGAGGCAAGCTGTCCGAGAGCGATATAAAAGAGGCGATGCACGAGGTTCGTCTCGCGCTGCTCGAGGCCGATGTCAACTACAAGGTTGCGAAGGACTTCATAGTGTCGGTATCCGCGCGTGCTGTGGGCGAAGAGGTCATGAAGAGCCTCACCCCTGCGCAGCAGGTCATCAAGATTGTAAATGATGAACTGGTCGCACTTATGGGAAGCGGCGCAAGGGAAATTAAGCTCAACTCCAAACCGCCAACTGTGATTATGATGTGTGGACTTCAGGGCTCGGGCAAGACCACACACGCGGCGAAACTCGCCAAGCTCTTTAAAAAAGAAGGTCACCGTCCGCTGCTTGTCGCGTGCGACGTCTATCGTCCCGCCGCGATTGAGCAGCTGAAGATTATCGGAGAATCGGCGGGCGCGGCCGTGTTTGAGATGGGACAGGGTGATCCGATCGAGATAGCCCGCAAGGGATACGACCGCGGGTGCGATTACGGGAACGACATTATTATAATCGACACAGCTGGAAGGCTGCAAATCGACGATCAGCTCATGCAGGAGCTTCGCGATATCAAGGATTCGGTCTCAATAGATGAGACGCTGCTTGTTGTCGATTCGATGACAGGTCAAGAGGCCGTGAATGTCGCGCAGACATTCGCGGACGATATCGGAATTGACGGCGTTATCATCACCAAGCTGGACGGTGACACGCGCGGAGGCGCAGCGCTGTCGGTGCTCGGAGTTACCGGCAAGCCGATCAAATTTGCGGGCATAGGCGAGAAACTGGACGATATTGAGGTCTTCCACCCCGAGCGGATGGCGTCGCGCATACTGGGCATGGGCGACGTGCTCACCTTTATTGAAAAGGCAGAGCAGACCATCGATGTCGCGAAGGCCGAAAAGCTTGCAAAAAAGATTAAAAAGGGATTTGACATGAACGACCTGCTTGATCAGTTCCAGCAGCTCACACGCATGGGAAATCTCCAGCAGGTAATCGGCATGATGCCGGGCGGTGCAGACATTCCACCAGAGGCTATTGATGAGAGATTGTTTCACAGAACCGAAGCTATAATACTCTCAATGACTCCCGCCGAGCGCGAAAAACCGGCCATAATCGATCCCAAGCGCAAACGCCGAATCGCAAAGGGCAGCGGAACGCGGGTTGAGGACGTCAACCGTCTGCTCAAGCAGTTTGAGCAGATGAACAAAATGGTCAAGCAGATGGGCAAAAAGGGAAAGCGCCGAGGGACACCACTTCCCGGACGCGGCGGGTTTCCGTTTTAACGCACTGAATCACAACAGGTTATCGGCCGATACAAACATGTCGGTAATAATATAATATTGAATATTTTTTCGGAGGAAAGAAACAATGGCAGTAAAGATTAGACTGCGCCGCGTAGGGGCGAAAAAGCAACCCAGCTACCGTATAGTGGTGGCGGACAGCCGCTATCCGCGCGACGGACGCTTCATTGAAGAGATAGGCTTTTATGATCCCACCAAAGAGCCGGTAGTAATCAGGATCGACACAGAAAAGGCCAACGAATGGATTGAGAACGGCGCGCAGCCAACCGACACCGTGCGCTCTTTGCTCAAAAAACAGAAAGCCCTTTAATTCGTCGGTACGGAGAGTAAAATGAAAGAATTGCTTGAGTTTATCGCGCGCGGCCTCGTTGAGGACAAGGATTCGGTCAAGGTGACCGTCGATCCGCCGAACGCCGAGGGCGCTGTGGTGTATCACCTCTCAGTGTGTGAGCACGACATGGGACGGGTTATCGGCAAGCAGGGCAGAATCGCGAAAGCTATCCGCGTTGTCATGCGCGCCGCCGCAGTGCGTGCACAGGAAAAGATAATGGTCGAAATAGACTGAATATCTCAATTGACGGCGCCTCTGCTAAAGCAGGGGCGTTCGCTGACTGGATCTGAAGAGAGGTTGTTATGAAAAAATATCTCGAAATAGGCCGCGCCGTGACGGTGCATGGCATAAACGGAGAGCTGAAACTCTATCCGTGGTGCGACAGCACCGAGACGCTCTGTACGCAAAAAACACTCTGGCTCGATGCGGAAGGAAAAAGTTCCGTTGACATCGAGAGCGCGCGAGCGCACAAAAACATGTGCCTCGTTAAAATAAAAGGTGTGGACACGATTGAGCAGGCGAGGGTATACATCGAAAAAGTATTTTATGCTGACAGGGACAACATACCGCGTCAGGAGGGCGACGTCTTTGTAGTCGACCTTATCGGCGCGCGTGTCGTCACCGACACGGGCGAGGCGGTTGGAGAGATATCAGACGTCACCAACAACGGCGCTCACGATCTGCTGAATGTCAAAATGTCATCGGGTGAGCTTCGGTTCATTCCCTATGTAAAGGCGTTTGTGAAATCTGTCAGTGTCGACGACGGTGTGGTGGAGATAATACCTATAAAGGGGCTGCTGTTCGATGAGGATTGACATTTTGACGCTCTTTCCGGACATGTGCAGGGTATATCTCGGAGAGAGCATAATCGGGCGTGCGAGAGCGGCGGGCAAGCTCGAGATAGTGTGCCACAACATTCGGGATTACAGCACAAACAAACAGAAGCAGACCGACGACGCGCCCTATGGCGGCGGCCAGGGCATGATCATGAACGCCCAGCCGATCTACGACTGCTTTATGGCAATCTGCGAAATGACAAACGCCCGTCCGCATCTGATATACATGTCTCCGTGCGGCAAACCGCTCACGCAGGCAAAGCTATGTGAGCTTTCAAAACTCGACAATGTCGCACTGCTTTGCGGCCACTATGAGGGTGTTGACGAGCGTGTGCTCGAGGAAATTGTCGATGAGGAGATATCGCTGGGCGATTTTGTCATAACGGGTGGGGAATTGCCTGCACTCGTCATTGCGGACGGAATCGCGCGGCTGGTCGACGGAGTGCTGTCCGCTCCGGAGGGCTACGAGCGTGAGAGCCACTACGACGGCCTGCTTGAGCACCCGCAGTACACCCGCCCCGAAACATGGCGGGAGAGAACAGTTCCTGAAGTGCTGCGCTCAGGACATCACGCCAACATTGAAAAATGGAAGCTCGAGCAGAGCGAGGCGAGAACGCGAGAACGGCGCGAGGACATGTGGCAGAGTTATCAGGAGCGCCGCAAAAAACAGGACTGATGAAAGTTTTCAACAAGGCTTAATGTATATTCTGCTTACTTTGTTGAAAACTTACTATACACAATGCACAAATACAGCCATCAGAATTCATTCATGTATGGGAAACAGAGAGAAATAACAGTCGAATTCCGCGCTTTTATTGACCGCAACCGTCGTGTGGGATATTATAATAATGGCTGGAATGCCAATAGATAGATAACGAACGAACACGTTTGAACGGAGAGTGCGAGAAGAATTATGTATGTAGAAGACGTATTGGTTGAGAATCAGGTCGGCCTGCACGCGCGTCCCGCGACTTTTTTTATACAAAAGGCCAACGAGTTCAAGTCGACGATCTGGGTTGAGAGAGAAGAGCGCCGCGTTAACGCAAAGAGTCTGCTCGGGGTGCTGTCACTCGGAATTGTCGGTGGAACGGACATACGCATCATCGCCGACGGCGCAGACGAACAGCAAGCTGTCGAGGGTCTTGTTAAGCTTATCCGCTCGGGCTTTAACGAATAGCGACAAGCCGACGCGCCGCCATTTATTTGGGCGGCGCGTTTTCTGTATCCACAACAAGCGAGCGGCAGGGTGAGAGATGACATTCAAAGAGCTGCAAAATAAAGCGGGGGCACTCGCTCCGCTGCCCGGTTGCTACATCATGCATGACGCAACAGGCAAAATAATATATATCGGCAAGGCGAAAAAGCTGAAAAACCGCGTGTCGAGCTATTTTCGCGACGGCGCAAGGCACGACGCCAAAGTCGCGAAGATGGTGTCTCTCGTCTTTGACTTTGACGTCATAGTCACTGACAGCGAGTTTGAGGCGCTTGTGCTCGAGTGTTCGCTCATTAAGCAGCACAAACCAAAATACAACATACTTCTCAAAGACGACAAGGGGTATTGTTATATAAAAGTCACCCACGAGCGATA
Source organism: Oscillospiraceae bacterium (assembly GCA_036645935.1). Taxonomy (GTDB): domain Bacteria; phylum Bacillota; class Clostridia; order Oscillospirales; family Ruminococcaceae; genus JAUNBN01. The sequence continues at coordinate 85,423 of JAVXNE010000010.1, read as the reverse complement.
CCCGCGCATCACGGTCGAGTTGCAAAAACTCGATGACGGCGCGCGTTACATCGGCCCATACATCAGCACACTCGGAATTCGCGCTATGGTGACAAACGCGCAGGCGGCGTTTCGGCTGCCGTCCTGCCACAAAAAATTCCCTGAGCAGTTTGGCAGAGAGCGGCCCTGCCTCAACGCGCATATCGGGCGGTGCATGGCGCTGTGTGAGGGAAAGATAACCGAGAGCGAATACAACAAGACGATTGAGGACGCGGTGACGCTGCTGACCAAAGGCAGCGGCGAAATATTGAGAAGTCTCAAGGCCGATATGCACGCGGCGAGCGACAATCTCGAATTCGAGCGCGCCGCGCGGCTGCGTGATTCGATAATCTCCATCGAAAAAGCGCACAAAGGTCAAAAGGTGATAAAAGGTGTCGACGATGCGGACACCGATGTTTTTGCGTTTGCTGCCGATGAGCGCAATATCTGCGCTGTCGTGCTCAAGTTTCGCGCGGGCAGACTGGCGGACAAGGATGAGCGAATGCTGTATGACACCACATCTCTGGACGACGCGCGCGACGAGTTTGTGACACACTATTATATTGACGGACGGGACATTCCGCTGCGAGTGCTGTGCGACGCGGCGTTTGAATCGATGGATTCGCTCGCAGAGCTGCTCTCGCGCGAGCGGGGACGCAGGGTTAGTGTAGGAGTGCCACAGCGCGGCGACAACCACGCGCTCGAGGCGATGGCCTACAACAACGCCGCCGAGAGGCTTCGCCGAGAGGCGGGGCGCAAGAGCCACGACGAGGCGGCGGCGGGAGAGCTTGCAAATCTGCTTGGGCTGCCGGACGTGCCGGCATATATAGAGGCTTATGACGTTTCAAATTATGGCTCGGAAGCGGTCGCGGGTCTTGTCGTTTTCAAAAACGGCACCCCGAAGCGCAGTGACTACAAGCGGTTTATAATCAAGACAGTGAGCGGCGTGGACGACTATGCCGCGATGACGGAAGCTATAACCCGACGCGTCCGGCGTTTTGCCGACGGCAAAAGCAGCGCCTTTGCGCACAAACCCGATTTGATACTGCTTGACGGCGGCAAAGGACACCTTTCTGTTGTGAGTGCGGCGCTCGTCGGTACACCGTTTGAAGGGGTGCCTATCTTCGGTATGGTGAAGGATGACAAGCACCGAACGCGTGGCATCGTTGGCGCTGGCGGGGAGATTGAGGTTTCCATGCACAAGAGCGCCTTCATTTTCATCACAAAGGTGCAAGATGAGACGCACCGCTTCACAATCGAATATCAGCGATCTCGGCACACCAAAACATCTATCCGCTCGTCGCTGCTCGACATTCCCGGAATCGGAGAAACAAGGGCAAAATCTCTCCTCGCTCGTTTTAAGACCCTTGACGCGCTGAAGACCGCTGATGTAGGCGAGCTGAAGACAGCGAGCGGCATGAGCGAGAGCGCGGCACAGGCGGTTTTTGAGTACTTTCATTCTTGACTTTATCACGTGTGCTTATATAATTAATATTCTGTGGGAACTTTCTCGGGTAAAATGTGGTATAATAATCAACAAATGTGGTTTGATATTGCTCGTGTGCACAAGCCTTGCGGGACGTGACAAAACAAGTCTCGAAAGTGATTTTAACCGATGCACCTCGCTCTCACTGTCACAGAATGTCATGCTGCAACCCGGATGTTACAATTCATCGCACAGCGAAGTTTTCACTTGCCGATTTCACAGCGCCGTCGAACATGACTTGTGACGGCAAATGTTGTGCACAGGTGTGAGCGCGGTTTTTTTGCGGGACAGATGTTATTTACAACATAACCGAAACAACCCTTCGGTTTACATATCAGGCCGAAAGGAAAAGACAACATGAAAGTGATTACCGGCAGTGCCAGAGGGAAAAATCTCGCGACGCTAATCGGCGGGGACATCGTTCGTCCGACATCCCAACGAGTTAAGGAGGGGATGTTCTCTGCTGTGCAGTTTCATATTGCGGGTGCGCGTGTGCTCGATATGTTCGCGGGCTGCGGACAGCTCGGGATTGAGGCGCTCTCTCGAGGAGCAGCGCTTGCGGTGTTTGTCGACGAGAGCAGGGACGCCGCCGCGGTGGTGACCCAAAATTTAAAAAACGCAGAGCTTTATTCGAGCGCTCGTGTCATCTCAACAGAATCGCTTCGTTTTGCGAAATTCTGTAAGGAAAAGTTTGACATCGTGTTTATCGATCCGCCATACCGCTCTGAGCTGGCGCTTCCGTCGCTTGAACTGGTTGCCCCAATTGTGTCAGATGGCGGTTTCGTGTTCGTTGAGGCCGACAGAAGAACGGAGTTCCCGGACGTGGTCGGAGCGCTGTCGTTGCACAAACGATATAAATACGGCAATGTCTCCGTTTGGCTTTACCGTGCGGAAAATTACGAGAGTGACGGTGATACAGAATGAGAATGGCAGTCTGCCCGGGAAGTTTCGATCCGATTACAAAGGGCCATGTCGATATCATCGAGCGCGCCGCGAAGTTGTTCGATAAGATCACGGTTGTCGTACTCAAAAATCCGCAGAAAACGCCGACATTCAGCGACGAGGAGCGCATTGATCTCATCAAACGTGTGATCAAGCGTTTCGACAACGTCGAAACCGACATGTACGGAGGACTGCTGGCGGATTATGTGAGGCTGCGCGGGGCGTGCGCCATCGTCAAGGGACTGCGGGCGGTGTCGGATTTCGAATATGAGTTCCAGATGGATCTCGTGAACCGACAGCTCAATCCCGATTTTGAAACGGTATTTCTGAACACCAGCCGCGAATACCTGTTCTTAAGCTCGAGCATCGTGAAACAGGTCGCGATGTTCGGCGGAGATATATCTTCCTTTATTCCCGATGAGATTCGGGAGGATATTGTAAAACGACTGCGAGCGAAGGAGTAATTATATGGGCATCGAGAAAAGTCTTGACAAACTGGACGACCTGTTGGAAGAGGCGTGGAATCTGCCGCTGATGGGCAACAAGCGTATGATAGATTTTCAGCGCGTGCGCGACGTGCTCGACGACATCCGCATGCATCTGCCGCAGGAGGTCAAGGACGCAAAAGCCGTTGTTTCCGACCGTGAGGATATTATCAGGGATGCGCGCCGCGAGGCTGACGACATTGTCAAGCGGGCAGAGAATCGCGCGCGGCAACTTGTGTCGCAGGAAGAGATATTCAAGGAAGCACAGGTCAGGGCAAACGCCATGCTCAACGAATCTGCCGCGAAGTCGCGTGAGATGGAGCGTGCGGCGCTCGATTTTGCGGAAAACTCCCTCAAAAAGAGCGAGGACGCGTTGGTGCTGGGTCTCAATGAAATCAAATCAACCCGTCTTGCGCTGAGAAGCAAGGCAGGGCGTTCGGGCGGCAAAAAGTAGACTGAAAGGCGGCGGAATAATTATGGTGAAGTACAAGCGAATTCTGATCAAGCTCAGCGGAGAATCGCTATCAGGAGCTGACGGTAAGGGCCTTGACCTAGAGACGGTAAAGTCCATTTGCAGCGCAATTAAGCGAACGATGGAGTTGGGCGTCGAGATCGCAATAGTGGTGGGCGGAGGCAACTTCTGGCGTGGGCGCGACTATCCCGGAATGGAGCGCAGCCGCGCGGATCATATCGGAATGATAGCGACAGTTATGAACGCGCTCGCCATTGCCGACGCGCTCGAGCAGCAGAGGGTCGATGTGCGTGTAATGACCGCATTGCAGATGCAGCAGGTTGCCGAGACCTATATTCGCAACAGGGCAATCCGCCACCTTGAAAAGGGACGGATTATAATACTCGCGGCGGGAACCGGCAACCCTTATTGCTCCACTGACTCTGCGGCGGCGCTACGCGCGGCCGAGATCGATGCAGACATCATTTTTAAGGCGACCAACGTCGACGGAGTGTATGACCGCGATCCCAAAAAGAATCCCGACGCGCACCGCTATGAATCGCTCACTTTCAGCCGCGTGCTGAGCGAGAAACTCGGTGTCATCGACAGCACGGCGGCGACGATGTGCCGCGACTGCAACATACCGATTTATGTGTTTGACATGTTAAACGATCCGAACAACCTGATTAAAGCGGTTTCGGGTGAAAATATCGGAACAATAATCGAGGAGGCGTAATCGATGAACACGAACGTGACACCTTTCGACCAAAAAATGGAAAAGACCCTCAGCTTTTTGAAGACGGATCTCGGCGCTGTGCGTGCGGGACGCGCGAATCCCGCTGTGCTCGACAAGATAACAGTTGACTATTTTGGCGCGCCGACTGCAATCAACCAGCTTGCGGCGGTTTCTGTCGCTGAGGCAAGGGTGCTCGTCATCTCGCCGTGGGACGCAAGCGCGCTCAAACTAATCGAGAAGGCGATACAAACCTCCGACATTGGCATCAATCCTTCAAATGACGGCAAGGTTCTGCGCATAGTTTTCCCGCAGCTGACGGAGGAGCGCCGCCGTGATCTCTCCAAAAGCATCAAGAAGATGGGCGAGGACGCCAAGGTCGCTGTGCGCTCAATACGCCGAGATGCAATTGAAAAATTCAAGTCTATGCAGAAAAAAAGTGAGATAACAGAGGACGATCTCAAACAGTTTGAATCCGACATCCAAAAACTGACAGACAAGCGCTGTGCGGAGACGGACGAGCTCATCAAGGCGAAAGAAAAGGAAATAATGGAGATATAGCAGATGGAGGACGGAAACGTTTCCGGACAGCCGAGGCATATCGGCATAATCATGGACGGCAACGGACGGTGGGCGAAACGCCGCATGTTGCCGCGCAATGCGGGTCACGCCAAAGGTGCGGAGGTATTCCAGACGATTACCAGACACTGTGAAAAAATTGGAATCAAGGCGCTGACCGTATATGCTTTTTCAACGGAAAACTGGGCGCGGCCGAAATCCGAAGTTGACGGAATAATGAATCTTTTGCGCCGATATCTCAAGGACGCTTTCGGATTTAAGGATGAGAATATCAGAATCCGCTTTATCGGCGCGCGCGATAGACTTGCAGATGACATAATCGCGAGCATGGAGGAGATTGAGGAGGTCTCAAAGAACAACGACGGCCTCTTTCTTAATGTCGCGCTAAATTACGGCGGACGCGAGGAGATAACTCATGCCGCAAAAAAAATTGCTCATGGGGTTGCGAGCGGCGGGATATCTCCAGACGATGTCGATGAGGCGCTCTTTGAGAGCTGTACATATACGGCGGGGCAGCCCCCTGTCGATATGATACTCAGGCCGAGCGGCGAAAAGCGAATTTCCAATTTTTTGCTCTGGCAGTGCGCATACAGTGAGTTTGTTTATTTGGACACACTGTGGCCGGATTTCACAACAGAGATGCTCGATGCGGCAATTGCAGAATACGCGACGCGCAAGCGCAGATTCGGAAACTCACAGTCCTGACGGCGGGAGAACCGGCCATAATTTTTATCGAGGTGTATGTCATGAAGAAGAGACTGATATCGGTGGCCGTGGGGCTTGCGCTGCTTTCCGCAGTGCTTTTTCTGTTCGACACACCGATCGTAAATCTGGCGTTTGCAGTTATAGGTTCAATATGTATTTTTGAGGGGATGCGCGCATATAAGCTTAACGGGCGTGTGCTTCTTCTTTCGGTATTGATAGTTGTCAACGCAATCAATATGTTTCTTGATGTCGATCGGCCGATGCTTTATTTCGTGATGATTTTCGCAATGTTCTCGCTGCTGATTGTGAACGCCGCTCCGGAGGGAACATTCCGATTGGGCGCGTGTGCGACCATCATTGCGCTTACAGTGACGTGTGGTTTCCGCGCGATGCTCGATCTGAGGTCCATGTCTTCACTGCTTTCCGATTCACGGTTTTTGTTTTTTACGGGATTGGCGTTCGGCTGGATTTGCGACACCTTTGCGTTTACTGTCGGACATCTCTGCGGCAAGCACAAGCTGTGCGAGCACATCAGCCCCAACAAGACAATTGAGGGCGCGGTGGGCGGGGTGCTCGGAACAGCGGCGTTCAGCGCGTTGACATGCTGGCTCTACGCCTCCCATGCACAGTCTGATTCGCTGTTTTTCGGGCTGTCATCCGCGCGCCACATCGCCTTTTATGCGATTGCAGGGGCAATCGGTGCGGTTGTCGGGATATTCGGCGATCTTGCCATGTCCTTTGTCAAGCGCGACTGCGGGATAAAGGATTTCGGAAAACTGATGCCGGGACACGGCGGGGCGCTCGACCGGATGGATAGCGTGCTGTTCACTTCCGTTTTCGCGCGCGTCGCTTTTGACATGTTCTTTAAAATAGCGTAGACGGGGTGCGATAATTATGGCGACGTGCAAGCTGTGCGTGCTCGGCTCGACGGGCTCAATCGGAACGCAGTGCCTCTCCCTCGTAGAGTCACTTGGCATTGAGGTGACGACGCTCACCGGATATAAAAATGCAAGCCTGCTTGCGGAGCAGTGTGAGCGATGGAAACCCAAATTTGTGTGCGCGGTCGATGAGGGTGCGGCTCGTGATTTGCAAATACTTGTATCGCATCTGCCCGTTAAAGTTCTCTCGGGAGCAAAGGCACTCTGTGAGCTTGCGGCAGAGGACGGCGCGGACACGGTTCTGACCGCAATTGTCGGCGCGGCGGGGCTGCGACCCACTGTCGCGGCGATCCAGGCGAACAAGACGATAGCGCTTGCCAACAAGGAAACACTTGTTGCGGGAGGAAAGTTAGTTACGGATCTCGCAAGGAAGCACGGTGTCAGATTGCTGCCGGTAGACAGCGAGCACAGCGCGATATTTCAGTGTCTGCAAGATCCTTTTTCCGCCAAAACTCTGAACAAGATATTTCTAACTGCTTCAGGAGGACCGTTTTTCGGAAAGAGTGCCGAGGAACTTGAGCGCGTAACTGTGGCCGAAGCGCTCAAACACCCAAACTGGAGCATGGGGAAAAAGATAACTGTCGACAGCGCGACACTGATGAACAAAGGACTTGAGCTGATTGAGGCAATGTGGCTCTTTGGACTGCCGCCCGACTGCATTGAGATTGCTGTTCACAGACAGAGCGTCGTTCATTCGGCGGTGCAGTTTGCGGATGGCTCGGTGCTTGCCCAGCTCGGTGTGCCCGACATGAGAATCCCGATACAGTATGCGTTGACCTACCCCGAGCGCGTTAAGTGCCCCGTGCAGCCGCTGACGCTTGAGCGCATGAACGGGCTTACTTTTGAGCATCCTGACGAGGACGCGTTTGTCTGTCTGCGCGGCTGCAAGGAAGCGGCGCGGCGCAGGGGAGTTGTGCCCTGCATCGCAAATGCGGCGAATGAGGAGGCAGTTGCAGCGTTTCTCGCGGGAAAGATAGGATTTGGCGATATCGGGCGAGCGGTGGAATCGGCGGTTACAAGTGCGCCGGAGATAGAGAACTGCGAGCTGGAAGAGCTGTTGGCTATCGACGGGGAGACGAGAGTTAAAACCCGTGAGCAGCTGCTTTCCATATAGATGATAAGGAGACACTGATGGGCATTGTCATTACAATTGCAGCTTCGATACTGATATTTGGGCTGGTAATATTGATACATGAGTTCGGACATTTTATCTGCGCTAAACTCAGCGGTATCAAAGTCAATGAATTTGCAATGGGCATGGGTCCCAAACTACTTTCCAAGCAGTTTGGAGAGACGACATACAGTCTGCGCGCCTTTCCGATAGGCGGTTTCGTGATGATGGAGGGCGAGGACGACGACTCCGAAGAGCTGGGTTCTTTTAATCGAGCTCCCGTGGGCAACCGAATTCTTGTCGTCGTGGCCGGCGCAGTGATGAATTTACTGCTCGGTTTTGCCGTGTTGCTCACGTTTACCGCCACAGAGAAAGCGCTCGCGACGCGCACTGTTGGCGGATTTTATGACAACGCGACGACACAGAGCTCCGGATTGCGGGTGGGCGACACCATCGTCGCAATTAACGGACGGAGAATGTACGTCACCGACGACATTCCATATGAGCTTATGAGGGTGAAAGACGGGAGCGCCGACCTCATAGTCACGCGTGAGGGCGAACGAGTTGAGCTCCCCAATGTCCGGTTTGAGACGACGACTTACGAGGACGGATCCACAGGGATCAGATTTGATTTTTATGTTCAGGCGGCAGAAAAAACCATTGCTTCGGTCCTTCGTGAATCTGCGTTGGCCACTCTCTCAATGGCGAGACAGATATTCATCTCACTCATAGATCTCGTGACCGGAAACGTCGCGATAAACCAGCTCTCAGGTCCTGTCGGAATAGTCTCGATAATAAGCAGCGCAGTGTCATATGGTATACGGCCGCTCATGTCGTTGCTCGCGCTGATCACAATAAATCTCGGAATATTCAATCTGATGCCGTTGCCCGCACTAGACGGAGGCCGCCTCGTGTTTCTGCTTTTTGAAGCCGTGACAAAAAAACGCCTCAACCCAAAATACGAAGGTTTTGTGAATGTTGCGGGATTTGTGTTGCTGATAGCGCTCATGCTCTTTGTGACGTATAATGATGTGACAAAACTTTTTATGAGGTAGCGATGTGACCAAGCGTGTTAAAATCGGAAATGTGACCATTGGCGGCGGGGAGCGTGTTGCGGTGCAGTCAATGCTCAACGCACACAATTCTGACGTCGAGGGAAACGTCGCGCAGTCGCGCGCTCTCGAGGATGCCGGCTGCGAAATTCTGCGCGTCGCCATTCCCAACATGGAAGCTGTGCGGTTGATTCCGGCCATAAAAGCGGCGGTTTCCATACCGCTCGTCGCGGACATTCATTTTGATTACCGCTTAGCGCTTGAAAGCGCGGCTGCTGGTGTGGACAAAATACGCATTAATCCTGGCAACATCGGAGACGAATCACGTGTCAAGGAGGTCGTTGCTGCGTGCAGAGCGCGTGAAATCCCGATTCGTGTCGGTGTGAATTCGGGCTCGGTTGAAAAACCGCTGCTCGCAAAATACGGAGGACCTACCCCTGAGGCGCTCGTCGAAAGTGCGATGTATCACGTCTCTTTAATCGAAAAAAACGACTATGACAATATTGTTATCTCGCTGAAGTCGTCCGATCTTAGGATTATGCTCGCGGCTTACAGACTCGCCTCGCTCCGCTGTGATTACCCGCTGCACCTCGGTGTGACTGAGGCGGGAACATATGAGCAGGGTCTCATAAAATCGGCCGTTGGGATAGGATCGCTGCTGTGCGACGGGATAGGAGACACGATGCGCGTCTCACTGACGGACGACCCCGTGCGCGAAATTGAGGCCGCGCGTGCGATTTTGCGCGCTATCGGTGCGCCGGGCTGTGGTGTCACCGTCGTCTCATGCCCAACCTGTGGGCGCACAGAGATAGATTTAATCCCGATCGCAAAAGAGATAGTCGAGCGTACGCGGGGAATTAAAAAGGATATAAAGATCGCAGTCATGGGCTGCATTGTCAACGGACCCGGTGAGGCAAACGAGGCAGATATCGGCATTGCGGGGGGGCGGGATTGCGCCATGCTTTTCAAAAAGGGCGAGATTGTGCGCAAGCTCGAGGGCAACATTGCAGAGCAGTTGCTTGAGGAGATAGAAAAACTGTAAGGAAGAGTGATGGATAAACTTTTAAAATCGATGTGGCCAGAGTTTGAAAACGACCGAGGCGCGACAATTAAAAATATTGCTGTGAACAAAGACAAAAACGAGCTGTTTCTGTCTTTGTTTTGCAGTGCGTTCGATTCACATCTCGACGATGATGTGTCGGTTTTTTTGAGACAAAAATACCCCAATATGACAGTGTGTACAGAATGCTCATTTCCGAAAGAAGAGCTTTGCGAGCAGGGCTGCCATTACATGATAAAAAAGCTGATCGAGCGCGGAATCGCACTCAATGGCTTTTTTGATGGCGCGTCAATTTCCGTCAGCGGAGAAAGGGTTCAGTTTGAGCTTGCGCACGGCGGCCTCGGGATCATTTCTTCCGTCGGCTTTGAGAGAGAGTTTTGCGCAATTGCAAGCGAGGTGTTCGGCGCGTCGGTTTCCGTCGAATTCGCAGGGGTAACCGAGCAGCGGGAGCAGATCACCGACGCCGAGTTTGAGCTTGCGGCCGCGACGACAAAATCCAAACAAGCCCCGACTGAATGTGCCGGAGTGAAACCGAAGCGCAAAGGCGCTAAAATGTTGCCAAAATCCGATCAGCACATAAATGGCCTTGAACTTGAAAGCGCTGAATATGTACAGATTATCGGCAAAAAACCGACCCTTTCCCAGCTTTGCCCGCTGTCCGACGCGGCGTTCAGAGCAGGTCGCTCGACAGTGTTTGGAGAGGTGTTCAGTGTTGAGACGCGCGAGACGAAGGGCAACTTCACCATCTTGAAAATTGGTATCACCGATAAAAAGAGTTCGATTGAGCTGAAGTTATTTGACCGCGGAGAACAGACACGCGACGCAATGCTGCTCTGCAAAGGCGACGCGATTGTGGCGAGCGGAGACGTCGCGCCCGACCGCTTTGACAACGAGCTTGTGATGACTCCGCGAGATATAATAAAGGTGTTTCCCTCGTGCAGGCATGATGATGCGAAGGACAAGCGCGTCGAGCTGCACCTTCACACAAACATGTCTGCAATGGATGCGATTCCGAGCGCGCGAGAGGTTGTCACACGAGCTGCCGAGTTCGGACATCGCGCGGTCGCGATAACAGATCACGGCGTCGTCCAGTCATATCCGGAAGCGCACGACGCGATGCTTGAGGTTCGCAAGCAGAATCCGGATTTTAAAATCTTGTATGGAATCGAGTGCTATTACGTCGACGACACCGCAAGTATTGTTCGCGGAGCGGGCGACGAGCCGCTTTCAGGAGAGATGATATTCTTCGATCTCGAGACAACTGGACTGAATGCGAGCCTTGACAGAATAACCGAAATCGGTGCGGTGCGAATCTGCGACTCCGCGCGTGTGGACTCATTCTCGACGCTTGTGAACCCCGGAATGACGATACCGCCTGAGAACACGAAAATAACCGGCATAACCGATGAGATGGTGAAGGACGCGCCCTGTGAGCGCGAGGCGGTTGAGAATTTTTTGAAATATATTGGAGATCGGCCGCTAATAGCGCACAACGCGAGCTTTGATATTGGATTCTTGCGCTCGGCGACACAGCGTTTGGGTCTTGACTTTGCACCGCTGTGGGTGGACACGCTGCCGCTTGCCCGCGCTCTCGAGCCCGATCTCGGACGTCACCGCCTCGACTCGTTAGCAAAACACTTTTCGATCAAGCAACCGGTACACCACCGCGCGCTTGACGACGCTGAAACGCTCGCTGCCATATGGGAGCGGTTTGCAAACATGCTCATCGAAAGAGGCGTGCGGTCACTTTCACAGATTAATTCAGCGCTCGGATCTCGGGGGGTTGAGCACGCCCGCCCCTATCACATGACGATACTCGTCAAAAACATGACGGGCCTGCGCAATCTCTATGAGCTTGTAACCGAAAGCCACCTGACGCATTACGCCAACAAGAGACCCCGCATGACTTTGAGCGATATAATGAGACTGCGAGAGGGTCTGATTATAGGATCTGCGTGCGAGGCGGGAGAGGTGTACACAGCACTTGTCGACGGGCGTCCGTGGGACGAAATCACGGAAAAGGCACGAAAATATGACTATTTTGAGATACAGCCGCTGTGCAACAATGCTTTTCTCGAGCGTAAGGGTCTGGTGAGAGACACTCACGCCATTGAGGAACTCAACCGCAGTGTCATACGTCTGGCAGACGAGCTTGCCCGGCCGGTAGTCGCGACGTGTGACGTGCACTTTCTCGATAAAGAAGACGGCATATTTCGCCAAATCATCATTTCCGGAATGGGGTACGATGATGCCGACGAGCAGCCGGCGCTCTTTTTCCGCACAACCGACGAGATGCTCGCGGAGTTTGCATATCTCGGTGAGGATACCGCGCGCCGCGTCGTTATTGAAAACACAAATCTCATAGCCGATATGATCGACCCAGACATATGTCCCATTCCAAGTGACACATATACGCCAGTTATTGAGGGCGCGGAGCAGCTGCTGACCGACCTTTCCAAAGAGGGACTTTGCCGCATGTACGGCGACAATCCCAACGAGGCGGTTGTCGCCCGAATGGAGCGCGAACTCAATTCGATTATCGGGAACGGATACTCGGTGCTCTACGTCATTGCGCATAAGCTCGTCGCACGCTCGGAGCAGGCGGGATACCATGTCGGTTCGCGTGGGTCTGTCGGCTCGTCCTTTATCGGAAGCCTCATTGGAATAACCGAAGTCAACCCGTTGCCCCCGCACTATATCTGTCCCAAATGCAAATATTTTGAATTCCGCGACGATGTCGGATCGGGTTTCGATCTGCCGGACAGAGAGTGCCCACAGTGCGGTGCAAAGCTTCGCGGCGACGGTCAAGACATTCCGTTTGAGACCTTTTTGGGATTTCGCGGGGAGAAGCAGCCCGATATCGACCTCAATTTCAGCGGAGAGTTCCAACAGGAGGCGCATCGCTATACCGAGGAACTTTTCGGCAAGGAACACGTTTTTAAGGCAGGAACGATCTCGGCGCTTCAGGATAAAAAAGCATTCGGGTTCGTGCGCAAATATTCCGAGGAAAAAGGTCTTGTGGTCAATCGCGCCGAGGAAAACCGTTTGATTTTGGGATGCACCGGTGTCAAGCAGACAACGGGACAACACCCGGGTGGAATGGTGGTTATCCCCGCGCAGTACAGCATAAACGACTTCACTCCCGCCCAGCATCCTGCGGATAAAAAAGAGAGCGATATAATAACTACACACTTCGATTTCAACTCGCTGCACGACACGCTGCTCAAGCTGGATGAACTGGGGCATGATGTCCCCACCATATTTCATTATCTCGAAAAACTCACGGGAGTAATGTGGGACGAGATTCCGATGAACGACCCGCAGGTTATAAAACTGTTCACATCCACCGAGCCGCTCGGTGTGAACGAAAAGGATATAGACAGCAAGACGGGGACATTCGGACTGCCTGAGATGGGAACGTCGACAGTGAGAGGAATACTTGTCGATTCCGAGCCCACGACCTTCGCGGAGCTCGTGCAGGTGTCGGGACTCTCGCATGGCACAAATGTTTGGGCGGGCAACGCCCAGAGCCTCATAGCGGACGGCACATGCAGACTTAAAGATGTCATTGGCACGCGCGACAGCATCATGCTTGAACTGATGCGCAAGGGAGTCGATCCCGCGATGTCATTTGAGATAATGGAGTTTACGCGCAAGGGGCGGGCCGCGCAGAAATTCACTGATGAGCAGATTTCAACCCTTAAAAAGTGCGGGGTACCGGATTGGTTCATCGAGAGCTGCAAAAAGATAAAGTACATGTTCCCAAAGGCTCATGCTGTGGGATACGTGACCTCAGCCATCCGCCTCGCGTGGTTCAAGCTGTATTACCCGCTTGAATTCTACTCGACCTACTTCACGGTGCGCGGAGCGGATATCGACACTGAAACCGCCGTAAAGGGACTCAAGGCCGCAAAAGCCAAGCTCGCTGAGCAAAAGGCACAGCTGCGCAACGAGAGTGCGCGCAGAGCCAAGATGGAGGACGCCTACACTGTGACGCAGATAATGTGCGAGATGCTCTGCCGCGGATTTGAGTTTTTGCCCGTCGATTTTGCTCGCTCGAACGCGACGCAGTATCTGATTGAGGACGGAAAGTTGCGGCTTCCCTTTGTCGCGCTCAAGGGAGTGGGTGAGAATGCCGCCCGAGCGCTCTATGCCGCCGCGCAAAAGGGCAGTTATATCAGCGCGGAGGAGATTATGCGCGAGCCGGGAGTGACGCAGTCGCTCATCGATGCGCTCGACGATGCCGGGGCACTCGGAAGTCTGCCGCGAACGAGTCAGATGTCGTTGTGGGGCTGAGCGGGCACTTGAAAAAATCGCGAATTTATATTATAATTTAAAAGCTTGACGACGATAAGCCGCGTTCCGGCGGCACAGAGACGGGTGAAGCCTGTGCGATGTAAGCTCCGCGAACCATGTCAGACGGGGAACCGAGCAGCATTAAACGGAATCTTCATGTGCCGCAGTCCACTTTGCCCGTCTCTGTGCCGCTGGAGCGCTGTTATTATTCCGAGAGAAAGGACGGGCAAGGCAAGATGAAGATGGCGCTTTATCGCAAGTACCGGTCGCGCTCGTTTTCCGAAATTATCGGACAGGACGCCGTCGCAACCGCACTCAAAAATCAGATAGCGAGCGGCAGATTTGGCCACTCTTATATTTTCACAGGCATACGTGGAACGGGCAAGACATCGCTGGCCAAGATATTGGCCAAGGCGGTCAACTGCCCTGAATCGAGCGGCGGTGAGCCGTGCGGGGTTTGCGATATCTGCCGTGGAATCGACGACGGATCGCTGCTCGACGTGTCCGAGATCGACGCCGCCTCCAACAGCGGAGTCGACAATATCCGAGAGCTGCGCGATGAGACTGCGTTCGCGCCCTCTGTCTGTCGGTTCAGGGTATATATAATTGACGAGGTGCACATGCTTTCCAAAGAGGCATGGGGCGCGTTGCTCAAAATCATGGAGGAACCTCCAGCGCATGTGCTTTTCATCCTCGCAACCACGGAAATACACAAAGTTCCGGCGACGATTCTCTCGCGTTGTCAGCGCTTTGATTTGAAGCGAATTCCCAAAGAAAAGATCAAGGCACATCTCAAAATGATTGCGTCGAAAGAGGATATCGAGCTTGCTGATTCGGGAGCGGATCTGATTGCACGGCTGTCGGACGGCGCCATGCGCGACGCTCTCTCACTGCTCGATACCTGTGCGTCTCTCGGAGGCACGGTGGATGAGATCTCGGTTGCGACGCTTGCAGGCGTTGCGGACAAAAGTTATCTGCACGCGCTTGCAGAGGATATCGCGCTCAAAGATATGGCGAAGCTTTTCGCGAACCTCACCCGACTTTACGAGAGCTCAATCGACCCCTCAAGACTATGTAACGAGCTGCTCCGGCATCTGAGGAATCTGCTTGTTGTAAAGCTTGCGGGCGAGAGTGCGCTGTCCGATTGTTCAGCATCCGAGGTTGCGATCTGTTCCGAGCAGCACAATCTTTTCACTCTTGACAGATTGTTGAGATCGCTTTCAAAATTGACAGAGTGCGCCGATAAGCTTGCGTACACACCGGACCGAATGCTCTCACTTGAGCTTTGCCTTGTGAATTTGTGCACTGACCAAGAGATGGTTGCGGTTGAGGCAAAGCAATCAATCGCACCGCATGCGATAAAACCAGCAAAAAAACCGGGGGAAGCACAGGAAACCGAAAAAACGTCGGACGATGCCGTCTGTAACACGGGCAATGCGAGCAGTGCAGGGCAGATAGCTGAAGATGACGCTCCGTGGATTGAAAAATCGCCTGATATCGTGAAGGACAGCAAGCGCGCGGTCGCCGTGCAAATTGCGGCCGAGCCAAATGCGGCAGATGTTGTCACAAATACTGAAACGATGTCAAAACAGCTGCCCGAAGCCCCGATAAAACAAAAGTCGCCCGAGCTCGTGCTGAGTGAGGGAGAGACCTTGTTTGAGGGGTGGGACAGCGCTGTGAACTCGATACGCGCCGTCAACCCAATGCTGTATGGGTTTCTCGTGGGTTCGCATGCTTATCTTTCGGGAAGCAAGCTGCTGATTGACGGAAACGAAGTGTTTTTTAAGTATATGCGTGAGAACCGTGATCTCAGTGACGCAATTGCCGACGCCGTAAAGACTTCGTCCGGAATTGAGGTTCGCATCGGAATATTCGACAAAAAATCTCACAGCGTTCCCATGACAAACGCGAATGCGGCAAACGAACTTGACGATTTGTTGGCAAGAGCCGAGCGCGGCGGGATAGAAATCAAAATGGAAGAGTAATAAGGAGACAAGTGATGAAAGCAAGATTGCCCGAGGGTTACGGACAGAGCAAAGGCGACATGATGAAGCAGCTGCAAAAGATGCAGCAGGACATGCAGGTAATGCAGGAAGAGCTCGCCGAACGCGAATATACAGGAAGTGCCGGCGGAGCGGTGGTCAGCGCCGTGGTCAAGGGAGATCACACGGTTCTGAGCGTCGATATCAAGCCGGAGGTCGTCGACCCTGACGACGTTGAGATGCTCGGAGATCTTGTTGTCGCCGCCGTCAACGAAGCGATAAGGCTCGCGGGCGAGGACAGCGCAGCCGAAATGGAAAAGATCACTGGCGGAATAGATATCCCGGGGTTGACATAAAACATGGCCTACAATATTCCATCGCTTGAAAACCTTATAGATAAATTTGCGTCGCTGCCCGGAATCGGGCGCAAGACCGCAGCACGGCTCGCGTATTGGGTGCTGTCGCTGGACAGCGCCGCCGCAACCGATTTTGCAATTGCGATAACCGATGCGCACAAAAACGTGCACCAATGTCCGGTGTGCCACAATTTCACGGATTCCGACAAGTGTGCAATCTGTTCAAACGACGCGAGAGATCGCTCCATAATCTGCGTTGTTGAAAGTCCGCGCGATGTGTTCGCAATAGAGAAAACCCGCGAATATCACGGCGTATACCACGTTATTCACGGACTGATATCGCCCATCGACAATATCGGAGTCGAACAGCTCTGCATAAAAGACCTTGTTGTGCGCTCGGCGGATGATAATGTAAAAGAGGTCATCATGGCCACCAACCCCACAGTTGAGGGAGAGACGACCGCAATCTATATCAGCAAATTGATTAAACCGCTCGGAGTTAAGGTGACGCGCCTCGCATACGGAATGCCCGTTGGGGGAAATCTCGAGTATGCCGACGAGGTGACGCTCTACCGGGCCATTGAAGGACGCAGCGAAATCTGAAAGGGGAGATAAAGAGGTGGCGGACAGAACGACGTTCAAAACGATTGCGGAAAATCGAAAAGCTCGCCATGAGTATTTTGTGCTTGAGGATTTTGAGGCGGGCATCGAGCTTTACGGCACAGAGGTGAAGTCAATCAGGGCGGGTTCGGTCAACCTCAAGGAGAGTTGGTGCGACATTTCCAACGGCGAGCTGCTTGTTAAAGGTATGCACATCAGTCCTTATGAAAAGGGAAATATCTTCAACCGCGACCCGCTGAGAAGCCGTCGTCTGCTCATGCACCGGCGAGAGATATTGCGGCTGTTCGCAGAGGTGAAGCAGCAGGGACTGACGTTGATTCCGCTCTCGCTCTATTTCAAGGGCTCGCTTGTGAAAATGAAAATCGGCCTGTGTAAGGGTAAAAAGCTCTACGACAAACGCGCGAGCGAGGCGGAAAAATCTGCCCGCCGCGATATAGATCGCGTCAACAAAACCCGAGAGGTGTGAACGGTTGCTGTGGTTATTTGTCTGATTTAATGGTATAATAAAATTGATATTAATCCGCAAAGGCCGTAAGGCCGGGGGTTGATATAAAGCGCGCAGAGCGCACACCGTGGGGGCGTAATGGTTTCGACGGGGATTCAAAAACACGGGAAGCGGGTAGCGGTGGAGAACCGCTTAATAACTCTCCTAATAAAATAGCTAACGATAATAAACTAGCTTTAGCGGCTTAGTGCCGCTCGTCGCAGGTTCCAAGACCGCGTAGGTCCTCTGCGGCGTAAAATTACGCGGTGAACGCGAACGAGGCAAAGCTTTGAGCCACGTCGTGTAACTATGAAGCTACTGAAGTTTCGGCCCGGTTGTCGGCTTGAAACTGAGGGAATGTTGTTGGCATCCTGCACCCGGAGATGCCCGTGCGGCTGAGTTTTCGGACAGGAGTTCGATTCTCCTCGCCTCCACCACACAATGCACTACACGAACCCTTGACGTCATCCCCGTCATCGGGCAGTGTATCGTGCAAAAGCGATAAGGTCACGCTTTCGAGCGTGGCTTTTTCCTTTGTCAAATTAAAGGATACAATAGCCTTATCCTCATAGAGGTACACGGAATTTACAAAGCAATCCAGCAGCCGTTCCCTGTATTCGTCATCCGGCTTATCCGACCGCTGGCGCATCTGCTCAAGCAATTTGATTTGCCGTTCATTCAATTCCGGGGCGCGCTGCTTATAGCTTTCAATTTCATACTCCAATTTTTCTTGCATGGCCTCAAGCTCTTGCAAACGCTGCTTTGTGGTTTTGGTTATGATGCCATTCTCAAGGGCGGCCATCAGATTGGGCAGCGCCTTTTTGGTATCATCAAGCTGTGTTTCCATAAAATTTAATTCTGCATCGGTGGTGGGATTGGCCACCTGCTCCTCCACCATAAAGACATAACATTTCCACAGAGGTAACGTTATGCCTTTTTCTGTGCGTTTAACCATGTTATAATTGCGACACGGATTATTTATATTATAGGGAGTCAACATGAACAGGTATAAAAAGGTAATTACTGCAAGCATGATGGGAATCCTATTTATTCTGATTTCAGTGTGTTTTTTGGGCACTTCACGACTTTATTTTCAAAAAGATAAAACTATGGATATTTCAAATGTAAGTTATAATCATTCTGAATATAACAGTGAAGAAATTACAAATCGTGTTGATCTAGCAAACTTAGAAAGTTTGCTAATGTCTATTCGATGCAGAAAATACAGAACTTCTTTTGCACCATATTTGGCAGGGTGATGTGTTATATCAAATATGGCGTGTATAGCAATGAACCATTTCATATTTTGGTTGGAACTTCTGATGTTAACTTGATTTATGTAAGTAGCGAAAGAGGCGGGTATAAAATTCTTAACAGTGACAGTTTGATAGAGAATGTTGCGAAGTCAGTCCAATCTCGCTAAGAAATCCACATCCTGTGCAATTTGAACAACATGAGCACAATCTGCGCCAACCATAAAAGTTCTTTTCCCTGATTATCAAACAATAGAACCAGACGAACGCGATGGCTGATATATGTTGTTAATGCGGTCGGCAATATATTCCGTTCCGGTGCGGCCAATTAAATAGAGCAGCGGGAAGCGCAGGGTGATCCGTGCGTTTTTTTCTTTGCTTGAACTGTCAAGATTGGCGACAATCCCACAAGGCTCGGATTTGCATCAAACATAGATAGGATAACAAGATGCTACCAAGCCCAATCTACCTGAGTTTAGCGAATGGAACCTACTGACTGGGCAAAATCTCAATTCGTTCTTATTATGACCGGTTCGATACGTCGCCATATGTGAAAACACGCGTCTTTTACAGAAACCCAAAAACGAATGAGAAACTTAAATGTTAGAACAGCGTGTTAGAACAACTAACTATTCAGTTTTTGAAACCCATGAAAACCCCGATAAGTAAAGAGCTTGTGGTGGGCGAGACGGCTTGCTGTGTTAGGAATTTTAAGATAACCGATTTTGAGAGCGAGATAAAAGCTAAAGCGAATCCATCGCATTACACTATGCTCTTAACGCCACAGAAAATGATTCAGATATTCGGTATTTTTTGGTTTTCCATCAAAATGGGTATTCACACGCACTAATTACAATCTGAGCATAGAAAAATCTATTGTGCTATGCGGGTGAGTTTTTGTTTCACAGGCACAATTGCATTGCAAAATAGGAAGTATATAAGCTGCCGCAATAAAAGACAAGCATTTATATTTGAGAGAGTTTTGCAAATCATGGCTGTGAAACTGATATGGGAGATACGATGAAGATAGTTTCAAAAGAATGAACGAAAACTTCAAGAAGTATGACCAAACCGATTGGATACAAAAATGATATTTTAAAAGACCGATGTCGACATCTCTTTTGAGCAGACACTCAAATTAATTAAAATGTCAGGACTGCTCGGGTGAAATTATTTCAAAATCGCAGCTCTCTCTTAATCTTTATGGGGGATTCATCAAATGATATGTTCAAAAGACCCGTTCCCGGGGCTGAGCCTCGAGAACGGATCTTGGTTGTGCCTATGTCTGCGGAGTCCGATTCGCGTTACGAGACGTGGCACTACAGCGATATCGACCCTGTGGCAGATGGAGATTAGACGATAGCGATAGGACGGACGGGCATGCCGGTCGCACCGAAGAACTTGGTCGGGGTGCAGACAAAACAGAACTCATATTTTTTGTCGGCGGCGAGTTCGTCAAGCTGAAGGAACTCAAGAATGTGCACGCCGGACTGGATGAGCAGATACTGATGGGTGGGTTCCGGACAATAATCGACGGAGGAAATTCCGTTTTCATCAAACGCATCGATATCGGCCATGTCGTCTCCGAGTATGAAAGCTCCGCAGCCCTCAATGAGGTAACGGGCGGCAGAAAGGCCAACTCCGGCACCGGGGCACTCGCCATCCGGCCATTTGAATCCGGTGCGCATCATGACGGCGTCACCCTTGCGAAGCTCAACTCCTTCCCACTTCGCACATCCTTCGCAGTCCTCAGCGGTGATTGCATAGTGAGGCGCAACGTGATCGAGACCCTTGTATCCGGCGATGTCGAGCAAAACTCCGCGCATGACCATTGGGGGAATCTTGGATTCGTCACACTTGTTGACACCGAATGTTGTGCAGTGATCGGCCGCCTTAAAGCCGTTATACCAATGATCGTCCTCGCCGACGCTCCAATGGCAAAGAGCGTCGATATGCGTGCCCAGATGCAGAGGAGCGACGACCATTTCCGTGTTAAGGCCGAGGTTGACTTGATTGTTGGCTCTTCCGAGCATGGCTCCGGGAAGAGTCCAGTTGAAGTCGGGAGGAATGGTGGAATCACAAGCCATATTGCGGCGTCCGGAAGCGGAGGAATAGGTCACGAGGTCATAACCGCAGTGACCGGGCCAGACGGGCATTCCCTTGAAACGCAGGGTGTCAAGATCGTAGACCTTGCCGGTTTTGACGTATTTAACGGCATTGACAACCATTTCAGGAGTCATCTCATTGAGCATGCCGACTTCGTCGTCCGGACCCCACTTGCCCCAGTTGTTGTTCTTTAGCCAGGAATCATCGTAGTAATTAGCCATTTTTTCTTCTCCTTGAAATTTTTTATGAAAACACGCTCAAACCATAAATAACAGGTCTTAACAGAATCCCATATTAAGGCAAAGCGTTTCTTCCAAAATGTTTTTATGTGCATTGTGCGCCATTTGTCATCAGTGTTGACAGCACGTTTACGCTTTTGCATTGGCAATGCGTATTGCATAATCAATCGCGTTTAACAAGCTCAGTTCGTTTGCACGACCATCTCCCGCATGGCCAAATCCGGTACCGTGATCGACGCTTGCTCGGATTATGGGCAGTCCTAAAGTCACATTTATACCCTCAACCGCATCCCAACGGCCGGCGTTGCGATTGTAGACAAATCCTTTGACCTTGAGCGGGATGTGACCCTGATCGTGATACATGACGACGACTATGTCATACCATCCACCGAGCGCTTTTGAGAATATCGTGTCCGCGGGGGCAGGTTTTTTGTCTGGTATGTTAATTCCTTCGCTCAGCGCAACATCTATGGCGGGTTGAATCTCCTCGGTCTCTTCAAAGCCAAACATTCCGCCTTCGCCGCAGTGGGGGTTTAGCCCCGCGACGCCTATCTTCGGATTTGTTATTCCGAGCGCTTTGCAACCCGCGTTAGCTATCCTGATGCAGTCGAGCACGCGCTCTTTCTTAACTCTGTCACAAGCTTCTCTAAGCGAAACGTGAGTTGAAACATGCACAACCCTCAAGTCACCGTGAGCGAGCATCATCGTGTATTTGTTCGTGTCTGTATAGTGGGCATATATTTCGGTATGGCCGGAATAATGGTGACCCGCCATATTTATGGCCTCTTTGCTTAGGGCGTTCGTAACGGTAGCATCGACGGAGCCCGCCATTGCAAGCTCGATGACCTTTTTGACATACTCAAAAGCGGATTCTCCCCCGAGAGCGCTCGCTCCAATACGGAAAGGGGCGGGATTGTCGAGAAAATCAGGGATGTCATTCATCCGAACGATGCCGAGATCGATGAGGTCTATAATGCCGAAAGCATACTTTCCCTGTGAAGGACAGCCTATAACATTGAGCTTCAACTCGATGCCTGAGACCCTTTTGGCAATCTTGAGCGCATATTCCATGCAAGTTCTGTCACCAATTACAAGTGGTCTGCAGCGCCGATAGACGTCTTCGTTGTTGAGCGCCTTGACTGTTATCTCCGGACCGTTGCCGAATGGGTCGCCCATTGTTATTCCTATGATTGGTCGCTGTTGCATGTATGTGTCTCCTTCAAATGCTGTATGATAGAGCTGCTTTTGCACGGTAAGCTAAAAAATATTTTCTATGACGCATGGCAGGGTTGTCCGAGCAAGGAGGTGATAAGATTTTTGTTGCCGAATCCACCGGATTTGGTTATGAGCTCGACCGGCTTGCCATGATAGCGGATAACTGAACGAACGGTTCCGGGAGCAAGTTCATCTATCGGCCTGAGTTCGGTGCAGGAAACAGCTTTGAGGAACGCGAGCAGAGTGTCTCCGCCAATTATCATGATTCGAGCATCTGTACCGCTGTCAAGCACTGATTTTAGTATCGCTCCAACACGGGCAGATATTACCTGACGGAGCTTTTCCTGCATCTCTTCGACACGTTCAGGGGCAAACAGGTTATCTGGCACCCTCTGCGTGCTGATAAGCAAGTTGCCACTGGCCGCGTAAGCCTCAATTATCCAATCGACCGTTGCGCGTTCGGCTGCTGAATCGTGCACATCGTCCGAAATGAGCTCTTGATATGGAATCGTCAGCCTGCGGTATCCGCACGCTTCAGCGGTGATCATCTGCTCGCACGAGATGGGATTGATGCTTCCGCACACGACTATCAGACCGCCATCTCGTTTGAGATCATTAACTTTTGTTTCACGCTTGAAGTCGAGTGAATTTGCCAGAACATCTGCGACTCCCGCGCACCCTGCGACAAGGTGCAACATGCCTTTGTCACGCACTGTGCATACATACTCGTTTAAATCATCATCGGTTTTAACGTCGAAGAGATAAATCAGACCGTTCTTTTCGAGGGAAATATCGCACAAACACCCACGTGACACGAGCTCGATAGGGGTATCGCACTGCTTATGCAGCAAGCAGGGTATATAGCTTTCGGTCACCGGTTCGAATGGATCCGAGCCGAAAACGCTCTGCGCCACAGGAACACCATCTATATAGTGAATCCCGTTCACAGTTATGCGCTTCATCGCGGGGAAGGCTGGCATAAAGCACACGCTGCCTTTGCCGTAACCGTCGAGCACAGCGGAGAGCTCTGCACCCACATTTCCGCGCAGTGCCGAATCGGTTTTTTTGAACAAGATCTCAACACCGGCGATTTGTGCTCTGAGGGCGACGCGACACACCATTTCATAGGCCTCACGGTAAGGGAGGTGTCTTGTGGGGAGGCAGAGCACAAGCACAGCCACCGACTCGCCGGCGAAATCATATTCACATCCGAATGCAACCTTTGTATCGATTCCCTTTTGGGAAAACTTCACGCCGGTATCCAACGCCCCGGTAAAGTCGTCTGCTATGACCAGTATTTTAATCATATCGGTTACACCGCCTGATGAAATATTGAAGGCAAGCAAAGAAGATTCAACAAAACGAGTATATTTGAAACTATTAGAACGAAAGTTCAGATGAAAACGATTGATTTTGCAGCATTTATCTGCTAAATTTAGCATGCGCAAGTATGGACAGTGTCACGTTGTAATAAATGCGTTGTATCATGAAAGGAAAATCAATATGAAAAAGCTGCGATTGCTGTGCGTTGCTCCTTATGAGGGTAT
Organism: Oscillospiraceae bacterium; assembly: GCA_036645935.1. GTDB lineage: Bacteria > Bacillota > Clostridia > Oscillospirales > Ruminococcaceae > JAUNBN01. Next base: position 61,764 of record JAVXNE010000010.1, on the reverse strand, counting down.
GTATCATCTCATGACAAATATCGCGGCACAGCGCAACGACATTGAGATGATAGTTCAGATAGGAAATCTTGACGAGGGGCTGCGCGCGCTTTTGGATATGCAAGGAGAGGATATCGATGCCGTGCTCTCCCGAGGCGGAACCGCCGATGCAATACGGCCTTACTGCAAGATACCGATCTACGATGTCGTGCCCTCGGTTTATGATATCCTTCGAACAATCAATGTGGCTCAAGGCGTTTCAGAGCAATTCGCTGTTGTGGCATATCCGAGCATAACCAAGGCCGCGGAGGTCTTGAAGGATATCATGCGGTTGACATTCAATGTATATACGATACAGAGCGCACAGGAATGCGAGAAGCAGATACGTCAGCTTAAAGAGAATGGGATCCACTTAATAGTGGGTGATACTATTGCCGTCAGCAGCGCCCAATCGATCGGGATGCACGGGTTGCTCATTGTTTCGGGGATAGAGGGAATCGACCTTGCCATTGACAGCATTAAACAGACGTACGGCTATTGTCAAAGCTTTTCAAGAGATGCGCAGCTGTTTTCCGATGTCTTGCGGCAGGGCGAGGATGAGACCACAGTCATCTATTCTTCGGAGGGCGTTGAGGTCTTTTCAAGCAACTGCGATATACCCGAAAAGATAGTGTTGGTGCTTCAGCAGAAATTCTCCAATGTGATAGCTTCGGGAGAAGTGAAGATGATCAGACACTTTGACGACGAGCTGTGGACCATATGCGGCTCGCACGTTCGTTCGGCAGATGAGGACTACTGCGTATACCGTCTTCGCAGACAACCGAGCGCCGATATGATTGATCGGCATATGATACGCTATCTGTCGTCAGCCGGAGATATGCAGGATTGCAATCCTCTCGAATACTATCTCGGAAGCAGCGAGGACATCTCGGCGGTGCGCTGCTCCTGTGATCACTATGCCACAATTAACCACCCAGTGTTGTTGCTCGGCGAATCGGGAACCGGAAAGGACAGGTTTGCCCACTATATCTATTCACACAGCAAGCTGAAAAATAGCGCATTTGTCATAGCGGACTGCGGATTGATGGATGAAAAGGCATGGAGCTATCTTCTGGGAGAGAGCGAGTCGCCGTTTATGAAATCGGGTATATCCATATACATCAAGCATCTTGAGATGGCTCCCATAGAGCAACAGCACAGACTGCTTGCCTATCTGAAAAGCTCCCGCGTAGCGTATATAAACAGGCTTTATTTTTCATACACACTGGGGTTGCGACACGAGGTGAACGACGAGCTGTATGTCTATCTCTCGGACGAGCTGAGATGTCTCAAGTTGAGAATACCGCCGTTGAGCGAGAGGAGAATAGATATTCCGGCAATGGTGGGGCTTTATATAAACACGATGAATATAGAATACGGAACAAGGGTGTTTGGACTCGTGCCCGACGCGCTGTTGGAGTTGCAGAACCATACATGGAAGAGAAATGTTGATCAGCTCGTGCAGGTGGTTCAGAGTTTGGTGCTCAATGCGAAGGCATCCTATATATCTCAAGAGGATGTCCGGACGTGGCTTACGGACGAGCGCGTTGAAATATCAGATCTGTTAGGCTACGATCTGGACCTCGACCGACCGCTGGATGACATAATCAAAGAGGTTGTGGAGCGAGTATACAAATCTGAGAACATGAACCAGACTCAAACTGCAAAGCACCTGAATATCAGCAGAAGCACCGTTTGGAGAATATTGAAATCATAAACAAATCGAAAGCTGACGTGATTTTACTGAACAGCCTCTTTGTGTTTCGTGATTTAGTATAAAATTTTTAACCGATTGCAACAAGTTTTTGATACACAGCGCAGCGTGCTCTTTTGAAACTACATCGCTCATACTGTTTCAAAATTGTACAGATTCATTTTGTTGCACACAAACCACAGATTAACGTGTCTATAAAAGAGTGTCTGTTGGGGCGATGAGTTCTTAACGGGCGCAGCTCCGTATCTTTGTTGGCGGGCGTGTTGCAAATAGCGGTTGTCGTCAATCACGCCGTTGGGCGTTTAAACGTATAGTTCTTAAAAATCCTTGAAAAATACACTCATAGGCGTAAATTGCGCAACATCTCGAAGAAAACAATCGCCATGGAAAAAACGCAGAACTTATATGGAAGCGGATTTGATGGATTTATGTGACATTCCCGCAGTTAAATGCGTATTTTGTTGACACTGTTCAACTCAATGCCTATAATTTAAACATAATTATTTTGTAGAAAGAAAGGGGATTGGCGCTTAAAGATACGTTTCTCTCGCGCAGACATTTGAACTTAATGAAATGTCGGATTTAATTCTCTGCACAGAGTGCCCGAATCCCTAAAGAAAAACATTGCGATTTTCGGTATGGCTGCTTTGAATGATTTGAACAATGCGGTAACGCAGACGGTCGAATCGAAAACAGATCAGATGCTCAAGAACAATGATGAAAGACTGAAAATAAAAAAGTAATTCTTCACCCCATGCAAAGGGTGTCTGATCTTAGAGGGGGTTGCTACGTGGGGACACATGCGGCAAGACACACCAATACATCCCGATTTCACCCGCAATTTCGCGGGGGATTCGGGGGATACGTGTATGGATAAGAAAGAAACAGTTTTGATTGCTGACGACAACGCTGTCAACAGAACGATTTTGTCAAAAATACTGTCCACACAATATAACGTAATCGAGGCGGAAAACGGTCGTATCGCCTTGAAGCTGTTGAGCGTGCACAACAGAGAAATTGTCGCAGTCATTCTTGATCTTGTAATGCCCATTATGGATGGATACGCCGTTTTGAAAGGGATTCGCAAAGACGGGCGATATGACAATTTGCCGATAGTAGTGACAACGGGAGAGAGCAATCACGATAGTGAGAGGCAGGCGCTATCGTTGGGAGCGTGGGATTTCGTCACGAAGCCATATGACGCGGAAATCATTCTATTTCGACTCAAAAATGCAATTGATAGAAGTCAGCTGTCCGCGCTGAAAGAATTAAAATACTTAGCTGAATACGACAGCTTAACCGGAATTTATAATAAGACAAAATTTTTCGACTCAACTCGCAAAATGTTGGATGCGAATCGTGGCGAACGTTTTGTCTTTCTTCGTTTTGACGTGGATAGATTTCAGCTGATCAATTCTTTTTTTGGAATGGCTGAGGGAGACAAACTTCTGATTTATATCGCCAAGCATATGGCGAAGGCCGCAAAAAAACACTCCAATGCAACTTACGGAAGAATAGAATCCGATATCGTTGCCATGTGTATTCCTTACGCCCCTGACCACTTGAAACCTATGCTGCTACAAGCGAAAAAAAAGCTGACGCAATTCAATTTGAATTATGACGTCGTGCCTTCAATAGGAATTTATATAATTGACGTCCCCGAGATTTCAGTGGAGGAGATGTATAACCGCGCCTCCCTTGCAGCAAAAGCCTGCAAGGGAAACTATGTGCAGTTTTACGCTTTCTACGATGAGAGCATGAGCGCGGCGATTACAAATGAGCAGACAATCACCAACGGCATGAATTATGCGTTGGAAAACGGTGAGTTTGAGATCTATTTGCAGCCAAAATACAATATCCATACCAATCTGCCTTGCGGTGCGGAGGCTCTTGTAAGATGGATGCACCCCCAAAAAGGTATTCTTTTTCCAAATGAGTTCATTCCCGTATTTGAGCGCAACGGTTTTATCACAAAGCTTGATTACTATGTGTGGGAACAGACATGCAAGTGTCTTCACAACTGGCTGCTGCGGGGCATAACTCCATACCCGATATCGGTGAATGTCTCGCGAGTGAATATCTATAACCCGAAACTTGCGGAAACGCTGCTCGAACTGGTGGAGCGATATAACATCCAACCCGAGCTGTTGAATCTTGAGCTGACTGAAAGCGCGTATACGGATAACCCTGTCGCCATGAAAAAGACGATGTCGCAGCTGCAAAGTTACGGATTTATCATCATGATGGATGACTTCGGAACCGGTTATTCATCGCTGTCGCTGCTAAAAGACATCATGATTGACGTGCTGAAGATTGACATGAGATTTCTGTCCGTCAGTGAGTTTGAGGGTCGGGGAGAGAATATCATAGCGTCTGTAATTCGCATGGCAAAATGGCTGGGAATCCCCGTGATTGCCGAGGGCGCTGAGACAAGTGAACAGGTGGACTTCTTAAGAAGCGTGGGCTGCGACTACGTGCAGGGTCACTACTATGCGAAAGCGATGACTGTTAAAGAGTACGAACAGCTTTGCATCAGCCTCTCGCTCGACATGCAGATGATGACAGACAAAAAATATGACGGCTACTGCTATGACAATTTGTTTTCACTTAACGAAGAGATGAAGCGCCTGTTTAACAACAATCTGCAGGCGACAGTTATCTACGAATATTTTGATAACAGGATTGAACTGGTCAGAGTGAACGAAGCCTACTATGCCCTTATGGGATACAATGACATGATTGCGAAGTCATCCAACATTCTGGATGAGGTGGACAGTGCATGCCGAGCGCCGCTCACCCGCGCGTTTCACACCTGTGCACAGACGCTTGAATCTGTCGAATGCGAATATATGCGCCGAAGAACAAACGGATCGCCGCTGTGGATTGCGGCCAAGCTTCGTTATGTCACCACCGTTGGAAACAAGCATATCATCATCGGTGAGCTGACCGATATTACGATGCGCAAGGAGGTTGATGCAGAGCTGCAAAAATACAAGGCGGCTTTGCTTTCCACAGACAGTCAATGCCACACTGTGTTGATTGTGGACGATGAAGAGATCAACCGTATAATTTTAAAGAAAATTCTAAAGGATCAGTTTTGCTGTTTGGAAGCGAAAAATGGCGAAGACGCGATGAAAGTGCTGCGCGACAAATCAAATCAAATCGATCTTATTCTTTTGGACATAAGTATGCCGGTGATGGACGGGAAAGAATTTTTGCAGTGCAAACAAAAAATGCTAGAACTTGACGGCATCCCAGTCATTATGATCACTGCGGATGACAGCCCCGAGCAGCAGACCAGCACTTTTTCACTGGGTGCAAACGACTACATCGTCAAGCCGTTTATCCCTGCAGTGGTCACGCGCAGGGTGAGCAATGTTTTGGAGTCAAACTATCGGTTCAAAGGTATGGTTAGAGATTATAATAACATGTCGGCGCAGATGAAAACCGATTTGATGACGGGACTGATCAATCGTGTCAGTGCCGAGGAAATGATTTCTCGCCGCATAGAAAACGAGTCGGGTATCTGCATAATGATTATGCTGGATATTGACAATTTCAAGCAGATTAATGACACGCGAGGGCATGATTACGGGGACAAGGTCATCTGTGCGGTTGCGGACCTGCTCCGACAGCACTTCAGAAAAGAAGATGTGATCGCGCGCATGGGCGGGGATGAATTTTCAATATTTGTCGAAAACATTCCCGACGTAAGGCTCATTGAACAGAAAGCGCGGATGCTGTGCGATAGCATGTCCGATATAATTATCGACGAAAAAAATGCGGATATCACCTGTTCTGTCGGGATTGCCATTTCCTCGCAGACGGTGCATTCTTTCGATGCGCTTTATAAAAATTCAGACAAGGCGCTATACAGTGCCAAGAGCCGAGGCAGAAATATCGTTTCAATTTACGGTGAGGAATCGGCAGCGACCTCAGTCAGCAAGTGGATGAACGACGCGGAGAGTGTTCTTGACGCAATAAAGGACAGCATCTATGTATGCGACAAAAGCACATATGAGCTCATCTACGCCAATGACAGCCTTTGCAAGCTGATGAACGTCACTCGAGCGGATTGCAAGGGCCAAAAATGCTATGAGATTTTGATGCACAGAACCAGACCGTGCGAATTCTGTGCTATGCCCGATATGGAGGAAAACAAGGTATATACGCGGTTGTTTCGATCGCCGACCGCTCCCAACATTTTTTTAATGCGAGGGGAAAACATCAAGCGAAACGGCGTGATGGTCCATTTGCAAATTGCGGTTGATGTCACGGAAATGGAAAGCAAGGACATAGAGTGGAGCGGGGTGAGCGGATATGGTGAACAATAGCAAGCGAAAGTCTGTCAAAGTCAAACAATTGGAGGAGGCATATACTCAGGCTGCAAAGCAGTGCGGTATCACGCTGTGGATGTTTGATTTTGATGACCGGACGATCTATCACCTGAACAATGCGATGCACATAAAGGCGTTTGACGGCGTCAGTGTCATTCACAATGTTCCGGAAGTGTTTGCCGCGAGTGACAGTCCTTTGCTCCCCGAGGATTGGCCGGAATATCTGGAAATGTACGACAAGCTGTTTGCCGGAGCTAAGACGGCAACAAGTGTCGGGCGATGGAGAAACGAGGACAGCGAATCCCTGTGGTGGTATGAAATTTCCTATACGAATATTTTTGACGATGACGGAAAGCCCATCAAGGCAATCGGCACAGCGACCGATATCTCAGCACGTGTCCGGTTGGAAGCGCGCTATGAGGAAGAGATAAAGTGGAGAAAAGTACATAACAGAGATGTTATGGGCTCGTTCAAGCTGAATCTGACACAAAACATATGCGGAGACGGTCAAAGCAATATCCCTTCCATCCTTGACTTTCAAACCGGCGGAACCGTGGATAGTTTTTTCGAGCGTGAGTACAATATACACGTGGACGAAAAAGATTTAGCGGAATACAAGAAGATGTTCAACAGGCACAACTTGCTGCAGGCTTATCGTGATGGGAAAACAAGCATTGTTCAAGAAACATATTTGAGTTTCACTGAAAACAAAGTGCTCTGGATTAAAGTTGAGCTTGATATGTTTCAAAACCCTAAAACAGGCGACGTGGAAGCCTATATATACGCGACTGACATCGATCAAAAGAAGACAGCGCAGTTGCTTGTGGATACCGTCGTCAACATGGACTATGATTTTTTGGCACTGTTGGACGCCACGGCAGATGATTACACTATATATTCCAAAACAAACGGAAAGACAGCCCTTCCTCCATTTCACACCAGCAACTATAATGATGAGGTCATCCGATATAACCGTGAGTTTTTGGCCGAGGAGGACATCGAGCAGAACATATATGAGATGTCCTATGAAAACCTGTTTGAACAGTTGAAAAAACAGGATATATACACGATATACTGCCGAATCAAAGAGACAGATGGCACTTTCAGCCGCAAAAAGATGCAGTTTTCTTATCTTGACAAGCAAAGAAAAAAAATAATTTTAACGCGAACTGATATTACAGATGTCTACAATGAAGAACAGCAAAAAAATGAGGCACTCGGTGCGGCTCTGATGGCAGCACAGCAGGCGAGTACCGCAAAATCCGAATTTCTCTCCCGAATGAGCCATGAAATCAGAACGCCCATGAACACAATCATCGGCATGTCCACACTGGCGGCAGGGTGCGTGAACGACCCCGCACAGGTTGCGGAATATCTCTCCAAGGTGGGCATTTCCGCGCGCTTCCTGCTGTCTATCATCAATGACGTTTTGGATATGTCAAGAATTGAGAGCGGCAAGGTGTTCATCAATCATGATGAAATCCCATTTGAGGAATTCATAAATGGAATCAACAGTATATGCCATAACCAAGCACAGGAAAAAGGTGTGGAATATGACTCGATACTGATGAGCTTCACCGAGGATACGTATATCGGCGATGCCATGAAATTGCAGCAGGTGTTGGTCAACATCATATCAAATGCAATTAAATTTACACCGGTCGGCGGTAAAGTTCAGTTTATTGTGAATCAGGAAAAAATCAATCAGGAGGAAGCGCTCATGCGCTTCATAGTGAATGATACGGGTATTGGCATAAGCGAGGAATTTCTCCCGCATCTTTTCGAGCCTTTTGAGCAGCAGCAGGGAGGAGCTACCACCCCTTATGCAGGGACAGGACTGGGTCTTGCCATCTGCAAGAACCTCGTCGAACTCATGGGCGGAAAAATAAGCGTCAACAGCATTGAGAGGGTTGGCAGCGAATTTGTGATCGAGGTAAAACTGCTGATTTCGGAAAAAAGCAGGAAAGCCATGAAGCCGATACCCAACTTGCAGCTGGAAAAACTCCAGGTGCTTGTTGTGGACGACGATGTAGTTATCTGCCAACACACGCAGCGCGTATTGGCAGATATGAGTCTTAGGGCGGAATATGTGGTTTCAGGCACAATGGCAATATCCGTTGTTCGGGAAAAATGGGAAAAGAAAGAGTTCTACGACATCATTCTGTTAGACTGGAAAATGCCGGACATGGACGGTATTGAAACCACTCGCGAAATCCGAAAGATTGTGGGCCCGAATGTCACCATAATAATTATGACCGCCTATGATTGGGCGGCGATTGAGATGGAGGCAAAGCAGGCGGGTGTCAATATGCTCATTGCCAAACCTCTTTTCAAATCCTCGCTCATCTCCGCATTTGAAAAATTTTGCGGAAACACGAACCTTCCAGCCGAATCTGAGTCTTCGTGCGAATACGATTTTTCGGGAAAGCGGGTTTTGCTGGTTGAGGATCATCTGCTGAACATAGAGGTTGCAAAAAAACTGCTCGGTTCGAAGAAATTGGAGGTTGACACTGCCGAAAACGGATTGCAGGCAATCGAAACCCTCGCGCAAAAGGACGAGGGATATTACGACGCCATTCTCATGGATATCAGAATGCCGGTGATGGACGGAATCACGGCTGCAAAATCCATTCGTCAGATGCGAAATACCGATGCAAAAACGATTCCGATCATCGCGATGACTGCGAATGCATTTGATGAGGACATTGAAAAAACAAAGGCTGCCGGAATGAACGCACATCTTGCAAAACCCATTGAACCGGTATTGTTATATAAGACTTTGCAGCGATTCCTGAACCAGGAGGTATAGGAAAATGAAAAAGCTGTCGAAAATAAAAAAAGATCTCATCGATCTTGCGCTCCCCATCGGAATGGTGATTGCCGAGACTTCCCCGAGACTTCCCATTCTCTGGGTCAATGACATGTTTGTTGAAATGCTGGGATTTTCAGATTCCGACGAATTGATCAAGGCGTTTGACGCTTCCTCGTGGAATTTTGTGTCACCGCTGGACAGAGAGCGTCTCAAGCTATATGCGGAAACGCGGATTGGCACCGCTGACCCATATGAAATCACCTACCGCGTCTTGCGAAAGGACGGAAGCTGTATTTGGGTCAGTCAGAATTCCCTCCACACGTTCGACGAAAACGGGCGCGAGGTCATTTTTGCCTACTACTCCGACATCACGGTTCAAAAACAGATGGAAGAAGCTATCCGTGCCGGTGTAAAGCAATATGAAACGCTGGTCAATTCCGTGCCGGGCGGTGTGAGTATGTACCACTTGGATGAAAGACTCAGCCCGATTTTTTTGAGTGAGCGAGTGTACGAGCTCTGCGGAATGACAAGAGAAGAATACAATGACGCCACACAAGCGTCAACGCTCGACATTCTGCACCCGGACGACAGGCAGGGCTTTTTGGATGCCATCAGAATCGCCAGGATAAAAGGAGAGACCTTCAACAACTTGCACCGTGCGCTGCAAAAGAACGGTGGATACCGTTGGATGCGGATTTCCGGACAGGTGATGGCCGATCAGGACGATGTCCCCATTTTGTATGCAGTGATAACCGACGTGAATGAGCAGATTCAGTCTGAGCATGCTCTGCTGGAGAGCGAGTCCCGCTTTGAGGCTGCGGTGAGAGCCTCCAATATCAATATATGGGAATACGATTACGCCGCAGATTGCCTGACCATTTTTTCCAAATCTCCCAAAGTCAACCCGAAAGACAATATCGTGACAAACTATCTTCACACGGTTGTCTCGGAAGGTCATATCAGGGAAGACAGCGCGGTGCTGATGTTCGATATGATAGACAGGCTCAAAAACGGAGAGAAAGAAGTCACCGCAGATATCTGGATTCGGCAGAACCGAGAGGATGAATTCTGGTGCGAGCGGGTGATCTATACCAATGAGTTTGATGACGAGGGAAATCCCAATAGAGCATACTGCGTTGGTCGCGACATCACGAAAGAAAAAGAGGCGGAAAAGAGGTATCACGACGAGCGGGCATACAGGGAGGCTATGCAGAAAGCGACGATGGCTTCCATCAATATAAATTTGACCAAAAACACCATTTTGGATTTCAAAAGCAATTTTCCGGAAGTTTCCGTTCATATGGAGGCTGCAAAAACAGCACAAGACTATTTTGATCAGGTGTGCAGCGAACTCACTACGAAAGAAATGAAGAAAAAATACGTGTCGGTTTTCACTCGCGACAGGCTGATAAATCGCTTTGCAAATGGGGAAACCACGGTCTCTATGGAGTTTACCCGAAATATATCCGGACGCAGATATTGGGTGGCAATCACTGCCTACATGATGAAACGTCCGGAAGATCAAAACATAATTGCGTTTTTGTATTCAACCGATGTCACGGGTGAGCGCACAATGCAGAACATCATGAACACCGTTGCGAAAATGGATTATGATTTTTTAGTGGTGGCCGATGTTCCGCACAACAGGTCGGTCCGATACAGTCAAAAAAATATCGGAGATACATATCTTGATGAAAGCGACAGTTTCATCGAGGACAGCAAGGACTATGTGCGCCGTTATGTCTGCTCCGATGAGGTGGATCGCGTGCTCTGGGAAATTGAGCTGGAAAGGGTTCTCGCGCAGTTGGATGCCAAATCTTTTTACAGTGTTTTTTATGGAATGCACAATCCGGCCGGCGGAGTGTTCAAAAAGCAGCTGCGTTTCAGCTATATTGATCGTGACCAGAGAATCATTCTGATGACGAGAGTGGATATCACCGCAGCCGTAGAGGAACAGGAAAAGCGGAATCAGGAATTGGTGGCTGCGGTTGCCATGGCGGAGCGCGCCAATGCCGCAAAATCAGAGTTTCTCTCCCACATCAGCCATGAAATAAGGACGCCCATGAATGCCATCATGGGCATGAGTCAGCTTGTTGCGCAGAACCTGAACAATCCTGAATTTATCAAGGAGTGCGTTGAAAAATCACAATACTCCTCTCGGTATTTGCTGCAATTGATCAATGATATTTTGGACATGTCCAAAATTGAAAGCGGTAAAGTGACGCTCAAGCGCGATGTATTTGCGTGTCAGCCGTTTTTGGATGCCATCAGCATGATCATTCAGACACAGGCAGAGGAAAAGGGCGTGAGCTATGTCGTGACCCGATTTGAAGGCTGCCAAAACAGCTATATCGGCGACGGTGTCAGGCTGCAGCAGATTCTGATCAATATTCTCGCCAATGCAGTGAAGTTTACTCCCCGGGGAGGGACGATCACACTCGACATTTCACAGGTTTACTCGGATGAGAAAAGAGAAATTATCTGCTTTGCCGTCAGCGATACCGGAATTGGGATCGGAGAGAAATTTTTGAAGGATATCTTCAAACCGTTCTCTCAGGAAGAAAACGGAGCAAGATCCGGATACGGCGGTAGCGGATTGGGACTTGCCATCTCGAAAAACCTCGCTGAACTTATGGGCGGCGACATTTCCGTGGAGAGCGTATTGGGCAAGGGAACGGTCTTCCGTGTGCAAATTCCGCTTGGAATTGCGAGAGGCAATTCGGAAAGTAGCATGGAAACGTTCGACGCAAAAACTGACAAAATTTACGATTTCAAAGGCAAGAAATTTTTGCTGGTTGAGGATCATCAGCTCAATATTATGGTGGCGCGAAAACTGTTGGAGTTCAAACACGCCAGTGTAGATGTGGCAGAAAACGGGGAAATTGGGCTGAACATGTTTAAGGCGAAGCAGGAGCACGGTTATGACGCTGTGCTGATGGATATCAGAATGCCGGTTATGGACGGGCTGCAAGCGTCCGAGGGTATACGCGCATTGGATAGTCCATGGGCAAAAATTGTGCCAATCATCGCCATGTCGGCCAACGCATTCGATGAGGACATTGCCAAATCCAAAAAATCCGGAATGAACGCGTATCTTGCAAAACCGGTTGAGGCCGAGAATCTCTATCAAACAATACAAAAATTGCTGTGAAGCGATAGACATGCGCAAAACATGGGGCGCAAGGCGAAAACTGAGTTATTTATCAGTGAAGCATATCAGCAATGAGCTTATTCGCAGTGGAGCGGACCTGTCTGGAGTTTGGTGCTTTTGATATGATTTTAGAATCATATCCGCGCAGATAAGAAAAAACAGAGCAGTTGCTCAGATGAAAAGGCAGGAGCTTGTTTCCAGGTGAGAACGCCGCAAGCAGCAACAGAGCACAACAGCAAATCAGCAACATGTAAAGCAGCAACAGGCAAAGCACAAAAGCAAAGCACAACAGGTAAAGCAGCAACAGCAAAGCACAACAGGTAAAGCAGCAACAGCAAAGCAGCAACAGGCAAAGCACAAAAGCAAAGCACAAAAGCAAAGCACAACAGGTAAAGCAGCAACAGCAAAGTAGCAAAAGGCAAAGCACAACAGCAAAGCACAACAGCAAAGCAGCAACAGGCAAAGCAGCAACAGGCAAAGCACAACACAACAGCAAAGCAGCAACAGGTAAAGCAGCAACAGCAAAGCAGCAACATGTAAAGCAGCAACAGCAAAGCAGCAACAGGCAAAGCACAACACAACAGCAAAGCAGCAACAGGTAAAGCAGCAACAGGTAAAGCAGCAACAGGCAAAGCACAACAGCAAAGCAGCAACAGGCAAAGCAGCAACAGGTAAAGCAGCAACAGGCAAAGCACAACAGCAAAGCAGCAACAGGCAAAGCAGCAACAGCAAAGCACAACAGGTAAAGCAGCAACATGTAAAGCAGCAGAGACGCGAATATCGGATTTGCAAGTTGAGCCATGACAAAATAAGCACTCAAGTGTGAGAAGACATAGCAAAAGACCGCTGCTGTATTTAAGCTCGCACCTGCAATTGACAAACAATCATGATTCACAAAAAGCACATATAGTTTTCACTGAGCAATGCCGTTTATGACGGCATTATGTTTTGGTTTTAAGCGCGCAACAGAAAGCTGAAGAAACGCAAAAATTCTGCGCAATGCATGCTTTGTTGGATGTTTGCATTGTCTGTCATTGGAATATGGCCGCATCGCATGATGATATCTATACTTATTAGCGGGAGACGAAAATGAAATTTACCGGGATACTGAAAAATTCACACATGAAAAGCAGTGATCGCGAGCTTTGCTACAGAGTGATTTCGGAAAGCTTAATGATCAGAACTGTGGAACCCGGGCTTCCGTGTCGATATGTAGGCCAAAGCATGCTGGACTTTTTCGGATATGCTTCCCAAGAGGAGCTTTTGCAGGATATTGACGGAAAAGCAGAAAACTATATTCATCCGGATGACATTCAATTTGTTACAGAGCGCCTACGTCAGCAACTGAGCGACGCAGGCAAGTATATCATCGAATATCGAATCCGCAAAAAAGACGGGGATTATCTGCGGGTTCAGGATCGCGGAAAATGCCTTGACACGGGCGACGGCAAAATGCTCGTCCTCTGCACCTATTCCGATTGCTCAAAGCATGTCGAAAAGGGTATTTCAGATGAACTGAAGCTTTACAGCAACATTGTGCATCAGGCTACCAACTGTGTTTATGTGATAGAGCGGGATTCGCACAAGTTGCTCTATGTGAACAGTGCAATGGAGAAGATGCTTGCAAGATCCGGAATTCATGATTGTCTGGGAAAAAAATGTTATTGCGCTCTGAGAGATCAAGATAAGCCCTGCGAGGAGTGCCTTGCATACTCCACAGCGGACACGATAGAGCCGCGCGAAGTTTACATTAACGCGCTGTCAAGATACTATTCAATTGCATCGCATTCAATTAATTGGCGCGGTGTTCCCGCATACGTGATTTACCTGTCCGATATTTCCGAAGAGAAAAAAGCCAACAATGAAATCGCGCGGATTTACAACAACATTCCCGGTGCAGTGTTCCGGTGCAGAGTCGACAGCGATTGGACTGTGACATCTGCAAATGATGGGATGTATGAGTTCTTCGGATATACGCGCGAAGAGTTTTCTGCCATGGGCAACAGGATGTCTGCCGTCATCCACCCGGATGATTTTTCCTTTGTTTTCTCTGCGGCCACGGCGCAGATAGATGCCGGTAAAGTGTCGATCGAAGACGAGCTGAGGATTCTTTGCAAGGATAAAAGCGTCAAATGGATTTTGCTTCGCGGACAGCTTATCGAAAGTGAAGATGATGGCAAGCTTTTTTACTGTGTGTTTGTCGACATAACCGAGAAGAAAAAGGCAACATTTGAGCTTGCTAAGACACAGCAAAAATTAGCGGCCGCAATAGACCACGCGGGTCTTGCTTATTTGGAGTATGATATTGCGCGCGACAGAGCTTACCTGAATTCCGTATCCACGGCCGAATATTCACTGAATGAGGTCATCGAAAATTACCCCGAGGCATTGTATAAAACCGGTGCAATACACGCTGACAGCATCGCGATGTGTGACGCGATGATAAAGGCGGTTAAAAACGGGGATCCGACAGCAAGAGCAGACATCAAAACCATCGACGCACAGGGCAATCTTGTGTGGAAACGCGTCCGATTCACGACTCTTTTTGATGAAAACGAGAAGCCGTTTTGGGCGGTTGCCACGGCGGAGAGCATCAACGATTACAAAGCACTCGAAAATCGCTTTTCCACCGTTCTGGAGCAGAATCATATCGACACATGGCTGTACGACATGTCTCGATGCACCATAATTCAAAACCATAACACAGAAGACGTCTATGGTGTGCACGCAGCAGAAATTCCAAACGTGCCAGAAACACTTATCGAGAAAAAGCTCTGTTACGCGGACGATGCGGAAAATTTCCGAGAGTTTTACAGAAGGCTGCACAGGGGAGAAAATCAGGTTTCCGTGACCGTGCGGCTGTGGAATGTCAATTCTCAGAGCTATATTTGGAAACGCTGCACGTATACGGTGCTGCCAAGCAAGGACGGAAATCCATCATTTGCGCTGGGCAGCGCTGTCGACGTGACGGATCAGATTGAAGTCAGGCAAAAATACGAGGATGCGATTAAATACCGCTATCGCACTTTGGGCGAAAACGTCATTCTCGCAGGGCACTGCAATGTCACGCGCAACGTCATTCTCGAGATTGAAGATAAGACTGGTCTCGATTTGGAACAGCGGTTCGGAATGGTGCGGGAGGACTTTTTTCAAGGCGTCGCATCCCTTATCCCCGATGAAAAGCAGCAGCAGATATTCTGTAAGATATTTGGCAATGAAAACACAAAAAACAGTTTTGAACTCGGAATCACACAGCATGATTTTGACTGCACAATCGATATGGGAGAGGGGAAGGGCGTTCGTTGGATTTCAACGCATGTTGATACGGCTCTGCAACCGGAAACCAATGAGCTCATTGGATTTCTGACAGTGACCGATGTCTCCGCAAACAAAATGCAGGAGCAGGTTTTGGACTCCGTCATCCAGTTCGACTATGACTTTGTGGCTCATCTCAATCTGCATTCCAATACCACCGTGTTTTATAACAGCAGAATTCAAGCGACACAGCTGAATGACTACAAATATGGGGTTGCATACTCTTACACGGACGCGATACGCAACACGGCAAATTTATATATTGTGGACGAGGATAAGAAACTTTACGCAGAAAAAATGTCAATTGAGAACGTGATGCTCCAGCTGAGGGATAAAGACAGCTATGAGTTCATCTATCATCTGAGAGAGACAAACGGAGACATTTGCACAAAACAAACCAGATTTGTCATGCACGACAGGGCATCCGGAATTGTGGTGTTCAGCCGTGCCGATGTGACGGATATGCTGGCGCAACAGGAAAAACAGAAAATAGCCCTTTCCGAATCACTGGCCATTGCGCAGCAGGCAAACAGTTCCAAATCAAAGTTCCTCTCATCCATGAGTCACGATATCAGGACCCCGATGAATGCCATCGTTGGAATGTGCAGCCTTGCAATTGCAGATGAGCACAACCAGCAGCAGGTGCACGAGAGCTTGAAAGTGATTGAGCAATCTTCCTCGTTGCTGCTTTCGATGATCACGGACATTTTGGATATGAACCGCATCGAAAGCGGAAAGATGATTTTGACATGTGAAACGTTTTCGATTTCAGAGCAATTGAATCTCGCCGCAGGCAGGGCGCGGGCACTGGCAAGCAAAAAGCATCAAACCATTGAACTGAGCGTGGATATTATCCACGACACTTGCAGCGGCGATGTTGTCCGCATTCACAGAGTTATCGACAACATCTTAGCAAATGCGCTAAAGTTTACACATGAAGGCGGGGAAATCAGATATTGCTTAACAGAGACGGAGCTTTCGCACAAGCAGATTGGCCTATATCGCTTTGAAATCTCAGATAACGGGATCGGAATCAGCGCTGAACAGCAGCTGCATATTTTTGAGCCTTTCTATCGAGTGCAAAACACAATGATCTCCCAGATAGAGGGTACGGGGCTTGGCCTTTCCATCGTGAAAAGTATTGTGGACTACATGGGCGGAACTATTTCAGTGCGCAGTGTGGTCGGAGACGGAACGACTTTTGTGATTGAGCTTCCTCTGCGCTTTACAGACGATGTAATTGCTGCGAAGAAAAGCGAGAAAAAACAGACGCATTCCGCTGATTTTTCCGGATTGCACGTGCTGCTTTGCGAGGACCATCCGATGAATCAGCTGGTTGCAACAAGAATTTTGAAAAAATCCGGTGCCGACGTGAGTGTGGCCAATAACGGACAAATCGGTTATGAGATGTTTTTTCAAAGCAAGGAGGGAGAATTTGACGTAATCTTGATGGACGTGCAGATGCCGGTGAAGAACGGATATGAAGCAACCTGCGCAATCAGAGAATGCAGCCATCCGCAATCAAAGACAATCCCGATTATCGCGATGACCGCCAATGCATTTGCAGAAGATGTTCAAAAAAGTCTCGACGCAGGGATGAACGATCATCTGGCAAAACCCATTGAACCGAAGCAAATATACGACACGCTCGCAAAGTTCATCTGCTGAATTCCGCAGGGATGCCACAAAAGACCAAAATAAGCGCGTTAAAACTGAGGCGGTGCCGAATGGATTTTCACAGGTTGCAGGTATTCAGTTTTGCACTTCGCTCGAATTTTCCCATGCACCCAGAATCAATATGCAAAAGCGTAATAAAAACGCCGTCATGCATTTGAAAGTTCCCCCCCAAAAGTTAGACAAATAATTAATCGGTCGAGAGGGCGTGTTGCCTGTGAATAGCAGGTGGCAAGCCCTTTAGCTTTGCCTTGATGCGGCGGTTATTGAAGTAATCAGGATAATCGATTAGTGCTACCTTAAACTGCGCCATGGAGTTAAACTTCTGCAAATAAAGCAGTTCACTTGATGGCATTTTTTCATTCGACAGGTTTTAGAAACATTCAATGACAGTGAAATTCCTCAAAAGATATTGTAGCCTTTTACTATTTGCGGGGTATTACTTGTGAAGGGGGCGTTGTGATGAAAAATTCACCACAGGACGATGCGATGACGACTCAGGATATTGTCGAAAAATATTCCGATATGGTGTACAGGGTCGCATTCGCGTATGCGAGAAACCGCACGGATGCGGATGACATATATCAGGAGACATTTTTGCGGTATTTCAAAGGAATCCGAAGTTTTGAAAGTGAAGAACATCGCAAAGCGTGGCTGATAAGAGTGACAATAAACTGTGCAAAGAAGCACCTGCAGCTCGCATGGTGCAACGCTGCGCAACCGCTTGATGAAAATTGCGAACAGCAGGTTTTTGATAACCCTAATGAAAAACACATGGACAGAGCGCTCTGTGGGCTGAAAACAAATTACCGTGCTGCCATACATTTGTTTTACTATGAGGATTATTCTGTGGCGGAGATCGGGAAGGCGCTCGGATTCAGCGAGTCGCATGTCAGAACCCTTCTCACTCGAGCGAGAAAACAACTCAGAAAAACGCTGAAAGGAGACGACAATGATTAGAGATCAATATATAAAGATGAACGATGGCATCACACCGTCGCCGGCACTCGTTGGCGAAACGATTACCAAGATCAATGACAGCAAATTCGAAGAGAGAAAGCCAAAACCGACATTCTTCAAGCCGCTCGTTACAGCAGCGGTAATCGCGATAGTCATTTTCTTTTCATTGCCGGTATTTGCAGCAAATGTTCCAGAAGTTTACGAGCTTTTGTATCGTGTCGCGCCTTCTGTCGCACAATTTTTCAAACCGGTCGAGATGTCGGACACATGCAACGGAATCCGGCTTTTTGTATCCGCGATATATGTCAGGAAAAATAAGATTGACGTGCTGCTTTCAATAACGGATAAAAACCAAAATAGAGTTGACGAAACAATTGACTTGTTTGATGGGTATTGGATGGAAAGCAAGGGAAACTCAATCATGAACGACAAGCTTGTTGATTTCGATGAAACAACGCGAACGGCTACGTTTATGCTGACTTTTACAGATGCGGACGTTGACAAGCTTGAGGGAGAAAAGGTTTCTTTTGGTCTCTCCTCATTTTATTGTGGAGGATCCTCACAGAATGAAAGGCCGACGGGTCTTGATCTCAACAACTTTTCTGATGATGTGGACACAGTGGCGCGTCAGCTCAGAAGCTGGTATTTTGAAGATGAAACTGTCACGACAGACTTCAACGACGACGGGACGTTTAACGGAGCTGTCGGTCGAACGCTGGTTCCCTTCAAAAAGCCTGTTTTAACAGTAATACAGGGGATAGATATATCGGCAGCCGGGTATGTGGACGGAAAATTTAAGATTCAGACGCACACCGCAGCAGACAAACATGGGAACGTGTGGATAAAGTTGCTCGATTCAGACGGCAATGCCGTTGACTTTGATTATGAAAGAAAGTTCAGCATACCGGAAACTGCTCCCGCGGGAGAGGGAGAAGATTATGATGAATACGTTTTCGATATACCAAAAGAAAAGATCGGGGAGCATTCGTTGTCGATAGGGTATTCACTGACGGGCGAGCGAGTCGAGGGACCGTGGCAAGTAACTTTTTCGCTTGAGGATTTCCGCAGTTCAAATTCGGCAGGATAGAGGGCGAAGGGGCGCTCTGCAATTTGTGCGCCGACTGAAATCGAGACAGAGCAAATTTAAAGAACTCTGATTAAGATGAAGCAGCTTTTTTCACAAAAACCGCTAATGCTGCGGCACAGTTTAATTATCCCAAAGCAGCTCAAAGAACAGACCCTGCAGTTTGAAAGCAACTGAAGGGTCTGTTCTAAAAGATGCAAAAGCGCAATGGGCGGCCGAGCCATAAAGGTGAAAAAATGGCACGCTAATAACAAGACAGATATGTAAACCTGATAAAACAGCAAAATAAATCCAACGGAAAGGAAGCGCGGAGCGCAAACACCTCAGTTGCGAATCTTGTGCAGTATCAGATACAAATGATGGCCAATACGGGAAAGCAGCAGGCGACTGTCGTGGTCGATGCAAAGGCTTCGACATCTCCAATGTGCCCATAAACGCACAAAGACAGCGATTTTATTTAATCACGTCCGACTGACGTTGAATTGACAGAGAGTTCACCGTTCACAGCGGTAAGAAAATTTCACAATTAGATATTGGCTAAACAGTGATGTGCGGAGGTGGTCGGTTCGAATAGCGCACAATGCCCCTATATTTCGCTGTCCTTCATGCAGATGTGCATAGCGGCGGTTGTGAAAGCTCGTGGCAACGCTAAAATATTAGGTTCCGGCCCGACATATTTTTTCATGGCGTCACCCAGGGCGTCTTCGAAAGTTGCGCGGGTTTTCATACCCATGCTGCGTGCATACCCCGGTTCCATCGCCCCAACAATGTATATAGCAGACGTGTTCATTTCCGCTATATGGCCGCAGGAAATCATCGAAAATGCATGAAATGGGTGATATGCATATTTGTATCTGTATTGATCGATATATTCACTCCGGGTTGCAAAATATTCACCATACTTTGCAAGATCGGGAAGAGTATTGTTGTAGTCGTGCTGAAAGAGCTCATAGGTTGCTTCATAAGATGGAAACTCTTCCTTATGCCAAAAACCATTGCAGATTGAGGAACAGATTATCACACAATTGTCCTTCATAACACGTTTATGACGCAGAATTTGTGCTGATATTGCTTGTAACATCAGTATCGGGTTTGTGCCCATTCCGTTTCCATAATGGAATGACTGCGGCATGCCAAAAACCATGACATCATACTTTTTTTCGGCCCATTTTGCATAGGTGCGCTTATCGGCAATCTGCCAGCAAAGAGGTTGAATGTCATGCGCATAACCGGAAAAGACAGCTATCTGATTCATGTTTGTGTCGACAACAGCATCACAGCAGAAAAATTTCTTTTTCATGCATTTTTCCATGTGCATTCCTATGTGATCGAATTTTTTGCGCATCAGGCTATGTGTTGTCGCAGGGGTGAAGTCCGCACGATGCATCACCTCAGGGCTGTGGTGCTCGCAGATGCTGCGCCAGTGAGTGATTCCTGTTGCACAGTGTTTATATCCTCCTGAATAGCCGCCATATGGGTTTCCAAGGGAATGGCCTATCAAAACCGCAAAATCAGAATCGAAAACTTCTTTGTTCATTATCACATGATCGTTGATATCGTCATATCCGATATCGACAAGATTGTCGTAATTTTCGCTGTCGTGATTGACTATTTGCTTAGTATACCAATATTCATCGAACAGCTTTTTTCCGAGTATTCCGCGAAGTTCCTGCTCGGTATTTTTGCGATGCAATCCGTTAGAACAAATCAGCTTAATGTCTGACTTAGCAACTCCGGCTTTAATTAGCTCCTCGATAATTATTGGGATTGATACGATTCTGTGTGCAGTTGCTTGAGTGCCTCCCTTGACACGATCCGGGAAAACGATAGCGACTTTATCGCCGCTTTTGACACTTTCTGATATAGGAGGCATACCAATTGGGTGTAAAATAGATTTTTTTGTTTCAGCTTCAATTTGATCAAATGGAATGTGCAGTGGATCTGTGACGGTTTCCCCAGGTATAAAGATGTCCGTCCTATTGTCAGGGAATTCGCCTGAAAGCATTCCCTGGCCGTATTCAAAATCCAGTTTCATTGTCAGCTACTCCTTTATTGGTTTTGGTGGCTTAAAGTTGGGATTTGCGAAAGGTGTTTTGATGACGTGACACATCTAGTGCGGCATATGGATATTGTGAGCGATTCAGATGCATGATTATGCATCTGAATGGACTAATTGCACAGAAGTTAATGCGCGAAATGCTATGGGATTTCCTCAATAACGTGAGGATGAAAGGGAATCATTGATATTTCTTGCCATTGCAATCACGAGTTCGGACATTCGCTCAATATCCGATAGATCACAGCACTCCACAGGAGAATGAGCATATCGAGCGGGAAAACCTATATCTATGCACGCGATATAATCATTCTCGAGTTGAACATATGCTGCGTCAGTGAGGATGCCGAGCGCTGCAAATTCCTGTACGGGTATATTGTTTTCTTGTGCACAGCGAAGCGCAAGCAGGTATAATCCTCGATGCGCTATGGTTCCATTGAGCGTTCCGCGTCCATGAAAATTGTAAAGGCTTATAGTAGGTCCGCCTCCGAGAGTTGTTTCAAACATTCCCGAAGTGTCAGGCGTGTCTCCCGCGAGAGAGATGTCGAGGCAGATTGCAAAATCCGGCTTTATTGCGCGTGCGGCAAATATAGCCCCGCGAATGCTGAATTCCTCCCAAACAGTTGCGACAATATAGATGTCAGAATCGGGTCGGTCGTCGTGCAGCGCTTTTGCTATCGCGATAAGCGAGGCGCAACCCCCGCGGTTATCAAGTGCCGTGCCGCATATGGTATTCCCCAAAAGCCTTGAGAACGACGGCTGATATATCACAGGGCATCCGATGCGCACGCCTGCAGCCAGTACCTCCTCGCGGCTTTTTGCACCAATGTCGATGAGAAGCTCAGTTACTTTAGCCGTTTTGTATTTTTCATCATCTGATGTCGCATGAAGTGATTTTACACCTATAACGCCATCGAGGTATCCGCCGTCAAACTTCGATATTGTCACGTGAAGTCCCGGCAATGCCTTTTCGGGCAATCCCCCAAGACGGTCAACTTGAATGAGTCCACTCGTGTCTATTTTTCGAACTATCATGCCGAGCGTGTCAAGGTGGGCAAATATCATGACTTTCCGTGATGACCTTTTTGTCCCTGCAATTTTGCAGATGACATTTCCTGCTTTATCGGTTTTGAGAGAATCGCTGTATGGTTCAATATGAGATTTAAAAACCCGTGCAACTTCTCCCTCGTGGCCTGAAATTCCTCGAGCTAGGCAGAGATCTTTTAACGCATCAATAATATCCAAAACGCAGTCTCCTTTTTAAAAGTGATGGAAGTTCCAGAGCATTTCGCAGATTATATCATTGCGAAAATTGCATTGCAAACGCATATGGAAACAAAGATTTTCCGGTTTGTATGACTTGCACAAAAGGCTGGAAGAACTATTGTGGCCTGTTCCAAATCTTAGTTTCTTGTTGAAATTAAGATTGCATGATGATATACTGTTGTCACCGACAGGGATGGCAAATTCACTTGTGAAAGGAATAGAATTGCAAAGTCGGCTAATTAAGGAGATAGTCATGATACTAAACGAAAGCTGTTTAAATGTCAAAGTTGGCTCGCTAGCACTTGAAGATGGGATTTCTATTATTGATGCTGATGCAAAGTATTTCAACAGGGTGATAGGACACTTTATTTCAACCAAACTTTATTTCATCATGAAACAATCTGTGAAACATCTGGGTGTTACGGAGAGCTTCAAACAGATTATCGATGAGTTCGGTATTCCGCAGGGAGAAACCCCGGCAGGATTCAGGGTTGAATTCGAGCTTTGTGCAAATGGCGTTTGCAGAGCCGACCTAAAGCGAGATATAAGTTATGATAAAAATGGAGTCAAGCGGCCGACCAAGTTTTTGTTTTCGGCAGACAGCGCGAACCCTTATGAGGTTATGGAGATCAAGAACACCATTGCGAATCTCACCTGTAATCCGGCGATAATATACAATCTTTTTATAAATAACCCCAAAGCTAACATCGGTGGAAAATTTCAAACCCGTGATGAGGTAATGAGCGAGATAGGGCGAATCCTCGGACCTGGCATTGACATAAGCGTTGAGCTTAATGATCCATTCAATTCAACGCAAGAGCAGATACTCGAGGAATGTGACCATTTTGCAAAAATGCTTTCAAAACACCGCGTGGTGATTAAAGTGCCACACACGGGACCAATTAACAGTGAGAATATCTCAGAGCTTCTTTCGGGAGATAAGCGATTCCACAGGCGCTGGAACGCCGGGAGCACTGCCGATCGTATGCGAGGGCACAATCTTGCCATAATGCTCAAAGAGCACGGGTATCGCGTCAATTTCACACTCATGTTTGAGCCGTTTCAGACCGCGATGGCGCTGCAGGCATCGCCCTATTTTATAAATAGCTTCATTATGTTCCGAGAGCAGCAGACTAAATATCTCAGCGGGTTGATGAATGCCTATGAAAGTACGGGCGAGCTGGGATTTGTGAACAGCATGCGCGAATTCATGCTGGCAAACGATTATCTCGGCGCAAATGAGGCTGAGATCGATGGACTAAGTGTGCTGAAGGAGGCGGAGAACATCTTGCGTAATCGTCTTGCGGATCCTGCCAATGACGGGCTTGATGCTATACGTCACAATCTCAGGGCGCTTCGCCGCACAAACCTCCCGGATACACGCCTGATAGTCTGTAATTTCCAAGATGAGAGGCTTTATCCTCAGATTGACAGGCTGATCATGGAAGATGAGTTTCTCGATATGGCAGACAAAATTGTCATTACGAATCCTCCGGAACTGATGTCGGCATTTACCTCATCACCACTGGTCGTTCAGTTTCAACGGAGATTTATGAACGCGGTCAATAACGGAAAATAAATTTATAAGAGGTAAAGAAATGAACTACGACAACATTGCAAATTACATCGATCACAGTGTGCTTGTTCCACAGTCGACTACCGCCGACGTTATACGTGCGTGTGAGGACGCGAAGAAATATGGGTTTAAGGCGATATGCGTCAATTCCGGAAATGTTGCAACCGTAACTGAGCATCTGAAGGGAAGCGATGTCATTGTCTGTTCAACAGTGGGATTTCCGCTTGGAGCCGTCAGCACTGATGTGAAAGTCTACGAGACTAAGGAAGCAATAGCCAACGGTGCAACCGAAATAGATATGGTTATAAACGTCGGACGGCTTAAGGATAAAAATTATGAATATGTTGAAACCGATATAGCAGAAATTGCCAAGGCGTGTCAAGCGGGACACGCGAAGTTAAAGGTTATAATGGAAACATGTCTGCTTAATGATGAGGAGAAAGTTAAGGTTTGTGAGCTTGCCGTAGCTGCGGGAGCTGACTTTGTGAAAACCTCAACAGGATTCTCGTCAGGCGGAGCTACCGAGCACGATGTTCAGCTGCTTAGGAAGACGGTCGGAGAAGGAATCGGAGTGAAAGCCTCGGCGCTTATCACAACATACGAAATTGGCGTCGCTATGCTAAAGGCCGGGGCTAATCGGCTGGGCAGCAAGGACGGCACTATCGTAATGAAGAAATAGGCGTAGTGGAAAAGAGGGTGTTTCCGTGAAGGTTGGTCTGGATGTTTACACAATCAGAGAACTTGGATTGTCTCCGCTCGGAGCGCTGGAATATGCAAAGCAGCATGGTTTTGATGGAGTTCAATTTGAAACAATCACCACACTTTGCCATGGCGGCCTAAACAGGGATGAGCTTAGAAAATTCAAACAAACTGCTGACAATATGGGGCTATACACTTTCGTTTCCGTAGAGCGTATCAATCCGCTGCTTTTCGAACATGGAACGCGAAAAGACCTTGTTGATGAGCTGAAATCCCAGATAGAATTCGCCGCATTTGCTGGATGGCACGAACTTCGCAGCGAGATGGGACTGCTAAAGCACCGCAAAGCTAACCCAGCTGATTGGGGTCGGCACCTCGCAGCGTCTGAAAGTGTCTTGAGAGAGTTGGTGCCAGTGCTCAAAGAAAATAAATCCCGTATCAATATTGAGATACACACGGACAGCACCAGCTTTGAAGTACTCAGCATTGTGGAAGCGATTGGCAGTGACGTGGCCGGCATAAATCTTGATACCGGAAACATACTGCTGCACGGCGAGTTCCCACCGGAAGTTGCAAAGCGAGTTGCTCCATATACTCACCTTGTTCATGCGAAAGATGTACTTGTTTTTGAACATGAACGCGGATATTTGAGACAAGGGTGTGCACCGGGACGAGGAATGGTTGATTTTCATTTGATGCTCGACGAGCTATATAGGTACAATCCCAACATTTGTCTTTCAATAGAGGATCACAAAAACCTATTTACAGTTCCGGTGTTTGAACACGATTGGTACGAAGATCACCCCGATGCGTCGGCATATGAGATTGCCAATATCCTCAACGAAGCAAAACGCACATCCTGGCGATTGAGAAACAAAGAGCTTCAGGATTGCGATGATTATGAAGAAATCCCGTATGTGGAACAGATGGAGGATCGTTTGGGGTTTGGATTAGCATATCTTAAAGAACTGGTTAAAAATCTCGGTTATTACAATTGAGAGGAATGTTGAATATGGATAAAAAACAGATTGGCATAGGGATAGTTGGAGCGGGATTTATGTGCAAGGCGCACTCCAATGCATATAATACAATTCCGTATATGTTCTTTAACAACGATTTTGTGCCGAGAAAAGTTGTGCTCGGGGATATGACCTTGTCTGGAGCGCAGTTATCGGCAGATCGTTACGGGTACGAGCGGGCGGCAGAGGGATGGCAGGAGGTTGTTGCTGACAAAGATGTTGATTTGGTAGACATCTGCGTTGGGGACAGCCTACATAAGACGGTTGCACTTGAGGCTTTGAAGAACAATAAACATGTATTTTGTGAGAAACCGCTGGCAAATGATGTTGAAGACGCGCGCGAGATGTATCTCGCCGCCAAACAATCTGATCGAAAGACTATGTGCGGATTTTGCTACCGATTTTTTCCGGCAGTAAGGCTTGCGAAAACTCTTGTGGATAACGGCGTTTTGGGTAAGCTCTACAGTTTTAATGGCCGTTATTGTCAGGATTCCGGTGCATATGAGGACACCCCTGCCGACAAGGTGTGGTATACGATGGGCTCAAAAGGATCAGGTGTCGCGTTTGGGCTGGGGACACACATCATAGACATGTCCCGGTATTTTATGGGCGAGATAGGATCAGTTAACGGATTGCGTCGCACGTATAACAAAACTCGCCTGACGTCGTCTGGTGACAGAGTGGATATCAATGCCGACGATGAGAGTCTCGCGCTTGTTGAGTTTGAGAGCGGTGCGGTAGCAGACCTCAAGATATCGGGCGTAGCCGCGGGAAGAAAGAATCAGCTTGCATTTGAGATATCAGGTTCACTGGGCAGCATCTATTATGATATCGAGGATCCCAATATCCTACACGTCTTTACAAAGGATACCGCATTTAAAGAAATCACGGGATTCACCAAAATCAATGTGACACAGTTGGATAAGGGACATCCTTTTATGGATGTATGGTGGCCTCGTGGACACGCTATTGGCTGGGAACATTCACATATAAACCAGAGTGAGCATTTGCTTGCGGCAATAGCGGACAACACGTCGGTTGAGCCGCATGGTGCAACATTTGAGGATGGGTACAAAGCTACAGCTGTCTGCTGTTCAATTGCGATTGCTTCCGGCAGTGGCAATAAAGTATATATGGAATATTAGGCAATTGTACAGAAAAACTTTTATGGAGGAACATAATGAAAAAGCTCACCATCGTCCTGCTTGTTATCTGCATGCTTTTGGTGCCGCTGACAGCATGCGGCCAGAAACCTGCAACCGAAGACGGCACTGATGCAACATCAGAAGTACCTGCCGAGCTTCCCGTTCTGCGAGTTTCTCTGCTTCCCTACATGAACGCTCTGCCAGCCATCTATGCCATTGAAAAAGGCTATGATATTGCAGAGGGCTTCAAAATCGAAACCAGCATTTACTCACTGGGCGCTCCTATGCTGGAAGCTTTGGCCTCAAATCTCTGGGATGTAGGCTGCATCGGGACTGGCGGTGCTCCTATGAGTGTCACAACTTACGATTGCAAGATAGTTGCCGACACAACTGTCAACTGCAACGAGATGTTTGTCCGCAAGGACAGCAAAATCGCCGCAGTTAAGGGCGCTAACAAAGACTTTGCCGATGTTTTTGGAGACGCGGCATCTGCCAAGGGCGCAAAGGTGCTTGTCCCAACAGGTTCTGTTCAGCAGCAACTCGTTCTTATTTGGCTTGAAAAAATTGGGCTGACACAGAATGATGTTGAATTCGTGCATATGGAACCGGCATCTGCCTATCAGGCATTTATTGCAGGAGAGGGAGACATCATTGCTTGCGCCCCGCCTTACAATTTTCAGTTGCGTGATGAATATATCAAAGCAGCTGATTTCAGCATGCTCGGTGTGAGGCTTGCGGATGTTGTCATAGTGAATCCGAAATCGTATGACAGTCAGAAAGAACTGATCACAAAGTTCCTCAAAGTGTTTTACAAAGCGTCGGACGAGCTTATTGCCGATCCTGAACTTTGTGCACAGAAAGAACTCGAGTGGAAAACCGATAACGGAATGACAACGACAATTGAAGATTGCCGTCTTGAAGTTGAAGCGACAGAAATGGTTTCAAGCAAGATGGCTCATGAGGGATTGCCCGGAGAATCAATCAAGATGATTGCAGGTTTCCTTGCAGATCAGGGCAAGATTGAAAAAGATCTCATTAAAAAGTTCGACACCAATCTTTCGGATGAGTACCTAAAAGCAGCGCTTAAATAATATCCCCAGCAGTTCATTAAAGTGCGGAGCCGACAGTTTATGCCGGCTCCGCACCGGAAAAAGAGGAATTGACATGAAAAAGAAAGGCGAAAACAAGTACTTAATAATTTCCGCAATTTCAGTGCTGGGGTTTATTGGAATTTGGTATCTGTGCACGGCGGTACTGCAGCTGATGCCGGCTTATCTTTTGCCGAGTCCTATAAAGGTGTTCAGCACTTTTATCGATAAATTTACGAATCCAAATCCGGATAATGGAACGATTATTTTGCATCTCCTTTCAAGCCTTCGAGTCTCGTTGACAGGGTTTCTGTTAGGTTCGATAGTGGGAATTCCGCTGGGAGTTTTGATGGCGTGGTACAAAAACGTGGATAGATTGGTAAGACCGATTTTTAATTTAATAAGACCGATACCACCTATAGCATGGATTCCGCTCATGATAATTTGGCTTGGAATCGGGTTGCGTGCCAAGTCGAGCGTCATATTCTTTGCGGCCTTAATTCCGTGTGTGATCAACACATATTCTGGAATCAAACAAACCAATCAGGTACATGTTTGGGTTGGTCGGGTTTTCGGCGCGAGCAATCTTGAGGTTTTGCTTAAAGTTGCTATACCGACGGCATTGCCCCAGATCTTCACAGGCTTGAAGATATCGCTGGGATCGTCGTGGATATCTCTTGTTGCGGCCGAAATGTTGGCTTCGACAAATGGCCTGGGCTATATGATACAGATCGGAAGAACATTTGCGCGAGCAGACATTATACTCGTGGGTATGCTGACTATCGGTCTTGTTGGCGCTGTAATGGCGTGGGGAATAAGTTTGCTGGAAAAGAAATTTGTCAAGGGAGGCAATAAGGATTGAAAAAGAGAAAACTTTTTCGCAGCGAAGGTTCACAGACATTTTTGTGGGCGTTGAGCGCTTATGCCATATTCCTGATTGTTTGGCAACTCGCGGTGACTTTTACTGATTTAAGGCTGACATTTTCAACGCCCGCTGAAGTTATCGTCAGATTTGTGCGTTCTTTTTACGTGCCCATTGGCAAGCAGGTTTTGCCGGTACATGTGCTGATAAGTTTTTCGCGAGTTATGGTCGGTTATCTTGTCGGTTCAGTGATTGGCGTGCTCCTGGGGCTCATTATGGGCTATTCAAAAGTAGGGAAAGCCATTATCAATCCGATATTTGAGCTTTTTCGCCCCATTCCCACAATTGCGTGGATACCGCTTGCAATAATGTGGTTTGGAGTTGGTGAGTTGCCAAAATACTTTATTACATTTATGTCTACGTTTTTTACTGTAACCATTAATACTTACGCAGGCACGAGATCAGTTGACCCCGTTCTCCTTGGGGCGGCCAAGATGCTCGGGGCAAACAAACGTCAGATGTTCCTCAAGGTAATCTTTCCGTCCTGCGTGCCACACATCTTTGCGGGGTTGCAGGTGTCGCTGTCCACAAGCTGGATGAGCGTAATGGCCGCCGAGATGGTCTCATCTGTTGCCGGTGTGGGGTGGGTAATAATAATGGGCCAATATAACGCGGATACAACGCAGATCCTTGTGGGCATGTTTGCAATTGGCATAACGGGTTTGCTGCTTTCAACCCTAATGGAATTTGTCGAGAGGAGACTTTGCGCATGGAACATACGAGGGAAATAATACGCTGCGAGCACGTCGGCAAGGAATTTGACAATGCTTCGGGAGCGCGCAAGGTACTGGACGACATTTCTATTTCTGTTCATGAAAACGAGTTTCTCGTGCTTTTTGGCCCCGGACAATGCGGAAAAACCACGCTTATCAACATGTTGTCCGGTCTGGATTCTTCAACTAGCGGAGTTGTCTATCTTGGCGATAAGCCTGTTTCTGAACCGGGGCCTGAGCGGGGGGTTGTCTTTCAAAGCATCTCTCTTTTTCCGTGGCTTACTGTTAAGGAAAACGTGGCATTCGGGCCAAAATGCCGTGGCATCAACAGGCAAATATATGAAAAAAGCGCGCAATATTTTATTGATCTTGTTGGCTTGAGTGGGTTTGAAAGTGCATATCCCATAAACCTTTCGGGTGGCATGAAACAACGTGTCGGAATTGCACGCGCCTACTGCAACGACCCTGAGGTTTTGTTCATGGATGAGCCATTTGGTGCGCTTGACGCACAAACGCGCTACATGATGGAGGAGGAGATCGAAAGAATTTGGAAAAAAGAAAAACGCACGGTCGTCTTCGTTACCAACAATATTGAAGAGGCTCTTTATCTAGCCGACCGCATAATTTTAATGACAAATTGCCCGGCTAGCATCAAAAATGAATATGTTATAGATTTGCCGAGACCCAGAGAGTATACCTCGCCTGATTTCCTCCGGCTTCGCAAGGAAATTACAGAAGCCATGGACAAGACGTTGTAGAGAGGAAATGACAAATGGAAGAGATTAGAAACAAAATCGAAGTCAGAAATCTCACGAAGTGCTTTGGAGATCTCAAGGTTCTTGACAATATCTCGTTTAATGTGAAAGAGGGGGAGTTCCTCTGCATCGTCGGACCTACAGGATGTGGAAAAACGACTTTTCTTAACAGTCTCACAAAGCTTTATGACATCACTGACGGGGAGATATTGATAAATGGCGAGCCTGTGAATCTCAAAAAGCACGACGTGTCTTATGTGTTTCAGGAGACGTCAAGCATGTCGTGGCTTACAGTCGAGCAAAATGTAAAATTTGGGCTTGAAATTAAAAAAACGCCTAAAGACGAGGCTGACGCTAAGGCAAAGGATGTTATGGAGTTGGTTGGGCTTACGCCATATAAGGATTACTACCCCAATCAGGTGTCGATGAGCATGCTGCAAAGGGTGGTTATTGCACGCTCGTTCGCGACATATCCTGAGTTGCTTTTGATGGATGAACCGTATGGTCAGCTTGACCTGGAATTGAGATACAAGCTGGAGGACGATCTACTTAATCTCTGGAGACACCTGAAAACTACTGTTGTTTTTATAACCCATAATATTGAAGAGGCTGTTTATCTAGGACAGCGAATTTTGGTGCTTACAAACAAACCATCGACGATTAAAGATGAGATAATAAACGATCAGCCGTATCCGAGACAAATTGAGGATCCGAAATTCGTTGCACTTAGAAACAGAGTGACAGAGCTTATTAAGTGGTGGTAACACGGAGGAAGAGATGAACGACAACAAACGGTTAGGCGACATTGCCCAAAGAATACGCATAATGACCACGGGAGAGATAGCAAATCTCGGAGTTGGGCATATTGGCGGTTGCCTTTCGATAATTGAAATATTGACGGTGTTGTATTTTGAGGCTATGAACATCGATCCCAAGGAACCCAAACGAGAAAACAGGGATCGATTTGTCCTCTCAAAGGGACATGCGGGACCTGCACTTTATGCAACGCTTGCATGTCGAGGATATTTTCCCGTCGAGATGCTCAAAACGCTAAATGCACCAGGTACGCTGTTGCCCAGTCACTGCGACATGCTGCGCACACCCGGAATAGATATGACGGCAGGGTCGCTGGGACAGGGAATTTCCGCGGCAGTCGGGATAGCTATTGCGCAAAAGCTTAAGCGTTCCGATAATAGAGTGTTTGCCATAATAGGTGACGGTGAGAGCCAAGAGGGACAAGTTTGGGAGAGTGCGATGTATGCCTCACAGCGCAAGCTCGACAACCTCACTGTATTTACAGATCTCAACGGGCTTCAAGTTGACGGATTTGTTGATTCTATAAATTCCCTTGGAGAAATTGAAAAAAAGTGGAATGCGTTTGGCTGGAATGTTCTCTGTGTGGACGGCCATGATCCGGATATGATTTCTTTGGCAATAAAGAACGCAAAAGAATATAAAGGCAAGCCGACTATGATAATTGCGCATACTGTCAAGGCCAAGGGAATTGCGTCATATGAAAATGCAGAGAACTGCCATAACGTTGCTTTGCCCAGCGACAAATGGGATGAGATACTCGAAAAGATGGGACGTGAATAGAAGACATGGTTGAACATATATGGATGCGGGAAGTGTACTGCGAGAGCCTGATTGAACTCGCGAAGAATGACGATCGAGTGGTACTTCTTGAAGCCGATTTAATGCGTGCGTCCGGTACAATGCCGTTTCGCGCAGAATTTCCCGAACGCACTTTTGATATTGGCATAGCTGAGGCAAACATGATTTGCATCGCGGCTGGACTTGCGGCGGAGGGATTTATACCATTTGCAGATACTTTTACTCCGTTTGCGACGCGTCGGTGTTTCGATCAGCTTGCAATCTCGGTTGCATATTCAAAGCTACCTGTTAAAATATGTGGAACTGACCCGGGAATTGCGGCCGAACTCAATGGCGGTACACACATGAGTTTTGAAGATGTAGGCATAGTGCGCAATCTGCCTGGCTTCACAATAATAGAGCCGGTTGATTCAACCCAGTTGCGTCAGGCGATGCCGTTTATTGCGGCGCATGATGGACCTGTATATATGAGATTGTTGCGAAAGCCGGCAGAAAAAATATATGACGAGAGCTATCGCTTTCAATGGGGTAAAGCAGATGTGCTGCGCGAGGGAAGTGATGTGGCCATCGTCGGAAGCGGACTCATGGTGTATGAGTCTCTTGAAGCCGCTGAACTGTTAAAGAACGATGGCATCAGCGCGACGGTGGTGAACGTTCACACAATAAAACCTCTTGATGATGAAACCCTGCTGAAGGTGGCATATAATACGGGTGCTGTAGTTGCAGCTGAAAATCACAGCATCATCAATGGGCTGGGCAGCGCTGTGGCAGAACTGTTTAGTGAAAGGTTTCCGATACCGATAGAGAGGGTTGGGGTGCGAGACCGTTTTGGAGAAGTAGGGTGCACTGATTATCTAAAAACCGCCCTTGGACTGAACAGGGATGTCATAGCTGAAGCTGCCAGAAAAGCCATAGCTCGAAAATAAGGAGGATTGGTATGCTCAAGAGCAATAGGATTGTTCTCGGATCGGACAAATCCGGATTCGAGTTGAAGCAAGAGATTAAGCTGTGGCTTGAAAATAAAGATATAGAAGTGAGCGATGTCGGAACTGTTGACATTGAACATTTTCAGCCATTCTTTGAAGTGGCACCTAAAGTAGCGAGACTTGTCGCTTCAGGTAAATTTGAAAAAGGAATACTCATTTGTGGAACTGGAATGGGAATGTGCATATTTGCAAACAAGTTTAAGGGAGTTTATGCAGCTGCAGTGGAATCGGAGTACAGCGCAGAGTCGGCAGCAATAATTAATGATGCCAACGTTCTTACAATGGGAGGTTGGGTTGTAACTCCGACGATTGCATTTCGCATGCTGGAGCAGTGGTTGGGATGCGGTTTTACGGATGGAATACCGCAAGAACGTATTCCGATATTGAACAATGCAAAAAGCACGCTAAAAAGCATTGAAGAAGAAAACTTTAAATAGGAGTTCTAATGGGAATCGCATTTAACATCCACACACCTTGCGAGATAAGTGACGGTATGATCGACGACTTTATATCAGGCGAGAGAGACAAACTCGAGCTTTGGACGTCAGGACGGGATGCTCTCGACGCTGACGGACTCGGATGGAAAGTAGTGGACAAGTGGGCTGGAGAAGAGACACTCAAGAGTATCATTGCTGCTGCGCATGACATTCAGCAGAAGGCAGATACGCTGGCGTTTATCTCAATAGGAGGTTCAAGTTTTCCGGCAACATCGGTGCTTGAGGGATTAACTGCAGGTTTCGACGTTCCGGTCAAAACAGTGGTTGTTGGCAATGGCGTCTCTGCGCGCAGTCTTGCGAGTTCGCTCAAAAAGCTAAACGAGGGCGAGGTCTGTGTCTTTTTAAATTGCAAAAACTTCAAAACTGTTGAGCCGGGGGCTCATTTCAGAATAATACGCAGTTATATGGAGTCCCGTTACGGCAGCGGAGCTAAGGATAGAATATTTGTCTGCGGAAGCGAGGGAGAGGGGCAGCTTGCTGAGTTTTGCGGAAAGATGGGATATCGACATTTTATCTTCCCGGTTGACAGTTGTGTGCGATATGCCGCGCTTTCTCCGTCGGGGCTGCTGCCAATGGCTGCGTCGGGCATTGATATAGGAAGCCTCGTTGCCGGAGCAAAAGCTCTTGCCGCGTATTACGATTCTGTCGACGTTGGGTCCAATCCTGCAGTTCGTTATGCCATAGCACGCCAGCTTCTTTTCCGGAAAGGGTATCCCGTTGAACTACAGGTTCATTATGAACCGTTTCTCAGCGCTATGGGAAAGTTATGGCAAGAGCTTTTTGCGGAAAACGAGGGCAAAAACAAAACAGGCGTGTTGCCTGTGTGCTGCTGCTTCTCAGAGGATTTGCACGCTCTGGGACAGTTCATTCAAGATGGTAATCCCATTTGTTTTGAGACGATGCTGGATTTGCGCGACAACACCCGGCAATGCATTTTCGAGCATCCTGACGGCGTGAACGACGGATTTGATTATCTTGATGGCAGAGAATTCACAGTGCTTGCGGACGCCGTGTATGAGGGAGCGCTTGAAGCGCACAGTGAGGGCGGTGTGCCGTGTCTGGAGATAAAATGCAAAGAGTACAACCCATTCACTTTTGGGGAATTGCTGTATTTTTTGATGTATTCCGCACATGTTTCCGCGAAACTGTTTTCTGCATTTCCGTTTGATCAGCCCGGTGTAGAAAAATATAAAACCCGAATGATGTGTGCTCTCGGAAAAATCTGAAATAATTTACATTTCTGGGCAAAAATGGTAGTGTTGTCTAAAATAGCAGCCCGGAGGGTCCGAATGAATAGTTATATGATTTCTTCTGAAAAAAATCAAAACAAAATGACAATACTCGATTATATTCGAACGCATGAGGATACAACCAGGACCAGAATTGCGAAGGAAACCCATGTCTCCAAGGCAACAGTAACCCGGGTGGTCGAAAAACTGAAAAATGAAGGGGTCTTGGTAGAAGCGTCGCAAGGACAATCAAGCGGGGGACGCAAGCCTGTATTTATCGAGATAAACGGTGCAGCGGGGTACTGTATCAGTATAAATATCACAATAAAGATGCTGACGGCGTCAATAATAGATTTGCGAATGAGGGTCATTGCACGTGAGACATATTCAGTAGATGGGATCAGTGCAAACGCGGTTCTCATGCTAATTAAGGATTCCATCGATTCGCTTTTGCGCAAAAAAGAGGTTGATCCACTGAAAATAATGGGTATCGGCATCGGCGTCCCGGGAGCTGTGGATTATGAGACCGGAGTTGTTAAAAAATTTGGCGCGTGGAGCGATCTATTTGATGTCTCTTTGAGAGAGTTTGTAGAGGAGCAATTTCATTATCCGGTATACATAGATAACATAGTGAATGCCAATGCGCAAAGTGAGTATTGGTACGGATATGGAATAGGATATCAAAACTTGCTTTTTATACTCTGCAGCGAAGGCGTTGGTTGCAGCATAATCGAAAACGGCACAGTGTTTCACGGGAGAAATAATCTTAGCTTTGAATTTGGACACACCTCTGTAAGTATGGATAATCGTCTGTGCCGTTGTGGACGCAGAGGTTGCGTTGAAGCATATTGTTCACTGACTTCCATCGAAAAAATAGCTGCGGAAAATATTCCGCAGACGAGCAGTCTGTCTCGGGATAATGTAACATTTAAAAGGGTGTGCGACGGCGCGTCTGACGGAGATGAATATTGCAGAAAAGTACTGTATGACGCTGCAAATCATCTGAGTACCGCAATAGCAAATATCGCGGAGATATTCAATCCCCAGGCAATTATTTTTTCAGGCAAGGTGATCAGCGAAAGCGACTTTTTTTACGATAAGACAAAGGAACTGCTCAACAACAAATTCTTCGAGTACACGCAGAAAAACATCCATTACTTCAGACGTAGCCACAAAGATGCGCTTTATGAACTCGGTGCCGGCGTTTTGGTACTCAATAATTACTTTAAAAATGTCTGAAGCAATCGTATGAGTTGCGCGGTATTTCTTCTCATATAAAATGCGAGACACAGAGGTGTTCTATTTGTATGGGTATGAGGTTTATCTCTTTGTAATGGGAGTTGCGTTGATTGCAAGCTTTGTGCAGTCGGCAACAGGGTTTGGCTATGCGGTAATATGTATGGCACTATGGCCGTTGGTTATGCCCTTTCGCACAGCGTCGATATTGGAAGCGCTGACGGCCTTTGTGCTTGTAACACTCGTGCTGGCAAGACTGTGGCATAGCATAAACTGGAAAATTCTTTGGCCCCCGCTCGTGGCGTCGATAATTACCGGAACGTTTGGAGTGCTCGCTCTCATGTCCAGTTCGGACACCGTAATGCGACGCATTGTAGGGGCGGTGCTTTTGCTGCTCTGTGGTTACTTCGTGTTTTTCAGTGATCGTGTGCACATTAAACCAACAGTGCTAAATGGAATGATTGCAGGAGCCGTAAGCGGATTTTTCGGAGGATGGTTTAACATTGCAGGTCCTCCTATGGCAATATATTTTTTGGCTGTTATTAAAAATAAAGAAGAGTACAATGCGACCATTCAGTTTCATTTCGGGGTGAATACGATTTTTTGTTTCATCATACACCTTGTTTTGAGAAATGTCGGTGCTGAGATTTATTCGTTGGGCCTTGCGGTAAGTGCTGCAATATTTGTCGGAACATTTTTCGGAATGAAGCTTTTCAGCAAGCTCAAGCTCAAGTCGCTCAAACGGGTTGTTTATATATTTATGGCGGCAATGGGAACATACATGCTCATCGTAGGTTGATTTTTTAAAACAAGTTGAAAGGGGGCAACAGTAATATGGAACAGTTTTCGATGATATCAAAGAGCCATTTTGACAAGAAAACAAAAATACCGGTTTTTGAAGGCCCTAACGCTGAAAAAGTGTTTTTTTCAATGGCATTAAATATGTTGAATGAGATAATCGCAAACAACGAGGCAGAGAAAAGGACAGTCTACATCGTGCCGGTGGGTCCTGTGGGCGAGTATCCATATTTCGTTGAGCTTGTCAACACCTTTAAGGTGAGTCTCAAAAATGTGTGGTTTATCAATATGGATGAGTATCTTACGGATGAGATGATGTGGGTTTCCTCAGATCATCCTCTGAGTTTCCGTGGGTTTATGAAACGAAATGTGTATGACAGAATACTTCCAGAGCTTGTAATGGAGGAGAGCCACAGAGTATTTCCCGATCCAGAGCATCCGGAGAGAATTGGTGAAATCATTGCGGATCTGGGAGGGGTGGACATTTGCTTTGGAGGCCTTGGAATTAACGGACACATTGCCTTTAACGAACCGGAAAATGTCAATCCGAAGGAGTATGCACAACGACCTACAAGAGTTCTTAGGATCGACGAACGAACCCGAACGGTCAATGGAATCGGAGATCTGGGTGGAAGAGTGGATGACATGCCCCATTATTGTATCACGGTGGGCATGAGAGAAATATTGTCAGCTCGAAAGATTCGCATGTATTGCTTTCGCAAGTGGCATAAGGCGGTCGTAATGAGAGCGGCTTTTGGTGAAACAGACAGTTTATTCCCCGTGACCCTCACACAAAACCATCCTGACGCTGCGATTACATTTGCTGCAATTCCAATTGCAGACTGATTGATACAAGGAGCTTTTATGAAATATATTTTTCTCAACCTTAAGCGATTTGATGTACCTGTGGAGTTGGGCGGAGTAAACAGGGGGGACATACACACATGGGCGCGCGATACAGTTGTGAGCACATCGTCACAATTGAGCACAGATCGCGAAGTAACATATGTGGCGTTTTTTCCCGAAGCACATCTTATGGCCGCGACAAAGGCTGCAACACGCTGTGTCACACCGATGAAGATAGGCTGCCAGAGTGTGTTTCGCTCCGACGTTAAAAAAGGCGAGAATTTTGGCGCGTTGACTTCCAATCGTCCTGCCGCGGCAATGCGTGCACTCGGGGTTTCATGGGCTATCATTGGCCACTGTGAGGAGCGCAAGGACAAGAGGGATACGCTGATAGAAGGCGGGGCGACGGACATGAAAGCGGTGGATCGCCAACTTAATGCGCAAATTAAATGTGCAATATCACAAAATTTGTCTGTGCTCTACTGCATCGGAGAGACATTGGAAGAGCAGCCCCGTCGTTTTGAAGTGCTCGAGAATCAAATGAAGCTGGGACTTGAGGGAACGGACATTTCTAAAGTTGCAATTGCATATGAGCCCGTTTGGGCGATAGGTCCAGGTAAAACCCCACCGGGGCGCGAGTATATAGCCGAGACGGCGGCGTTTATTAAAAAAATATGCGACGTTCCTGTGGTTTACGGCGGAGGACTCAAATCGGATAATGCCGAAATGCTCGCATCAATCGAAGAAGTAGATGGAGGGCTGATAGCGCTCACTAGGTTTAGCGGCGATATAGGATTTTATCCTGACGAATATTGTGAGATCGCGCGAGTGTATCTTTCGGCGAAAAATACAAACTGCGCAGTGCATTCAATCTCAAAATCAGTGGAATACGATTGACTTTTTCTGTGTTTTGTACATTTATTCAGTCGGGTATGCAGTCGGGATTTGAAGACAAAACGAGACCAGACAGGGTTAGAGAAAGCTGCAGTTGTGCATCTTTAAAATGACTTTACACGTCAGGATTTCTTAATGCTTAAAGGCGGTGTGCGCAAAATGGCTGAATACAAAAATTACGAAAACGGAGAGATGATATTGCGCGATTATCTCGCGCTAGATCGGACCAAACTTGCAAACAAACGAACGTTGCTTGCGTATATCAGAACTTTCATTGGTTTGGTTGGATCTGGTGTCGCGATGTTTAAAGTGTTTGAGAATGATTGGATTGGAGTTCTGGGATGTGTTTTTATGGCGGCAGGCCCCGTATTCCTGATAATGGGAATAATTGACTACAGCTGTTCGCGCGCTTCCCTGAAATCACTCGAAAAATAGAATGCCAATCCCAGAAGTTGAATTTTATAAGTATAGCAAGTTAAAGTGCGCACAAAACTTTCCGCGAATCTTTTTGGGTAGGTGCGCAGAAGATCAGACAATTCATAGATTTAGCATATCTTGAGCACGGGGAATTATTTTACTGAGTTTATAGAGCGTGTGCAACAGCGTGAATTGCGCTCACGGCGTGTAAAACGCGCATTTTTAAAAACCCGTATCAGTGATTCGGGACACTTGTCGTCGGAATTCACTTGATATCTTCAATCCGATTTCCCAGTCTTTTTGACGAGGCTGCCGTATGATACGGCGGCCTTGCCGTATTTGCCGCGCAGTGAATCGATGACGCTGTCAATCGCGGCCTCTCCCCGATTTGGCTGTGCCGTGCTGTCAAATAGGCTCATCTGAGCTGTGGCGGTATTGGACAGATTGGAAGCTGTCACTGTCAGCAGACGGATAGGCGAGGTAATCGGAAACCATGACTGTTCGACAATGGACACTGCGGTTTTATAGATATCTCGCGTGATGTTGCTCGCGCAGTCAAGAGTTTGCTGCCGCGAGATCGTTTTGAATTGCGGATTTTTGATCTGCACAGTAACTGTTGAGCAAAACATCCCCAGACGACGAAGCCGTGTGCTAACCTCGTCGCACAGCGGAAGCAGCCCCGCGCGAATCTCTTCGATTCCAACGAGGTCTTGAACGAAGGTCATACCGTTTCCGATACTTTTTGGCGCCTCGCGTTCACTGCGACAGCGCACCGGACTGCTCTCGAGACCGGCGGCGCTTGCCCAAATAGAGTCTCCGGGTTTTCCGAGCAGATCGGTCATTTTTTGTCGCCCTGCCGAAACGATATCCCCAATTGTGCGTATATCATATCGTCCGAGTTTTTCGGCGGCGGATCTTCCGACAAAAATCATCTCCCTCACCGGGAGCGGCCAGACTATCGCTTTGTAATTGTCCCGTGATATGACAGTTGTCGCGTCGGGCTTTTTATAGTCGCTGCCGAGTTTTGCGAAAATTTTGTTAAACGACACGCCAACCGATATGGTGACCCCAATCTCGTCTCGAATTCGGCGTCGCAGCTCGTTTGCGATTGTTTTGCCGTCTCCGAACAGGTGTTCACTGCCCGTCACGTCAAGCCATGACTCATCGATGCTGAACGGCTCGACACGGTCGGTGTACTGCTCGTAGATAACGTTGATTTTTTCACAATATTCTTCATAAAGCTCGTGATGCGCGGGAACAAGCACAAGATTCGGACATTTCTTTTTGGCCTGCCAGACGGTCTCAGCTGTCGCAATTCCGAACTTCTTTGCAAGCTCGTTCTTTGCGAGAATTATTCCGTGCCGGCTATCGGGATCGCCGCAGACAGCCATCGGCACCGCCTTGAGATCGGGCTTGTCTATGCTCTCAACGGAGGCATAATATGAGTTACAGTCGCAGTGAAGGATTGTTCTGTCTTTTTCCATATTTGCCTCCCTTGAGTATTGTAGTGATATAGCGCTCGGTCAAAAATAGAACTTGTGTTCTATTGCATCACTATTATTCCATTATTGCGGCAGTGTGTCAATGATAAATGTAATGTGAATCGCAAATTAAAAAGGCAGCGGACAGCGACTGTTTGGCATTTCAGTGTCTAAATGAGTTTTGAGATATGTCCCTTGCACCATATGCCCAACTTGCGCACTTGACATGTGATTGCCAAAAACAACAACTGTTTATGCCAAACAGGATGAAATCACAAAGTTAAAAAGAAGCAACAGTGCAAATTACTGTACATAGTGCATATAGACTTGCGTGAATTTTGTTCGGGTTAATGAGTTGACGTATGGGGTAAATTATAATAATATAAGAATACAGTTATAGATAGAATAGGGAGAATGATAATCTTGAGTAATAACCACAAGAATGGTCTCGTCTACCGAGCGTGCAAATACAGCAAGGCCATTTCCGACCCGCAGCGCATGAAGATGATGAAAATCCTTGGGTCAAATGCACCGGACACAATCTGTGTCAGTGATGTCGCGAGTATACTCGGGCTGTCGCAGCCGTCGGCCACGAAGCACCTTCAGGTGTTGTACGAAGCCGACCTCATAAGCCGCAAGCGGATAGGGACGTCGATATTCTATTCAATTAATATAGAAGCGGTCAGGGATTTCCGACAGCTCATTGATCACGCCTTTAAAAAAGCGTTCACTCCCTGTCCGAATCATTATGATTGTGACAGCTGTGAGGGCTCAGAGACCTGCCTTTGACGGTCAGGCGGGTTTTGCTTCTCGTGCTGCGTTTTTGCGATTGCAGCAGGACAGTATGATATTAAAAATGGAATACGGAGGGTGACATGAGGGTAAAGGCAGTTGTTATTGGAGGCGGGATTGCGGGGATGTCGTGTGCGGACGAGCTTCAGCGCGCGGGGTGCGATTTTCGGCTGATAACTGATCGGCTCGGGGGGCGCATTGTATACGACGAGAAAGATAAGGTGAATTTTGGCGCTTATTTTGTGATGGAAAACTACACAAACGCCCGAAAGATTGTGGGCGCTGCACGGTGGATCAACCCGCTTGACGCTTGCTTTCACAACGGAGTGGGCGAGAGTTTTAACACTCTCAGCCTGCACACTGTAAAGCGCATTCCGGATTTTATCCGCTTTCTCAAAAAAATGCTGGAATTTCGGAAGCATTACGCCACGTACAAGCAGCACT
This sequence comes from Oscillospiraceae bacterium, assembly GCA_036645935.1. Taxonomy (GTDB): domain Bacteria; phylum Bacillota; class Clostridia; order Oscillospirales; family Ruminococcaceae; genus JAUNBN01. The sequence goes on along the minus strand of JAVXNE010000010.1, from coordinate 20,226 downwards.
GTCTTGTGATGTCGCAGCGAGATGCGATGGATAAGGATGTATACATAAAATCGATGTTCAGCATACCGGCAAAGCAGTTTATTGAGTCAAACGGACTGGAAAAAGTCGCGTCCGACTACGTGTCAAAATTCGCTTATGCATGCACCGGAGTGGACTACAGCCACATCACGGCGCTCGATTTTATGAATGTCTCGCAGGGGCTTCTTGAACCGATTTTTCAAATTACATTTGATGAGCACGCAAAGGCTGCGCAATATGGAGATTGTCTCATCGAAGGCATGGTGACAAGCATCGAGCGCGATTCAAAGGGATACACAATTCTCACAGATAGCGGCGACCGAATAGAAACGGAAATGGTTGTTGCAGCAACTCCGGCAGCAATTACGCAAAAGCTGCTCGGAATACCGAAAATCCGGGACGCATGCCAACTCTATGTTCACTATGTCGAAGCGGTGCTCAAGCCGCTTTACGCAAAGCGCTCGCTTAACCTTTTTCCGTATTCGTCTGAGATAGTGCTAACAGCAAGACAGGCCGACGGCAGATATCTGATTTATGCGAGAACGCCGGACGCGGATATTGGAATTGTGTGCGAGAGCTTCAAAGAACTCAAGACGCGCGATTGGGACAGGGCGATGTACGTCCATGGGGAAAGTTATCTCGAGCAAAATCTTGCAGGGGGACTTTTTACTGCGGGAGATCACAATGGCCTGGGACTCGAGCCGTCGGCAATTTCGGGAATATACGCGGCAAAACAAATAATTGAAAAATGTTAGAACAAACACTACTTTACACCATGAGAGGGTAATAAAATGAGTGAAAACAACGTTCCGAGCAACACCGAAAACGGCGGGAATATCGACGAGCAGGGTAACGTGCTGTGGCTGGATGAGGAGCGCCTCAAAGCAAAAGAACAGCCTGACAAAGCGCTGTACAAGAATCACCCCAACGGGCTGGGAATAAAAAACTTTCTTGTCTCGCATGTGAGCGCGAGAAAGTGGAACTGGAAAGCGGTGCTTGCTGTTTTTCGCAAAATAGTTGCGGGAAGCAAGGTTATGAAGAACGACACGACAGGAAGCAAGGTTTACAAGCGGGCAATGATGTTCACTCCTGAAGAGAATACATATTCACACGGGATTATATTCAATTTGAACGTGGATTTGTCGGAGAAAGCCCGCAGTGTTATCGTACCGATTGATCTTGTGAAGGAAGCGCTTAAAAAAGCGAAATTCATAAGCGGCATGGACAGATGCATATGCCGCGACGGACAGGATTGCAAGAATTATCCCAAAGATATAGCATGCCTTTTTCTGTCCACAGGCGGCAAGGTTGTCGAGAAACACGGAATGGCGAGAGAGTTCACCTATGAGGAAGCCTGCGCTCGAGTTGACCGTGCGGCGTCTCTCGGGCTTGTTTGCCAATCTCTCTGGGTTGAGATAGAGCAGTTGATCTGGGGTTTCAAGAATGACGAGATGGATCATTTTATTGAAATATGCTTTTGCTGCCCCTGCTGCTGTGTTGGACTGAATCTTTCCAAAAACGCGAGCCGCGACGTCAAAAAGCGATTCACTCCCTCCGGGTTTACCGCAGTTGCCGATCGGAGCAAATGCGTCGGTTGCGGTCAATGTGCCGAGCCCTGTCCGCAGGCCGCGATAACCTACGATGAGAACGGCATTATAAAAATCAATCAGAACTACTGTGTGGGATGCGGAATTTGCAAGACACACTGCGAGAATGACGTCATAAAAATAAAACAGACGATGCCGATGAGAAAGGATATGCACGAGTATTTTCTCAAAGAGGGAAGACTCGATCTCAAAATGGAGGACTGAGCACATATGTTGCAGGCCATAGGTCAATTTGCCGTCATGCACACGTTTTGGTTCGTTGTACTGTGCGTTGTGGTGCTCGCTATGCTGGGACTGCTCGCGCTTACCTCGCTTTGGATATACGGATTGGGGCGTCCTGTCAGCAAAGAGGAAAAGTATCGCCGTCTCCCGGGAGATGAGATGTTTGGTGATTCGGGAGACCCCTTCGACCGCATTCAGGTTGCGATATCCATTGATGCGAAAAAAGAGGATGTTTGGCCATGGATAGCGCAGCTCGGGCAGCGGCGTGCCGGATTTTACAGCTTTGGCTGGCTTGAAAGACTGTGCGGTTTCCACATCTTCAACACATTCAGAGTTGTTGACGAGTGGGCACACAAAGAAGCCGGAGAATTTATGTTTTATCATCAGTGCGGGATTGGCAGTGAGGTTAAGGCAGTCGTGGAAAACGAATATTTCACCTCTGTCTCCGATTCGCGCGCGCCGTCGGAGGTTCCGGGTGCAATCGGATTTAAACCGCCATTTAAGCTGGATTACTTCGGATGGACATGGAATTTTTACCTGTGGGACGAGGGAGAAAGCAAAACTCGCTTTCTCTCCCGGTGCGACGCGACCTATGAGCCGTACGATTGGATACATCGTGGGATAGTCGCTCTAATTCTGGGAACGGCGTCCTTCGTGATGATAAGGCGTATGCTGGACATCATCAAAAATTGCGCCGAGGGTCGCAAGAAGCCATATTCGGCAGCAGAGCGTCTGCTGCGCAGGTGTAAGTGAGGTGTGCAATATTGATTGAAGTCAATCTGAACGAGGCGGCGCTGCGTGCAAAGGAATGTCAGGAACTGGCCTCTCGCGCCGGCGTGACGCTCTCCGATTGCTATCAGTGCGGCAAGTGCTCGGCGGGCTGCCCGATGGGCGGCAGCATGGACAAGCAGCCGCATCAGATGCTCCGGCTGCTCCAGCTCGGACTTTACGAAGAGACGATAAACGCATCTTCTCCATGGATATGTGCGAGCTGCCACGTCTGTGCTTGCCGATGCCCGCACGGAATAAATATATCGGAACTGATGGAGGCTGTGCGCCAGCGGGCCGCATCAAGTGACATATGCCCTGTGAAGGATGTGCGGCGTTTTACAAAGGATTTTCTCATTCCTGTTCGTTGGTTAGGCCGCAGCCACGAGGCGATAATGTCGGCATTTTACAACATCACGAGCGGACATGTATTTCTGAACTTCTCTCATATTCCTCAAATGCTGCTTTCCGGTAAACTCGGAATAGTGCCTGAAATGTCCGGGGATATTGACGACGTTCGAGCGTTAATTGAGCGCTGCGAAAAGGAGGCGGAGAACTGAGATGCTCTACTCCTATTTTCCCGGCTGCACCATGTCAACGACCGGAATTGAATATGCAAAATCGCTGAGATTTGTCAACAAGGCGATCGGTATGCGATTTGCCGACATAAAGGGCTGGAACTGCTGCGGTGCATCGGCCGCGCACGCAGTGAGCCGTGAACTGGGTGTGGCACTGCCGGCGCGCAATATTGCGCTTGCTGAAATGCAGCGACCCGGGGTTCCGATCGTGGTGGCGTGCGCCGCGTGTTACTCCCGCATGAAGTGCGCTGAAAACGCGATTCATACGGACAGAGAGAAGCTGCGGAGTCTTACCGGAACAAACGTCAGCGGAGACATTCCAATTGTTAGCATACTTGAGGCGTTTTCAAGCGTCGAAGTCCGAGAAGCCATAGCAAGCGCGATAACGCGTACGCTCTCAGGATTAAAGGTCGCGTGTTACTATGGCTGCCTGTTTGCGCGGCCGAGCGGGACAAGCCATATGGACGATCCCGAAGACCCGACCTCGATGGACGAGCTAATGGCTCTCGCGGGTGCGGAGCCTGTTAAGTGGTCGTTCAAGACCGAATGCTGCGGAGGCTCGCACCATATCGATCTTCCGGCGGCGGCAAAGCCGCTCTCGAAAAACATCTTTCAAAATGCGAGGGCAAACGGCGCGCAGGCGATCGTGACGGCATGCCCCATGTGCATGATGAATCTCGATATGCGCGAGGGAGAGATAAACCGGGCGTTTTCCGAGAATTTTAATATGCCGGTTTACTATTTTACAGAACTGTTGGCGCTCGTGATGGGTGCAAATGAAAAAGAATCTGGCATCAATCGGCATTTCTGGCCTGCGACAAAGTTGATTTCAGACAGCATTGCGGAGAGGGGAAACCTATAAATGGCGAGAATCGGAGTTTTCATCTGTCATTGCGGGACGAACATCGCGTCCGTTGTCGACGTGGAGCGCGTGGCGGTTGCGGCGGCTGGGTTTCCTGGGGTTGTGCACACGGCTACCAACAAATATACCTGCTCACAGCCGGGTCAGGCTGCTATTCGCGAGGCGATACTTCAGCACGAGCTTGACCGAATAGTCATCGCCTCATGTTCTCCGCTCATGCACGAGGCAACGTTTCGCAAGCTGCTGTCCACGACGTCGGTAAACCCCTATATGCTTGAGATAGCGAACATTAGGGAGCAGTGCGCGTGGGTGCATTCCGACAAGCATAGAGCGACTGCAAAAGCAATCGATCTCGTGCGCATGGCAGTGGCCAAAGTGTCGCGCGACACGCCGTTATTCGCAAGTTCAATACCCGTCAACAAGCGGTGCCTTGTTATCGGCGGAGGAATAGCCGGGGTTCAAGCAGCGCTCGACATTGCCGACGCGGGCTATCCTGTCACCATAGTTGAGGGAGAACCTTCAATCGGCGGCAAGATGGTTATGCTCGACAAGACATTTCCGACGATGGATTGCTCGGCGTGTATCTGCACACCCAAGATGACGGATGCGGGCAGCCACTCCAACATCACTCTTATGACCTCGAGCGAGGTTGAAGAGGTGAGCGGATACATCGGAAACTTTGAAGTTAAAATAAAAACGAGGGCGAGATACGTCAATCACGATATATGCACCGGATGTGGGATGTGCGAGACAAAGTGTCCCACAACGGTTACAAGCTCGTTCGATCAGGGAATTGCGACGCGCAAGGCGATATACAAGCTGTTTCCTCAGGCGGTTCCCGGAAAACCAGTCATCGATCCTGACGCCTGTAAAATGCTAACCGAGGGAAAGTGCGGCGTGTGTCAAAAGATTTGCCCGGCCGGAGCGATTAATTATAACGACTGCGATAGCGAGAAGACTGAGACTTTTGGCGCGGTGGTATTGGCCACGGGGTACGAGCTTATAAACTGGGCAAAGTACTATCCTGAATACGGCGGCGGCCGCTATGCGGATGTGATAACAGGGTTGCAATTCGAGCGTCTCGTGAACGCATCCGGGCCGACAGAAGGAAAAATAAAGAGACTGTCCAACGGCGAAACGCCTAAGGACGTAGTGATAGTAAAGTGCGTCGGTTCGCGGGATTCGGCAAAGGCCAAGGGATACTGCTCGCGCGCTTGCTGTATGTACGCCGCAAAGCACGCCCATCAGGTCCTTGAAAAAATAGAAGGTGCGCGATGCTATGTCTTTTATATAGACGTACGTACTCCGGGCAAAGGCTATGAGGAGTTTTACGACCGAACTCGTGCGGACGGCGCCATCTACATACGCGGTCGGGTGTCTAAAATATACGATGAAAATGGCAAACTGATCTGCAGGGGTGAGGATACATTGCTCGGACGACAGGTCAGTGTCGCGGCGGATATGGTCATTCTGGAAACCGCGATGGTTCCCGCAAGGGGAATTGCGGAGATAAGCAGAACAGTTGGCGTTGCAATTGATGCCGATGGATGGCTCGTTGAGGCGCATCCCAAGCTGAGGCCTGTTGAGACACAGACGGCGGGTGTGTTCCTGTGCGGCACATGTCAGGGACCCAAGGACATTCCGGACACGTCGGCTCAGGCATCTGCGGCAGCGGCAAAGGTCTGTGTGCTGTTTTCACACGATACGCTTGAGACAAGCCCCATGGTAAGCGAGGTAGACCAAAACAAGTGCTCGGGTTGCGGCATGTGCGCCGACGTCTGTCCTTATCACGCGATAACACTCGAGGAGACTCGAGGAATGTTCAACGGCAAGCGTGTCATGAAGATGGCAGCCGGCGTAAATAAGAGCCTTTGTCAGGGCTGTGGCGCGTGTACAGTTGCGTGCAGAACCGGTTGTATCGACCTGATCGGATTCACGAACGAGGGAATTTTGAAGGAGGTTGATGCACTTTGTCTGAGTTGAAATGCGATGAGAGCGGATTTGAACCTAAGATACTCGCGTTCTGCTGTAATTGGTGCACATACACAGGCGCAGATCTTGCGGGTTTAAACCGCATGAAATACCCGGACAACGTCCGCGTTGTGCGCGTGCCGTGTTCGGGCCGCGTCAACCCGCAGTTTGTGTTGCGAGCTTTCCAGAAGGGTTGTGACGGTGTGCTTATCTGCGGCTGCCACCCCGGTGACTGCCACTATTCAACAGGAAACTACTTCACACGCCGCCGTTTTCTGCTAATGAAGAGGTTTCTTGAATTTTGCGGTATCGAACCTGAGCGCTTTCAGGCTCGCTGGGTTTCTGGAGCAGAGGCTGCAAAATTTAGGGATACTATTATCAAAGCGACTGAAGAGATAAAAAAACTCGGACCAAACGAGCGCTTTCGGGAGGTGCGGGATGTTTGAGCATATCGAGAGAGAGATCCGGGACACAGCGCGCGGACTGCTTGAAAGAAAAGAGATCGGCTATTTTATTGGCTGGGAGACTGCACAATTCGGGAGCGGGACTGCACCGTCGTTCATTTTTGAGCCGGGAGATGTGAGCAAACTAGTTTTCAATGAAAACTGCGTCAACATGCTTGCGAAGTACCTGCTTGATGACCGCTATTCCGAATGCAAGATAGGCTTGTGCGTGAGAGGATGCGAATCGCGCGCCGTTAACCGAATGCTCAAGGACGGCCAGATAAAAAGGGAAAACATCTATTTGGTTGGAATACCATGTGACGGTATAAAGGCGGAGAAATGCGAGATATGCAATCACCGCAATCCGCTGATTTATGATATTTTGCTCGGAAAACCGATGCCGGAACGGCCGATTGAAGATCGCTTTCACGGCGTCGATGAATTCGAGAAGAAAAGTGCAAAGGAACGATATGACTTTTGGGCGTCACAGTTTTCAAAATGCATTCGCTGTTATGCCTGCCGCAACGTATGTCCCGCATGTAACTGTGTGGAGTGCTATGTGGATCAGCATAAAACCGGATGGCAGGGCAAACGGTGCAGCGTTGCCGAAAATCAAAACTTCGGTTTGACACGCGCGTTTCATGTTGGCGATCGCTGTATCGAATGCGGGGAGTGCGAGCGGGTTTGCCCTGTCGGAATACCGCTCATGCTGCTCAATCGCAAGCTGATAAAGGATGTCAACGACCTGTTCGGAGAGAGGGAAAACGGACTGGACAGCGAGACCATTTCCGCGCTCGGCACCTTTGATAAAGAAGATCACGACGAATTCATGTGAGGAGTTAACTTATATGCTGCTAAAAACGGAAAGACTGAATTGCGCGCTCAAAGCGCTGTCCGAAACAGCATCTCTGTTTGTGCCCGCGCGTCGCGATGATGGCGATGACATAAAATTCGCGCTGTGGAACGACAAGGTGCAACCCGACTTTTCCAAAAACTCTATAATTCCACCCAAAGATCTGCTGTTTCCGCAGTCCGAATGTCTCTATCAGTTCACTCAAAACGGTGAAGACACCGCGATAACCGAATCAGCGGCACCGCTGCCGATGATCGTGTTTGGCATACGGCCGTGCGACGTGCAGAGCATAGGCTGCATGGATGATGTCTTTCTGACACATGGATACACCGACACGCTTTATGAAAGGCGCAGGGAGCAGCTCACAACAGTGGCATTCGGGTGCGAGAACAGTGAGGACACCTGCTTTTGCGGCTCGATGGGAGGAAGTCCGAATGCCGCACCGCTCGCCGACGTGATGATGTTTAAAACGCCGCGCGGGTTTTCGCTAACGTCTCAGAGCATCAAGGGCGAAAAGTTTTTGGTCGCAATCGGAAGCTTTCTGGAAGATGAAAAAATTGCGCCCGCACCAAATACCGAGTGCGTGCTTAAGGTCGATATCGAGGGAGTTGCGGAAAAGCTTTCGGAAATGTTTGAAAGTCCGCTGTGGGACGAGATAAGCCGTCCTTGTCTCGGATGCGGAATCTGCACCTTTATATGCCCGACCTGCTACTGCTTTGACATGAACCAGGAGATGCAGGGGAACGAGGGAACGGCATTCAGATGTTGGGACAGCTGCATGTTCTCCGATTACACGCGCATGGCAGGCGGGGCGAATCCCCGTCCCAGCAAGCTTGAAAGAGTGCGGAACAGATACATGCACAAGTTGTGCTTCTTCAACGAGAGATACGGAAAAACTCTCTGTGTCGGTTGCGGAAGATGTCTTAAAAAATGCCCTGTCGGAATGAATATAACAGAAGTAATCAGACGTGTTAAGAAAGAGTGCACCAATGAGTGAAGAACATGTTTGCCACTGCAATCCGCTGATTCCGGAAGTTTGCAGAATAACTGATATTAAGCAGGAAACTCCCGATGTGAAGACATTTCGCATTCAGACAAAGGACGGAAGCAAACCGTTTTCACCGCTGCCGGGACAGCTCGGAATGATCTCGTTGCTCGGAACGGGCGAGGCGATGTTTTCGATAACGGCGCAGGGCAAGGACTATATCGAAAGTTCAATAAAGAAATGCGGCAAGCTCACCGACGCGCTGCATGACATATCGGTTGGTCAGACGGTCGGTGTCCGAGGACCGTACGGCAATCATTTTCCGATCGACGAACTGAAAGGCAAGAACATCCTATTTATCGGGGGCGGGATAGGGCTTGCGCCATTGCGTTCCTTTATACGCCACGCTCTTGAAAATCGCGATGATTACGGAAATCTCGATATTCTCTACGGTGCGAGAACTTACGACGATCTCGTTTTCAAAGAGGATTTGTTTAAAAACTGGTGTGATTTGCCAAAAACGCAATTGCATGTGACGGTCGACAGGGGCACGCCGGAATGGACAGGTAACGTCGGCTTCGTTCCGCCGTATCTTGCGGAGTGTGCCTTTTCACCGAAAGATTGTGCGGCTGTGCTGTGCGGCCCACCGATTATGATAAAAATGTGCCTTGAAGCACTGTCCTCTATGGGCTTTTCTGATGAACAGATAATTACAACTCTTGAAATGAAAATGCAGTGCGGGGTCGGAAAATGCGGGCGTTGCAATCTCGCAGGAAAGTTCGTCTGCCTTGACGGCCCGGTGTTCACACTCGCACAGCTCAGAGAACTGCCCGAGGGAATATAGGAGTGAACTTCAAAAAACTGACTGCACGTGCAGCGCTGAATCTTGCCGCGTCTCACACATGGCCGCCGTCTTCGGTGCTTACCGTGATTTACGGTTCTCTGCTCGCGCTGTTCCTCGGGTGTGAGTGGAGCACATTGATTTTTTGCGCCGTGCTTGCGATCTCGGTGCTTATGCAGAGCGCCGTCAACACGCTCAACGATTATCACGATTTTGTCAAGGGAACAGACACTGAGGACAACTCCGCTGATCCAACTGACGCCGTGCTTGTATATGGACAGATAAACCCGAAATCTGCGTTGCAGCTGGGCATAGGGTTTCTCGTTCTCGCAGCATTGATTGGAATGTTGGTTGTGATGAAATGCGGAGCGGCGCCACTGATTGTGGGTCTGGCGGGAGGAGTGTGTGTTGTCGCATATTCGAGCGGCGTTTTCCCGCTCTCCTATATGCCGGCAGGCGAGGTGGTTTCAGGTTTTGTCATGGGAGGACTCATTCCGCTCGGTGTTGTGGCATCGTTTTCCGGAAAGCTTGATTTTGCCGTTTTGCTCTACTCACTGCCATTTATGGCGGGAATATCGCTCATAATGTTGACGAACAACACCTGTGACATCGAGCGCGACCGCACTGCTGGACGAAAAACGCTCGGCGTTATGGTGGGACTCACCTGTTCGCGGTGGATTTACCGAATTGGAGCGGTTTTCTGGCTTGCGTGTGTGCTGTTTGTCGGCGGATGGATGTTTCCTGAGGGCGCATTTGCGCTGCCGATTGGGTTGTGCTTCGGAATGACAAGAATTGCGGCAATTTTCAAAGCGGAGTTATTCCCGGAGCGCAGGGATGCCGCTATGTCGGATATCATTAAGGCAAATATGTTTATTAACGGGAGTTTGGCGGCCTCGCTTGCCGCCGTGCTGATTTTCAGATGAGCGCATACAGTGAGCGGGTGCTTGAAATTTTCGAGAATATAGCGCGGGGATACGATCGAGGCAACGATCGTATAAGTTTCGGACTGCATCGCTGGTGGAAACGGAGCTTTGTAAGACATATTTCAGATGTGACGCCGCGCGGCGGTTCAATGCTCGATAGCTGCTGCGGGACGGGGGACATCGCGCTCACGCTCGCCCGTCTTCGCCCGGATGTGAGTGTTACAGGACTGGATTTCTCCCAACAAATGCTTAATGTCGCGCGGGAAAAAGCGCGCGGACTGCCCAATCTTGTGTTTGTGCAAGGCTCTGCCGAGCGGCTTATGTTTACCGACGGCAGCTTTGATGTTTCTGCTGTTTCATTCGGCTTGAGAAATCTGGAGCTGAGATTGCCTGCGTTGTGCGAGATGGCACGTGTTAGCCGAAAAGCAGTGTTTTGTCTTGATTCCTCAATGCCCGAAAATACAGTGATCAGAACTTTGTTCACGTTATACTTTAAAAAAGTGATGCCGCTGCTCGGCGGAGGACTTGATAAAACGACAGAATACGAATGGCTTGACAGATCAACGGAGATGTTCTTCACAAAGCGTGAGCTCAAAAAAATGTTTGAGTGTGCGGGACTTAAAAATATTGAAGTGAGCAAATATTCGTTCGGCGTCTGTGCCGAGCATCGTGGGAGTTTGAGTGATGATAATGGCGTCCATTGAAGCAGAAATGAATCAAGTCGACGAGTATCTGAATAAAAGACTACTCTGCTTTTCGGAATATCCGCAGATTTCAAACATGCTTGAAAGCATACGAGCAAAGAAAGGCAAGAGGCTTCGCCCGCAGTTGCTGCTGTTGTCGGCGCATTTCACGGAACACAATCAGGAATGTAGCGAGAGGCTTTTTAAGCTTGCCGCAATGATTGAGACGATTCATATAGCGTCGCTCGTCCACGATGACGTTGTGGACGATTCCCCTCTGCGTCGCGGAATCCCGACGACGCAGGCACTTTATGGCAAAAAAGCGGCAGTCTTTGCGGGAGACCTGCTGATCGGCCGGCTGTCCGAGACAATTTTCGATGAAAACTTCAGGGACGCCGGAGTTTTGTTAGCGAAAACAGTTCAGGAAATGTGCTGTGGGGAAATAAGCCAGCTGGGGTGCGTTTTTAACCGGGACATCACGATGGATGATTATATGAGATACATCTTCGGAAAAACAGCGGCGCTGTTCAGAACAGCTTGCCTGCTGGGGGCGCTTGAGAGCGGGGCGGATGACAAAACAGCAGAGGCTCTCGGCCGAACGGGAGAATATTTGGGAATGGCGTTTCAGCTGCGAGACGATCTGCTTGATTTCATCGGAGATGAACAAAAAGAGGGGAAGCCACGCTATATGGATTTGCGTGACGGTATATATACCCCGCCGATGCTGTTCGCGCTTGCCGCCAGCGCAACAAAAGCTCGAATGAGAGAGATAGCTGCGGCGGACAATGCCGTGAATGAAGAGCGCCTGCCCGAGATTATATCGCTGATTGAACAGGCAGACGGAATCTTTAAAACGATGGCGCTGTTGAGAGATTATCTTGCACGTGCCCGCGGCGAGCTTGAAATGTTGAGAGAATGTGACGGAAGACGCGGGATATATGAAATTATCGATATAATCTCGCTGAAAGACAGACAGATTAATTCAACAAATCAGTTAGAGAAGGCTGAATAAACGAATTGTGATGAACGCTAAAAACACACTCTTTCCGGCCCGGCTGTTTTCGGGGCTCAGAGCTTAGTTTTCGGTTTGTTTCCGGGGAAACTTTGGCTTTTTGCACTGTGCGGCGGGGCGCTTTTTTTTTGCACTGTCTGACAGGGAAAATGCTCTGTTTTTTTGAATGCAGAGCACAGTGAAATTCAGTACATGAGATGTTGTATAACTTGACAATATTCGACATCAAGAATAGTATTGAAGTTACAGAGAGTAACCGGGGAGCGACTGCGTATGAGCTGTAAAAAAAACGTCGTAAAAATATTGTGTATTTTGACTGTGTTTGTAATAGCAGCGACAACAATTTGGGATTTTTCGGTGCAGCTCAAGCGAGTGCTGACGCGCGAAACGTACGAAACGCTCTCTGAGGTTTCCGAAGATTACAACAAGTCTTTTTTAGATCGCATTTCATATAACATAAAAACAATGAACGTACTTGCAGACAGTCTAAAGGAGATGAATCTAAACACCCATCAGGATATAGTTCGGGTCTTGCAATTCGCCGTGGGGGACGGCGGGTTTTCAAAACTGGTTGTTTGCAACACCGATGGCATAAGTTGCTCAAACGACGGGATAATGAACGACGTGTCCCGTCGGGATTACTTCCGCAAAGCTATGCGGGGAGAGATAGCCATCAGCGAACCGTTGACATCTATTGTGACGGGCGTGGAGAGCATCATTATCGCAGTGCCGATACGAGATAAAGATAACATTGTGGGAGCTCTGCTCGGAATATACAAACTTTCTTCTGCGGGAGCGGAGTTGCTCGATTTCAGCTATTACAGTGAGGGCTACGGGTTTGTTGTAGCTCCTGACGGGCAAACAGTGCTTGCCAGCGAGCATTCCGACAAGCTGGCCAATGAAAAAAATTTGTTCTCATTTTTTGAAAAGACAGAATTTATCGATTATTCCGTTGAAGAACTGTATGCGGCAATCGCGAAGGGAGAGAGCTCAAGTTTTGCGTTCACATATAAAGGTGAAAGACGTTTTGTCAGTTTTACGCCCACAAAAATAAATGATTGGTACACTTTCAGCATTGCCTCGGACGCGATGATGCTGCAACAGGAAAAAAACACCAATGAGATAGCCGTGAGATTAGTTTGCAGATTGGGAATTGCCGGGATCCTGATGTTCCTCTGGATCATGATTAGAAACCGACAGCACAACGAAGAAACCCTGTTTGCAAATCAAAAATATCAATCGCTCCTATCCCATATCAACGGTGGGATGATTGTGGCGGTTCACGCCACAGTCGCTCAGGAGACGATCGCGACATACGTCAGCCCCGGATTTACCGATATGACAGGTTACACACTTGAAGATATCAGGGCGATGTACGGCGGACGGTATCTTGACGTGATACTCGATGAAGACCGCAAGGCGGTGTTTGACCAGTACTTGAAGCAACTCGCAATCGGAAATTCATATTGGATGCCTTATCGAATTCACAAAAAAGACGGTTCTATCATATGGGTCATGGATAACGGATATCTCGTCAATGATGAAGAGGGGCTGCACAACCACAGCATCATAACCGATATCACCGCCGTTAAGGCGCAGGAGGAAGAGCTGCGCATGAGCGAGAAGCGCTTTTCGGTTGCGATAAATGCCTCGAGCGGCGCGCTCTTTGAAGTGGATTTAAACAAGCGGATGTATACGCACTTTGAAAATGCTGAGCGTATATTCGGTGTGAGTTCGGAAAAACTGCTTGCCGATACGCGCGCTTTTTCCTCGTTGCCATTTAAGGAATTCGTGGATGCGGTAACGGAGTATTTCTTCCATCCGGATGATCGCCAGCTTGCAAATATTGGAATGGATAAATTAGAAGAAAACAGAACCGTGAGCTATGAAGCTAGGCTTCGACGGGCTGATAACAGCTATATTTGGGCAAGAATTGATGTGAGCCTGACCGTAGATGAGTTTGGAATTCCGTCACGTTTGGTTGGGTTTATGTCAGACATTGACGAGATCAAAAAGCAGTCGGAAATTTTAGAAAGTAAAGTGCAGAGCGATCCGATGACGGGTCTTTACAACAAAATTGCAATGGCTACTCTGGCAAATAAAATTCTCTCAGAAAATCCGGACGGACGTCATGCCCTGATTGTTTTGGATATTGATAATTTCAAGGGAATCAACGACACTTTGGGCCACACATTCGGCGATCTTGTCTTGATGGAGGTGTGCTCGAAACTCAAAACCGCGTTCAGGAACAACGACGTGGTCGGGCGTATGGGTGGAGATGAGTTTGCAATTCTCATGAAAAATGTGCCTGATACCAGGAGTGTGCTGAAAAAAGCGACAGAGCTGTCCGCTGTGTTCAGGCAGAGCTATACGGGCGAAAAGAAGGATTACAAAATATCCTGCAGCATTGGAATAATCATGGTCGACGGGAAGACAGACACTTTTGAATCGCTCTACAAAAAGGCAGATGCCGCGCTCTACAAGGCCAAGGCAAACGGCAAGGACCAATTTGTTGTTTATCAAGAGGGCGATTCGGGAAACTATCCGATTGAATCCTCAAGAACGAATGATGAAGAACTGCAAAACCTGAAAGTGTATCACAATATGGAGGCTCAGATTTTTGAGCTCCTGTACACGTCCAAAGATTTCAATGTCAGCATTAATATGGCACTCGCCGCAATAGGGCAGCAATACCATGTCAGTCGGGTGGCTATTTTTGAAAACGATAATCAAAATCTCACAACCAGCAATATTTACGAATGGTGTAATGATGGTGTGACCCCGGCAATTGAGCGTATGCAAAACATTAAACTTTCGTCCGGGACAGAGTCGATATTGGATGAATTTGATCATGACGGATTGCTTTATTGCAATGACATCTGTGAATTGTCACCGTATTTCAGGCAGATGCTCGAATCAAAAGAAGTTCTGTCGGCGCTGAAAGTAACGATATCAAATGACGAGAGAATATGTGGGTTTATCGGCTTCGACGAGTGTAACGAGAATAGAATCTGGACCTCTGAAGAGATAGAGAATCTGTCTTTTCTCTCCAAGGTTTTAAGTGTGTTTCTGTTTAAGAAAAAGACAGAGGTTGCTCTGCTGGAAAATCTGCACACGCGGCTTAAAATTTTGGATGTTCTCCCGAACTATGTCTGCGTGGTGAATCCGGAAACTCACTCTCTCGTGTATGCAAATGGTAAAATGCAGCAGCTGCTTCCGTCGGTAATACCGGGATCATTCTGCTTCACAACGCTGCGCGGAGGGCAAGCAGAACCCTGCAAAACCTGTCTTATCGAGCGAATCAAAAGAGGCGATACCGACAACCTTGAAATCATAAGCGAAGACAGGAATGTACGGCTTGGAGTGAATGCCATATCCATCAATTGGACGAACGACAAAAAGATGGTTCTGATTTACGGCACGGAGAAGAAAGAGGACATTCTTTGATCGGGATGCCGTCAAAACAGGCATGTGAAAATGCGAGTTCTGTTGCATATAAAGCGGTGATTAACTGAAAAACGGACTGTCCCGCCCTGTGCGCTTGATGGACGGGCATCGTTCTACGATATGAGAATGTGCTCCAACATCCAGCAGACGTATGCAGGGGACAACTGCCGCTCCAACAAGCCGATTAGATGGCCGGTGTCATCCCAAGGCGTGGCGCATGAGCAGTCAAAATAGAGCGCGATGTTTGCAGTATTAAGCGAGGGCGCTCAAGGGTTTGTTCTAAGATCTGATAAACAATCGAAAAACGCCGTGGTTGCGCAATTGAAATGGCGTGTTCAGATTGTTGAGTTTATGGGTTTTGTGTAATTTGTCCTAAAATCCTATACTTTTCAAATGATTGTATCAGGCAATTTGAAACACAGAATGAGCTGAATCCGCATCGGATGCGAAATTCTTGCAGTAACGTCAATAGTTGGGGTAAGCCCGGCAGACTAAAGAATCAAAGGGGACAAGCGCGAAAGAGCAGCGTGAGTCCCCTTTGCGTTAAGAGTAGCAAGGATTCGTCGGCGAAAGTTGTGAAAGTTGCGGTATCCATAAGCAATTCGCTTTAGAACCTTGGCTTTAGAACCTTGGCTTTAGAACCTTGGCTTTAGAACCGTGATAGTGTTGTTGCAGCCTTCGGTGGAGCCGTTTTTAATATGGGCAGTCGAAGGCGTTGAGTATGTTGCGCTGCCAGTTTGCAAGCATGGTAATACAGGCGTCAAACTCGGGTATGACAGCAATATGAGCCTAAACCCGAAAATGCTCCAATCTTTGCTTTGCCACGGCATCTTTCAAAATCATGTGTTCCATATCCAGAACTTTTGCGATAAGTTTGGTGTGAAACATGATCGTTTACTCATCTTGCAGGGTTTTGGATTGGTAGCGTTAGTCTGCAAAATTTTGAAGCATCGTGCTTCCTTTTTTATTTACCCCAATGTTTAGTGTAGAGCCGGAACCTCTCCGAAAAATTGTTTGCAATGATAGATGGCTGCAAATATCTGTAATTTGATCCAAAGCCATTGAACAGCGGAACAAACATTTTACAATTGCTCTCCTCTTCTCGGCGCGCACATATGGACAGATAATACAAAGCCCTGCCCCGGCCAACGCCCACAGTGGCACTCCCGGACAGTATTTTTGAAACGACGGGATCCGCCAGCGCGGCCGCACCTTTGACGCACAGTGGCGGCTCGTATCCGCATACTGGCTTACATCTACCGGAAGAACATGCACCTCACGCAAACCAAGGACAGCCTTAAGGTTGTCCTGCAGCCTGTCGGCGTTTGGCTTTTCCGGTTTCTGAACGTATATTTTGGCTATTCCGCATTCTCGTGCCTTGTCCGGCAGTCGCGAAACCCGAGAACGCGATACACCATCTTCTCTCGAGATGTCGTTTTGAGAGATGCC
Source organism: Oscillospiraceae bacterium (assembly GCA_036645935.1). Taxonomy (GTDB): domain Bacteria; phylum Bacillota; class Clostridia; order Oscillospirales; family Ruminococcaceae; genus JAUNBN01. Next base: position 3,564 of record JAVXNE010000010.1, on the reverse strand, counting down.
GTCGCGGTAATACATGTTGGAAATCCTGTACATAAATGCATTTTAATCTATCTTTTTCATTGTGTTTCTTGCGTCATCCTGTAGTTAATTTTCCCTTTGTCCATCCCTTAAAATTATGCATATTTTTGCACAAAACTCAAACGGTTTTGCAATAATCCGACAAGCAGTTTTTCCGTCATCTCAGGTTTGCGAGAATATGCTATTGACATATGTTCAAACTGTGTCTATACTGATATAGACAGGTTCAATATCTGTCTGTCTTCAGACAGATTTACTCACGGATTTACTCACAAACAAACAAATCGAAGGAGATCATGGATGAAAAGCATTAGGGAACAAAGCATTCACGAGTTGGGTCAGTATTTTGAACAGTCGATTATTTCCCACAAGAGTGACGCTGAAGTAGTCACGATCGTCGAGAACGCAATTAAGTACAATATGGCGGGCATATTCTGTCGTGAGCATCAGATAGATCTCATCAAGCCGATGCTCCAGGGTACGGGATTGTTTTTGGGTGCGGGATTCTCATTCCCATTCGGTCAGGAATCACCGGCCGTCAAGGCCTTTGCCGCCGAAAAGCTGTGCGAGCGCGGAGTGAAAACCATTGACTTCGTCATGGACTTCGGTGCTCTTATAGAAGGACGCTACTCCTACGTCGAAGACGCGGCGGCTCTTGTCAGAAAAGCCGCTCCCGATGCAGAATTGAGGATGATAATCGAGTGCTGCTATCTCACAGACGAGCAGATCGACATAGCATGCCGCATAGCAGCCGAAAACAAGTTGGACTACATAAAAAGCTCGACCGGTCAGGTGCAGGGTCCCAGCTTCAGCCAGATGGTGCGCATAGCCAAAAACACACATGAAGCGGGTATGAAGGCAAAGGTCGCAGGCATCAAGTTCCCCCATGCGCAAAATGCGATGGTCACTCTTCTTGCCGGCATAGATCGTATAGGCACACAGCAGGCTGTAACAATACTTGACGGCTTCTCTGAACTTAGAGAGCACGGCATATTCTGAGAGGCGGCGTAAAATAAAATGAATATCTGTCTAAAAGGACAAACGGCTCTAGTAACAGGAGGAGCCACAGGCATCGGAGCGGAAACCTGCCGCGTTTTCGCAGAATCCGGCGCGGCTGTATGCGTGAACTACTATCCCTCCGAGCGCGACCGCAGTGCCGCGGAGGAGCTTATATCCGAAATTCGTGCGTCGGGCGGAATAATCGAGGGATTTGAAGCCGATGTTGCCGACCCGCAGGCGGTGAGCGAGATGGTCGCAAGCATAGAGGCGCGCTTCGGCGGTGTAGACATGCTGGTAAACAACGCAATGGTCGGCATAGCGAGCTCCTTCCTCGACCTCGACTTCGAGGACTACCTGCGTTTGATTCGCGTCAACTCCGGCGGCGCATTCCTCGTCTCCAAGGCATGCATGCCTCATATGCTAAAAAGTGGATTCGGCAGCATAATTATGATCAGCTCCTCCGCTTTCATAAACGGCGGCGGAGGAAGTGTTGCATACCCGTCGAGCAAGGGCGCTATGGAAGGCTTGATGACAGGCTTGGTTCATGAATATGCAAAACACAATATACGTATAAATACAGTCAGACCTGCCGTGGTCGATACGGTTAACAACCACTCCCGCTATACAGACGAAGAATGGGCGAACTATATAGGGAAAATGCCCATGCGCCGTGCGGGCAGCATCCGCGACAACGCAAACGCCATAGTTTTTCTGTCCGACAAGGACAGTGCAGGCTTTATTAACGGAACCAGCCTAGATGTTGACGGTGCAAGGGTGCACCATCTTCGTCCGTAATTTTCGTCCACTGAGAGATGAATGAGAAAGGGGCTATTATGAAAAAATGCGTTATGGGAATAGATATTGGTACTACAGGAGTTAAGGCTGTAGTGCTCGATCTGCTCGGCAACGTCCTCGGAAAAGGGTATCGTGAGTACCCTTTGGTATGCGACACTGAAAACAGAGTCACCTGCATCGCGTCAAGCATGATGGATAAGATGTTCGACGCGGTAAAGGAAGCTGTGACAGCCTCACCGGTGCCAGCAAGCGACATCAGCGCTATCAGCTTTTCCGTTCAGCGCAGCAGCTTTTTCATGATGGATGAGCAGCTCAAGCCCATCAACGACAAGCTCTGCGTATGGCTTGACACGCGCTCTTTGCCTATCATGGATGAGGTAAGGGCTCTCATGTCCACAAGTCACTCACACCAGATTTCGGGAATCCCGTGTTCGCCCTACGGTGCACTCAGCAAGGTGTACTTCATCAAGACGCGCCAGCCGGAGATTTTTGAAAAGACCAAGTTCATTGCGACTGTAGATGCCTACGCCATGCACTGCTTCGGGTCTGATCGCTTTGTCTCCGAGACCTCAACCGCTGAGATATGTGGTTTGGTAGACATTCGCACGTTCGATTGGTGCGACGAGATTTTGGACGCTTACGGAATCCCCCGCTCCATGATGCCAGAGCTGGTAAAGCCCGGCGAGATAGTCGGCACAATAAAGCAGGACATCTCCGAGCGCACCGGTCTTTCCGTCGGCACGCTTATAATTGCCGGCAGCGGAGACCAGCAGGCAGGTTCTATGGGCTGCGGAATAGTCAACGACGGTGACATGTCGCTGACGCTGGGCACAGTCGGTATGCTGGTCGTCGGTCAATCAAAGCCAGACATTTCTAAAATGCCGGGACTTATGATCGTGTCCACACCTAAGCTGGAGATTTTTGAGATAGAGGGAAACCAGGTAGGCGGCGCTACGAACTACCGCTGGGCCCGGGACACGTTCTGCGCCGCGGAGTCTGAGCTGGCTGCGAGCACAGGCAAGGATGTGTACGAGCTGATGGAGCAGTATATTGCCGAGTCCGGACCGGGTGCCAACGGCGTAATGTTCTATCCAGGACTATTTGGCTCCGGATATCCTAAAGACAACGGCAACATCTCGGCCGCATTTGTGGGGCTGAGATCCAATCACACAAGGAGCGACATGCTTCGCGCTGTAATGGAGGGCATAACGCTCGAAAGCCGTCTCATGCTTGAATCAATCGAAAGCACGGGTGTGCATATCAATGAGTCGATTACAATCTCCGGCGGCGCTACAAAGTCCCCCGCTTGGCGTCAGATAATAGCAGACATAATGAACAAGCAGGTTTGTGTGCTAGAGGTTTCCGACGCTTCGATCATTGGGGTTGCAATAATAGCCGGTGTAGGCGCAGGCCTGTACAAAGACCTTGCAGACGGCGTTAAGTCGATGATAAGGATCAAGGAGGTCATAGATCCTATCCCGGAAAACGCAAGTATGTACAAAGAGCTGTTTGAGATTTATAAAGACTTGTATTTGTCGCTTGACGGCAGGAAAATATCCGAAAGACTGCGTAAAGCCGTGGTAAGATAGGACTCAATATCAATAGTTGGGGTAAGCCTGACAGACTAAAGAATCAAAGGGGACAAGCGCGAAAGAGCGTGAGTCCCCTTTGTGTTTTAAGAGTAGCAAGGATTCGTCGGCGAAAGTTGTGAAAGTTGCGGTATCCATAAGCAATTCGCTTTAGAACCTTGGC
>JAVXNE010000009.1:0-106566 GCA_036645935.1 Oscillospiraceae bacterium | reverse complement strand
AAGGCAAAGCTAAAGGGCTTGCCGCCTGCTATTCGCAGACAACACGCCCTCTCCGTCGCTTAATTTAATTATTTGTCAAACTTTTGGGGGTCACTTCATAGAGTGACTCCCGGTTTTTATTTCCGGTAAATTGCTTCGAGAACGATAACTTCAAAAGCTTAGGGTGCTATTATCCGATGTTTGCTGAATAATTCAGATTGCGAACGAAATTGTGTTATCAGTGCGAACGAAGGGTTAAAATGCGCAGACAATCATATCTATGAGACATGCGCGAACGCGATGTCCTTTGCATTTCAAAAGACATCGCTATGGCCATTTGAAACCCGCATAGATTTTTGCCGAAAACCATTCGGATACTGTACATAGATAAACAAAAAATGTATTTGCTCCGTGTAGCAGCTGTGCTTGATGGTTTCAAGTGAACATTGCTTATAATTGCGCGGTGAAAATCCCGAAATTGCCAATACTTGAAAAGATGTGCGCGAAGTTGGATCCAAACCAAAACCGTGGGCAGGACGGATGCCATGACTTCCGGTTGCGCTATTCGAGATTACAAGTCGTTTCTTTAAAAAGTGCGCCTGGTGCACGCAAAGAAAGAGTATCGATTAGCATGATGTGAGGCAGAGGACGTCATCATGTTAAAAGCAGAAAACGTTCGGAAGATGCTTTTTAAGCCTCTGTATCTATTTTTGATCCTTCTGATCATCGTCACCTTTTTTTCTGAAGGATGACGTTATGCGCGAGATGAACGACTTGGAATTACTGTCATTTGTGGGAGATGAGGCAGCGGGAACAGGGCACTGAATGGAATCGATATCGATTCCCCTCATTTTCAGTTTGGTGCCGATAAACTCCGCTGCAAAAACATAGACAATTGCCACGAGCGGCACGCCGACAATCATTCCTGTAATTCCCCAAAGCGCACCGAACAGCACTATCGCAATCATCACCCAGAATGCCGAGAGGCCAGTGCTGTCGCCGAGAATGAGGGGCCCGAGCAGATTTCCGTCGATCTGCTGGAGGATAAAGATGAAAATCGCAAAGTAGACCGCTTGAATCGGGTTTTCGATAGCGATTATCAACATGCTTGGAATTGCGCCAATGAAGGGACCAAATGTAGGAATGATATTGGTGACTCCAATTACAACCGAGATGAGCACTGCAAACGGCCAGTTGAAGATAATCATGACAATAAAGCAGATTACTCCGACGATGAGCGAGTCGAGTAGCTTTCCGCTTATAAATCCGCTGAAAATATGGTGGCTTCGGCTTGCGGCAAGCATCGTGCGGTCATAAACCGAGTCGCTCGCGAGCGCGCGCACGACAATTCTCGAATGGCGGCACAGACGCTCTTTGTCTGCGAGCAAATATATTGCGATGAATAGTGCCATGACGCCGTTGAAAAATCCGTTTCCGACCCGCTTGGTCGCGCTGAGAACGCCGGGAAGGGCAGTGACGCCCCAGTCTTTGGCGAGTTCAAAAATATCGTTCCACGATCCGTATATGATATTTGCAATCTCCTCTAAATTGAAGCGAGCCGCGAGCTGCATCAGTTCGGTCTTGTTGTCGGCGAGAAAACGCTGCACGGAGACGAACAGTGAACCGACGCTTGTTATGGTTTGAGGAATGATGGCAAAGAGCATTCCCGCAATTATTACCAGCGCGATGATCACTGTCAGCGAAAGTGAAAGTGCACGCTTTATGCTTGATTTTTTAACGAACTTAAGCACATTTTTCTCAAGTGGCGCCATTATCATATTGAGCAGGTACGCGAGGATAAGCCCAGCCACGATCGGCGAGATTATCGCGTAAAATTTTCCGAGAAAAAGACGAACTGAGCTGAAATTTTGCAACAGAACGTATGACAATGCGATGATGATACCAGTCAGTATATTTGCCTGCACCCTGCGAGTGAACAGGCCTTTGCACTTATCGCCCATTATATGTCTCTCCGAAATAATTTTTTTCTTTGAGATTAGTATAACAGAAAACGTGTGTTAGCGCTATATAAAATGCATATAGCCTTTTCACTTGAAAGATTCGAGAAAAAACTGTATTATAATACAGAGCAATTTTATATTGCATAAGTTTCATCAGAGGTGAGTTAATGTCCAACGAGCATAAGCTGTGTATGAGCTGCATGAACGTCGTTCCTGCCGGGGCGAGCGCCTGTCCGAAATGCGGATATAACGGAACACAACGCAACCCGGCACTCTGCCTGCCTATTGGATACCGACTTGCCAATCGATATGTTGTAGGGCGCAAGCTGAATGATAATGGGGATTCCGTGAGATATGTCGCTTACGATTGCGTCGAAAAAGCAGTCGTCGAGTTGTGTGAGTTTTTGCCGCGGAACGGTTGCATGCGTGGCCCGGACGATTTTGTGCTACATCCCAAATATGGAGCAGAGTTGCACTATAAAACTGCGCTTGTGGATTTCTGCGAGCTTTACCGAAATTTGAGAAAACTTAAAAATGAGCGGTCGCTTGTCAACACGCTTGATTTTCTTGAAGCTAATGGCACTGCCTACGCCGTGCTTGAGAGATTTGAAAACGGCGTCACGCTAAAGGAATTCTTATCCCTCTCTGGAGGCACTATAGCGTTTGAAAAATGCATGACGCTGCTCTCACCTGTGCTCGACGCCATTGATGCCATACATTCCGTCAACCTGATACACAGAGGCGTATCACCGGACACGATTTATGTGAACCGGAACGGAGACGTTAAGCTCGGAGGCTTTGCAACCTCATCTGTCCGAACCAAAGACACAGAGGTTGCGGCCAAGATGCAAAGCGGATACTCTGCCCCGGAACAGTATTCCACAACATCGTGGCAGAACACGCAAACCGACGTCTACGGGATAGCCGCCACATTTTATCGCTGCCTCACTGGCACAACGCCGCAGGACGCCGAACAGAGGAAGAGCTACGACACTCTTGAAGCGCCGATTGCGCTCAACAATGCAATTCCTCAATATGCGTCCCGCGCTATCATGCTCGCGATGCTCGTCAACATGAATGAGCGAACTCGCACCGCAAAGGACTTCAAGGACATGTTTAATGACCGGTTTGCAGACGATTCCACACGCGAGATGGAACCGCGCATGATCGCCGTATCAACGGCAAAAACGAAAAAAACGGCTATAAAGGCAAAACCGAAAAACTCAAAAAATCGAAATCGCGATGTAAACGAAGAGCAAGAAAAAGATGGCCGCGGTATACGCATTGCGATTGTCATTGTCGCGGTGCTTGCGGTGCTAATCGGAATGTTTTTTGTGGGGAAAGAACTGCTTGCCGAGTTTGATACCCAGCCAGACGTGATTCCGGTGCCGACGCTCACAATCCCTGATTACACGAACAAGAAGCTCGCCGAGATAATGTACGATCGTGACAATTTCAAGTATGAATATGAATATGTCGCGCAAAACAGCGTTGAAGACAACGTGATTGTGAGCCAAAAACCCGATGCGGGAGCGGTAGCTAAAAACGGAGACACAATCATACTCTATGTTAACAAGAGCGAGAAGAGCACCAAAATGATTGAAGTCGTCGGGTACTCACAGGCAAATGCCGAGGCAAAGCTCAAGGAAGCGGGAATAAAATACGTCGTCGCAAAGGAAAAGACAGATATGTTCGCGGCGGGAATAATATTCAAGCAGAGCATTCAAAAGGGCGTCGGGATAAATCCCGAGACACAGACAGTCACGATAACGGTTGCGGTGAGCGCGTTTGACGGCGCGACAATTGACGGAGAAACGCCGCCACCGGCGTAACGGCGATGGCTCAATCGCGGTGAGTATCGCAAGCTGCAAGTTCAAAGTAAAATTAAGGCATGGAGATTGCGTTTCGTAGGCAGTGAATAAATTATAGCAAAGATAACGGTTAGCTTTTTTAGCACGATTAAATAAATCATAAAATCCCGTGATTAATGGAGAGTAAACCATTAAGTGCGGGATTTTTCTATGAAGTGGATTTGTTTTGAACAGTGTGCTGAAACTTTAAAAATCCACGCAGTACGAGAGATTTTCCAGTTGGAAACTCCAGCTGCCCTGCGAAGGTGTTGTGTTTCCGGAATGCGCTGCAAAAAAGCATGAGAGAGTGAAAAAATAAAAGCGGGCAAGATGTTTCGGACATTCGGCTGAAACGTGAAAGTTCACGTATCGCAGAACTCTTGTGTTGGAGACTCCAGATGCACTGCGAAGGTGTTGTGTTTCCGGAATGCGCTGCAAAAAAGCATGGGAGAGTGAAAAAATAAAAGCGGGCAAGATGTTTCGGACATTCGGCTGAAACGTGAAAGTTCACATATCACAGAATTCTTGTGTTGGAAACTCCAGATGCACTGCGAAGGTGTTGTGTTTCTGGAATGCGCTGCAAAAAAGCATGAGAGAGTGAAAAAATAAAATCCGGACACAAGTGGACTGCACCCGAAAACGGGTATTGCACAGAAGCCCCCACAGAAGCCTTTCTCAATTGCAGGATAATAACACTCCGTTTGGGAGCTTTTTCTGTCTTTCTGTTATCTTGAGATCTCTTTGACAACAGTATCGTTGCCGATAAGACCGGCAGGCAACCGAACATTAACCTTGTATTGTACACAGTAGGAGCTGCCCTGCAAAAAGAGATAGTCTCCGGGGAGTTACAGCTCCATAGCAATTCAAATACACCGAACAAGCATATTTTCCCTTAATAAAAAACATGGCATTACACCCTCTATGTCAAGATGCGGAAATCCTTGCGACAAACGCCATGGCTGCAAATTGCTTTTCCATGTTTAATGCGGAATGTATCCACGACAGAACATTCAGTCCTTTGGCAAGGCGAGCAAATTATGAATGATTATATTAATTTCTAAAATTGTGAACGTTACAATTAAAATACCGTCTGACTCCATTTCAAAAACGGAGCCAGACGGCATAATCCGGAGATATCCTGTGATTGGTTTTTCTTTGTACTGTCAGTTTTATCCGGAGCGCTTCAAAATTTATGCTTTTCTCAATGCAGGTTAGTTAGTCGTTGACGTAAGGGAGCAACGCTATCTGGCGCGCGCGCTTTATCGCAATTGTGAGATCGCGCTGATGACGTGCGCATGTGCCGGTAACACGGCGGGGAATTATCTTAGCGCGCTCGGAAATATACTTGCGCAGTCTGTTCACATCTTTATAATCGATATCGCCCGCACGGTCGACACAGAACTGGCAAACCTTGCGACGGCGAGGACGGGGACCTCCTCTTTGGGGACGGTCGCCGCGGTCGCCGCGGTCGCCTCTCGAATCAGGACGGTCGGAGCGCGGAGCGCGGGGGCCGTCTGAGGGGATGTAAGCGGGACGTGGTGACGGGGCTGCTGCAACGGGCGGGGGATTGCCGGCAGCTGCGGCAAATGCGGCTGCCGTGGGTGTCGGGGTGGGAATATGAGCAGGTGGTGCAGCAGGGGTATCGACAGGCGTTTCAACAGCAGCAGCTGTGGCACTCTCGATGTTTTCGTTGTTATCCATCATGTTACTCCTTTTAAATTTTCGGTTTGGTGATCAGAACGGAAGTCCGCCGTCGTCTTCGACAACAGCGAAATCATCCGGTTCGCCTGCGGCATAGCCGGTATCGGGCAATGCGTTTTCAGACGAGGGCTGACGTTCGGTCGACGCGGGGGCTGAAGTTCCGGAACTGCCGTTTTTGCTGTCCGCAAAGTAGACATCGCTTGCCGAAATGAAAACGGCATTGCGCTTGTTGCCTTCTTTATCGGTGTAGCGATCCACCTGCAATGCGCCTTCAATTGCAATCATACGGCCCTTAGTAAAATATTTACATATAAACTCGGCAGTATTGCGCCATGCCTGAATGTCAATGAAATCGGTCTTCTTCTCCTCGCCCTGTTTGGCAAAGTTGCGGTCGACCGCTATCGTGAACTTAGTCACAGCAACATTGTTTGGCGTGTGACGCAGCTCGGGATCGGCGACAAGCCTACCCATGAGAGTTACGTGATTAAGCATTTTTCACCCTCCGCAGATTACTGTTCTTTGCGCACGACAATTGTACGCAGAACGCCGTCTGTAATCTGATAGACGCGCGTGAGCTCCTTGATGAAATCAGGCTCGCTTGTGAAGTTGACGAGAGCAAAGTAGCCTTCAGTCTCTTTGTTGATCTCGTAAGCGAGTCTGCGGCGGCCCCATTCGTCAACGGATTCAACCGTGCCATTAGCGGCGATGAGCGACGTGAATTTTTCGAGCAGTGTTTTGGTAGCTTCCTCATCAAGAGCCGAGCTGAGCACCATGATGGTTTCGTAGCTGTTTGTCATTTTAGCACCTCCTTGTGGACTTGTGGCCCGTTTTACGGGCAAGGATGTTGCGCTCAAAATCTAAGCGCCGAACTGATATATTATACCAGTGCTTATAGACAATGTCAATCGTCGGCATCCATCACTTCACAACTGAACTTTGGTGTACAATAACAGACATTTGACAGACTAAACGTACCTGACGCGAAGATAAGAAGTTTTGGTGACTCCGGCCGCTTGTTTTCACTTATCGATTTCGCTGAGCATCTCGCCGATGTGTACAATCGCTCCGAAGACGGTCAATGTTCGCTCTCGTGGCAGTGCTTCTACTCATCAGTTACTTCTCCGTACACTGACTATCCCACTTGTTTGGAAATCCAACATGATCTCCATGTACCTTAGAGACTCAAGTGATGTGGCAAAAACAGAACTGAATCAGCGGCTTTTGTGTGTCTTATGAAACTGGAGCGGCAATTTTTTTAACTGAAAATGCCACAAAAAAACCGCGCCGCTAGAATCTGCTCAAAAGTGCGGGATACTCAAGAGTGGATGTGCGGTGCGATATATTTCGTGTGCAAGAAAGCAAGTTGTGCGTATTGCAAAAAACTAAAGTTTCAGTGATTTCAGATAGTCTCGGAAACCCTCTGCAACCTCGGGATGCTTCAGTGCGATATCGACCGTGGCCTTGAGAATTCCAAGTTTGTTGCCCATGTCGTACCGTGTGCCGACAAAGTCGACACCGACAGTTCCGGCTCCATGTGCAAGGATCTTGATTGCGTCGGTGAGCTGTATCTCCCCGAGCGCTCCGGGGGGGAGAGTTTCAAGGATATCGAAGACGTCGGGTGTCAACACGACACGCCCGAGTATGGAAAACAGTGAGAGAATCTCTGAAGGCTTAGGTTTTTCAATCATGTCGTCAACACGATAGAGGTTGTCTCGAATAAGTTCAACCTTCATCGATGAATATTTCAAAATCTGCTCAGGAGTGACCTCTTTAATTCCAAGAGTGGGCAGACCGAATTCGTCAAACGCGTCGATGAGCTGTCGCATAACCGGAATACCGTCAGACACAATCACGTCGTCGCCATAAAGCACTGCGAATGGCTCGTCGCCTATAAAAGATTTCGCGCACCACACCGCGTGACCCAGTCCTTTGATTTCCTGCTGTCGAAGAAAAGTGATGTTGGCGAGCTGTGCAGGGTGCACAACGCTTTCCAGAATGTCGGCTTTTCCGCTTTTTTCGAGCGCCTGCTCAAGCAGCGGTGATCTGTCAAAATGATCTGCGATGGCGTCCTTTCCGCGGCTGGTGATGATGAGGATGTCCTCTATTCCCGACGCGGCAGCCTCCTCAACGATATACTGAATTGCGGGCTTGTCGACAATCGGAAGCATCTCTTTTGGTATTGATTTAGACGCGGGCAAAACACGGGTACCCAGCCCTGCGGCGGGAATCACGGCCTTGCGAATCTTCATTTACAAAAACCTCCGAGGAATGATTTGTGCCGAGTTATAATGTAAATCCGGTCGGAAGCTGAATTCCGAAAAGAATGCTTACCAATGCGGTTAAAACCGCAAGTGCCACGGGGATTGCGATAGCTGCAAGCAGGCTCGGACCGCCGCTGTGAGCGATTGCGGAGCGATATTCCGCGTCGTCAGGATGTGCAGCGCGAAGGTGTTCTATCTGCTTCGCGGAATGTTTTCGGTATATCCATGCCGCAAACAGTCCCCAAACGACGTTGACGCCGAGCAGAATCGTGCTCGTGACCATTGAAAGGCTGTCCCACTGCGCAGCAGCCAGACCGAACAGACCGGAATCTGCCCAAAATGACGAAATCAAAGTGGGGAAGTTGAGAGTCATGTTGGCGAGCATTGCAACTGCCGCCGCCCACCACACCTTACGGTAAAGAAAATATATAGGAGGCATGACCATGGCACTCCAGGTAAACGCAGTCTTACCTTTACGGGCATCTTGCGACTTGAAACAGTAAAGATAATATCCCGCGCTGCGCACGAGATACGTCGCCCAGTCGAGCAGAGATATTCCGTCGAATTTCTCGTCGACAGAGAACCCGTCGCGCAAACTGTATGGCCACAGCGCCTCTTCAAGTTCGCCGATGTTTTGCGGATGGGTGCGCGAGACAAAAACACTTTCCGGAATACAATTTGCGGTATCGGGGAGAGGAGTTGTGCCGCGTGCCGGAAGCATGGCGCCGCAGCCGGAGCAGTGAACATCGTTTACCGAGTTGACATATCCGCATTCGGCGCAGACTACGCCATCTGAGCCGAGAATAAGGTCGGTATCGACAGAGGGTTTCCATTCAAATTCTGCCGAGTGTTTGGCGGTGTTGGCGCACTCTCCGTGCTCCTTGTAGCACGATCTGTGGTGCGGAGTACCGCAGATGGGACAAACGACAGTATCGTCGGGTGTGAGGGGCTTTTCGCAATAAGGGCATGTACTGCCCGTGTAATTTATCATTTCGATTTATCTCCGTGATTTCACAGTTGATTGTGGGTTTATTCTACCTTATATGCAAGAAAAAAGCAAAGAGCTTTTCATTTATTTGCGTTTCGTGTATAATGAACCATCATCTCAAACAATAGAGCTTCAGGGGAAAATATGCTGATATTAGACGAATATAACCAGCGGCTTGCGGCGGCCTCCACCGAGGTCGAGGAGCTGTTAAAAGCCTTCAACCTCGAGAGCGTCGACAAAGAGCTCGCAGAGATGGAAGAGCAGACGTCCAAAACTGAATTCTGGAACGATCCCGAGGGCAGCCGACCGGTGCTTGAGCGCCAGAGCGCGCTCAAGGCACGCGTTGCGGATGCGCAAGTTCTCACCTCGGGGTTGGACGATGCCGCCACCATAATTGAAATAGCCGATGAGACGGGCGACGAGAGTATGGCTGCCGACATTGAGCAGTCACTTGCAGCGCTCGAGGCTGAGATTGAGAAACAGCGGCTCTCGACACTGCTCACCGGAGAATATGACGACAAAAATGCAATCCTCACATTCCACGCGGGAGCGGGAGGCACCGAGGCGCAGGATTGGGTCGAGATGCTCTACCGCATGTACACCCGCTTCGCGCAGGCAAACGGCTTTAAAATCACCGTTTTAGAGTATCTGGACGGCGAGGAGGCAGGCATCAAAAGCGTCTCGATACTGCTCGAGGGTCGCAACGCCTACGGTTACCTGAAGTCGGAAAACGGCGTTCACCGTCTTGTGAGAGTCTCGCCATTTGATTCATCCGGGCGCAGGCATACCTCCTTTGCATCGCTTGAGGTAATGCCCGATATCGGAGACGACAAGAGTGTTGAAATACGCGACGATGACATCAAGGTGGACGCGTTTCGGAGCAGCGGGGCGGGTGGGCAACACGTAAACAAAACCTCGTCAGCGATAAGAATAACGCATCTGCCGACGGGTGTTGTGGTCGCCTGCCAAAATGAGCGCAGCCAATTTCAAAACAAGGAAATGGCGATGAAAATGTTGCGGGCAAAACTCGTGAAAATCAAGGAGCTTGAACATCTCGAAAAAATTGAGGACATCAAGGGAAACCAGATGGAGATCGGCTGGGGATCGCAGATACGTAGCTATGTCTTCATGCCGTACACTTTGGTGAAAGACCACCGCACAGGGTTTGAGCAGGGCAATGTCAACGCTGTAATGGACGGAGAGATTGACGGATTTATCAATGCTTACCTCGTCATGAAAAGCAGGGAAAACTGATGCGATCGGCGATGTCAAAAAAAATCGCGTTTTCCGCGATGATAGCGGCCGTCTACGCGGCGTTGAGCTTATTGCTTGCGCCGCTTTCGTTCGGGCAGATACAGTTGCGCGCGGCTGAAGCGCTGACTATTCTCCCCGTGTTCAATCCATTTGCGGTATGGGGAATCACACTCGGCTGTCTCATCACCAATATAATCGGCATGGCAACGGGGGCGAACGTGCTCGGCGCGATCGACGTGGTGCTCGGCACGCTCGCCACGCTGGTTTCGGCGCTGCTCACTGCTCGGATGGGGAATCTGCGTGTGTTCGGACTTCCTATTCCCGCAACACTTCCCCCGGTATTTATAAACGCCGCGGTGGTCGGGACCGAGCTTTGCTTCGCAAGTTCAGGAATCCTCGAATGGCGGATGTTTGCGACATTCGCGGGATTGGTTGCGGTGGGGCAGTTCGGAGCTTGCACCGTGCTGGGGATGCTGCTGTTTCGCGCGCTTGAGCGTTCCGGAGCCGCAGATACGCTGCGCCGGCTGTGACTCGTGTTAAGACCGTTTAAAAGTCAAGCACCGACATTTTCCATTACTATCATGACTCGAGCAGAAATTCAGAGCAAAGCGGCAATATTGCGAGATAAACAGAGATAATTGCAGATATTCTTCCAAAGTCGGCCACTCATATGTTAAATTCTTCCGGAAAACAAATTTTTTCAGTATATTGACAAAAGCTATCCAGTTCTTTATATTTGTTTCATTGTCATAAATCAAGGCAAGAAACCCGATGTCGTAAGCCGCCGCTGTAACCGTGCACTTGTGCGCGGTGTAACAAACCTTTTGCGGGGTGGCAGCTTGCAGATGTCGCCCGTCAAAAAGGCGGGAGAACAAAATTACCGCAAAGGGGTACAATTGAATGGAACAGAATGTTTTGGTGCGTCTCGACAACTGCTCGGTCGCTTTCGACGGAGAGACGATCCTCAACAACCTCAGTCTCGACATCCACGACGAGGAGTTTGTAACTCTTCTTGGACCGTCAGGCTGTGGCAAGACGACCACTCTGCGCTTTATCGGCGGGTTTTTGATACCCGACAGCGGCAGGGTGCTTTTTGACGGCAAGGACGTGACTCACGTTCCGCCGTACAAACGCGAAGTGAACACGGTGTTTCAGCGCTATGCGCTTTTCCCGCACCTGAATGTGTTTGAGAATATCGCGTTTGGGCTACGGCTCAAAAAGACGCCTGAGGATGAGGTTCGCACGGCAGTTGCCGAAATGATTGAGCTTGTGAACCTGCGAGGATTTGAATCGCGGAAAATAGGCGCAATGTCGGGCGGGCAGCAGCAGCGCGTCGCGATAGCGCGCGCACTTGTTAATAAGCCGCGCATACTGCTGCTTGACGAGCCGCTCGGCGCGCTTGACCTCAAGCTGCGCAAGGAAATGCAGACCGAGCTCAAACGCATCCAGCAGAGCCTTGATATAACGTTCGTCTATGTGACGCACGATCAGGAGGAAGCGCTTACGATGTCCGACACCGTCGTCGTCATGAACGACGGAATAATTCAGCAGATCGGGACGCCGCAGGATATTTACAACGAGCCCAAAAATGCTTTTGTCGCGGACTTCATCGGCGAGAGCAATATTATCGACGGCATAATGCACTCCGACTATCTCGTGCAGTTCGCAGGCGAGAAATTTAAGTGCGTCGACAAGGGCTTTAAAAAAGACGAGTTCGTCGATGTCGTGGTGCGACCCGAGGATATTGAGCTAACGAGTGTCGCAAAGGGAGATCTTTGGGGCGTTGTCAAGAGTGTCGTCTTCAAGGGCGTGCATTTTGAAATGCAAATTGAGCAGGCGGGATATGAGTGGACGGTGCAGAGCACCAAAAGCGCGGAAGTCGGAGCTCAGGTCGGAATGACAATCGGCCCGGATGAAATTCACATAATGAGAAGGACGGAGGCGTGAGCTGTTGAAAACAAAAATAGCCAGCCTTCCATATGTTGTGTGGATGCTCATTTTCATTTTAGCTCCCCTCGCGCTGGTCGCGTGGTATGCTTTTACAGACAAGAACGGAAATTTCACGCTCGCAAATGTCTCGGGAATAGGTCAATACACACCCGTTTTTGCGCGTTCAATTTGGCTTGCGCTCATCGCAACAGCTCTCTGTCTCGCGATAGCGTTTCCTCTTGCATACCTCATCTCGCGCATGCGCGGAGCACGTCAGTCACTTATGATAATGCTAATCATGTTACCCATGTGGATGAACTTTTTGCTTCGCACCTATGCGTGGATGACGCTGCTTGAGAACAACGGACTGATCAACCGATTTTTCGGATTGTTCGGAATCGGACCTTTCCAGATGATAAACACACCGGGGGCGGTTGTGCTCGGTATGGTTTATAACTACCTGCCGTTCATGATTTTGCCGCTCTACTCGATCATGACAAAGATTGACGACTCGCTCATAGAAGCCGCGCAGGATCTCGGCGCGAGCATGTGGCGTGTCACAACCAAGGTCATCCTGCCGCTGTCGATTCCGGGAATCTCGACCGGTGTCACGATGGTGTTTGTGCCGTCGATAAGCACCTTTATCATTTCGAGAATGCTCGGCGGCGGCGGAAATATCCTCATCGGAGATCTCATCGAGATGCAGTTTCTCGGAAACTCCTATAACCCGCATCTCGGCTCGGCGATGTCACTCGTTTTAATGGTCATTGTGCTGCTCTGCATGAGCGTTGCAAACCAGTTTGACGACGAGGAAATGGAGGGAATGCTGATATGAAGAAGCAGATTAATTCCTCCTCCAAGGCGTATATCACTCTTGTTTTCATTTTTCTTTATCTGCCGATTGCGGTGCTCATCCTGTTTTCATTCAACGCGTCCAAAAGCCGCAATCTGTTCACCGGATTCACTCTCAACTGGTATAGCAGGCTGTTTCAGAACGACATGATCATCAAGGCGCTGGGCGTCACATTGCTCGTCGCGGCCATTTCGTCCGTGCTCGCAACGATAATCGGTACGGCTGCGGCCGTCGGTATACGCAATATGCACAGACCCGCCCGCATGGCGATCATGAACGTGACCTATGTTCCCGTAGTCAACCCCGAGATTGTCACCGGCGTCTCGATGCTGCTTCTCTTTGTCGTGATGCGCACGGCGCTCTCAGCGATTGGGATGACGTTCGAGATGGGGATAGGCACGCTGATTCTCGCCCATATAACATTTAATCTGCCATACGTCATTTTGTCGGTAAGTCCAAAGCTGCGCCAGATGGATAAAAATCTCTATGAGGCGGCGCTCGATCTCGGGTGCAGTCCGATTCAGGCGTTTTTTAAGGTGGTAATTCCCGAGATCATGCCCGGCATCATGACTGGATTTCTGATGGCGCTCACCTATTCTATCGACGACTTCGTGATAAGCTATTTCACGAGTGGAACAGCTCAAACACTGCCGATTGCAGTCTATTCCATGACTCGGCGCAAGGTTTCACCTGAAATCAACGCGCTGTCCGCAATTCTCTTTGTCGTGGTGCTCACAATTTTGCTGGTTATGAACGCGGTTGACCTCAAGAGCGAGCGTGCACTCGCAAGGGAGGCGCGCAGATGAAAAAACTGATATGCTTAATCGTCGCATCAATCGCGATGTGCTCGCTCTCGTCGGGAGCTTTCGCGCTCAACAGCGGTTATTACAAAAAACTTGAGGGACAGAAAATCACCCTCAACGTCTACAACTGGGGTGAATACATCTCGGACGGTTCTGACGATTCGCTCGATGTCCTTAAAGGATTTGAGGATTTGACCGGAATAACGGTGCACTATACGACATTTGCCTCAAACGAGGAGATGTACGCCAAAATCAAGAGCGGTGGCGCTCAGTATGATATCTTGATTCCCTCAGACTACATGATTGCGCGCATGGTCAATGAGGATATGCTCGAGACGCTCGATTTTGCGAATATACCCAACCTTGCCAACATCGACGATGTGTACAAACATGCACAGTATGACGAGGGAGACCGCCATTCTGTGCCATACATGTGGGGAATGGTCGGGTTGATTTACAACAAGACAATGATGGACGAGGCTCCCGATTCGTGGAACGCGTTGTGGGACGAGCGCTTTATGGGAAGCATCCTGATGTTCAGCAACTCTCGAGACGCTTTCGGTATCTCCCTAGCACGGCTCGGATACTCCCTCAACGAGACCAATCCCAACCACATTGCGGAGGCTGCGGCAGAGCTTAAAAAACAGAAGCTGCTCGTGCAGGCCTACGTTATGGATGAGATATTCAACAAGATGGAGGGTGGGGAAGCCGCAATTGCACCGTATTATGCAGGCGATGCGATAACGATGATGAGCGAGAATCCCGATCTCGGATTCGCAATTCCCAAAGAGGGAACCAACTACTTTGTCGACGCGATGGTCATACCGATGGGCTGCCAGCACAAAGAGGCGGCAGAGATGTTTATCAACTACATGTGCGAGCCGGAGGTATCGGCTGCAAACTCGGAATATATCGGATATTCGACACCTATTGCGAAATCGCGGGAACTGCTTGATCTGACGGATGAGATAAGGGCGATAGCCTATCCCGACGACGAGATCATGAAGAACACCGAGGTTTTTATGGCTCTGCCAGATGAAGCGAATACACTGCTCGATCGCTACTGGACAGAGATTTTGAGCTACAACGAAAATCCCAACGAGTGGATTGTTCCGGTGTTTCTGATTGCGGCCTTTGTGTCCTCCATTGTGATTCTGGTAGTTCGCGCGCGCAAAAAGAGCAGGGAGATATACTAAGAGTTTTGAGGTTTCGCCCGTTTTCCTTGTATTTATTTTACCGCAACAGCACCTTCAATCAGTGACCGTGAGGGCTTGATTATTGTTCGGCGGTTACTATTCAGCGATTTTCATTAAGCGGCAAATACCGATTAATACAGGAGATTATTTAGTATGTGTGGATGATTTATTAGACGGCGTTCTCGATTTAGACGGTGACAAAGATTCAGATGCGGGCGATTTGTTTTTTTTGTAGGATGAGCTCATGGCTGATGACTGCGATTAAGATGAAGACGGCGATGATGAAGACTGATTGTATGCAGCAGAATCATCCCGAGGATTTAATGGATAATTTTCAGCGCGCGACGCAGTCAGACGCGTTTTCGAGTGTTGCAATTTGCCTGATATAACGAAGCGCTGATACCGCAAGCAAAACCATTGAGCGGTATCGCCGGCGAATGGGACACTGTCCGGGTCTCGTGACAGAAGAGGAGATATCGCAGCGAAGACAAATTGCAGCTATGTATTTTCGGCTCGCCACAAGAGCGCCTTCCGAAGAGCGAGGCTTTCTGCAATAAGCAGAACCACCCTGATGAATAGGATAGCGCTTCAAGCGGAACGATTGATCGATCTTGAAAAGCGAAGGTTCGGATCCGGGACTAATCACGATGCCCCTTGAGATCACGGCGTAGCCTCTCGAAATCAATTCCGGTGTGACTTTTTCAAACAGATTCGATATTGACAACTGTCATCAGTTTCTTCTGAAATTGCAAATTGCGGTGATGACACGGCAGACACAAACGAAAATCCCCAACAACTGCAAAACAGTTTTGCAGTTGTTGGGGATTTTGATTTATATGCGAAAGTTGTCACTCCACGGTTACTGATTTTGCGAGGTTTCTCGGTTTGTCGACATCGCAGCCTCTCAGCACTGCCATATAGTATGCAAAGAGCTGAAGCGGGACGATGGCTGCAAGCGGGGCAAAAAAATCGTTGAGCGCAGGTATGCGGATTATGTCATCCACGAGACCGTCTGGAACGATGCTGTCACTGCCTGCAACGAGCAACACCCGCGCTCCGCGAGTTTTGACCTCTTTGATATTGCTGAACATTTTTTGCTCAAGACGCCGCTGTGTCGAGAGGGCAACGACGCTCACACCGTTCACAATAAGTGAAATTGTCCCATGCTTGAGCTCACCTGCGGCATAGGCCTCGCTGTGGATATAGCTTATCTCCTTGAGTTTGAGCGAACCTTCCTGCGAGAGCGCGCAGTCGAGCGAGCGGCCGATAAAAAAAGCGTTGTCTGAGTTCATATAGCGGCTCGCGATATGCTTGATCTCGTCGGTGTTGACAAGCATTCGATCGAGCGCAGCGGGCACGGCGAGCAGTTCGCTTGTAAGCTCTGCGAGAGTTGTGTCATCAATGGCGTTTTTGAGTCGTGCTATTTTCAGAGCCAGCAGATAAAGCGTTGCGAGCTGAACGGAATAGGCTTTAGTTGAGGCGACGGCAATCTCAGGACCCGCCCAGGTGTAGATGACGCAGTCGGCCTCGCGCGCGATTGTCGAGCCGACGACGTTCACAATTGCGATAATGGGGCAGCCGCGCTCTTTTGCAAGCCGCATGGCAGCTATTGTGTCGAGCGTTTCACCCGACTGTGAGATTATGATAACTGGCTCTCCCAGACCGAGTATCGGGTTGGAATATCTGAATTCCGACGCGACCTCAACGGTGACGGGTACCCTCGCGAGCTGTTCCATTGCATACTTTCCGACGATTCCCGCATGCATCGCGGTTCCGCATGCGACGATGTGAATTGCGCTCGCGTCTCTAAGCAGAGAATCATCCAGCTTTTCGTGGGTGAAATCGGGCATTCTGTTCTTGATTCGCGGGTTGAGTGCATTGAGCAGGGCGCAGGGCTGCTCGTGTATTTCCTTGAGCATGAAATGGGGGAATCCGCCTTTTTCGGCCGCCTCGATATCCCAATCGGCCATCAAAATCTCTTTGTGAACCGGAATTCCGAGCGCGGAGACAATGCTCACGCCGTCGGATGTCAGTGTCGCGATCTCGTCGGTGTCGAGCAGCGAATAGCGCTTGGTATGTTTTAGAATCGCAGGTACGTCGGAAGCGATGAAATTCTCGTTTTCCCCGTAACCGATGATGAGAGGGCTCTCGCGGCGAACCGCAAAAACCCGATCAGGAAAATCTTTGAAAAGAATTGCCAGTGCATAGTAACCGCGCAGCCGGCTGAGAGCGCGGGAGATTGCCTCAATTGGGTCGGTGCAAAGTCCGTAAAAATAGTCTATTAGTTTGACCGCTGTCTCGGTGTCGGTTTCCGATTGAAATGTGTAGCCTTTAGCAACTAAAAATTCTTTTATCTCAGAATAGTTTTCGATTATGCCGTTATGCACTATCGAGACGCGTGAGCTCGTGTGCGGGTGTGAGTTGACGTCGCTCGGTTCGCCGTGTGTTGCCCAGCGAGTGTGACCGATCCCGCAGCGTCCGTGCAGCGGAGACATTGTCGCGAGCTTCTTTTGAAGATTTGCAAGCCGTCCCCGGGTTTTCACGACCTCGATTTCACCGTTTTCGATGACAGAGATGCCCGCTGAGTCGTAACCGCGATATTCGAGCTTTGCAAGTCCGTCAATCAGCACAGGAACCGCTTCGTTCTCGCCAATATAGCCTACAATACCGCACATATAATTGATGACCTCATTTTAACGGTGTTTAGTAATCTTAGGGCGCACACGCGCAAGATATATCATTGATAGCCGCGTGAGCGCAAGATCGAATATCACAAAGGTTATGTCCCCGAGTACCGCGAGCACTATAAACAATATGGAGGTGTATTGGGCAAACTCCTCGCGGACTGCGTCAATCACAAAGATTTGTGTGATTATATAGTATAACGCAAAGAGCGATGTGTCACACACGAGCAGTTTGCATATCCATGCTGCAGCTTTCGGCAACGAGCGCTCCAGAGCGAGTTTCACGACGGGATAGTAACCGAAAAAGCAAGCAAAAAGCAGTGCTTGTTCCTTGTCGGGAGAAACGAGCACCGCGAGTGCCGCGATGACAGCATAGACTGCAAACGCCGTTTTACCTGTGAACTCGAGGCAGAAATAAAGCACGGCGAGCGAGGCTGCGGCGGGCGCGACAAAAGTTGCAAAAGGTATAATCGAGCCGAAAAACATCATTGCAACGGCAAGAGCCGAAACGATTCCGCCGAGCGCGATCTTATAGGTTTTGCCGCTCATAATAGCGCTATCTGCCTCCGCAACAGCAGCTTTGACACAGCGAGTAGAGGCACATGCACTGACACGCTGTAGAGATGGGGTCGGCACCGCCGCCATTGGAAGGGTAGCCGCCACCCATGCAACTGCTCATTTGGTTGTCTGGGTTCGGGTAGGGATTGTATTGCGATGCGCCGCTCATACGTTCATTCTGTGCGCGGGAAAATGAGGCGGAATATTCTGAATTCGACGGTTCCATGGAGTTTGCATTTGCGTAATATCGATAGGATTGATCGAGCCAGCCCTTTTGCTGACAGACGCACCCCATAAGATAGTTCCATTCGGCGCCCCGCAGCGCACTTTCAACGGCGGTCAGGCGCTGCTCAGCGCCCTGAACATCTCCACCGCGTATCATGTCGCGAATCTCAGAATAGTTGCGCGATGCGCTCTGTCCGTAAGCAGAGGTGTTGGGCTGCGAGCTTTCCGAACTCGCGCTGCCCGAGCTTGCATCTTGCTGTGCGCTCCCGACGCGGCGCTCGGCCATTATCTGGTCATACGCCTCGTTGAGAGCTGTCATGCGGCTGTCTGCGATGTCGGCGAGTGGGTCGGCAGTATAGTCGGTCCCGACATACTGTTTGGCAAGTTCGCGGTAAGCGCTCTTGACCTGCTCATCGCTGGAGTTTGGGCTAATTCCCAGAACCTGATAGGGATTGTTCATGTTTTTTTCGTCCTTTCTGCTTGCTTGCACCGACCGAAGAAGCGGTCCTGCGCAATCCGAGATAAATTATATTGTCGAGGATGTCTTTGAAATATACAATATCGAGCAGCCGATAACACGCTTCGGCTTGGCCGATCG
Source organism: Oscillospiraceae bacterium (assembly GCA_036645935.1). Taxonomy (GTDB): domain Bacteria; phylum Bacillota; class Clostridia; order Oscillospirales; family Ruminococcaceae; genus JAUNBN01. The sequence goes on along the minus strand of JAVXNE010000009.1, from coordinate 87,726 downwards.
TGTGAAACAGCTGTGAGAGCGCCTCCGAACGCGCCTGCTGGAGAGATTCCGGAGCGCTTTGTGCAGTGAGCGCAAATCTTGAGATAAACGGGTTAAAGCGCCCGCGCTCAAGATCGTCCGAAAGGTCGTCGGCCGCGTCGGCAAGATAGACAAACCGCCCGAGGAGATATCCGAGTCGCCCGAGTACCCGAGAAGCTTTTTCGTCGTTGGAAATTCCTGCAAGGAGAAAAGATAGCAACTCTGCGCTCGGGGCGCACACGGCATCAAGATTGTCGTTGCTCGTTCTCTCCGAATCTGCCTGTTCAGACATTTTTTTCGATGCCAACGCGTCAAATTCGGGCAGATAATCAGACGCTCGCTTAAAAGGTCTCTTTAGAGCTACCAGAGCAATTCTGGCGAGAGCACTCTTGAAAAAAGCCTCATCTCGAACGTCGTCGAGCAACTTGTGCCGTGCGCTCACAAGCAGTGCCGACGCGCTGTAGTCAAGAGCGTTGTTTCGGCAAACCTGTTTCTCGCGCAGCAGGGGATTGGTGTTGCAGCGCCGCTCGCAGTACTCGGGTTCTACGCTGTTTACTGCCATATACAGCATGGAGACAAAGGTGAAATCATAGTTGAGCAGTCCTTTTGCAAAAGGTCCATAGCCGCGCAGCGTTTCGCAAAGCGAGCAATAAACGGAGCGATAGAGCGCAAAATCTTTGATTTTAAGCTCTGGCTTATCGGGAAAGACATAGCCGAACACCGCCACACCCCTCATGAATTTCTGCTGATATCTTACACTAAAAACAGCTCAATTGCAATCACGTAAGTCGTCAGGGAATGGTGTGGTGTACCGGCATAACGAGGTTGTCAAGTGTATCAAAACGATAGCCCTCACGGAGAAGCGCGGGGACTATGATATCAATCGCGGCGGCGGCATGCGCTGACATTCCGGCATCGTGCATGAGAATAACCGCGTTTTTCTGGCCCAGCGCTCCCGATATCGCTCTCTTTGCGATGTAATCTGCCGATTTCACATCCCCCAGAGCATCGCGCGTGTCGACGTTCCAGTCGTAATAAGTATATTCGAACTGCTTGCACTGCTCCACGAGATTTTTCATGATCTGTGACCCGCCGCAACGCCGTGCGGCGGTGTTCGAGCTCCCGCCCGGAAAGCGCAAAAAGTTTGAGCGCGAGCCGGTCTGCTCCGAGATGACATCCTGTAACCGCTCGATATCCGCCCAAAAATCGGCCTCGCTCGCATAAATATTTTTGAACTCGTGCGAATATGAATGTAGAGCGACAAGATGTCCGGCCGCGGACTCCGCAGCCAGCATGTTGAGGTGTTCGGGGGATTGCGCCGTGACAAAAAAAGTCGCTTTCACGCCGTTTCGCTCGAGCGCGTCGAGCACCGATTGAGTGTGGACGCTCGGCCCGTCGTCAAACGTGAGATATGCGACGGGGGAGACGGCCGTTGACGGAACAGCAGCGGTTGGTTCGGCAGCTCCGCGAACCGCAAACGACGCAATCGGAATGCTCAGAACCATCATGAGCACAACTGAAAGCACAACCAACAGCTCACGAGTTATTTTAACGGAAACAAACATACTGCACCTCAGCTTTATATATTGCCATATCCATGAGCAAACGCGTGAACCCACCATCCAAGGCAAAGCTAAAAATCTCTTTTCAGCCCATTACAGATGTTTTTAAGGCGTCTTTAGCTGTTTACATGCCTTTTGAATGACTATATCGTCATCTTTGCTCATGTCTATGTATTGCTATATTTATATGCCGCATACAGTCGGAATTTGCAACGTTTAAAATATTGACAAAACGGGTTGGTTAGCTTAAACTAACCCTGTTGATTAGTTTTATCTAACTCTTTATTGAAAGGACGCTTATGACACTCGATATGCTTAAAAACGGCCGCAGCGCTGTCATTACATCTGTCGCGGGCATAGGCACATTGCGGCGCCGCTTGCTCGACATGGGTCTCACACCGCACACCGAGATTATGGTGCGCAAAACAGCGCCGTTCGGAGATCCGATTGAATTGTGCTTGCGCGGATACGAGCTGACAATCCGCCGGGCAGACGCGAGAAATATCGAGGTGACTGCGCGTGAATAATTGGTTGATCGCGCTTGCAGGCAATCAAAACTCCGGAAAGACAACGCTGTTCAATGCGCTGACGGGATCCAACCAGCATGTAGGTAACTTTCCGGGAGTTACAGTTGAAAAAAAAGAGGGGAAGCTGCTCGGGCAGGAAGGCACCTTGATTGTCGACCTGCCCGGTGTATATTCGCTTACTCCATACACCTCGGAAGAACAGGTAACGCGCGATTTTCTTGTTGACGGCCGGCCGGACGTCATCATAAATATTGTCGATGCCACCGCGCTTGAACGCAATCTTTATTTGACAATACAGCTGCTTGAACTCGGCATACCGCTTGTTCTGGCTTTCAACATGATGGACGAAGTGCGTGCGAACGGATATATTGTCGATATCGACGCGATTGGACGCGAACTTGGAGTGAGAGCGCTCGCGATATCGGCCAGCAACGAGCAGGGTATCAAGGAGCTTGCGCAGGAGGCGCTTGTCGTCGCGGAAGAGCAACTGCGTCCTCGTTCGGATTTTTACACAGAGGCTGTGGGGGACGCTGTGATCAGGGCAATCAAAATAGTTGAGAACCGTGCCGTTGTGAGCGGACTCTCACCTTTATTTGCTGCGTCGCACATGCTTGTGAAGGACGAATATACCGCCCAAAGACTCAAACTTTCCAATTCCGAGAGCGACGAGCTCGAACACATAGCAAAGGACATGGAACGCGTAAGCGGCGCGGACAGAGAAGCCGCAATTGCCGACGCACGCTATCAATTCATCGATTTGCTGTGTAAAAAACTAGTCAAAAAAGGCAAGAGCGGCTCGCGCGAACAGCGTCGCTCAGTCAAGATAGACGAGGTGCTCACGCATCCCGTGTTTGGTTTGCCGATATTCTTCGGGGTGATGCTGCTCGTCTTCGCGCTGACATTCGGCTCAATCGGCCAGTGGCTGTCGGTTATGGCAAATCTTGCGATATCATCTGCAACAGGAGCTGCGGACGCACTGCTCGCGGCACTTGACACGGCGCCGTTGTTGCGCTCGCTTATAATCGACGGTGTATTTGCTGGCGTCGGCGGAGTGCTCTCTTTCATGCCGACGATACTCGTGCTTTTTTTCTTGCTCTCGGTGCTCGAGGATACGGGGTATATGACGCGTGTCGCGTTTTTGATGGATTCACTGCTGCGCAAAATTGGTCTGTCCGGCCGCTCGGTAGTTCCGCTTCTCATAGGCTTCGGATGCTCGGTGCCGGCGATTATGGCCTCGCGCACGCTCCCGGGAGAGCGGGACAGAAAGCTCACGGTTCTGCTTGTGCCGTTCATGTCGTGCAGCGCAAAGCTTCCCATCTACGCGCTTGTGACAGACGCTCTTTTTGTTAGGTACAAACCGCTTGTTTTGATGTCGATTTATCTGCTCGGCATGATAATTGGTGTGATTTACGGTCTTATATTTAAAAACACTGTTTTCAAAAGCGAACCGGCGCCTTTTGTACTTGAATTGCCTGCCTATCGGCTTCCAACGCTGCGGGGCGTGTGGCTTACAATTAAGCGCCGTGCTGAGGATTTCCTCAAAAAAGCATTTACCGTCATCTTTCTTGCCACAATAATCGTATGGTTTTTACAGCGCTTTGATTTTTCGCTCGCATATGTCACCGACAGCTCGCAGAGTATACTGGCGTCGCTGGGACGCGCGATTGCACCCGCGCTGAGACCGCTGGGATTTGGCGATTGGCGTATAGCGACAGCGCTGCTCACTGGCATTACAGCAAAGGAGGCGGTCGTGAGCACACTCGGTGTGTTGCTCGCGTCGAGCGGGGGAGAGACGCTCACGCAGGCACTGCGCGCGATACTAACGCCGCTTTCGGCGTATAGTTTGCTCGCGTTCATTCTGCTCTATATGCCGTGCGTTGCCGCGATGGCCGCCATTCGCCGTGAACTGGACAGCTCCCTGAGCGCGCTGCTCGCAATGCTCTGCCAAACCGCGCTCGCGTGGCTCGTTGCGTGCTTAATCTATCAGGGAGGGTTGCTGTTCGGATTGGTCTGATGAAAAAAACAAGCTCGCGGCTCTTCGGAATTGATCCTTAGAGTCGCGGGCTTTTGTGTTTTGGACGATAAACCAGATGGCTTGATGGTGTGGAATTACCAATAATACTTACCGAATAACAAAGACTGCGAGCGAAATTGTGCTCAGATTGTGAGCGCGTCTCTAAAATTCGCAGAGATAAAAGATTTTTGCGTTTCGCGCATTGGTTGCCGCTGTGTTTTAAAAAACCATTGATACGGTTATTGGAAAAATGCAGGGCTTTCAGAGCAAAGCATACAAAGATCTTTTGCATTCGAGCAATTTGAAAACGCACTTGAAGCCGCATTGCGGCGTTTTTTGATTGTCCGGCGACACTCAATAAGATCAGCATCTGCCGGAAACGCGCGACGGCGTGTTTGACGTCATCCAAATCCGTAATATTTTGCAGCAGCGCCGGAGAGATATCGTCAAATCGAAACGATGATTTCCCTGCGAAACTTGAAATCTGAGCTGCTGCCCTAATGCTTGTTATGATCCATGGCAGTCTTGTGGTCGGAGGATGCGAGTTTGTCCAGTGCCTGATTGACGTTGTAGCCGAGTGTCATCAGACTGTCGCCGAGATGGACGTTTTCGATGCAGATGTCGCTGTCAAGGTGCAGCTCAACATGGCTGAAATTCCAAAATCCTCTGATGCCGAGAGACACGAGCCGTGCCGCCATCTGCTGTGCGTGCTCGCTCGGGATGCACAGGATAGCGATGAGAGGTTTATTTGCAATACAAAATTCGTCCAGTTTGGTGATTCCCATGATCTCGAGATCGGGATTGAAGTCCAGAACACTCTTGGGGTTCTTGTCGAAAAGACCGATCAGCTCGACTCCGTTCGCCTCGTAGAGGTAAGAGGACAGCGCGCGTCCGAGGTTTCCGATGCCGATGACAATGGCGGGAAGCCGGGTGTCGAGTCGAAGAATTTTTTCAATCTCATCTGAAAGCTGATCGACATTATACCCGTATCCCTGCTGCCCGAAACCACCAAAACAGTTGAGATCCTGACGTATCTGGGAGGCGGTGAGTCTCATGCGGCGCGCGAGTTCTTTTGAGGATATGCGAACTATGCCGCTCTTTTTGAGCTCAGTTAAAAATCGGTAATATCTGGGCAACCGACGCACTACTAGCAGCGAGACATCTTCACTCTGTTTCATTGTTTGTCCCTCATTTCACCCACAGTCTGCATCACGTAATCCCCAAACTGCTCACAGGTGCACCCTGAATCGCGTCCTGTTATCACGTGTGTTTTATCCTCAAACATGCAGTAGTCGAGCGCGCGCTCAAGAAGATCGGCAAGCTCAGATCGGCCTATGTGGCGCAGCAAAAGCACGGCGGCGCGAAGCATTGAGCACGGGTCGGCAAACTGCGCGCGTCCCTCTTCGACCATGCGTGGTGCGGAACCGTGAATGGCCTCGAACATCGCATATTTTTTTCCTATATTTGCGCTGCCGGCTGTGCCGACACCTCCTTGAATCTGCGCGGCCTCGTCTGTGATTATGTCTCCGTAGAGGTTTGGCAGAACAACGACCTCAAAAAGCGATCTGCGCTCTGGGTCGATTAGCTTTGCTGTCAGTATGTCGGCATACCAGCTGTCGGTAACTATTTCGGGGTATTCTTTCCCGAGTTCGGAGCAAAGACGGAGGAAACGTCCGTCAGTCTCCTTTATTACGTTCGCTTTGGTGATTATCGAGACGCGATGTTTTCCGTTTTTACGGGCGTATTCGTAAGCGAGACGCGAGATGCGCTTTGTGCCCTCGTCGGTTGTGATTGTGAAATCGATGCCAAGATCCGGCAGCGAGACACCCTTGTCTCCGACTGCGTAAGCTCCCTCGGTGTTCTCGCGAAAAAAGGTCCAATCAATATCCAATTCGGGCAGCTTGACGGGGCGGACGTTCGCGAACAAATCGAGCTCGCGGCGCATTGCAACGTTGGCACTGCCGATATTTGGGCCTTTGCCGCCGGCGTCGGGGGTTGTTGTCGGGCCTTTGAGTATGACGTGACATGCCTTGAGCGCCGACAGCACGTCGTCGGGGATGGCCTTGCCTTGTGCGGTGCGGTTTTCGATGGTCAGCCCGTCGATATCACGGAATTCAATTGTGCCAGCGGCGACGTCATCAGAAAGAAGAAAGCGCAGCACCCTCGCCGCCTCTTTGGTTATTGTAGGCCCGATTCCGTCGCCGCCGCACACGCCGATGATGAGCTTGTCAAGCGCCGAGTAATCGACGAAATCCCCGTCGGTCTTCATGCGATCACAGCGGTCTGATTGCTGGATTAAAAGCTCTTGGAAGCGCGCAATGGCGCTTGTGAAATCACGATTCATCATTCCTTACCTCTCGCCTTGGTGTAGTTGAGCAGACCGCCCGCAAGCAAAATAGCGCGCCTGCGTTCGGATAGCTCTATCGCGGCCGTGAAGCTCGCGTTTTTGGTTCTATTAACGATGGTCACAGTGTCGCAGTCCTTTTCGAGCGCGGAGAGGAGACCCTCTGTCGCGAGTTCGTCTCCGAGTGAAATCCCGTCCCAATCATCCGCGTTGCAGAAGACGAGCGGCACAATTCCGGCATTCACGAGATTGTCGCGGTGAATCCTCGCAAAGCTTTTGGCAACGACTGCCTCAATGCCAAGAAATAGGGGGACAAGCGCGGCGTGTTCGCGCGAGCTGCCCTGTCCATAGTTTTCTCCGCCGACAATGATGCCGTGACCTGCTGATTTTGCTCTTGCGGGAAATTTTTCGTCACAACGCGAAAAACAGAACTCGGATAGGTGGGGTATATTTGAACGGAAGGGGAGAAGAGCACTTCCTGACGGCATGATGTGGTCGGTGGTGATGTTGTCCCCGACTTTGAGCACAACGGGAGCTGCAAGCTCGCCGCAAAGCGGTTTCGCTATCGGGAATGGTTTTATATTTGGCCCGCGCGTGACGGTGATTGTCTCGGCGTCGGTCTTGTTTGCGGGCATCGTTATCATGTTGTCGTTTACTTCGAAGCTGGAAGGGAGCGAGACGTCAAGCTCGGCGCACGCAGCTCGCGGGTCGCAGAGCATGCCGGCAATTGCGCTCACTGCCGCCGTTTCAGGGCTTGCAAGGTACACCTGCGCATCTGCTGTGCCCGAGCGTCCTTCGAAATTGCGGTTGAACGTCCGCACGCTCACGGCGCCGCTGCGGGGAGCCTGACCCATGCCTATGCACGGCCCACAGGCGCATTCGAGCACACGCGCTCCTGCGCGCACCATGTCTGCCAGCGCACCGCACTCGGCGAGCATGTCGAGCACCTGTCTCGAACCGGGAGAGATGGTGAGGCTGACATTTTCGGCGACAGTTTTCCCCTTTAAGATGGCTGCCACCTTGAGCATATCAAGCAGCGATGAATTTGTGCACGAGCCGATGCACACCTGATCTATCGCCATGCCTGCAAGTTCGCTCACCGGCCTCACGATGTCGGGCATGTGGGGGCAGGCGACAAGAGGCTCAAGCTTGTCGAGCTCTATAACGAGCTTTTTGCTGAATTCGGCGTCGGGATCTGCCGACAGTTCGACCCAATCGGCCTCGCGCCCTTGAGCTTTGAGAAATTCCCGGGTGATTTGGTCGCTCGGAAAAATCGATGTAGTGGCGCCAAGCTCCGCACCCATATTGGTGATTGTCGCCCGCTCGGGAACGCCGAGCGTCTTCACGCCGTCTCCCAAATATTCAATTATCTTGCCCGTACCGCCCTTGACACCGAGACGACGCAGCACCTCGAGAATGACGTCTTTGGCGCTCGAGCCGCGGTTTAGTTTTCCGGTAAGCTCAATGCCGATGATTTTGGGATCAGATATATAATAGGCTCCGCCACCCATCGCGACCGCGACGTCAAGTCCGCCCGCGCCGAACGCGAGCATTCCGGCGCCGCCCGCCGTCGGAGTGTGGCTGTCAGAGCCGACAAGAGTCTTGCCTGGAGCGCCAAAGCGTTCGAGATTGACCTGGTGGCATATTCCGTTGCCCGGGCGGGAAAAGCGTATGCCGTGTTTTTTCGCGACGGTGCGAATATACTCGTGATCGTCGGCGTTTTCAAAGCCGGTTTGTAATATGTTGTGGTCGATGTAAGCGACCGATAGCTCTGTTTTGACGCGCGGTATTCCCATCGCCTCAAATTGGAGATAGGCCATTGTGCCTGTTGAATCCTGCGTGAGCGTTCGGTCAATCCGAATTCCCAGCTCGGGGGTTTTCCCGAGAACGCCGTCAACGAGATGGGCGGCGAGTATTTTTTGCGCTGCGGTCTTTGACAATTGATTTTCCTCCGAGGTTGCGTTTGTCATGATTTACGTGTCATATTTTAAACTATCGCCACAACACTGTCAATTTTTTAACGTTGAATTAAGGGTTATTATCCGAGGTTTTGCAAAGAATAACAAAAAATAACGGAGGTACACTCTTGAAAAACGAAAAGAAAGGCAAAGAGACACAGAACGAAAAGGCGAAAAGCGCAGACGCCGAAGAGATTCTGGACACTGAGCTGATGCTCGAGACAAGCTCGGTTGCGAAGACAAAAGGACGATATCCGATTCACTGCCTCACAATAGTGGGGCAGGTTGAAGGACACACAGAATTGCCATCGGACACAAAATCCACAAAGTACGAGCACGTGATACCGCTGCTCGTCGCCGTCGAGGAGGACCCCGATATCTATGGGCTGCTCATCATCCTCAACACGGTGGGGGGAGACGTCGAGGCGGGGCTTGCAATTGCGGAGCTTATCGCCGGGATGAAAAAACCGACGGCGTCGCTCGTGCTCGGCGGCGGTCATTCGATTGGAATACCGCTTGCCGTGTCAGCAGACCGCTCTTTCATCGTGCCGACAGCCACAATGACTGTTCATCCTGTGCGCCACAACGGAACAGTGCTGGGCGTGCCGCAAACGATGCGTCATTTCGACAGGATGCAGGAGAGAATAACCCGCTTCATATGTGGCCACTCGAGAATTTCGGAGGAAAGGCTTTCAGAACTGCTGCTGAAAACGGGTGAGCTTGTCCTGGATGTGGGCACAGTGCTCGACGGTGAGCAGGCGGTGGAAGAAGGGCTGATAGACGAGATAGGTTCTCTCGGCGAGGCGATGGGATATCTTGCGCGAAGAACCGCAAGACGCAAAAAACAGTTTTAAACGGAGGTTGAATATGATATCATATACAGTAATGATTTTCATAAGCGACGCGTGAGCGCCGTAGCTTCAAGGAGAAAACATGACTGTTATTGAGGGGTTTTTACAGGGAGTGCTTCAGGGCTTCACGGAATTTCTGCCGGTTTCAAGTTCGGGACATCTCTCGCTGTTTCAACATCTTTTCGGGCTTCAATCGGAAAATGCGCTGTTCTTTTCCGTAATGCTCCATGTCGGAACGCTGCTCGCGGTGTTCATCGCCTTTCACAAAACCATCATCGGAATGATAGTTGAGACCTTTAAGATGATAGGTGATATATTCACAAGAAAATTCAGGTTCAAAGAGGCGAACGAAAACCGAAGAGCGGTCATCATGGTGCTGCTTTCGCTCGTCGTGTTGCTGCCGTTTCTGCTCATTAAAGACGCGGTTACAGCGCTGTCCGAGGACAGCGACATTCTCGTTGAGGGCGTCTGTTTCCTGATAACCAGCGCGCTGCTGCTGCTTGCGGACCGCAGCGTTAAGGGATATAAGACCGCCGTCGACATGACGGTGAAGGACGCGGTGGTGATCGGATGCTTTCAGGGACTTGCCGTTTTGCCCGGAGTGTCCCGTTCGGGTTCAACGATTTCCGCCGGACTCATGCGCGGGTTTTCCCGTGAATTCATGGTTGGATTTTCCTTTATTATGGGAATTCCCGCAATTATGGGTGCGAGCTTGCTCGAACTCAAGGACGCACTTGCGGAGGGTGTGGCATTCAGTCCCGCGCTGATAGTGGGAATGGTAACCTCGGCGGTATTTGGTCTCGCTGCCATCAAGCTTGTCTCCTGGCTCGTGAAAACTGACCGCTTCGCGATCTTTGCCTATTATACCCTGGCGCTCGGAATTGCCGTTGTCTCCATCGGAATAATCGAGCATATCGCGGGGGCTAATATTGTCGAAGTCGCGAATAACATATTCACAAGGGGTGTTGCGTAAATGCCCGCAACTCCGAAAAAAAAAGGACGCGCTTCCAAAGCACAGATTGAGAGGCAAAAGAGAGAGGCGCAGCGCGCAGCCCAGCTCAAGCACCAACGTGATGGCATTGCCATAGCGCTGTTTGCGAGCGGAGCTCTTTTGATTGCACTCTCGCTGCATGAGGGAGAGGGCGTGTGGCGCGCCGTGGGCAGTGTGCTGTTCGGTGTATTTGGCGTGCTCGCTTATGCCGTTGGCCCGATTGTTTTAGCTCTCGCTGTTATGTTGGCATACGGGAAGAAACCTCCAATTCCGCGCTCTGTCAAGGTTGGTGCACTGTTTGTGGCGGTTTCCGGAGCGCTCTGCGTGTTTGGAGATTACCGCTGTGCCAACGGCAAGTTTGTAGCGGATATAGCTGAGCTTTATCGTCGCGGCTCGCTCGTCGAGGGCGGGGGAGCGATGTCGGCGTTGTTGGGCTGGCCGCTTGAGGTCAGTTGCGGTTTGACTGCTGCTAAAATACTGATAATTTTGATTATATTCGTCTGTGTCATGCTGCTCACAGGACGCACGATAGCGGACTTGATGAACACGCTGCGCAAACCGATAGACAAGATAAAAAATGTTCACGAGGAACACGCGTTTGCGGCTGCGGCGGAATCTGCAGATTCTGAGAGTGATGCCGCCCCGTGGGAGGGCACACCCAAGCCCTCTCTCTTTCGGAGAAAAAAGATTGATATCCCAATCGGCCCTCCGAGTGATGAGTCGTCCGCCATGGGAGGGATTGAGGAGAACAATACCGATTTCAAAACTGACGAGACGTTGAAGAAAGAACCTGAAATTCTCGCTTCGCGGGAGAGTGCCGTGACGAGTGAACCCGAGCGGGTTCGCTGCTGCGTCGACGAGCACGGCAGCAGAATCGACATTCCGCTGGGACCGGAGTTCGATCCTTCGAGCGACGCTCCGGTGGATGATGACGAGGTGATCACACGGGACGCGGCTCCATGTGGCCCTGCGGCTGAAGTTGTGGACGAGGTGTTTCGCAGACAGCAGATGATGGAAACGCTGTTCACCGATTTTAAAGACAGCGCCGACGACCGAAGTGCGAGCGCCCCCAACACCAATCCCGAGCCGATCGTGGCAACGCCGCAACCCGAGCCGGAGCCCGAGTTTTTTTCAGATGTTCCGACCGAGTACCGTTTTCCTCCCGTTGCGCTGCTCGACAAACCGAAAGCAATTGTGGAGCACGTGGCTGACGATGAGATGCGCTCAACCGCAGACAGCCTTGTCAGCACGCTCAAAAGCTTCGGTGTGAGCACCAAAATTATCGATTACTCTCGCGGCCCAACAGTGACCCGATATGAATTGCAGCCTGAGCCGGGAGTGAGACTCTCGAGAATTGTGAACCTCTCTGACGATCTCGCACTCAATCTCGCGGCCGACGGTGTCCGCATTGAGGCACCGATACCCGGCAAGGCCGCCGTGGGTGTGGAGGTGCCGAACAAGACGAGGAGTGCGGTCAAGTTGCGCTCTGTGATCGAGAGTGACGAATTTAAAAACGCGTCCTCGCCGCTCAGCTTTGCCATTGGCAAAGATATAGCGGGCAAAGTGAAAATCGGTGACATCTCCAAAATGCCGCATCTGCTGATAGCGGGTGCAACGGGAATGGGCAAATCCGTTTGTATCAATTCGATCATAATGAGCCTTGTATACAAATCTTCACCGGACGACGTGCAGCTCGTGCTCGTCGACCCGAAGCTTGTTGAGTTCACCTGCTATGCGGGACTTCCGCATCTGCACACACCTGTGGTCACCGATCCCAAAAAGGCGGCAGGGGCACTCGGCGCGGCCGTCGCCGAGATGCAGAAAAGATACAGGCTCTTTGCCGAAACCTCCGCACGAAACATTGAGGAGTATAATGCCGCCGTGGATCGGCGCAACAAGAGCGATGCGTTTTCTCCCGAAGGTGAGGCATCCGAAGGCGTGCCTCTCGAGCGAAAGTCACGCATAGTTATAGTCATAGATGAGCTCAATGACTTGATGATGACAGCTCCCAATGAGGTCGAGGATTCAATCTGCCGTCTCGCGCAGATGGGGCGCGCGGCTGGGATACATCTTGTCGTCGCGACACAGCGCCCATCGGTTGACGTCATAACGGGAACCATAAAAAATAACATCCCGACGCGAATCGCTTTTAAGGTCAGCTCGCAGGTTGACAGCCGAACCATTCTTGACACGTCGGGGGCGGAAAAGCTTATCGGAAACGGGGACATGCTCTTTCTTCCGGTTGGAGCGACGAAACCGGTGCGTGTTCAGGGATGTTATGTCGGTGACGAGGAAGTCGCACGAGTGGTGGAGTTTCTCAAAAAATATACGATGGCGCGCTACAATGAACAGTTTATTAGAGATACGGAGGCAAATGCCGCACGCGAGAGCGGACAGAGCAGTGCCGGCGACGGTGTGTCGGACGCTATGCTCGAGCAGGCAATTGAAGTCGTTATTGAAGCTGGACAGGCTTCAACATCGCTGCTTCAGCGAAAACTGCGGCTCGGATATTCACGCGCCGCGCGCATAATGGACGACATGGAAGAGATGGGAATCATCACAGCGGCCGACGGCAGCCGACCACGTGAGGTTCGCATGACGAGGGCACAGTTTCAGGAGAGAACGATGAACCTTGAGGCACCCGTCGAATGAGATCCACTTCAAGAGAGAGCGATGAATCTCGAGGCACCCGTCGAATGAGATCCGCGCGGGCAAACTTCGGGTTTGCAAAAAATATACTTAAGCCGTCGTTAAGTGCAGCGGCGGTGGCTGCAGCACTGTTTCTGTTCGCCGGAATATACCTCACTCATTGGTTCACGTGGAACGAGGTTTATGACTTTTTCGGATTGGAGCCCTCGCAGACAGAGCATATCGACGAGACATCCGCAGTAGCAGATGTTGAAGAGAAGCTTGAGGGAACGTGTGCGGCGATAACCTTTCTCAACGTGGGGCAGGGAGACTGCACTGTGATAGAGTCGGGCGGAAAGGTAGCGATTATCGATGCGGGTGAGTGGACGGCGGGAGACACCATAATTGGGTTTCTGCATGAAAATGGAATAAAACGCATCGATTATCTGATAGCAACACACCCACACGCCGATCACATCGGTGGAATGAGCGCCATTTTGAGTGAATTTGACGTTGGAGAGTTCATGTTGGACCACTATCCGCGTGAGCTTACTCCGACCAACACAACATTTTCAAGAATGCTCGAAAAACTTATCTCCAAGGAAATGCAGATAACCCTTCCTGCGAACGGAAACAGTCGAGAGCTGGGTGAAGGGAAACTGTCTGTGCTCTCGTCAGGCGGATATGACAATCTCAACGACTGTTCTCTGGTGCTGCGCTTTGATTACGGCAAAAAATCCTTTCTGTTTATGGGGGATGCCGGTTTTGCAGTTGAGGATGTATTGATAGATACCGGGGCGCAGCTAAAAAGCGATGTGCTGAAGTTGGGTCATCACGGCTCGCAGTATTCTACTTCAGGTGATTTTTTTGCTCTCGTCTCGCCGCAATACGCAGTGGCCTCGTGCGGCAAGGACAACCGATATAGTTACCCCGCGCCTGACATTGTGAGACTTGTTGAGAGCGGAGGTGCGCGTCTGTTTCGCACCGATTTGGACCGACGTGTCGAGATGACGACCGACGGAGAGAATATCTCGGTGCATCTCCGATAATCTGACAAAACGCATACGGAGGACGAGATTTATGCTTTTCAGTGTTGATAGGCTGCGCGGCGACGGCACAGCGGTGCTCATCGGTGACGCAGGAGAAGAACTTATTGTCAGATGTTCTGAATTTAGCCGCAATCCGAACGAGGGTGATGTTGTGTTCAGCGAGAACGGATGTTGGAATATCGACGACGCGTTAACCGAGCAGCGACGTGGACGGGCATTGGAGCTGCTCAATCAACTTCAATGATTACCGCTGCTTTTGACAAGTTTGAATGGATTTTGCATTTTGGGATGTCAACGGAGAAATCTGTCAAATTCAGCCCCAATGACAGCTGCAAAATAATGATAAACACAAAAGTCCGCAAGAACCCAAAGGGTTGTTTGCGGACTTTTTATCATCAGATGTAGCCGAATATCGGACAGCCGATTAGGGCAGCTCGATGACACAACAGTCGCCCAATGTGTCCACGCGCGCGATTACACCTTCGACCGTCTGCCTCTCGTGAAGATCAGTGCCGCACAGCAGTGCGGGCAGGTAGCGGTCAGTGTATCCGTGAAAAGTGCCGTCACTGTGAGGGCGCTCGACAATTACCCGAGCGCGAGTGCCGACGAAGCACTCCATCAATTTTTTTCTTGAGTGTTCGGCTGCGGCCGTCATGGCGGCGGCGCGCATCTCCTTAATTTCACGCGTGATTTGGCAGGGCATAGCGGCAGCGGCTGTCCCATCCCTTATCGAATAAGGAAAGACGTGGATTTTCAGAAACCCGAAGCTCTCAACAAACGATAGGCTGTCGGAGAATTCGCTTTCGCTCTCTCCGGGAAATCCGACGATGACATCGGTAGTGAAAGTCGGGTGATCGAAGAGATTGCACAGCTTAGCGGCAACTGTCGAAAAAAGCTCCGACGTGTAATGCCTGTTCATGCGAGCGAGCGTCGCATCGCAGCCGCTTTGCAGTGCGAGGTGAAAGTGAGGACAGAGCTTAGAAACTGCCGCAAGGCGCGAGAGTATGTCGTCGCTCAGAAGATCCGGCTCGATAGATCCGATTCGCACGCGGGATATGCCACTCACAGAGGCCGCCGCGGCAACAGCGTCGGCGAGATCGAAGCCCTCACCTCGGCCGTAGCAGGACAGATTGATTCCCGAGAGCACGATTTCGGCATAGCCGTTTTCGGCAAAAGTCTCAACCTGCCGCACAAGTTCTCCAAGCGGCATCGAGCGAACCGGGCCGCGTGCGAACGGGACGATGCAATAGGAGCAGTAGCGCTCGCAGCCGTCCTCTATTTTCAAAAAGGCGCGTGTATGACCGTCAAGAGAGGGTGCGAAAAGCGGTTCAAAGGTCTTGCCGCCGTTGGTTGCGATGTCAATTGAGCGCTCGCGATTTTCAATAAATTTGCAGATGGCGTCGACACATGCGGCGCGGTTGCCAGTGCCGCACACCACGTCTGCTTGCGGGGTGGAAGCGGCGCGTTCTGGAAAAGCTTGCGCGAAGCACCCGCAAAGAACGGCTATACATTCCGGGTTGATACGTTTGACACGCCTTAAATATTGAAGGGTGCGCTTGTCGCCGTTGGCTGTGACCGTGCAGGAGTTGACGATAATGATATCGGCCTCGTTCTCGCTGTCACACATCGAAAAGCCGCGCTTACAAAGAAGCTCGGCGGTGGCGGCGCTCTCAAAGCTATTCACTTTACATCCAAATGTGCGGATAAAAACTTTCATGGGGCTAATTATACACTCCACGCACCGCCAATACAATCATGTTATCACGAGTGATGGCATACTCTTTTGTATCGGAGGAATGGATGATGATTTTTAAACGCGCGCTTTGCTATGTCATGATAGCTTTAATGTTAGGGGTTTCCGCCGCAAACGGCTATGACACACTTGCAACTGACGAGTTTTACACACTGACGGGCTCGCTCGGAGAGGGGGAGACCGTGAGTATTCCGACCATATCAAACAAGGAGGTGCTCGAACTTGCCGCTCCGTCGGCTATACTTATCGAGAGAGCGACAGGAGAACTGCTCTATGAACAGGCGGCCGACGAGCCGCGAGCGATAGCGTCGATTACCAAAATAATGACGATGATTCTTGTCATGGAAGCGATTGAGAACGGAAAGATAAGTTTGCAAGACAAGGTTAACGTGAGCGAGCACGCCTACTCGATGGGCGGCTCGCAGATATGGCTTGAGCCGGGCGAGGAGCTGACGGTGGATGAGATGCTGAAAGCGGTGGCGGTCGCCTCGGCAAACGATGCAGCGGTGGCTCTCGCCGAACACGTGAGCGGGGGAGAGCCGTCTTTTGTTGCGGAGATGAATCGACGCGCCGCAGAACTGGGTATGGTGAACACGGTGTTTAAGAATTCCAACGGGCTGGACGAGGACGGACATATTTCCTGTGCCAGAGACGTCGCAGAGATGTCAAGGGAGGTGCTGCGTCACGAATTGGTGCGCAAATACATCACAATATGGCAGGAAGAGCTGCGCGGCGGAGAGACCGAGCTCACCAATACCAACAAAATGCTCAAATCGTTCAGCGGGACAACGGGAATCAAGACGGGAACGACGAACAAGGCGGGGGTTTGCATTTCGGCTTCTGCCGAGCGAGACGGAATGGAGCTTATCGCAGTGGTTCTCGGCTGTCCCGATTCGGCGTCGCGCTTTGCGAGTGCGCGCACGCTTCTCGAATATGGATTTGCAAATTACGAGCTTGCGAAAACCGAAATCAACCCCGAAGATGTCACTCCGATCAAAGTTAAGGGCGGCATCAAAGAATATTGTGCGCTTCAGTATGACATTCCGAAGAGTATAGTTGTGGATAAGGGAAAGAAAGAGGCCATAACTTTTGAAACGGATATTGCCGCAGCGCTTGAGGCTCCGGTTGAAAAAGGCCAGACCGTCGGCACAATTTCGGTTTACGCAGAGGGTCAGATGCTGGGTCAATACGATGTTTTCGCTGCCGAAAGTGTTGATAGAATAACATTCGGAAGCGGATGGAAACTGCTTTTTGAATCACTCGTTCACATGTAACTGCTCCGTCGGAATCCTTGACAGCAGACCCGTTGTGCTATAATATAAATCATAAGGCGCGGGTCTTAATATCGCCGTATAAACGCACCGATGCCACATGCATGTGCGCTAAGGAAAAGGTGTCAATATGGCTATTACTGTCGACACAAATTATCTCGGAGATTTCATCTCTCATAGCGACATTTCAGAGTTGCGGTCGGAGCTTTCCCGTGCTTGCACGGCAATTGCCGACGGAAGCGGATCGGGGGCGGATTTTCTCGGGTGGAGAGATCTTCCATTCAAGTCCGATGTGGAAGAACTTACCCGCATAAAAAAAGCGGCCGACCGGATTCGCAATGACAGCGATGTGCTGGTCGTTGTCGGGATAGGCGGATCATATCTCGGCTCGCGTGCCGTGCTTGAATTTCTAGGCTCGCAGCTTTTTAACGAGCAGAGTCCGTTAAAAGTGTATTTTGCAGGAAACAATATAAGCGGAGACTACCTGAACAGAATAATCTCGCTTTGTGATGGCAAGCGGGTGAGCGTCAATATCGTGTCAAAATCCGGCACCACAACAGAGCCGGCACTCGCGTTTCGCGCGCTCAAAGGGTTGATTGAAAAGCAGTGCGGCAAACTTGAGGCGGCTCGGCGCATCTATGCGACCACGGACTGTGCACGCGGAACCCTCAAATCTCTTGCTGATCGTGAGGGCTATGAGTGCTTTGTTATTCCCGATGACGTCGGAGGTCGCTTTTCGGTGCTAACTGCGGTCGGACTGTTGCCTCTCGCGGCGGCTGGCTTCGACATCGACGAGTTGCTGACAGGCGCTGCACAGGCCGCGCGGGACTATGCGGACGACACCCAGGGAAACCCTGTTAACCTATATGCCTGTGCTCGAACGGCGCTCTATAGGCGGGGAAAGGCGGTTGAGACCCTCGCGTGTTTCGAACCCTCTTTTGCGATGTTCTCGGAGTGGTGGAAGCAACTGTTCGGAGAGAGCGAGGGCAAGGAACAAAAGGGACTCATGCCGACATCCGTTATTTTCTCGACAGATTTGCACTCGATGGGTCAATATATTCAGGACGGCGCGCGCATCATGTTTGAAACTTTTTTGCATTTTGCGCAGCCGATTTCCGATTTCATGATTGATCCCCTCCCGGGAGACTTTGACGGCCTAAATTATCTTGCCGGAAGCGGCATGTCTCGCGTCAACGATTTTGCCATGAAAGGTACAATCCTCGCCCACACAGAGGGCGGCGTGCCATGTCTCATGATCGGAGCAGACAGGATATGCGAGCGCACGGCAGGGGAGCTTATATACTTTTTCGAGCGCGCGTGTGCGGTTTCAGGATATATGCTCGGGGTTAACCCATTCAATCAGCCGGGCGTGGAAGGCTATAAGCGCAACATGTTCGCGCTGTTGGGAAAACCGGGCTTTGAAGATTTGAAAGCCACTCTTGAAAAAAAGATTAAATAAACTTAAAAAGAAAGGTACACGGCCATGATAAAATTAATTGTCGGTGCAAAAGGCTCGGGAAAGACCAAGATGATGATCGAAATGATAAACGAGGCGGCGCAGGAAGCGTCCGGCTGCATCGTCTGCATCGAAAAAGGCATGAAGTCCACCTATAACGTCAAAAATTCGGTTCGCATCATCGATGCGGATGACTACGCGATTCGCGGCTATAATATGTTCTATGGCTTCTTTATGGGAATTCTTGCGGGAAACTACGACATTCAGGAGGTCTATGTAGACGGAATCCTTAAAATCGGCGACAATGACGTTGCAGGCTTTGCGGTGATGCTCGATCAGATCGAAGAGCTGTGCAAGGAAAACCTCAAGGTTGTGTTCACAGTATCGACCGATCCCGACAACCTCAGCGAGGAAATCAAGAAATATCTCTGATAACATCGGCTGTAATTATTGACATAGCAAAATATAGTGTGTATAATATCTAAGCACGCGATTTCACGTGCATATACGGATTTAAATTGTGATTCTTTCACATTTGTCCATTCACACGCGAGGAGGTGCAGGAAAGTGGCAGTACCGAAAAGAAGGGTTTCCAAGGCTCGGCGCGACAAAAGACGCTCCTCGGTGTGGAAGCTTCCCGTTCCCGGTTTTGCAAAATGCTCTCAGTGCGGAGAACTAATGATTCCCCACAGAGTATGCGGCAATTGCGGTTACTACAAGGGCAGGGAAATTATCAACAAAGAAGCGTAACTTCAAGCGCGAAGACGAGGGAAACCTCGTCTTTTTTATAACAATTTGGGGGTGGCGGCGGTGGTTGCAATCACTCGCGTCATGTGCGGCTCTCCCGCGGCGCGGTATGGGATAACGGCGGGTGCGCAGCTCGTGTCGGTCAACGGGCATGAGATAAACGATGTGCTTGATTATGGGTTTTACACTACAGTGTCGTCGCTCTTGGTTGTTGTTCGCGATCCTGAGAGCGGTTACGAGAGAACACTGAAAATTTCAAAAGGCGAGTATGACGAATTGGGACTTGAATCCGAAAGCTTTTTGATGGACAAGCAGCACCGCTGTGAAAACAACTGCGTGTTTTGCTTTATCGATCAGTTGCCTCAAGGACTTCGCGAATCGCTCTACTTTAAAGACGACGACGAGCGGCTTTCTTATCTGTTCGGAAACTACGTTACACTTACAAATCTCTCGGATATCGAGGTTGAGAGAATAATTGAGATGAAGATTTCTCCTGTGAATATTTCGGTTCACACAACCAATCCGGAACTGCGATGCAAGCTGATGGGCAATCGTTTTGCAGGGGAAAAGCTCAGACATCTCTATCATCTCGCGCAGGCAGGCACGCCGATAAATTGTCAGATAGTGCTCTGCCGCGGGCTGAATGACGGGGAGGAACTGCGATCAACACTGCTTGATCTTGTCGCGCTCATGCCGGCGGTGCAGAGCGTTGCTTGCGTTCCTGTCGGTCTCACATCGCATCGTGAGGGGCTCTATTCGCTTGAGCGCTTTGACGTGCGTTCGGCAGCCGATGTGCTCGACATAATCGACGAGGTAAACCAAGTTTGCAGCCGTGAGCATGGGTGCAAGATTGTCTATCCAGGCGATGAACTGTTCCTTCTTGCAGGACGTGCGATACCGGATGTCGATTATTACGGCGAACTGCTTCAGATAGAAAACGGGGTGGGGATGCTCTCGCTCTTCACTGACGAATTTTTAACCTCGCTCGAGTGCGCCGAGACGGTTGTGCACAGTCGGCGCTGTGCACTTGTGACGGGCGAAGCAGCAGCGCCCTCGATAAGAGAGCTCGTTGCAAAGGCGGCGGACAAGCTGCCCGAGATTCATTGCGACGTGTTCGCGATTAAAAACAACTTTTTTGGAGGCTGCGTTTCTGTCGCCGGATTGGTGACCGCAACCGATATAATAAAGCAGCTCAAGGGCAAGCTGGACACATTCGACATTGCGTTAATTCCAGAGACAATGCTACGCAGTGAGGGCGATATGTTCCTCGACAGCGTAACGTTAGATGAGCTTGCAACTGCGCTGGGTATTGAAATTCGCGTTACGACGAACGGTGTAGACCTCGTCGACGCTCTGACCGGAAGGTAGGAATAAATGGCAAAACAGATAGTGGCGGTCGTGGGCCGCCCCAACGTCGGAAAATCGACGCTTTTCAACAAGCTTATAGGTGAGCGCCGCTCGATCGTGGACGACACACCCGGAGTCACGCGCGACCGCGTTTACGGCGAGTGCGAGTGGCTGAACTATCGTTTTCAGCTGATTGATACCGGCGGCATCGAAACAGGTTCCGACGATGAGATACTGACGCATATTCGCGAACACGCGCAGCTTGCCATCGACATGTCCGACGTCATAATAATGGTTGTGGATATCCGCGCGGGAATGACCGCCGCCGACGAGGAAATAGCGGGGATGCTGAGAAAGAGTGGAAGACCCGTGATTTTGTGTGTGAACAAATGCGATGCCACAGGCGATACACCGCTTGAACTCTACGACTTTTATACGCTCGGGCTGGGAGATCCTTTTGAGGTATCCTCGGTGCATGGCCACGGCACAGGGGATCTGCTTGATGCTGTCTGTGCATATCTCCAACCGGAAAATCCCGACGCCCCGCCCGACGACGACGTCAAGGTTGCGATAATCGGACGGCCGAACTCGGGGAAATCCTCGCTTGTCAATCGACTTATCGGAGAAAACCGCATGATAGTCTCTGACGTTGCGGGAACAACGCGCGACGCGATTGACAGCTATATCGAGAACGACCACGGACGCTTCACTTTTATTGATACGGCCGGAATGCGCAAAAAAGGCAAAATTTACGACAGTGTCGAGCGTTTCAGTGTTATTCGCGCGCTCGCTGCGGTCGACCGCTCCGACGTCTGCGTGATAATGATAGATGCGGCGGAGGGATTTGCAGAGCAGGACAGCAAGGTTGCGGGATATGCGCACGAACAGGGCAAAGCGTGCGTCATCGCAATTAACAAATGGGACCTGGTTGAAAAAGACGGCAAGACGATGGAGGAACAGAAAAAGAAATACGAAAACAATTTCAGCTTCATGTCCTATGCACCCCTCGTCTTTATTTCTGCCAAAACGGGACAGCGACTGGACAAACTGCTCGAGCTGATTAATTCAGCCAACGAGGCAAACGCGCTCAGAGTTACGACAGGAATGTTAAACGATCTGTTAGCGCGCGCTACGGCTCGTGTGCAGCCCCCGTCTGACAAGGGCAAACAGCTCAAGATATTTTACATGACGCAGGCGTCCATCAGGCCTCCGACATTTGTTGTGTTCGTCAACAGAGCTGATCTATTTCATTTTTCATATCAGCGCTATATAGAAAATCGCATTCGTGAAACATTCGACCTTGCGGGCACTCCCGTTCGGTTTATAACGCGTGAAAGAGGAGACAAATAATGAACGAGATAGTGGCGGCACTACTTACGGCGCTTTCGGGTTATCTGCTCGGCTCGCTGTGTTTCGGCGTAATCTTCACGCGGATGTTCATCCATAAGGATATCAGGGGTTTCGGGAGCGGCAACGCCGGTATGACCAACGTTTTAAGATCTGTCGGAACGGCGGCGGGAGCACTCACCGGAATCGGTGATTTTGCAAAGGGGGCGGCGGCGATAATCATCGGCCGCTCGCTCTTTACGAGCGTCGGTGCAGATCCGTATATTGGCGCTTGCCTCGGCTCGATGTGTGCGCTCCTTGGCCATTTATTTCCGGTTTATTTTGGATTTAAGGGAGGAAAGGGCGTCATGGTCAGTGCCGGAATAATGCTAGTGCTCAATCCGAAACTGCTTCTTGTGTGCGGCGCTGTGTTTGCTCTCGTGTTTTTAATCTCGCAAATTGTGTCGCTCTCTTCGCTCGCGGCGTCTGCGGCCTGCCCGATAGCCAACTTTGTCATTTCAACAATTACTGGTTCGGAACGAATCTATTCAACTGCACTAACACTGTGTATGGCCGCGATGATTTTTTACTCACACCGAGAGAACATCAAACGTCTTTGTGCGGGTACGGAAAAGAAGCTCGTCATAAAAAAGTAGATTAATCAGCCGCGTGATTTCACATTTATTTGTGAACGCGGCTTGTTTTAAAATCATTTTTTAAAGAGAGGAAGAGATAAATGGAGACGAACATCGCGTTGCTCGCAGTGCTCTGTGTACTGGTTACAGTGCTGCTTGTGCTCATCATCTTTGTGCTTGTAAAGCAATCGGGCAACAGGGACGGCAACAGTGAGTTGCTGCAAATGCTGCGCAAGGAACTGATGGGTGAGCAGCGGGAGAGCCGACGTGAGACGGCCAACAACCTCTCGATTATGACAGATATGATCCAAAAGTCGCAGCAGAGCGCTTTTATGCGGCAGGACGCGCGACTCGACGCTCTGACTAAGGGAATCTCAGATTCGCTGCGCTCGATTGACGATCGGTTTAAAAGCTTTTCGCTACAGAGTGAGCAGAAGCTCGACAATATCAGAACTACAATGGAAAATCGCCTTGCATCGCTTCAGGATGACAACAACAAGAAGCTCGAACAGATGCGTCAGACAGTTGATGAAAAACTGCAAAAGACATTGGAAGAAAAGCTTCAGGCATCGTTCAGCCTCGTTAGTGAGAGACTCGAGCAGGTGTACAAGGGGCTCGGTGAGATGCAGACGCTCGCAATCGGAGTGGGCGATCTGCAAAAGGTTTTAAACAACGTCAAAACACGAGGGATTCTCGGTGAAATCCAGCTTGGAGCGATACTCGAGCAGGTGATGGCGCCGGAGCAATATGAGCACGAAATTTGCACAAAAGAGGGAAGCCGCGATCACGTCGAATATGCAGTCAAGCTGCCGGGTGACGACGGTTCATACGTCTATCTTCCGATTGACGCAAAATTCCCGCTCGACGCTTACACCGAACTTGTCGACGCCTACGATGCCGCCGACCCTGTGAGGATTGATGCTGCGGCCAAAATGCTTACAAGCAGAATTCGCAGTTCCGCGCGCGACATACACGACAAATACATTGATCCTCCCGGAACAACGGATTTTGCTGTGCTGTTCCTTCCCGTTGAGGGCCTTTATGCCGAGGTCACGCGGCAGAGCGGGCTTTTCGAGTCGCTGCAGCGTGACTACAAGGTGATAATCGCAGGACCTACGACCATGGCAGCGCTGCTGAACAGTCTTCAGATGGGCTTTAAGACGCTCGCAATACAGCGTCGCTCCGGAGAGGTATGGAAGGTGCTGGGCGCGGTAAAGACCGAGTTTGACACATTTGCAACGGTACTCGCGCAGACGCAACAGCGACTTACACAGGCAGGTGACGAGCTTGACAAGCTCGTTGGAGTGCGCACCCGACAGATGCAGAAAAAGCTCAAGGATGTCACGGCAATCACTTCTCCTGAACAGACCGTTGAGCTGCTTGAAGATTAACAAACTCAATAATAATTCTCTTCGACAAAATTCGACACATTTCACGAATCTCGCAGTAGTATGCTTTTAGCGGGGGAAAGGAATATGCAGCAGTATCGCCTTGTGTGCTCAGAGGTTACTGCGGAGAGTGGTGAGAGGATTAATATTTATGGGGTGGCGTGTAGCGCCGCCGTTTTCGAAGACGTCACAACTGACGCCGATTCCATAAATACGCTTATTCGGACGCTCAACGAACTTGAGCTTGAGCCCTCGCAACTCTTTTACGCCGTGGAAGATTTTCTGGCCGAGCCAAGCGGCAAAACGCGGTAATATTCCTCGAAATTAGGGATGGCTTTCAGCTGAGAGCCGTCCCTCATTCTGTTTTATGCAAATTGAGCTTGATTGCCGATGAAATGAATGTTATGATTTCACTATATTAATTCAGCAAGAAAGGCGGAACGATGGACGAATTTAAGATTCTTGAGATAAAACAGAGTGTTTTTGCGGATAATGATAGGCAAGCAGATGAGTTGCGTGCCCGGCTCAAAAAGGACGGCACATTCTTGCTAAACCTCATGTCGTCTCCGGGTTCCGGAAAAACCACAACGCTCAGGCAAACCATAGCGGCGCTGAAGGACGAAATGAAAATCGGTGTCATGGAGGCGGATATAGACTCTGACGTCGACGCGCGTACCATCTCTGAAACAGGGGCTAAGGTCATACAGCTTCACACCGGCGGTATGTGTCATCTTGACGCTGAGATGACTAAGCAAGGCCTTGAGGGGTTAGAGCACGAGGGACTTGATCTCGTGTTTCTCGAAAATGTTGGCAACCTTGTCTGCCCGGCTGAGTTCGACACAGGTGCATCTAAAAGCGCTATGATTTTGAGTGTGCCAGAGGGTGACGACAAACCGCTGAAATACCCGCTCATGTTCTCAATTGTAGACGTATTGCTCGTCAACAAGATAGACGCGATGGACTATTTTGATTTTGATATGGAAGCCGTAAAAGAGCGCGTAAAAAAGCTCAATCCAAACATAAAGGTTATCCCGATATCCGCGCGCTTTGGTGATGGAATCGATGAGTGGGCGGGCTGGCTGCGCGAGCAGGTAGCAAATTGGAAAAAGTGATTGCTTGATTTATAAGCGCGGACGCTGGTTGATTGAAATTTTGTTATTTGCAAACCTCAGGATAAAGATAAAAGCGTGTTGAATCAAAAGCCGCAAGTCGCAGTGCGCGCGGCGTTTGAAACCGTCCTGTGCCATATTTTGCAAGCAAGCAAAAACACAGCGGACATGCGGTTTTAAGTGCGATTTCAGGATTTTCGGGTGCAAAATTTTTCCGTTGAGCTTCAAACCATTGTGCTTTCCCGAAGATGCTGTCAATGCTGAGATTTGAAACACAAAAGACAATGAATACTCGCGGTGCTCAGAAACATTGTGAGCAGGTTTTTTTAAGTTTACCGTTAGAACGTCAAACTTAAAAGATTTAGATTGGCAAAGATATATATAAAAGTCGAGGTAAAAGTGCAACAGATTTACTTAAAGTTTGAACAGACAGCACAAAATTGTTTTTTTGGTTTAAATTTCAACAAAGAACAATAACACAAAAAATCCGTCTTTAGCGTGCGTTAGCCGCGTAAGAGGACGGATTTTCATTTTGGTCAAAATGTCTTTTTGCATTTAATTCGATGAATATTAGAGAGTTCCGGTACAAATGCAGAAAACGAGCCCGTCGCATAGATTAATTTTCAGGAAGATAGGGCGTGTCTGCGGGGCTCTCAATCAATTTGCTCACTCGTGAAAATGCAAAAGCCGTGTGGCGTCGAGGCAGAAACACAGATGTTAAGGCGTGCTATATTCTCGCACGGAGAAGCTATGCTGAAAATCAGTATCTTTTAACAGTTGCGGCAACGGTTTGCACAGCTGTAAATTCCTCCGGTTTTCCGTTCGCCATGTGTTTTGTAAGTGCTGATATTTACGGTGCTGAAAACCCGATCAACGCAGTGCGAATCACAAAGAGGGGCATGACGTGCTGCGGCTGAGCTAAGATATCGGCATTCAGAGCGAGCATTACCTTTGGGATCTGAGCAGCTGAATCCAAAGATTCAGCAAGATAAATCGCGCTTATTCCTCACGCGCAATTTGAACGTACGCCAGAATATACATCACGAGCGCGAGGACTATGGTTACCCCGCATATGAAGATGAGAAAATTTGCAAAATTTGCGGAGATAGTCGGGAAGAGAAGCAACACAAGCATCACGAGGTAGACGACAAAGGTTGAAACCTTGCCGTACCACCGTGCCCCATTGAGACTCTTTCCTCTACGCAGCATGATGATTCCCTGAATCAACAGATAGCTCTCACGGACGACAAGAAGCCCCACAAGCACCCAAAGCAGCTTGTAGCGCGAAGCGAGGCAGAAAATCATTGCAACCTGTGTGAGCTTGTCCGCAAACGGGTCAAGCACTTTTCCGACATCGGTTATCATATTAAAATGCCGCGCTATAAATCCGTCGAGACAGTCGGTCAGTCCCGAAATCCCGATTACGAGCGCGGCGAAATAGTAATCTCGAGGCTCGCTCGCTTTGACGTAAACAAATATGAATACCGGTATTAGCAGTATCCTGAAATAGCTCAGAATGTTGGGAATAGTGAAGAAATCTTTTTTCTGTGGTCTGTCCAAAACCAGTTCTCCTGTCATGGGTAATTGCGCCTTTAATGGCAACAACAAAAAACTGCTGCGGCAGCGCTAGCGGTTATTATAGCATATATCAGATGAATTGTGTGTTAAAAAGTGAAGAAAATCCCAACAAATTTGAGAATTTTATGCAAAAATGGCTATCAACCACGACAGCAGAAAAGAGCCGCCGATGAAATCGGCGGCAAGAGATATGGAAATTTAAAATGGGTGATAATCAATTGTGCTCGCTGACGATGAAAAAAAGCTGATCGCGGTTTGAACTTTCATTAAACTCTTGTGAGCTGCTGTGCGCGGACGGAATATCTTGAGGTTTGTCATCATCCGAAGGGCAAGTGAAAATGACACATAGCACGGCGGCAGAGATCGCCCACATTGCGGCGGCGCTTGCGAGAGTGAGGGTTGTTTTTATCGTAGACACTTCCTTTTCTGTACACGGCTGCGGCCGCTTAAGATATAAGAGGGAGATAAAAGGGTCTTTGTTGCACATCGAAGAAAAAGCTTTAAAACTGCAAGTCGAATTAATGGCAAAAATCATTGAGTTCCAAAAATACTATTGCGTCTGCGTCAAAAGCTCGGAGATTTCTGATAGTATAACTTATTCAGAGGTGAAGAGGTGAAGATGAATTTGAAGGCAAGTGAAAAAACGATAATCGGTTGCAAGCGATCATCAAACTTCGGCACAGCATGTTAAACCCGAGCATGGCTCAATGCGGTTTGGCACACAAAATCAATTTCTTATCACATGTTGTCAAATGATTGTTATGACATTTTGTGACTTCTGATATTCCCTTAATTTGTGTGATATGATATACTGTCAAACAAACATGTTTCCGAAAATTCTCTGCAAATACACGAGGAGATTTAAGTGAATGCGAATTCTCGTGTACGAAGCGCGAGACGTTCCGAAATCATATCCAACCGATGTCGATTGAGATATCTGCACCAGAGTTTATATCCGTATCAAAAGTGCATTACACAATTAAAAAAGACGACGAAAGGGAAAAAATGGACAAGAGCGCTATTTTTAAATTAAGCTACGGTTTATTCGTGCTCACCGCGCGCGATGCGCAACGAGACAACGGGTGCATAATCAATACAGTTATGCAGATAACCGACAATCCGCTTAGAATCGTGGCGGGCGTAAACAAGCAGAATTTCACCCACGATATGATAGTGAACTCCCGGGAATTCAACATCTCGGTGCTGACAGTCGACGCGCCATTTTCTGTCTTTGAAGCGTTCGGGATGTGCAGCGGCCGCGATGTCGATAAGTTTGCAGCATGTGAGAACGAGAGCCGTACGGGCAATGGACTGCGGTATATCCCCAAATTCACAAACGCTGTAATATCAGCTCGCGTCACCGATACAGCTGATTGCGGAACGCACACGCTGTTCACCGCCGAAGTCACCGACGCCGCGACGCTGTCTGATGCGCAGTCGCTAACATACGCCTATTATCATGCCAACATCAAGCCGAAACCCGTTTCAAAGAAAAAAGGATGGGTGTGCAAGATTTGCGGCTATGTATACGAGGGGGAAGTTCTGCCTGTGGATTTCATCTGCCCGATCTGCAAACACGGTGCTGTGGATTTTGAACCGATAAATCTCGACTGAAAAGGAGTAACGTTATGAGTGACCTGTGGACGCAGCTTGATACGCTGAAAAAACTTGTTTGGGTGGAACTTTCTCACCCGCTTGACAACGACAGCCCTTATTGGGAGGGTATGCCCAAAGGCGTCGTGGAGCTCAACAATGTAGTCGTGCCATTTGATGAGATGAATCTCGTAATCACAACACAAAAATTCCCAGGACAGTTTGGCACACACATTGACTATCCCGCTCATTTTGTCGAGAACGGGCGTTTGTGCGGAGATTTCGGGATTAAGGATACGGTACTTCCGCTTGTTGTGCTTGATGTCAGTGCAAAATGTGCGGCAAACGCAGACTATGAGCTGACGCTTGAGGATATTGAAGAACACGAAAAGAAATATGGTAAAATTCCAAAAGGGAGCTTTGTTGCGATGCGCAGCGACTGGTACAAGCGTTGGCCGGACGGAGCTGCTCTTGCAAATGCAGATCCCGACGGCGAACACTTCCCGGGTTGGACGATGGATACAATTGCATTTCTTTTTGACGATCGCGAAGTCTCCGGTATCGGCCACGAGACTCTCGACACTGACGCTCCGATAACGAGCGGCAAGGTGGGGGATTTACAGTGCGAGCGCAATGTACTCGCGCGTGATAAATTTCAAGTAGAGCTGCTGGCAAATCTCGATAAGGTACCGCCCGTCGGCGCGCTGCTTTTTGTGGCGTCGCCCCGTATAATCGGAGCAAACGGACTGCCCGTGCGCGCGTGGGCGATTGTGCCCAACTGACGCGCCGATAAGACAACGAGCGGCGACGTGTGGGACTTGCCAGACTTGCAGCGCGAGCGCAATGTACTCGCGCGTGACAAATTTCAAGTTGAACTGCTGGCAAATCTCGATAAGGTGGCATTTTCCCCGTCGGCGCGCTGCTTTTTGTGGCGTTGAGCAGAAATCGTTGTGAAGGACTGAATAAACAGGAGATGAGTTTTAATACTGTCGCAGACATAGGTCACTCCTATGCAATCTCAAAAGTAAATGAGGCACTGTCGCTGACCGATACATCCTGTGGGTTGAGCTCTGGAACCTCGGTGTTCGCGGCAGCGACATTGCGCATCGTGAACATCGTCGGCGACAGAATCGTAAGGTCCTTGAAGCGGAAATTATATTTTTCGCCAAATCAGTAAATTGTTTTGCTGTTTTAACAACGCGCAAAACCCAATCGAAATATCAAGCGGGATGATTAAACCCCTCAGAAACCTGTGTCTCTGAGGGGTTTAATCATATACTGATATTTAAAATACCACGTTAAAAGCAAAGCATAATTCAGCAGATGCACTCACATTTGAACATCTCCGCGGATAATTTGGCTTTCAATATACACCGCTGCCGCAGTGTCATCTGCCTTAAGCATTCCTGTTGCAGGCCATAGACAGCACAAGAGTTTTTTGAGAGCTGACCGTCTGGATGTTACGGACAAACAATTGGCGATTAAACCGAGTGTCACAATGACCCCGACAGTGTCTTTCACCATTTTGGGCAGATGTTTGTGTCTTTTAAAAAGCTTGTGACGCACATTCATTCCGGCATGTGCGGACTCTTTGTTCTGTGAGAGTGAGGGCAGTTTTCACTTGCCGACGAGCGAAAACGCGGGTGGACGCTATTCGTCATAGCCGTTGGGATTCCCGCTCTGCCAGCGCCACGAATCACGGCACATGTCGTCGAGCGAGCGCGTTGCGCGCCAACCCAGCGCGCTTGTTGCGAAAGAACAATCAGCATAGCATTGAGCGATGTCCCCCGGACGGCGATCTGCAAATTTAAACGGTATCTCACGTCCGCATGCGCGGGAAAATGCGGTGATTACCTCAAGCACCGAGTACCCGACGCCTGTCCCGAGGTTGCAGGTGAGCAGTCCGCAACTTTTTTCAAGAGCTTTCAGCGCCGCGACGTGGCCTGTTGCAAGGTCGCACACATGAATGTAATCGCGAACTCCGGTTCCGTCCGCAGTGGGGTAGTCGTGCCCATAGACGGAAACGAATGGCAGACGACCGACGGCCACCTGAGCGACATATGGCAGTAGGTTATTGGGCACGCCAAACGGATCCTCTCCAATAAGTCCCGAGTCGTGCGCTCCAATGGGATTAAAATAGCGCAGCAGGGCAATGTTGAACGCGCTGTCGGCCCGATGGAGGTCGCGAAGTATCTCTTCAATCATCAGTTTTGTGCGGCCGTAAGGGTTGGTTGCGGAGAGAGGAAAATCCTCCGTTATCGGAACGCTGGCAGGATCGCCATAAACTGTGGCGCTTGAGCTGAAGACGATATTTTGCACGCCATGACGGCGCATAGCTTTCAAAATGTTGAGTGTTGAGATTAGGTTGTTGGAATAGTATTCGAGAGGTTTTGCCACCGATTCACCAACGGCCTTGAGACCTGCAAAGTGAATTACAGCGTGGATTTCATGCTCGCAGAACAGACGATCGACCGCCTCGGAATTGCAAAGTTCGGCTTTGACAAATGGAATTTCACGTCCCGCAAGTCGACGAAGCCGTGCGAGCACGGCAGGCTTGCTATTGACAAAATTGTCGGCGACCAACACCTCGTAGCCCGAGCTTAGAAGCTCAAGCACCGTGTGAGAACCGATATAACCCGCGCCTCCGGTTACAAGAACGAGCATAGAATTACCTCCATATCATTGTCTGTGCGAAAAAATCGCACCGGCAACAGTTTTTATTTTGAAAGAAATTTGGCATGCGCCGCCGACAGTTCGATCGCCTTGTCCTCAGGTCTGTTTGGTATGCACCACGCGCCCGCTCCGCTCTCGCTGGAGGCGCGGAACTGCTGCACGTCGTGCGAGCGCAGCGGAGTCATGAACTCAATGTAAAAATGACACGCGGCTGCAACGTCGGATAGTCCCGAATTTATTGGAGCGTTGTGCATACACATCATATAAGGAAATTGCTCGTCGAACAGCGCGTCATACATCCCGCTGACCTCCCGGACGGTTTCTCCGAGAGAATCAAGCTCAGTCTCGCTCATCTGCGAAAGATCGGAAATGTGACGGTTGGCAGATATGTTGCAACCATATGTCCAATTGGAGAAGAACGGCACATAGACTGTGAAGCAATCGTTTTGGAAGATTATTCTGCGCCCATCCCGCCGCTCGGCCGAGAGAAGATCACAGAAAATGCAACTTCCATGATCTGAGAGATATTCGCGGGCGGACGCGAGCTCTGTTTCCATGCGTTTTGGGATGAAAGGGTAGCCGTAGGCCTGTCCGTGAGGGTGTGGCATCGTGACGCCAACCGCCGCGCCGCGATTTTCAAAAATGAAAGAGTATTTTAGATTTTCATCTTTTGCCATATCGCAAAAAACATCTCTCCACAGCCTCGCGAGCTTGTGCACGTGAGTGTCGTCGAGCGCCGAGACGCAACCGTGGTGCTCGGGCGAATAGAGAAGTACCTCGCATTTCCCGTAGGCGGGAGCGAGCGAGAAAAGCTCATCGCTTGCAACGTCGTCCGGTTCGGGAGGACTGCACGATAGGGCGGGAAAGTCGTTGGGGTAGCGATAGACATCGTAATTATCCGGAACATGCCCGCTTCCGGGACAGAACGGACACCAATCCTTTGGCATCTGAGGCCGCGACTGGCGGTGACTTGCCACCATGACCCATTCTTTCAGGACAGGGTTCCAACGAAGCTCAGCCATATTCGAGTGCTCCTTTTGAAATTTATTGAGTCCGGTGTTTCAAGAGTTATACGATGATACAATGCGAATCTCAAACTGTACAAATCAAGATTGAAAAACTGTGTGATATGCTATAAAAGCTTTTACGTATCACATCACAATGTTTGCCATGCGCTGTGAGCGCGATATAACTGCAATAAAAGCTCTGAATGAAAACAGGGAAACCAACAGCGCAAAGCGAATTTCGGCAAAACACTTTTCGACTGCTTCGCACGAACGAGATAATTAAATTGAGATTAATTATCTGTCACACGCCAGCGATGAGAACTCCGCCGACAGCCCGAATTTGAAGGATATAGCAGCTTCCATCTCCCAGAACGCGCTCGATTGACGATTTGAAATCTTGGGACATGTCGCAGGGAACAAAAGCCTGAACAGTTCCGGCAAAACCGCCGCCGTGCACTCGGCATGCCCCACGGCCGTGCAAAAACTGCTCACACAGCGCGAGAGTGAATGCGACATCCTGCGCTCGCGAGGCACCACACGGGATTACGTTTTGCAGATACATATAAGATGAGCGACCGGATTCCGTGATGAGTTTTAAAAATTCGTCAAAATCTCCGCGCTCGAGAGCGTCCTTCTGTAAAGAGGCGCGCTCGTTCTCAGCATAAATATGAAGCGCACGTAGGCAGGCACGATCGCCCACCAGGGCGCGAACTTGTGCAATCTCACGCATAAAATCGTTATACGGAACTTCGCGAAGCACCTGCTTCCCGAAAAAACCGCAGACCTCATCCAGCTCCTTGGTTACGGCTGCATACTCGTGGGTGAGATCGGCGTGCCCCGCACCGCTGTCAATTATGCAAAGTTCATATCCGTATTTTGCACAGTCAACCTCTATGCGCTCGACGATTGGGTTCTCGGGGGTGCGGAAATCCATAAACACTGCGCCTCCTGCGGCCGATGCCATCTGATCCAGCAGGCCGCAGGGCTTTCCAAAATATACATTTTCCGCATATTGGCCGATTTGCGCGACCGAGATGAAATCGCGTGAGCTATTGCAGAAGAGATTGTTTATTATCGTACCTACAAGCACCTCAAACGCCGCGCTCGACGACAGTCCGCTGCCCTTGAGCACGTTAGAGGTGGTGTAGGCATCAAACCCCGAAATATCGTGGCCGAGCTCGCGAAAGCGCGCCGCAATTCCGCGCACAAGGGACACGGATTTATTTGTCTCACACTCTCGAATGTCAAGCTCATCGAGTTTGACGATGTCAATTTTGTATCCCTCTGAGAGAACACGTATTACATTGTCGGAGTTTTTTGCGACAGCCGCCGTGATGTCGAGATTGACACTGCCTGCGAGCACACAGCCGTTTTCGTGGTCGGTGTGATTGCCGCCAATCTCGGTGCGTCCGGGTGCGGAGAAGAGAAATTCCGCGTCGCGCCCAAACGAAGAACAAAAGCCTTCAAGAGTGCGCTCGCATTTTGAGACTCCGTAGCGCGAGCAAACGGACATGCGCCCGAACACTCCACGTGTATTGTCGGAATCGAGCGCCTCGCACCATTTCCGGGAAATAGCCATCTTCGTCACCTCTGCCTAAGTCATTGTCAGCTATGAGCAAAACGCAGAAATCTGTCATCAAAAGAAAAGTGAAGAACCTTTATTCAGCGCATTATCGAGAGCTGCAAAGCTTCTTCAGTCCTGAAGTTCCTCTTAAAATGACTGCATCGTAAGTTTTGCACATGTCTGTTATTATAACAACTGAAAATCGATTGGTCACTGCAAGCACCAACAAAACGATCTGAATTTGTTGGTGAGTTTGCAGTTGAGGAATGTGCTGCGAAAAATGTGTCCATTCACAAAACCGAGCTGTCAATTCCTGTCGTTTATATGATAGTACGAAACGCGCGATGTTGCAACTAAAAAGAGAGGGATTTGAGATTAATCATAAGTCTAAATTATACCAATGCGCGCCAAAATATGATATAATCGCAGCACCTCATTATATATGATGACAGTGTATTGTGAGCTTGTGTGCGCGGCATCTGTACAAAAACAGAACACTGTTCGCCAGAGCGGAAAAAGTGCAGTGGACAAAAACAGGGGAAATTTGCAGAGAATGGCATACGAAATTTCCTGCCTGTTTAAAAGTAATGACGCAACATGAAAGGAAAATACCATGGAACGCATAGCGAGCTTTACAGTCGATCACACCAAACTTGCGCGCGGAATGTACCTCTCACGTGTGGACGGTGACGTTTTGACATACGATATACGCATGAAAAAACCCAACGGCGGAGACTACCTCTCAAACGAGGCGCTGCATACCATCGAACACCTGTTTGCGACGTACGCACGCAATTCGCGTTTTAAGGACGGCATAATTTACGTGGGTCCGATGGGCTGTCGGACGGGTATGTATCTTTTGACGCGAGGCCTGACACACGAGCAGGCGATAGAGCTTGTGAGGGAGAGCTTTAAATTTATTTCCGGATATACGGAAAAGATTCCGGGGACGAGCGAGGCAGAATGCGGCAACTGTCGCGAACACAATCTTGAGTCGGCAAAGTTGGAGGCGGCGGCCATGATACCTGTTCTTGAGAACTGGAAGCCGGAAATGCTCAAATATAATTGCTGACGTCACGAATGTTTCCACGTGTTTCACAGATGCTCACTGCAATCACAATTTAAAAGAAGACCGACGGCTCGCAACCAGCGCGCGCAGGTCTTCTTTTTTTAATATTAAAAAGATAATCACGATAGAGCGAACAAAGCAGCCTGCCTTGAGACGTGTGCGTGAATCTGCGACGAGGGCGAAGACTGGAAAGCAACCCACTTTGCTGCACTGCGGACTGAGATGGCTCGATGCGCGGTGAAAGACGAGCAAAAATCGCCCAGAGTCGCAAGATTAAAAATTTAGCTCAATCAATCATTTTACCGCTAATTCGTCCAGCAAAGTTTTAGCGGCCTGCGTTGCGTGCGCCGTCATCTTATCATATACAGACAGAAAGCGAACGGCTTTTGCCGTGAGCACAGAGCCGTTGGCACCATGGCGATCAAGCAGTGAAAACCCCAACTGCTTTTCTGTCTCGCGAAGGCTCTTCCACGCTTTGCTGTATGCCATGCCCATCTCGTGTGCTGCGCGGTTGAGCGAGCCGTGCTCCGAAACCCCACGGAGCAGTTCGGCGGTTCCGAAACCGAAAGCGCAGGACTTATCGCCATCGTGTTTTGTGATTCTGATCCTGATCAAGATTTCAAAAGACTCGTCCACAATATTATCCTCCCATTCGCACAACTCGTTTGCCAATGTAGAGCGGCTGAGAATTGTTTTTGTCAAATTCACGAATTGACACGGTCAGTTTATCGCGCTCAGACAGCAGAGGTTCGACAAATCGGCGAATGGTATTCTCACTTAATTCGCCGATTGACTCCACATAAAGGGACAGTGAGCAACCGTTAAAAGATGCTGAAAAATCCAGTATATTTTCACACGGAGACAGCACAGCGTCAAGCTTCGCCATGTCAACGAGATTGGCTCGGCTCCGAACGACGCGATCCAACCTGCGAATTGCTGAGCCACACGGGCAGGGCTGTGCGAGAATTCGTGTATAATCCCCGGTTCGGTAGCGTACGAGAGGCATCGCACGGCGGGTGAGGGTTGTTATCACAAGCTCACCGAACTCCCCGTCAGGCAGCACAGCTCCGTCGTCTGCGATGACTTCACAATATAGGTCATTCTCGCGAATGTGCATCCCCTCATGTGCGGAGCAGGTGACGGCACAGCCGAGACATCCCTCACGCAAGCCGTAATGTGGGAAAATTCCGCAGGACAGCAGAGCTGTTATTTGAGAAATCAACTCGTCGGGACACGCGTCCGCACTGACCAGCACATCGTGAATGTTTAACGCAACGCCGCTCGCCCGCGCGTATTTTGCAAAACTGAGCAGCGGCGCGGGCATGGCTACCATCGTCGTTATGCCGAAACGCCTCACATCGTGCAGCATCTCCGCAAAGCTTCGACCGACAGAGAATATATGAGGGGATGCGCCTCTCGCGGCTATGGCGCGCGAGATTAGCTCTCCGACACTTCCTTGTTTTTGCGATGGCATGCAGATGAGAGTGGCGTCTCTGGAATCGATGAATTCTGAAAGCCCGCACGAGAAAAAATCAACGGTGCGATCGAGGTCTTCCGAAGTGAAAAACACTCGCTTCGCATCTCCCGACGTTCCGGAGGTCTCATCGGTTATAATGCGGTCGATCTCACTCTGCGAGACGAGCAGCAGATCTTTTGACCGGCTTGCAACATCCTGTGCTGTGGTGAATGGGAGCGAAGACAGATCGGATATGCTGTCGATGTGAGAGGGAAATTCGCTGTAAAATCCCCCGTGTGAAGCACACTTATAAAGAACAGAGTTGAGTCGTGAGAGCGTCAACTGCTCGAGGCTATCTCTTGAAAAAGGAGATAGGTTTTCACTTTTTGATATCCAACTGTCCATGTTGCTGCATTTCATGGATTATAGCTCTCTATACAAATATCGGCCGCTGTTATCAGTGAGATTGTAGGCACAGAACGGGATAGTTCTGCCGTCCCGTGAAACTTCGCAAATGTAACAGTCGCGCACACGATCAACGTCGAAGGTGTATCCATCCTGAAAGAGCATTCCTGACACGGCAAGGGTGCGGTTTTCCACTCGCTCGAGAAAGTCGTCGAGAGAAGCGACAGGACTGTCCGAAATCGTCCCCCCCGAAGTCCGAAGTGTAAGGGGTGCCGAGCGTCTTATAGTGAAACGACGCGCCACCGAGTCCCGTGAACTCGCCGAGCTGCAACAGCAGGAACGTTCGCCGTGCTGGGGACGAAGCGCGCTGATCTCTCCGTTTTTTTGCACTGTAAAGTTTGCGTGAAAGGAGCAGTAGGAGTTTTCTGCGCCTCCCGAAAGAAAATCGGATGCATGCAAACGCCCGTTGGTCTGTTCTTCAATTAAAGACAGGATACGCGGAATCGTCAGGCGGTAGCCGTCCCGACGGCCGCCCAACTCATAACGGCCAAATGTGCTCGCCGGCTGGAAATGCACCCCGCGCACGAAAGGAAGCCTATCTATCGCAAAGCTGATGATTTTCCCGAGATCGCCGTCGTTCACTCCACAAACCACCGTTGGGACGAGTACCACTCCGAC
This sequence comes from Oscillospiraceae bacterium, assembly GCA_036645935.1. Taxonomy (GTDB): domain Bacteria; phylum Bacillota; class Clostridia; order Oscillospirales; family Ruminococcaceae; genus JAUNBN01. The sequence continues at coordinate 50,729 of JAVXNE010000009.1, read as the reverse complement.
ACCCGCCGCGGCGCAGTTGTCGATAGCTTTCAGCTTTTGCGAGAGCAGTTTTTTTCCGCGCAAGCTCTCATACACCTCGTCGCGCAGCGCGTCAAACTGCAAAAATACGCAGCTCAGCCCCGCGTCAACAAGCTGGTTCAGATATGCTTTGTCACTCGCAAGGCGAAGCCCGTTGGTGTTAAGCTGAAAAAAAGTAAACCCGTGCTTGCTCCCGAGCTTGATTATCTCGGCGAGGTCGTCGCGCATTGTCGGTTCTCCGCCGGAAAGCTGTACGTTGCACTTTCCCCCTGCACGCATGAGTTTCGAAAACTGCGAGTCGAGCTGCGCAAGCGTCGGGTCGGGCGAATCAGTACCCGCGCTCGCAAAGCAAACAGGGCAGCGCAGGTTGCAGCGGGATGTGACTTCAAGCAGCGCACAGCAGATTGCGCGATGGTGTTCTTCGCAAAGTCCGCAATCGAACGGACAACCGTTGTGCGCGGGAAGAGGGTTTAAAATTTTGTCGTGCTGTTCATTGGGACGATCCCACATTGAATAACTCTGCTCGCTGCCCTCCCATATCAGCGTGCTGAAAAAACCGTGTTTATCACACGATTTGTCTAAATATATCCCATCGGTGTATGCCACCCTCGTTGCACTTATGGATTTCAAGCACAAGGGACAGACGCTTGTTGTTTCGGAAATGGTTTGAATCTTGTCATGCATAAAAGATACCTCTCGGTGTTAACATGTGTTCTCCAACTGCTGTGAAGCCGAAATACAAATCGGCAAGAGGCGAGTGCAATTCAAAATTACAGAGTTGTCCTATCTATATGTATTCGCCAACTGCCGTGAAGCCGAAATACAAATCGGCAGGCGGTGCAATTCAAATGGGAGGCATGCCTTTGGTCTTGAATAAATAACCGTTGGGAAAGTGGGACTTGAGTGTTTTCATGTTCCGCTGACATCGCGTTAATTCAGATCTTAACTTCACGCAGGCTAATTGTTCTGCAAAGCTATCTTTCTAAGGCAGAGCTCGAATTCTGCTTTTGAATGCTCAAAATCGTCGTTTGGAAAGCTTGCTTTTATCATGTGCTCTGAGAGCAGCCCTTTGATTTGCGTTCCGTCCGGAAGTTCAAGTGAAAAGACGGGTCTGCGAAATTTACTGTTAACGGAAAGCATCCCTAAAGTTTCAAATTCGCAGAGCAGTTGCTGCGAATCTGACGGAAGGACATATTCGTAAGTTTGTGAATCTGAAAAACAATTTTCTGCTTTTTTGCAAACGAAATTCATAGTTGCCTCGATAAATTTCACAAACGGCTTAAAAAACAACAAGTGCACATTCAGGAGAGCAAATCGCGCACAGCTCCGATCGCGACATCGATCTCTTCGTTTGTTGTGAAGCGTGAGAGCGAGAGACGAACGGTGCCTTTGTTGGAGTATTGCAGGCACTCAAAAATTTTTGGCGCGCAATGCAACCCTGTGCGGCAGATTATGTCGTAGCTTGAGCCGAGCACAAATCCAGCGTCTTCGCAAGACCAGCCATTTATGATAAAGGAAACAACAGGTGTGCAACTGCCGCCCGGGTCGATGACATCTGCGCCGCAGTCGCGAAGCCCCTCCCTGAGACGGGAAGTGCGGGAGCTGATCTCGCCCGGGAGAGCGGAATTTTCAGAATTCCAGCGCAGCGCAGCGGAGAGTCCCGCAAATGAGGTTTCATTTCCGGTTCCCGCTTCGAGATGTTGCGGATAATTGTCCGGCATTGTTTCAAGATTGCTCCAGATACCGGTTCCGCCGAACAGCGTTGGACGAAGCTGCACGTCTTCGCCGACATAAAGTCCGCCCGAGCCTTGCGGTCCGAGAAGATACTTGTGTCCGGTGAAAGCGACCATATCGGCCCCGAAAGTATTTGGACGCACCGGTTCAATGCCGAGCGTCTGGGATGCATCGAGCAGCGTTGTTGCGCCATACTGCTTTGCGGCCGAGCAGAGTAGTTCAGCGTCGTTGACGGCGCCTGTCACATTTGATGCGTGGGTGAAAACGCACATGCGCGGGTGATTATCGGCTATCGCGCGCCGCCATTCGTCGACATCAATCCTGCCTCCGGAATCCGTACGCACGAAAACTGTTTTGATAACTCCGCGGCGTTCAAGTTCATAGAGGGGACGCAAAACCGAGTTGTGTTCGGCGAGTGATGTCACCGCGACATCTCCATCTCTCCAACCGAAGCCGAAAAGCGCAAAATTCAGCCCCGCAGTTGCATTTGGCAGCAGCACAATGCGATCGCTCACCGAAGTGTGAAGCAGTGAGGACAACTGTTTGCGGCAGTCGTCAAAAACGTTGCAATCCTCAATTCCCGCTCGGTTAGCAGTGCCGGGCAGAGCGAGATTCGCGTCGCGCACCGCATCAGAGACGCAGGCAGGTTTAGGAAAGGAGGTTGCGGCATTGTTCATATAGATTTTCATTTGTGATGTCCTCATACTGTCGCATTATTCGGTTAGCTTTATCGATTGCATTGAGGATAAAGGACAAAACCTCCGGGTGTGACTCAAACTTTGTAATGGCTCGAGCGAATCTATGCTCGATGGTTACAAAACTATCTTCCTGAACAAGTTTGTCAGCAAGATATACAATATAGGCTTCGCGTGGCCCGGAAGGGTCGGGGAATGCGGGGGAATCATGCCGCTCAACGACATCTGCAAGAGCACAGTATCCACGCTCGCGCAAAATGGCGGCGGCGTAATGCGAGTGGTGGTGCTCAAGACGGCAGAGATCGTGCAGACGAGCTCCGCTGTGAATAAGGGCGAGATCAAGAGGGTTTCCGCAATCGACAAGAGTTTTTGCCATCATGTCGGCAACAGTCGCGACAGCGCCTGTATGCGCTCTAATATTAGGAAGCAAATCGAATTCATCCTGAAGCGAATTGCAGAGTCTGTCGGAAATGCCTGTCTGAGCTCGCGCGAGTTTTTCAAGTGTTTCAAATTCATCGGCGGTGTCGGCGTCGAGTGACGAGCCGACATCGTCGGTGTAAATAAGGCAAGTGCGCTCAGCGAAAAGATCGAGAGATCCTCGAAGTCCGAGTTCCCCGTTGTATTGTAAAATAGCATCCGTGCACTGTCCTGAAATCAGCGGAGGGTGAGCGCGCACACCTCCGTAATGAGGGCAGACAACCAAGTTGTTTGATTGCTTAAACTCTCGGAGCAACATATCGAGAGTTGAGGGCAGAGCGAGCGGTACGTCGACAGGAAGGACAAAAACAGCATCGAAAGGTGCGAGCGCGCGCAGACCCAGCTTTACTGATGTCAGCATGTCGGTTGTCTCAAAAGCGGCGTTGACGACACAGCGCACGCCCAGCTTTTCTGACTCCCGCGCGACGCTTTCCGCCTCTCTTCCCGCCACAACGCAAAGCTTGCTGACTCCGGCGTTTTTAAGGCTTCCTATTGCCATTTCAAGCATTGAAAAACCGTTCAAACGCAAAAACGGCTTGAACGCGCCCATCCTCGACGATTGCCCCGCCGCGAGCACCAATCCGCTTATAGTCATTCTAGCACACCATGTAAACGCAAAATCCCGAAGATTGTTTCATTTGCCTTGGCGACGAGCTCCGGACATACAGACAGCTTGCGCGCGGGGTCGCCATGCAGAATTTCGGAGCATTGTCCGCCTCCGAGAGAAGCGGAGTATTCGTGAAACCATGTGACGTATTCTGCGATCATTATCTTGAGTTCGCACGATTCCAGCTCGTCGTCCTCGCCCTTTCCGGCAAAATACCCGAGCACCGCACACCCACCTGTAAGCACGCCGCAAATCCCACCGCAAAATCCCAGTCCTCCGTTCAGCCCGCTCATCGCGCGCACGAGATCGGGGTTGTCCTTGCCATCGTATTCGAGCGCAAGATTCATCAGTATTTGTGCACAAAAATATCCCTTTTGTGACATTTCAAGCATATAGTCAAACAGTTCCACTAGTGCAATGCCTCCTTCTGTGACTCAAAATAAAAACGAGGGGGTGTAGCGAGAGAACACGCAATTAGCCCATGACTGTGACACAAACACACCGAGAGGATTTTCAGTTATAACGGGAAATTGCAGAGTGCGCGCGAGGGGGGATACTTGTTATCCGACACGTTTACTTGAATGAGGCAGAGTGACAGGTCACATCCTGCGTGCGAGGGCGATAAAATATCCGCTATTTTCACACGAGCCTTTGCAGTCCCATTGCTCTTTTAAGCTGACACCTTTCCACAGCTGCTGCAAAACGTAATCGTGCCACGCGTCGCTTCGGTCTTCCGCAAGCTCGACATCAAAGCCGCATTCCACAAGTGTGCGTCGCCATTCGGAGAATGTTGCTCCCGCGCCGAGAGAGAGAGTGGGACAAACAGAAGCCTCACGTTCAGGGAAAAATACGTCAGACAACAGGAGCGTCCCACCGATTTTCAGCGCTTTCGCACATTCTCGCAGCGCCGCCCGTGTGTCTCCGCACACTGAAAGAGAACATTCGGCTATTGCACCATTCAACTCTCCGGCTGAAAAGGGAAGAGCAAGCATGTCACAGCGCAGTAGCCGACCGTTGTCAGCGCAGTTGGTATCAATCCCAAATGCGTCGCAGCCGAGGAAAGAAAGTATCTCGACGGTTTTGCCGTCACCGCAGCCGAGATCAAGCCAACGTCCATGCGGAGGCTCTCCGAGCAGCGCGAGAAGCTCTGATGTCAAGTTCAATCTGTCGTTTTTGTTGTTATAATTATTTGTCTTCAAGCGCTTTTTCCACCTTCAACACCCTCCCGAGTGCAAGTTCTTCGGGAACATAGACAAAATGACATTTCGGGCAGAGAGGGAGCTCGACGGGAAAGCCGTTGCCGAGATAATCAAATTGGGCTTTACCCTTTATGAGCGGCACACCGCACCTCTCGCAAATCAGCTCACCGCTTGGGTCTATTGATTCGTAAACTCGATCGGACATCTTCATACCTCCGACACCGTCATGCGGTGAGAATAGACGCTCGTGATGACATATGTGCCGTCTTTAACTACGTAGCGCACCCAAAACTGAACATTTCCGATGCGAAGAGTCGTTATCAGCTGTCCGCTCTCTTTATCGCGAATGACGCTCCCACCATCTCTCGCGGCGGATATTGTCTTATACACGTCCTCTTCAAGTATCATCCGCTCATCCATCATTGCGGTTACATCCTCGGAGAACTCAAGTTTAAAATCTTTCATCTCATTCATGACATCCTCCCCCCAATGTTGCTTCAGAAGCTTTTCACGCAGTCTTTTTCGGTTTGCGCGGCGCTCACTGAGAGACAGTGGCCCGCCATCTTCCGCGCCGTAAACGAGCTCGAGGATGTGCACTGTGCGCGCCCCTGCCGTTGAAAATCGATCGCGACAGTTTGCACAGTAGGTGAGGTACGGCCCGTCACCTTGAGCTATGGCAAAATCGGTCATGGACGTGGCAACTTCTCGGTTGGAAAAAGCCGTGAGTCCGCCGTAACCGCAGCAGGCCGTTTTGTCGCGCGAAAAAGCCGTGTCCTGCGCGACATCAACTCCGAGCGAGCGAGCGAGCGCACGAATTGTATTCTGCGTCGCCTTGTCGCCGCGCGCGCCGCAGGCGTCGTGAACAAACATGCGCACGCCGTCGGATTTCAAACTGCGTGGCGCGCCGATATCCATGAGAATCTCCCATATGCCGACTATGTCTTCGGTTACAAATTCCTTGAGTGTTGCAATGCATGTCGGGCAGGCGGCAATCAGAGTTGGCCGTCCGAGAAGTTCGTATGCTGATTTCAGTTGAGTTAAGCAGTCGTCAAGCTCTGCGGCACGTCCCGCCCATTTTGCGATAGCTCCACAGCAGCCGAGCAGCAGTCCCACTCCGCCCCCGAGCCTTGACGAAAGGTCGGCATAAGCCGCGGCGGTCGTGCCGGGAAGCACAGCGCCCATCTGACACCCGGGAAAGAAAGCGTAACGACTGATTGTCTTGCCCTGCGCGTTTCGCGTGAGGAAAACCCCGTCGCTCTGGGAAAACTGCATGTCGAGCATTGCAAACTCGTGTGTGGAGGGGGGCATCTTGCCTGCCGCGACCATGGTCTCTCGCGCGAGCAGGCAGGCGTTTGAAAGATCAAAGCCACCGGGGCAGACGACCGTGCACTGTCCGCAAAGCGCGCAGGAGTTTATCATTTTATTGGCAGAGTGATCGCCCATAACTATCGAGAGGTTATTGTATATCTCGCGCAGCATTTTTTTCGGATATCGGTTATATGCGCGCAGAAATTCACAGCCCTTTATGCATTCCAGGCATTCGCAACCGATGCAGCGCGCAGCCTCGGAAGACGCTTCAGACTCAGAGAGGGGGGTGTTGTCTTCGCGCGCGAGTGTTTCTGATGGAGAAACCCCATCAAGAGAGGTGTAGAGACGGGTTTCAAAGCTGCCCTCGTTGGCACGGTCGCGATCGACGGGCACACCCTGCACGAAACGATCCACCGAGGCGGCCGCGCGTTTTGCGTCAGACAGAGAATCGACCGTATTGCCACGAAGGGGAGACTCGGTGAAAAAGGCAGTGCTCTCGCAGAGCAGCGTCACGCAGTCGACGGTGACGATAGGAAAATGTGTGTTGAGAATGTCACGCGATAGGCATATCACGTCAAAATCCTTGCGCAGGGAATTTATATAGTCGGACGATATGTTTTGAACCGGGGTTATCTTGCAATCGTAGCTGTTCATTGTGGCGATATCAAGCTCTATTGATTCTTTATCTATTTCGGGAAATTCGTTCGCAAGCGCGTCGCAAAGGCAAGAGTGCTCGATAAGCAGTGTGACGTCATACGCCTTTTTTGAGAGCTCCCACGCGAGCGAAGCACAAAATAAATCGTCGCCGAGAACCGCGACGCGCTTATCCCGCTTGCGCGTCGGCAGGCAGCGTGTTAATGGTGCGGATGCGTGTTCGACGCAGGCTTGCTCAACGGCTCGCAGAGATATGCCGTCGCCTATCTCCGCGAGCTTGCAGGCGGCTGTGCATCGGCCGTCACATGTCCTTGTGAGAATATGCACAAAGGGAGTAAGAGATTCGATTATCCCGCGTCCCTTAACAAAATCGCCTGATGAGACGGCGGAACACAGCGCCCTCCCGTTGAGGCTGATCGGACATTTGGCGAGGCAGAACGGCGGCTGCTCCTGGACACAGAGCGACTCCCGACGATGCAGCTCCGATTGGCTGAACGCCTGCTTCATTATATAATCGCGCGTCGAACGGTCATAACTGCCCATGTTTGCGGAAACCTCCGTGATTATATTTCAAATTAGACATTTAAAATGCAAATCGGGGACTAAGTTTCGCCATGGTATTTAAGCGAAAGCAAAGTCCCCTTTTGAAAAATTCTGATGATATCATTTGTTATAATGGGGAGGCAGAGCTTCCGTCTCCCCATTATAACATTTAGTGCGTCTGTTTAAAACAGCTATATTTGAGATATTACGCTTTCTTAAGTGCCTCGAGCACGACCTCCGGGCGGGCGGGAATTCTCGTAATGCGCGCGCCGGTAGCGTTGTATATGGCGTTCAGTATCGCCGGGTGCGGTGCGTCAAGAGAGGATTCGCCGCAGCCTGTCGCGCCGTAAGGTCCGAGCGGGCGAGGAGTTTCCTGATATATGACCTCAAAGTCGTCGGGGATATCCTCGATGTAAGGAATTCCACATCCCAAAAGCGATGTGTGTTTTGAGTAGTCTTCAAAGTCCTCAGAGAGCGCAAGTCCGATACCCTGAGCGACGCCGCCGTAAGTCTGGCCATCGACAACGCTTTTGTTGAGGATTGTGCCGAAGTCGGTAACCACACAGTAGCGCTCAACCTTGACCTTGCCGGTCGTGGTGTCGACAGCTACCTCGGGCAGGAAGATGGTATACATGTAGTTTGCAAACGGAGAGCCCTGTCCTGTTTCCATATCGCAGGCAACACAGCCGTCGACAGCCCATTTACCAATGTACTTGAGATCCCGCTTCTCGGCGACCATCTCGTCGTAGGTGCGATAGGTGCCGTCTGGCTTTGTGATCGCGTCGAGCAGCAGCTCGGCCGCTATTTTGATTGCCATGCCTGTCATTGAGGTCGAGCGGCTTCCGCCGGCGGGGCCGGAGTTCGGAGTGTGTGCAGTGTCGTTCATAACGAGGGTGATGTCCTCGGGACGATAACCCGCTTTGCGGAGAGTTTCGTGGGCAGCTGTCAGCGTCGCTATATCCGCGCCCTGTCCGTGATCCTCCCACGAGTCGTAGACGGTTACGCCTTTTTCAGTGATTTCGCACCATGCCTCGGAGGCGTCGACGCCGTCAAGGCCGCAACCGTATGTTCCGAGCGAGACACCGATTCCATACTTGATCGTGCCGTCGCTCTGGGCGTTCTTCTCTGCGATGCGTTTTTTTCCTGCCTCGTAGTATGGACGCGCTTTTTTGAACAGGTCCTCAAGGCAATATACTTCAGGAGTCTGCCCGGTCGGGGTTGTGGATCCCTCGCTCTTTTTGTAGCAGTTTTTCTCGCGGATATCAAACGGGTCGATGCCCATCTTAGCGGCGAGAACGTCAATCGCTATCTCTGATCCCATATAGGACTGCGGTGAACCGTAAGCGCGGAACGCCGAACCCCACGCGTGGTTGGTGCACACGGTGCGTGACCTGTTGCGGATGTTGTGTATGTCGTAGCCCGCGCCGACGAACTGTGTGAGGCGCATCGTCAGAAGGTCGCCGAACTCGGAATACGGGCCGTGATCAATGTAGTTGTCACCCTCGAGGGCGAGCAATTTTCCGTCCTTGTCTGCGGCGAGTCTTATGTGCAGGAAACCCGGTGAGCGTTTGCCGGTGTAGGTGATGTTCTGATATTGGTTGAAAACGAGAGAAACTGGTTTTTGAACGATAAGAGCCGCAACGCCGAGCAGCGCCTCGTTTGTCGGAGAGAACTTATAGCCAAATGTGCCGCCGGAATGGTTTTGAACGATGCGCAGTTTTTCGGGAGCGACGCCGATGCCCTCACAGATCATCGCGTGGTGCAGATGTATGCCGATTGATTTGCTGTGAATTGTCAGCCGTCCCTCTTCGTCTATATAGGCATATCCGCAGTCGGGCTCAAGATGAAGATGGGGCTGGCGTGAGCAATAGCTGTCGACCTCGATGACATTGGGCGCGCTCGCCATAATGGGAGCGGTATCCTCACCCTTGATGCAGTTGGTCTCATAATAGATATTCGGAGTTCCCGGATGGATTTCGATTGCGTCGGGAGCCATTGCGGCGGGGGCGCTGAGATAGGCGGGCAAAATCTCAAGGTCAACTTTGACGGCTTTTGCGGCATCTCGTGCGTGTTCATCAGTGTCGGCAACAACCATCGCGATTGCGTCGCCATATTGGAAAACTTTCTCGTCGCACAGTATCGGACGATCCCATCCGTCACCTTTATTAGTCGGGAATGTGATGAGTCCGGTTATGCGGTTTTTACCCGGGACATCCTTTGCCGTTATGACCTTGACGACTCCGGGCATTTTGTCTGCGGCGGAGGTGTCGATGCCCTTGATATTGGCGTGATGAACCTCTGCCTGTACCAGTGCAATGTGCAGCATGTCGGGTCTCTTGAGCACGGTGTCAGCGCCGAAGTCCCATGTTCCGGTGACCTTTGCGGCCGCGGACGGGCGAGCGTATGTAGTTCCCATAATTTTGTTGTCGGTCGGCTTAAAGAGAAGATCTTCGACTTTCTTTTCCCCGCGCATGACGGCTGCCGCGTCCATGACGGCGTCGACAAGCGGTTTGTACCCAGTGCAACGACAGAGGTTGCGGTTCTTCTGAAACCACGCCCTTACCTCGGCACGTGTCGGGCTGGGATTCTCGGAGAGAAGCACCTTTGCCGAGAGGATAAAGCCTGGGCTGCAAAATCCGCACTGTGCGCACCCGTGTGCCATCCATGAGACTTGAATCGGGTCGAGGTTGTCCGGAGTTCCGATGCCCTCTATTGTCGTGACTTTCGCGCCATCCGCAAGCTTGTCAATTTTGTACACGCATGAGCGAACCAGTTTTCCGTCGACGATGACGTTGCAGGCTCCGCAGTGACCTTGACCGCAAGCAATTTTACAACCGGTGAGTAACAGTTCATTTCTCAACACATCTGCCAATGTCTTGCCATCAGTTACCTCGAATGTTCTTGAAACGCCATTTACAATCAGTGTTTTTGTGTTCATATACGATGCTCCATTCTTTTGATATGATTAAAAGCGATGTGCGCTTTTAATTCCTCGATGATAGACGGGTCTTGCCATTCTCCCGAAAAGCCGTTACAATGCTTTCCATAGCGCTCGTCAGTGAAAGGGGAAACTATGGAAAACAACAACGCCGACAATGATTTATGCGAAATTTCAGCGAAGGAAGTTACGCTGACGGTTACTGATCTGAGGACGGGAAAGGTTTTCGAGAGATGCCTACCCTTGGATTATTACGAAAATCACAACGGGATCAGAATCCGAGGCGAGGACATGCACGCGCGCCCCAGTGAAATTGTGTTGCTCAGCGGACAAGCTGTCAATCAAATAAATGACTTGATGGGAAACGGACCTGACACGTCACGCTGTGGCGATGAGGAATACTGAGCGTATACGCTCCCATTTATTGCTAATATTGTATTCTATTTCGATGGGGTAACACAATACAGAACTTGGAACTTTATCAGCATTCTTTATTCTATTTTGAGAATAATATTGTAGAATTTATGCACAACATAAGGCGATACACAGACAAAGTGCACAAAAGATTGTGCAAAATATAACAAAACAAAACATATAGACACTGGAGGGACACAACATGTTGAGTTTCCTTAACGACTACTCGGAGGGAGCACACGAGAGAATTCTGGAGGCGCTGGGAAAAACCAATCGACTGCAAACGGTTGGGTACGGAGAGGATGAATTTTGCGCTCGCGCACGCTCTCTCATCACCGCTCATCTTGGCGGTGTCGATGCGGAGGTGCATTTTTTATGCGGTGGAACGCAGACCAACCTGACGCTTATAGCCGCGGCGCTGCGGGCGCATCAGGGTGTCGTTTCAGCCGATACCGGGCATGTCAACGTGCACGAGGCGGGAGCGATTGAAGCGACAGGGCACAAGGTGCTCGCAATACCGTCGACGGACGGGAAAATCAGTGCGGACGATGTGAAAAAACTGGTAGATGCGCACTACGCTGACGTCAGCTTTGAGCACACAGTGCAACCGGGTATGGTCTATATCTCGCACCCGAGTGAGCTGGGAACGCTTTACTCAAAAGCACAGCTTTCCGAACTGTCCGCTTATTGCCGTGAAAACGGATTGCCTCTCTTTGTTGACGGTGCGCGTCTCGGTTGTGCACTGACGGCGAAAGGAAACGATGTGACTTTAGCTGATCTCGCACAGCTTACCGATGCGTTTTATATCGGAGGGACAAAGATGGGCGCGCTGTTTGGAGAGGCGCTTGTGATAACAGCACCGCAGCTTAAAAAAGATTTCAGATATTTCATGAAGCAGCGCGGGGGAATGCTAGCAAAGGGCAGGTTGCTCGGAATTCAGTTTGCCTCGCTTTTTGAGGATGATTTGTATTTTGATCTCGCTCGTCACGCAAACGACATGGCAGAGAAACTCTCGCAGTTTCTCGAGAGCGCAGGGTGTGAATTTCTTGTGCCAACCGAGAGCAATCAGCTTTTCCCAATCATGAGCAACAGCGCCTATAAAGCACTCTCTCGAGAGTTCAAAATGACATTCTGGCAGGATATGGGGGACGGGCAAACGGCTGTTCGTTTGGTCACGTCATGGGCAACTGAACAGGCGGCTGTCGCGGCTTTTGGACGCGCGGCTTCGGTTGTCCTAAAGAGGTGAATTTACTCAATAGGCAAACAACTGTGAGCGAAAATTATTGCATATTCGCAAACATGTCACTACTATAGAATATCAAGGGAAAATTTAGTTTGAAATTTTGCGTTGAATAGTGTATGTTATATGCAGTATTATTAAAATTGAGGACGATAATAAGGTCAAAAAAACAGTTAGGTTGAGGATGGTGAACATGGAAAAGGAAAAACTTGTCGAGCTTGTCGGGAAGGCGCAATCAGGAGACAGAAACGCGCTTGCGGAGCTGTTCTACAATTTCAAGGATTCCGTTTATTTTGTCGCCGGAAAAATGTTGGGAAGCATCGAAGCGGCTGAAAGCGTTGTCTCAGAGACGACAGAAATCGTGTTGCGCAAGATTGGCGAGCTCGATGTTGCCGACGGATTTTTTGTGTGGGTGCGGATGATAGCGGACAGCGTCATAGTTTCCAAGTTGGGCAGCCGTTTTGCGACGGCTATTACACAGCCCGTGTTTCAAGGTGCTTCGGTCGGCGACGCGACGCTCGTGACAAAGGAAAGATTCGACATTCCTGAGGTCCATTCACTTGTTGTGTCCTGTGTGGACGCACTGCCCGAAGACCTGAAACTCTGTGCCTATATGTTTTATTACCAGCGTTTGGCGGTTGAAAACATCGCAAAGGTTCTGGGGATGGACAAGGCCTCTGCGACCGCGCGCATGTATGCTGCACTGACCGGCATAGAGCGTGAGGCGGCGGCACATCCAATTTCCATCGGCGTGCTCTCTGCGGCACCCGCGTGGCTGATTTCCGGTTCTTTACATGAGCAGTCCGCACGCTTTACGATTGGCCGCGAGCGAGCGTTTGAACTTCTTAACGCTTCGGCGAAGACCGCATATTCACCAAAGCCGTCAGCGTCACCCTCAACCGGCGCGGTGTCTGACACGGAGCGCGGCGAAGACAGACACGCTATGGACGCGGACGCGGTGATTTCACACGAGGCTTCTTATGAATCGGATGACGACGATTATGACGACAAGCGCCGCCACCCCAAGAAAGCAGTCAAGCTTCTAAGCAAGTCCAAGCACAGGGATGAGGCTGATGAAGATGAGGACGATGATTACGACGACGAGGATTACGACGACGAGGATGATGACGATGAGCGTGATCATCGGGGATTTTTCTCAAGCATTTGGGGAAAAATTCTCATAGCGTTTCTCGCTCTCGCAATAATAGGCGCGGCAGCCGCAATCTTCCTGCCCAAGATATTGGGAGGAAAGCCCGTAGATGACTCGCAAACTCCGATTGGCAGTGTGAGCGATAATACAACACAGCCTCCCGCAGATGAGAATCAGCCCACCCCCAATTCGGTAATTAAAACCGCAGATCTTGCAGCCACTTACTATGGTTATTACACTGATTCCGAGGGTAAATCGGGCAAGATAGAAGGCACAATGTCGCTGAACGGAGACGGTACATGGAATAGCGCGGAAGCGAAGGGAACCTTTTTGTATGAAGAGGCGACAATGAAGCTCACGCTCACAACTGACGACGGAACCACAACCGACTGGAACTGCTGGATGGATGGAGCAAACCTGGCGCTGTCTCAAAAGGTAGCTTCAACAGATACTGCTTCGACGGTATACAACTACTACAAGAGCGAGAAGTTGCGCGACGAGGCACTTGCAGCGGTCGATACCGCTGTCTGATTTGCACAGCGTATATAATTCTAACGTAAGATATCGGAGGAAAGACATATGAGCGAAGTTAACGACCGGTCCGCGATGCTCGAAAAGCTCAACGCGGCGTATGAGCGCGCGGTTAAACCTGATGCAGCAAAAGACAGTTTCAGTGATTTTGCCGCTGAAAATCAGTATGAGAAACCGGTGAGCGATGCGGTTGGCGGTCTCTATAGGGACACAGAGAAAGAGGACGCACGCACGGTTGCAAAAGTGGAATACGACGATGACGACGATGACGACGATTACGACATACCCCGAAAGAAAAAAGGCAGAGTGGGCAAAGTTATCGGAATAGTGTTGGGAGCTCTTGTGCTCTTGACTCTTGTAGTCGCGACACTTATTGCCGAGCCGTGGGTTAAAGTTCCGACAGATGAATATGTTGAACCAAACGCATACACTGCGGCCTCGCCCAAGACAATGGGGGTCGGTGAAACATACGGGTTTGAGGATATTGCGCTCGGTGAGAATGAGATAATTTCAGAAGTTAAGGTTAATGATGAGGATATATTACGTGCGGAGGGCACTGCTGTCACGGCGCTCGGCGAGTATTTTGGCACCGGTGTTTACGTGACGGTTAAAGAAAAAGAAGTAAAACCGCTCTCTACTCACAAAGATGTCATGATTTTCGGCAAGGATCTCAGCGAACCCTATAACAAGGTTCGTTCGGCGCTCCGCAACCTCATCGGGGTTGAGAAAAAGGTCGCCTCGCGCACCGAGACTCGAGTCCTTGCTCTATATGAGCAGCGCATAACGGTTTCAGGAATGGACAATGCCACGACAGCGACAGCAGAAGTTGTTGAGGGTAGCCGCAATAACGACAAGGAAATCAAGATAGAGCTCAAGGATAAAGAGGACGTTATGCTCTCGTCAGATAAACCCGACATTGCGACCTTTGAAAAAGACGTGGAAAAAGATAAGGCAACGAAATACTACGTCAACGGTGAGAAGACAGGCGAGGCGACACTTACAGCCAAGATTGGCTTCTGGAAACCGGTTGCGGAAGACGTTTACGCGCAGTATCTGGAGTCGATCGGAGAGACAGCCAAGCCCGATGCGACGACCGACGACACTGACGACAAGAAACCGGAGAAGGACGAACACAAAAACGAGATTTTCGTTGCGACACGAGCGATAACCTATAAAGTGAAAATAGCGTAATTCCATTGCAGATGCCGCTCGCGAGAGACTTTCGCGGGCGGTATTTTTTAAATCACGTGTGATAAACAAAAAATGACTATCGGAGAATTGTGATAATGAGTGATATTGTAAACGAACCCAAAATCAAAAACGGAATTATTGCCGCAATTCGCGAGCAGCTTGAGCACAGGGCGCTGTGGCTGTGGCTGCTGTGTGACGAGGCGCAAAAGCGCGGACTCGATCCCCGCGATTTCGCCTCATGTGCAGTGCGGCGCTGCGGGCTGACCCACGGCGAGAGGCTTGTGAAAAAGGGAGGCACAGACAGCCTGTTGGGACTGCGCAAAACCCTATTTTCCAAACCGGCGCAGTGGGTGTTTGAAATGGATGTCAAAAACAGCACGGACGATGAGCTGCTGCTCGATTTTCACTATTGTCCGCTTGTAAAAGCGTGGCAGCGTGCCGGCTGCACAGACGAGCAGATTGCGATGCTGTGTGATATAGCGATGTGTGGTGACAACGGAATAGGCGAGCAATATGGCAGTCGCCTTGAGCTCCCCCAGGCTATTGCCAAGGGCGATCCTATATGTGAGCTGAAATACATAAAGAACAAATAACATCACATAATAGTGCGGGTTAAAATGCCGTGAATTAATAGTTTGAGTTTGATAATTAATCGGTGCTTTGCGTTCACGCACATCGATGTGACGGCGGGAAGAGTCTTTGATATTAACGGAAAACAGCGTTACTTTCGGCAACGAACGCTGACAGGACGCATATCAGTTTAAAGCCGCAATCTGCTTTCTGACCGGCAAACGCGGCAAATTCTTTTCCTATTTAAAACGTTTTTTTAGGTCATGGAGACAGTTCATGCGGGCGGTATTTGCATTGTGAGCAGGTTTGAAAAATTTCACGGTGGTTTCATGAGAAACTGCCAAGCAGTGCGAGAAAATGTTTTGAAAACGCATGTAAGTTAACCTGATCCATATGTTTTGCAGTCAATATATCCAATTATGACAAGATGACCGAAGCAGAGTGCTTGAGACAGCATTGACGCTTCTCGCACACTGCCGACTGCGAGCTGCGTTACGGCATTAATGTGCAGCGCATTCTTGATTTTTCAAAAACCGCGTGCGACCGGAACAGTGCATTTATGTACTGTTCCGGTCTGATGCTCGCGGTTTTTTGCCTGTTTTTGAATGATTATAGCGAATATGGCGACAATACCGAGCAAAAAACGAATCCATGAAATGCGTTGCCTGTTGAAATACACGGCTCAAGTGTGGGTGTTTGCGGTGTTTAAATGGTGTGCGCAAAATTGCGTTGCCTTAGAAAAGTTAGTGATTGTGAGGCGAAAAGTCATGCCGATTTTTTCAATCGTTTAAAAATGTGTATACTTTTTTTAAAATACGGATTCAGAGCACGCTGCCAGTCAACAGACTGACAAAGCACAGGTGAAGCAGCCGCTTTTGACAAGAGGTCAAGAGGCCGCAAGTTCAAGTCTTGTCACTCGGACCATCGAAAAGGCCGTCGACTTATGTCGACGGCCTTTTGCTATGCCTGTGATGATGCAAGGTTGAGCGACATGTAATAAGTAAAAGTCCTATAATTACACTCGACCGCAAAATTATGTGACGAGACTTAATTTATATGATATAATTCATTTGTTCTAAGATTAGCTGGAGGGTATAATGGAAAATAAAGAAAAATCCGGCTCAAATGAACATGTGCCCATTATTTCTCCGCAAGCAATGGCTGAAGCAATACAGGAAGTTGAAAAGCAAGAGCAGTTATATTCCATTGCGCTTTTTGATATTCTTGGCTTTTCAAATTTTGTCCAGAACAATGGAAACTCAGTAATTCTGGAACTTTACAATAAACTTCTTGAACTAATTCATCGAATGGAGTCAAATTACACTGGCGGTGCAACCTTCTCTGGTAGTGTTGTCCCTGTACCTGTTTCATCCGATTGGAAATCGAATCAGCTCGTTGCAGACGCAAACGGATATATTCAAGTATGCCACTTCAGCGATACCTTTTTAATCTATACAAATTATCTTTTCAAAAGGTCTGCTTGGTGGCTTCGAGACTCTTATTATGAACCGTATCCCCTTTTGATAGGGGAGATGAATACAGAATTTAATCCTCTAATCTATGAGGAGCATCAGCTTTACATATCTTTTTTGCAGGTCTGTATAGAATTTTTCTGTGAGGCGATACGGGCTGGAATCCCACTTAGGGGATGCATATCCACTGGGATGGCTGTAATGGATAAGCATCAGTCAATCTTTTTGGGATCACCATTAGTTGAAGCTGCCAGAGGTGAAACAGCCCAAAACGCAATTGGGATAGCATTTGGTAGAAGTTTTAATAACTACCATCCTGTTTATAACCGTTATTTCATCCCATACTTAGAGCATATTAAGGGACACGATAAAAAGGCTGATTTTTTGAGCCCGATGATGTTAGACTGGCCCCGATTTTGGCGGCAACAATATTCTTCCGATGATATGTCTATTGCGGACTATATCAACAAAATGAATACCGTCCCTGCATTTTCAAGTTACTATGATAATGCCGTCAAATTTGCCGACTATTCTGAACGATATAAAGATTGGACGGAAAAGATAGATCGAGACGGGATGACAGATATCATAGATTATTATGAACGTGTAAAAAATTGGTGTAAGAACACAATTTAATTGGAGTAATTTCTTGGTTGGATAAAAACCTTTTGTTGATTACCTGTAAACCATTGATATGACTGACTTTTTCCAAGTCCTATAATTACACTCCGACCAAAAGAAAGCCCCGAGAATGCCGATATATCGGCACTTTCGGGGCTTTCTGCTATATTGATGTGTTTTCAACAAATGGCGCTAAATCGAGCAAAATTTAACCCTACTACTACCCATACTACTACTCATCTATAATTTATCCGTTATCCCTCTCAAATCGCCAAAGTGTACGTCTTGATAATCAATTAGTTGCTCTACGTCTGTATGGCCTATCAGCGCCAGCTTGTCGCGCTCAGCGCCCTCTACGCGCTTCATTAACGTGGCGAATGTGTGGCGGCATGAGTGCGGTGTATACTTTCTGCGCCCATCCTCTGTGGGGTTATCTATGCCCACTGCGTCAAGCACGGCATAAAACACCGCGCGGTATTTAACTATTGGGAGTTGCTCCCCGTCAGACCCGCAAAATATATAAAATTTTCCCTTATCTAACAGTGCGTCGATGTACGGTTTTATTTTAGGCGACACTGTAACGGTGCGGTCGCGTCCCGCCTCGGTCTTTATGCCGCCAACAAAACACCGCTCGTCGGCGTTATATGACTGCTGCGTGAGCAAGAGCAGCGCGGACGGCCTAAACCCCAGATAGCAATGACAGTAAACATAGTCGGCATAAGGAACGCGGCCAATTGCCGCCTGTATTTGTTTGAGTTGGCTCTCGTTAAAAGACGCGCGTATGCTGCTCTCGCTGTCGTCGTTTATCTTTAGGTACTCCCCGAGATTGAGCGGGCGCATATCGGGTATGCGGGGAATGGCGTATTTATAAATAAGCCCCGCCGTCACTTTCATATTCTGCTTGGTGCGCTTCCCTGCCGCGCAGTCGTCGATACACGCCTGCAAATCGTCAACGTCAAGCGTTCGTATATCCACGGTATTGATCGCCTTGAAATGCCCCATGGCCGCCTTGTAGCAGCTGAGCGTTGAGGCGCTTTTTTTATACCCCTCTGCGAACAGGTCAAAGTGCGCAGTCTGCGCTCAAAGAATCAAAATTATGATGGGGATAAAGGCCATCTTAGCAAGTGCACAGGTGTTTTGGTGCTCACAACGGCAGAGAACACATATAATTTCAGTAGATGTACCAGCGAGGTTGCGCGGATTGGAGAGGTATTTAAAAAATGGATAGAGCAATTAAAATAGTTTCACTGCTTGCCGCGTTTTTGCTGTTCGCATCTTGCACCGGAATCAAAACTGAGTCTGACAGCGGCGGGACACCCACAAACGGACAAGACATTTTTTCAGAGCAGCTTGGCGTAGCAGAGTCCGAAGATAATCCGCGCCGAGAGATTGTTTGCGCTGTGTGGATAAGTTATATAGACATTGCAGAGATGGTCACAGCGGACAAAAAAGCCTTTGATGAGCAGCTCGTAAAGGTCACAAAAAATCTCTTGTCAATTGGCGTGAGCGACATCTATTTGCAGGTTCGTGCGTTTGGAGAGACTCTCTATACATCGGAGCTGTTTCCTTCAAGTGAGCTTATTTACAGCGATCAGTCAAAAGAAATCGATTATCTGAAATGCTTTATTGACGCCGCACATTCTGCGAAAATCAGGTTGCACGCGTGGGTTAATCCATATCGTCTTGGAGATATCACATCAAGCGGATATGCAGTTCTTGCAGAGCGGTTGCGGGCGCTTGACGAATTTGCCATTGTAACGGATCCGGACGGCGGCAGTTACATAAATCCCGCAAGTGATCCGGCGCGCGACGCGATTATTGAAGACATCACAGCACTGTGCACAGCATATGATATCGACGGCGTGCAATTTGATGATTACTTTTATCCGAGTGATGACACGGAAATCGATGAGAGACAATACACGGTATATAAAGAAAGCGGAGGACAGCTTGAGCTTGAGGCATGGCGCAGAGAGAATGTCAGTTCTCTCGTGAGGGGTGTGTGTGAGGCGGTGCACGCCAGCGGAGAAGACAGAGTGTTTGGTGTCAGTCCAGACGCTTCTATCGAACGCAATCAGAGCAGGCATTTTGCGGATGTGCAAAAATGGTGTACTCAAAGTGGTTTCGTTGACTATATTTGTCCGCAGATTTACTACGGCTATGCAAACCAAACACGTCCGTTTACTTCGGTGCTTGCCGAGTGGAAGGAGCTTTGCACCTCATGCGATCTCGTGGTGGGGCTGTCGGCATATAAGGCGGGGATGCCAGATGCGTTTGCAGGCAGCGGGAGCGCGGAGTGGCAGGAGAACTTCGACATAATTTCTCGGCAGTATGCAGAAGTCGCGACGGACAGCGAGATATCGGGTGTTGCGATTTTTCGATATGGATCGTTTTTCAATCCGGCGCAGGAGACGTCGGCCTTTGCCAATCTTGAGCTGTACGAGCTGAGAAAGACGATAGATAAGGAGCGGTAACGTGGACGAATGCAGCTTTAAATTCACCGATAACGACGCAAAAATCGAACGCGAAAGAAAACCCCGAAGCAAGAAATGCGGTGGAGTATTGGGCGCGCAGTTGATGTTGTCGGCTGTCGTGCTTGCAGTTTTGGCTTTGATTTGGTGGCTTGCACCAAACATGTTTGCGGGATTGGTAACTGATTATGAAAAGCTCACTCGGGAGCCACCGCTCTTTTCACTGGACGAGGCGGCGAAGACGGTCTATGCTGTGGTGTTGGAGCTGTTGAGCAGCGGCAAAGGTGCTTAGGCTAAGAATTCGCGGAGTTGAGCTGCGCGTCACCTTTTGGTTTTTGGCATTTGTTTCGCTTGCTTTGGGTGCTGCTGACACCAGCGCTGTTGGCATGTTTGCGCTGTTCTCCTTAGCGCATGAATTGGGACACCTGACAGCGCTGGTGATGTGCGGTGCGATGCCCGGATATATGCTTCTCTCGCTCGGCAGGTTTGAAATTGGCGCTGCCACCGACGGCTTGCCTCGCAGGCAGCAAGCGGCGGTGCTCGTATGCGGCCCGCTTGTCAATTTTGCGCTTGCGGGCGCGTTTGCGGTTTTCGGAAAAGCAGTACCTGTGCGGATTAATCTTTTTCTCGCGCTTATCAATTGTCTTCCCGCCGCGCATCTCGACGGCGGACAGCTTGCCGCGCTCGCGCTGCTTCCGCGGTTTGGGAAAAAAGGAGAGTGGTCACTTTCCACTCTTTCTTTTTTGTGTGGTGCGCTCGTTTGCGCGATTGGAATTATTTCGGTATGCATGAAAAACGGCAATCCAACAGCGCTGTTATTCGGAATATATCTTTTGATAAGCACGTTGCGCGAGCAAAACGCATATACAAACGACGCGTGATTTGTTATTATATAAACATGACTGATTATACATTGGAAAAAATACTGCGCGAGGTTCAAAAACCGGGCAGATATGTCGGCGGTGAGCGCGGCGCGGTGCATAAAGACCCCGAACAAATGAAACTGCGCTTCGCTTTTTGCTTTCCGGATACATACGAGGTCGGGATGTCCCATCTCGGCCTAAAAATACTGTACGATGTGCTTAATGCCAATCCGGATATCTGGTGTGAGCGAGCGTTTGAACCGTGGTTTGATATGCTCGAGCAGATGGAGCAGCATTCACTGCTGCTCACAACGCTCGAGAGCGGAACCCCGTTGCGTGATTTTGACGTGGTAGGTTTTACACTTCAATATGAAATGTCCTATCCGGGCGTCCTGTGTATGCTTGATCGCGGCGGTATTCCTTTGCTTTCACGAGATCGAGACGAGAGCTGGCCGCTCGTAATTGCGGGCGGCCCATGCGTGTGCAATCCTGAACCGATGGCCGACTTTGTCGATCTTTTTTTGCCAGGAGAGGGAGAAGAAGTCATAGTTGAGCTGTGCGAGATTGTAATTAAAGCTAAAGAAAAGGGCTGGACACGGCTTAAAATGCTTAGTGAGGCCGCTAAAATCAGCGGTGTTTACGTATCGCGATTTTACAAGTTCAAATACTGTAAGGACGGCACAATTGCCGAGATTGAGCATCCCAAAAAAGCCCCGCTGCCCGTTGTTAAAAGAATTATTCGCAACTTCGACACAGTGCGCTATCCCAAAATGTTCCCTGTTCCGCTCATTGAAGCGGTTCACGACCGTGCCAATTTAGAGGTGCTGCGCGGGTGTGTGCGCGGGTGCCGTTTTTGTCAGGCGGGATTTATCTACCGTCCATTCAGACCTAAAAGTGTCGAGGTTCTCAACGCGCAGGCGCGCGAACTGTGTGCCAACACAGGATATGAGGAGCTGTCACTCGTCTCCCTTTCAACAAGCGATCACCCACAGTTGGAAAAGTTGCTTGACGAGCTGCTCGAATGGACACCGGGCGCTCACATCAATCTCTCGTTGCCATCGCTCAGAATCGACAATTTCAGCGATGAGCTTATTGAAAAGACCTCTCGGGTGCGCAAGACGGGTCTCACCTTTGCTCCCGAAGCGGGGACGCAGCGTTTGAGAGATGTCATCAATAAAAATATCTCGGAGGAAGAGATATTCAATGGCTGTTCAATCGCATTCGATGCGGGATACACGAGCGTCAAGCTCTATTTTATGATCGGACTGCCATATGAGACCGACGATGATATAGTCGGAATTGCAAAGCTTGCGCAAAAAATTGTGGATTTATACTATTCACAGCCGAACAAGCCCAGAGGTAAAGGTGTAAATGTCAGCGTGAGCTGCGCATGTTTTGTTCCGAAACCGTTCACACCGTTTGAGTTTTGCGCACAGGACACGGCGGCGGAATTTGAGCGCAAGCAGCGGCTGTTGGTGAATTCGCTGACGAGCAAAAAAATATCGCTAAGCTGGCACGATCCCTCAACAAGCTTTATTGAGGCAGTGCTTGCGCGAGGTGATCGCAGGCTCGGCGCGGCGATATTGGAAGTCTATAAAAACGGAGGCATTTTTGAAAGCTGGGACGAGGGATTCTCAGTGTCGCGGTGGGAGAATGCTTTTTCAAAAATCGGTATCAATCCCTCTTTTTATGCAAACAGAGAGCGCGACATTGATGAAATGAATCCGTGGGAGACACTTGATTACGGCGTAGACAAGCGGTATCTCGTCAAAGAATATGAGCGCGCCAAAATGGCAGCCACAACTCCCAAATGTTCGGCAGGCTGCTCGGGCTGTGGTGTCACCAAGTTTCTGGGGAGGAGTTGCTTTGATTAACGCAAGGCTTTATTTCTCCAAAACCTTTTCGGCGAGGTATATGTCCCACCTCGATCTCATGCGCTGCTTCACACGAGCAGTGCGATGCAGCGGTCTGCCGGTTTGGTATACAGAGGGATTCAACTCCCATCTCTACATAACTTTTGCGATGCCGCTATCGCTCGGTTGTGAGAGCATTTGCGAAACGGCCGACATCCGGCTGCTCGCAGACAATCCCGAGCCGTACATGGCACAGAAAATCAACGAAGGACTTCCGTTTGGTGTCGAGGTGTTCGACGCGCGTGAGGCTGTCATGAAGCCCTCAATGATAGCGTTTGCGCGTTACCTCATCGAGCTTGAGGATTCAGAGCTTGATGGACAAGAACTCACCGACAGATTGCGTGAGCTGATTATAAGTCCGCTTATGGCGCAAAAGCACATGAAAAAAGGTGGGCTTAGGGAGGTGTGCCTAAATGACGGAATTGAGTCGAGCGAGATATATGCTGCGGGTGGAAGGTGCTTTGCCGATCTTTTGCTCGCGGCGGACTCCGAGCACTCGGTGAATCCCTCTCTCGTGCTAAGAGCGCTATTTGACAAGCTGGGTCGCGAGCCAGAGCACCAGCTGGTAAAGCGAACGCAGATACTCACAGCGGACAGACAGAACTTCGTGTAAGATGCGAGACGGAGCAGGTTCATAAAGCGAACGCAGACACTCACAGCGGACAGACAGAACTTCGTGTAAGATGCGAGACGGAGCAGGTTCATAAAGCGAACGCAGATACTCACAGCGGACAGGCAGAACTTCGTGTAAAATGCGAGACAGAGCAGATTCATAAAGCGAACGCAGATACGCACAGCGGCCAGACAGAACTTCGTGTAAGATGCGAGACGGAGCAGGTTTATAAAGCGAACGCAGACACTCACAGCGGGCAGACAGAACTTCATAAGAGTCACAAAATCTTGAAGAATAAAACTATTTTAGATAAGCACTTGAACTCACTGCTGTTATATAGTATTATATTAAGGCTTGCATAATCCTCTGGGTAACCGGCGGGGTTAATGTTAACACAACATTAAACGGACGGTCCTCTGCCAAACAAAGGGCACGAACGTCTGATTCACAACAGGAGGAGATCCAATTATGGACGAGAACAAAATTTCGCAGGCCAAAGATGCCGTCGAAAAGACAGTTGAATCGGTAGCAGATGCGGTTGAGGCGAAATCCGAGGAAATTGTGCAGAACATCGAAGAGGCTGCAAAGAACGTTGCCGAAAAGGCTGAGGAAGCCATTGAAGAGTTAAAAGACGAGCTTGCCGACAAAGTGTCCGATGTGAAAGAAACGTTGGATGACGCGAAAGACGCGGTTAAAGAAGCCGTAGCAGCGCCCAAGAAAGCTGCAAAAAAAGGCACATATGTCGATCCCTTTAAGGTTATCACCGAGGGGATGATTCGTGAGAAACGTCACAATTTTGCAATCGGAGACACCGTTAAGGTGCACGTCCGCATTAAAGAGGGCGAGCGTCAGAGAATTCAGCTTTTTGAGGGAACAGTAATTGCAATGAAGCACGGCGGAATCAGCGAGACATTCACTGTGCGCCGCACGTCATACGGTGTCGGCGTTGAACGCGTTTTCCCCATGAACTCGCCGAACGTCGAGGAGGTCGAAGTCGTGCGTCACGGAAAAACCCGCCGCGCCAAACTCTATTACCTCAGAGACCGCATTGGCAAATCTGCGAAACTTAAACAGAGACTTGTCAAGTAGGCTCCAATTGTCAATAATCCAAGAGAGCAGCAAACGCGCTGCTCTCTTTTTTGTGTGCCATAATATAAAACACGCGGCGAATTGCACAGCAGGAAGCGTGGATTCATACCCAATAAAATGTCGTTACGAATAAACGCAGAAGCGTGCAGCACGCCCATTTTGCTTCGGAAATGCAGCGCAGCGAGCATTGTAATTAATTTTGCGATCGAGTGAAAAATATCCGACATGCGGCTTTCAGCGCGGTTTCGAGGTTATTTGTGTTTATGTCATACTGCTTTCGTAGCAAAATCCTGTATTTTTCAATACACTGTCAAACATTTGAATATACGGTGACAGCAATGCCATGTTTCACGCCAAACATTCGTATTTCCAAGGTCTTGAGATACGTACAAAAAACTTAAAATATAGCATCACAGGGAAAGGATATCATACATTAAGCATTAATTTTGAAGCGCGGATTGCAAGAAATGAGCGGAAGAGCTTTATGAAGACAGACAACATTGCACATTCAGGTAACAGCCGAAGACGACGGCACGGAAAACTTAAAAACTACAGAAAATTTGAGATATTGCGCGGCGGTGCGGGCAAAGTGCGGCGGTGTGTATCTACACCACAGTTCTTGTTTTACGGACACAAAATTCACGCCAAAGCTGCTGAATGGTGTTCGGCTAATAGAAAAAGGGCGGCGCAGAGTGAGACGGGTGCAGCGGGGTTGACAAAAGCTCCGATACAGGGTAAAATACGTCGAGTTCATGAGGGAGCAGTCAGCGCTGAAAATGCGCGGCGGGGTCAACATATTGACCGATAAGCTGTCTGAATCCGATTTGTTGCTACAAGCCTCATGTGCGGCGCGCCGCCGTATTTCGAGTTTATACGTTATCGTCTTTCTCTTAATTATCGGACGCGTGGCGTCCGTTTTTTTGTTTAGGAGGTCAGTCTTACATGAGCTTTTTTGAATTGCTGCTTGTCTCCGTCGCGCTGGCGATGGACGCCTTTGCCGTTTCTATGTGCAAGGGACTTGCAATGAGAACGCTCAACAGAAGAAATGCTGCGATTATCGCGTTGTTTTTCGGATGCTCTCAGGCCGTTATGCCGATTGTGGGCTGGCTGCTTGCGCGTTCGTTTGAGAGATATATCACCCGATTTGATCATTGGGTCGCATTTGTACTGCTCACAATAATCGGGATTAACATGATTGCAGACACACGCAAGGACGATCGGTGTCCGGATGACGGTGGCTTGCTCAATTACAGGGAACTTCTGTTGCTCAGTTTCGCAACGAGTATTGACGCGCTGGCGGTCGGAATCACTCTTGCGTTTCTTAACACCGAAATTTTATCCTCTGCATGTATAATCGGAGTGACGACTTTTGCAATCTCATTTTTCGGGGTGTGTATTGGCAACAGGTTCGGTGCAAAATACAAAGACCGCGCGCAGCTGATAGGTGGCGTCGTGCTGATTGCAATCGGAGTTAGGATACTCATCGACCATCTATCGGCCTGATAAACCATCTTTATTATGGGCGAAGTAACGTTGTCTTCGTCTTTTTTCTGGTATAATATTAAAAAAGCACCATGCGCCGACAAGCTGCAATTGTGTATCGGGCAGGCATGTTGACATTTGATTTTAAACTGAGAGGCGGCAGATGGAGCTGTTAGAGAATTTTGACAAAACCGCAGTCTTTCGGATGCTGGGCGAAAACGGAAAGCCTGATGAAGCGACAGAGCGGTTGGTCGATCGAGCGCTTGGGCGTCTTTGCGGGGTGTGCCGCCCTCGTTCGGTGTATCGGCTGTTTCAAATTGAGAGGTCATTGTGCGGAATGTCTGTCGCGGGTGCAGAACTTTTGGGCGACGATATCGCACGTCACCTTGATGGCTGTAATCGTTGTGCTGTGCTCGCCCTGACACTCGGAGAAAGCGTTGATGCCGCCACGCGTGCCGCGTTTACCGTGGATGCAGAGCTTGCAACCGCACTTGACTGCGCTGCCTCTGCGCTGTGTGAGCATCTTTGCGGCGGGCTTGAATTGATGGCTAGGGAACAGTGCTTGCGCGCGGGACTGTTTTTGACCGATCGCTTTTCGCCTGGATACGGAGATTTTCCGATTGTGACAAACCGACCGCTTTTAGAGTCTGTAAGCGCGTTTAAAACTGTGGGAATCACGGCGCTTGAGAGCGGCGCAATGTCCCCACGCAAGAGCGTTTGCGCTTTGTGCGGCGCATCAGCAGCACCCGTTGCGGGACAGCGCGCCGGATGTGAAAACTGCGCGCTGAGAGACAAGTGCAAAATTAGAAAAGAGGGAAGACACTGTGAGTGACAGAGCTTTTGACTGCGAGAGGTATCTCTTGTTGGATGGCGCGATGGGAACACAGCTGTTGGAAAATGGTCTGTGTGCGCATGAGCATCCCGAAACCGCCGCTATCACCTCTCCTGATATCGTTGAAAAGGTGCATCGTGAATATGTTGACGCCGGTGCTGATATAATTCTCGCTAACACTTTCGGGGCTAACCGCAAAAAGCTCATGGGAGGTGCATTCAGTGTCGAGAATACGATTGCGGCATCGATAGAGGTGGCAAAGAGAGCAGCTGGCTCAAGCGCTCGCGTAGCCCTCGATATCGGACCGCTCGGAGAGTTGCTTGAGCCCTCAGGATTGCTTTCATTTGAGGAGGCGTATGACTGTTTCGCCGAGATTGTGTGCGCAGGTGTAAAATCGGGTGCCCAGCTTGTTTATATAGAGACTATGACAGATCTTTTGGAACTGAAATGCGCGCTGCTCGCGGTCAGAGAAAACTGCAGTTTGCCTGTGGTTGCATCGATGTCATTTGAGCGTGGAGGCCGCACTTTCACCGGTTGTCCTGTCGAGGCGTTTGCGCTCACGGCAACGGGACTCGGCGCTGACGCTCTTGGGATAAACTGTTCACTCGGCCCTCTCGAAGTGCTTCCAATAGCAAAACGGCTGTGTGAGGCGACACCACTTCCGATTTTCATCAAGCCCAACGCTGGCCTACCAGATCCTATCAGCGGGAAATATGACGTGAGTGCAGAGAGTTTTGCGCGCAGTATGGAGCTTTTTGCGGATATCGGCGTCTCTGCTGTCGGAGGCTGTTGCGGCACAACTCCTGAATTTATCGCGGAACTCTCTTCGATCTTCAAAAACAGACGTACACAGAGAATAGCAGTGGATTCTTACCCGGCGGTGTGCTCGGGGACGCTAATACAGCCGCTAGGCGGGGTATTGCTTGCGGGTGAGCGAATAAATCCAACAGGTAATAAGCTCCTTGCTTCAGCACTCTCACTCGGAGATTTTTCAGTTGCCGCGCTGCTCGCCGTTGAACAGGAGCAATCCGGGGCTACGGTTATTGATGTGAATGTGGGAATCCCTCTCGGAGACGAGCCCGCGTTGCTCTCTCGTGCTGTTAAAGAATTGCAGGATGTTTGCGCGCTGCCGCTTATGCTCGACAGTTCCAATCCTATTGCGATTGAGGCAGCGCTCCGCGTTTATTGCGGTAAGCCAATTGTCAACTCGGTCAATGCGTCAGCAGAGTCGCTGTCGGCCGTGCTCCCGCTTTGCAAGAAATACGGAGCAGCAGTTGTCGGACTCACACTCAGTGATGGAGGAATCCCTGAAAGTGCCCAAGGACGGCTTGAGCTTGCACGCAAAATCTGCGCTGCCGCAGATTCCGCCGGAATCCCGCGCGGAGATATTATTATTGACTGTCTCACAACCACACTGGGAGCGCAACAGGACGCGGCGCAAACCACGCTGGACGCGATATCGCTCGTGAAACGTGAGCTGGGGGTCAAGACTGTGCTCGGTGTTTCCAACGTCTCGCACGGTTTGCCGGCACGCGCAGGGCTCACTGCGGCATTTATGTTGCTTGCGCTCGGAAGAGGCCTCGATGTCGTGATTGCAAATCCGAAATCATCCGAAATATCAGATGCAATAACTCGTTTTCGCGCTATTTCAGGCCAAGATGACGGCTGTGAAAGATATATAACGCGATTTTCCACAGCGCCGGATATTGGCCCTGTCATCGGCACACAGGGTTACTCACTGCACGACGCAATTGTACTCGGTCTTGTCGATGAAGCGCACTCAGCGGTGGAGATTGCTTTGTCGGTGAGCTCACCGATGAAAATAGTGAGTGACGAGCTTATTCCCGCGCTCGACGAAGTTGGATCCCGCTATGAGAGCGGAGAATTCTTCCTTCCTCGGCTGCTGCGCTCGGCGGAAAGCGCAAAGCGCGCATTTGCTGCAGTGAACGCGGCGCTGGAAAAGCGAGGCGACGCGAGCGTGTCAAAAGGACGCATAGTCGTTGCAACGGTTCGCGGAGACATACACGATATAGGCAAAAATATCGTCAAAACCGTATTGCAGAATTATGGCTACGAAGTGCTCGATCTGGGTCGTGACGTATCTCCTGAGCGTGTGGCGCAGGCGGCGCTGAAATTCGGCGCAGGGCTTGTCGGCTTGAGCGCTCTCATGACAACGACGCTGCCCTCAATGAGCGAGACGATATCGGCACTTCGCCGCAATCTCCCTCATTGCAAGACAATGGTCGGCGGCGCCGTTGTCACAGAAGAATATGCCTGCTCAATAGGTGCGGATTACTACGCGCGCGACGCCAAAATGGCGACCGACATCGCAAAGAAAGTATTTCAAAACAGCTGAAAGTTGCAAAAGACAGGATTGATTTTGAGATTTGTCCGCTTATTGTCAGCGTGCTGTTCGCCGCGCGAAAGAACGCAGATAACACAAAGAGCACAAAGAGCACAAAGAGCACAAAGAGCACAAAGAGCACAAAGAGCACAAAGAGCACAAAGAGCACAAAGAGCGCGGAGTTTCTTATCAGCAGAAGGGGAGCTCTGAATAGAAAATCTCCTTTGGTCAAGGCACAGCGCTAGATGAAGTGTGTGCTTATCAGCAGAGAAGTGATATATAAAAGAACCCCGCCTCGACTATTTGTCGCGGCGGGATTATTTTATATTTTCCGTGCTGGTGGGGCACTGTGAGAATATTGGTATAGTGGAAAACCACATGTTATTTTTTCAAGCAGAGATGACCTGACATAGGTCAAAGGCAGAGTTTAAGTTTTAATCGCTTTTGCCGCGTAGAAGTTAAGAACATTAAATTCGCAAAGCTCTCCCGTGTTACTTGTGTCTTGATAAATATCAGCTAATACCAATCCTGTCTTTAACTTACTTCCGCTTTGCTCCTCAATGGTGTGTGAAAACCGGATTCTCAATCATTAAAGAAACAGGACTGAAGGCGTTGTGCTTTTGAGCAAAACTGTGTGCAAATTACAACACGAACACATCTGTTTCTTTTGTGCGCTGCAGTTAAGTACTGAAACCGATTGATGTCAAAATTAACAGTGATGTTTTTTGCCTATTGATGGGAGTGTGCACTTTAATCTGTATCGGACAAGCTATTTGCACCCTTAACTTTGCACGGCCGTCGTCACAGCAAAAAGAGAGAACCACAAACGCTCATTCTTGTGGTATAATCACAAAAAAGCTTGATACGCTAAGAACAGTTGTGAAGAATTGTAAACTTGAGCATAAATATTAAAACGGAGCGATAAATGGATTTTGAGCAGGCAAAACAAAGGGCGGCGGAGCTGACACAGCTTCTGGAACGCGCGTCAAATCTTTATTACGAGAAGGACAGTCCTGAAATATCCGATGCTGAATACGACGAGCGTCTGCGCGAGCTTGCACACATTGAAGACAGCTTTCCACAGCTTGTCGCGTCCGATTCACCGACGCAAAAGGTTGGTGGATACGCCGATTCGCGCTTCACAAAGGTCACTCACACAGTTAAAATGGAGAGCCTGCAAAACGTTTTTGACGAATCGGGCGTTGTAGCTTTTGTCGATAAGGTTCGCGAAGAACTTCCAGGCGCGCACTTTGTGGTTGAACCTAAAATTGACGGACTTTCCGTGCTGCTCGAATATCGAGATGGTCGTTTTGTGTTGGGCTCGACACGGGGAGACGGCATCGTCGGAGAGGATGTCACGTCCAATCTGAGAACGATTACGGGAATTCCGAAAACGCTTCGCAATGCTCCGGAACTGCTTGAGGTTCGGGGTGAGGTCTATATGCCTAAGGACAGTTTTGCCAAGGTGGTGGAGCGGCAGCTTGAAGACGGCGCGCAGCCTTTTAAAAATCCGAGAAACGCTGCTGCGGGATCACTGCGCCAAAAGGACAGCGAAATCACAAGAGAACGCGATCTGCATATATTTGCATTCAACGTTCAGCGCTCATCTGCTCAATTTCACAGTCACGCCCAGTCGATTGACTGCCTGAAAGCCATGGGCTTTTCCACCGTGCCTTCATGCAAAGAATGTGATACGGAAGAAGAGATTCTTGCGGAAATACAAAGGATTGGACAGCTGCGAGCAGGCCTGCCATATGATATAGACGGTGCGGTGATCAAGCTCGACGATATTGCAGGCCGCTCGATAATCGGATCGACAAGTAAGTTTCCCAAATGGGCAACCGCGTATAAATATCCCCCCGAAACAAAATCGAGCACGCTGCTTGAAATCGAAGTGCGTGTCGGACGTACTGGTGTTTTAACACCCACGGCGGTGTTTGCACCGGTTCTGATCGCGGGAAGCACAGTTTCGCGCGCGGTGCTGCACAACCAGGACTTTATAAACGAGCTGGATATCAGAATTGGAGACACTGTTGATGTGCGCAAGGCAGGTGATGTGATTCCCGAAGTGGTGCGCGCATACGATCACAAAACAGACAGCGTTACATTTCAGCTTCCCGATTGCTGTCCGTCGTGCGGTGAGCGCGTTGAGAGGCCGCAGGGAGAGGCGGCGCTGAGATGCATCAATCCCGAATGTCCGGAGCAGCTCAGGCGAAATATAATCCACTTTGCGTCCCGCGAGGCGATGGATATTGACAGCCTCGGACCGTCAACAGTTGATAGGTTGCTCGATGCGGGTCTTGTTGAAAACATCGCTGATTTGTACGATCTGACCTATGAAGATATTTTGTCTCTTGATAATTTTAAAGAAAAATCCGCGGACAATCTTTTAAATTCTATCAGACGCTCAAAAGACAATAACCTGGACCGGCTGATATTTGCGCTCGGAATACGCAATGTAGGGCAGCGTGCCGCAACCATTATCTGCGAGAAGCTCGGTGCGGTTAAGTCGATTATGGCAGCGACACGCGATGAGATTTCGGAGATTGACGGAGTTGGGCCGGTCATCGCTGACAGCGTTGTGACGTTTTTCGAGAAAGAGGGAGCGCGCGATCTAATTTCGCGCCTCGCGTCACTGGGTGTAAACACGGGATATCGATCTGACAGGTTGTCCGACAAGCTCGAAGGGAAAACTGTTGTAGTGACAGGTTCGCTCGAACGGATTTCGCGCGATGAGGCAAACGCGCTTATCTCAAAACACGGTGGCAAACCCGCATCGTCGGTCTCAAAAAAGACAAGCTTTGTGGTTGCGGGAGAAAACGCCGGTTCCAAGCTCGCCAAGGCGCAGGAGCTCGGGGTGAGCGTTCTGAGTGAGCGCGAACTCCTTGACATGCTCGGCGATCAGATATAAGTCTGCACGCGACGTGTTTGCATTGTGATATTGCAACAGCGCAAACTCGCGATTGAAAATTGAGATGATTATATAATAGAATCAAACATTAGGAAGCTTCTGCAAGGCTGAATGAAATTGGTGCACTTTCATCAAGAGCTACCTGTTTGAAAGCCAAACGCATTGTCAGAAGTTGATTCTCTGATGCAACGCTGCAATCGAAATTGGCAACTGCGTGTCGCCGAGCCGCAACGAGGATATCCCAACAAGCCATGTCCAACCAACCAATTTGCAAGGTAAGCGTAAAGACGACCTTAGGCAGCCACTTGAATCGGGATGTGCAGAGTTGGCCGAGCGCAAGAGGCCGTGCCGCGAGAAGCGGATTTGGCAAGATAAATATATAAGATTAAATTTATGCCTGAGCATCTGCGGAAACATCTGTTTCCGCAGATGCTTTTTGTTTTTTGTGAATTGCAGTGTTGAGGGCAATTCGTTATCCTTTTTGTTCTATCGCTTGTCCCTAAAAAATATACTGTATCATCGAACGGAGATGATGTGAGTGGACAGGATTGAGCAGATAAAACAGATGCTGCCCGAAGCGTTTAAGAACGGATTGGACATGCTGAACGAAGACATGTGTGCGGAGCTCTCGGAGCTGAGAATGCGTTCAGGACTCCCATATGCAATGATGCTTGCAGGAAAACCTGTATTTTGCACCGAAAGCTCGCTTGTGAGCGTTCCGACAGAACGTTGTCTTGCCCCTAATGTGCGTGACATAGCACGCACGCTCTCCCGCTGCTCGGAATACTCCCTTCATAAGAAAGAGAGTGCGCTCTCGCACGGATATATAACAATGCGCGGCGGTCATCGCGTCGGTGTGTGTGCGCCGTATTTGGAGAACGGAATGGTGGATGCGTCCTGCGTGAGCTCGCTTAACATACGCATTGCTGGCGAGGTGATAGGATGTGCAGATGAGATAGTGCGCGTAACTCAAGGTGTACGCCTCTCTTCGGTACTGCTCGCAGGGCCGCCGCTGTGCGGAAAGACGACGCTGTTGCGTGACATCGCACGCACCCTCGCAGGTTGGCCAAGGCTTTGCAGGGTGTGCATTGCGGACGAGCGGCACGAGATTGCGGCGCTCTATGAGGGAACGAGTCCCATGCACCTCGGCTGCTGTGTCGATGTAATCGATGGCGGAGATAAGCGACGAGCTTTTGATATTGCCATACGCACCCTCTCGCCTGAAATTATCGTGTTTGACGAGTTGGGCGAGACGGTTGATTTTGACACAGCGGTCAACAGCTCCGCGCGCGGCGTCTGTCTGATCGCATCGGTGCACTGCGAGTACGGAGCAAAAGGACACGGCCTTGTTGATAAACTTTTGAAAACAGCGGCTTTTGACTACGTTGTATATCTTCGTGCCGGAGAGCTCGGGCAGATCGAAATAATTGAAAAGGCAGGAAATTGAAATGAAATTCGCAGGTGTGTTCATCATAATTATGGCAGCATTCACCCTGGGGTATTCACGCCGAAAAACAATGCTCAAAGGGGAGAGATTGCTGATGCAGTTGCGCTCGCTTGCGGGCGTCATTAGGTCAAATATAGAATTTGAATACGACAGTCCGCTTCGCTGTATTGGGCGTGCAGCGGCCGGTGAGGGAGCGAGCTGTCTTGAGTTTCTCTCCGATGCACTTAAAAAGACAGACGAAGGCGCTGCGCTTTGCGACGCGCTACGCGACGCTTTTGGCGAGTGGGAGGACAGGAACGCGATGTCGCTGGAGGTGGGTGAAGATGTTGCCGAATATTTCGGCGCTCTCGCGACGGCGGGGAAAGTGGCTGAACTTTCACGTTGCGATTACATCATGAAGCGTCTGGATGATGAAATAATCAGAATACGTGACATAAACGCGAGCAAACGCGGCTATTACGAGACCGTTTACACGCTCGCCGGAGCGGCGGTCGCGATAGCGCTCGTTTGATGAGGAATCCCAAATGGATATAGATTTTATTTTTAAGGTTGCGGCGGCAGGGATAATTGTGGCGGTGCTGAATTTAGTATTAACCCGCGCCGGGCGGGAGGAGCAGGCCATGATGACGACGCTTGCGGGGCTAATCGTGGTGCTCATGATGGTGATTGGAAAAATCAGCGAGCTGTTTTCAACTGTGAAGGATGTGTTTGGGCTGTGAGCGGATTTGGTGATTTCTGTGCGATAGCAGCTGTGTGTGCGCTGTGTGCATCGCTCTGCATAGTGATGAAAAAACACAGCCCCGAACAGGCGTTTTTTACAGCGCTCACGTGCGGTGCGGTTGTGTTTTTCGCGCTTGTTCCAACAGTCAGCGCTCTGGCGGACGAGTTTTCAAAATTGAGCATGACAGCGCAGATTGAGGAGTTTGAATGTGTGCTTAAAGCGGTCGGAATATGCCTCATTGCACAGTTTGCGGCCGATGCGTGTACCGATGCGGGGCAGCAATCTCTTGCGGTTAAAGTCCAGCTTGCGGGTAAGCTCGCGACGTTTGCGCTGGCGATGCCGCTTCTCAAACAGCTGGCTGCACTGGTCGGCAGCCTCATTGATCTATGAAGTGCGCGGCAAAACACCTTGCGGCGTTCGCGATATCCCTTGCACTGTTTCTGTCTGTTTCCGGATGTATATTCGCGTCAGATATTCAAAAGAAGGAATTCGACACAGCGGCGCGCGCAGCCGATGCTGTCGGTAAATTCTATGATGAGCTTCCTGACAGCGCGCGGGACTACATAAACTCAAATGGCGACATGACACAGTTAAGACCGTTTGAGGGATTAAAGGCAATAGTCACTGATATTGCGGGCGAGATAGATGAATACATCGCACAGCCATTCAAGATAATCGGAGTTTCCGTTGCGATACTCGTGCTCTGCGCGCTTGCAAATGCCGTGTGCGATTCTTCTGCTGCGGCAATGGCGGTAAGAATATGTGGGTCGGCAGCGGTGGCGGTGGCGGTGACCGGCACAGTGCTCGCACTGGCACAGGAGGCTGCGGGCACGATTGTCAGAGCGCGGACATTTTCAGCAGCTTTCGTGCCTGTGTTTGCGGGGCTTCTCGTATCATCAGGCCACATAGGAACCGGCGCGTTCTATGGCTCTGCTGTGCTCGCGGCACAGAGCGCGTTTGCGGGCGCGCTGACGAGCTATCTAGAACCGCTGACAGGCGTGATTCTCGGGCTTTCCGTAGTGTCGGGGATTAAAGACAACGGTTTAGACGCAATAGTTGGCGGAATCAAACGATTGACGCTCTGGGTGCTTACTGGCGCGACGACAATCTTTTGCGGAATTGTCAAACTTCAGACCACAGTCACTGCCAGTGCTGACAGTCTTGCGCTGCGCGCTTCGAGATTTGTCATAGGCGGCGCGGTGCCCGTGATCGGACGCACGGTGTCGGAGGCGTTGGCAACTGTTGGGGGCGGACTTTCGGTAATTCGAGGGTCGGTTGGAACGGCGGGCATACTGGCGATTGCAGCGATATTTCTCCCGGCAATATTGAAATGCATTCTGTGTTCATGGGCGCTGTCGCTCACAGCTGTCGCTGCGGAGACGTTGGATATGAAAGATTCGGCGCGCTCGATAAGAGGAATAAAAGCGGGTGTGGATATTCTTGCTGCAATCGTGACATTTAACGTGCTCTGCTTCGTTATAGCGACTGCGGTGATGATAAATATCGGGGTGGGAACGCTATGAGTTTTCTTAAAATATGGGCATTGGCTGTGTGCACCGCTGCAGTTGCGCTCGCGCTCTGCGACGGACTGCTGCCGGAAAAATCGGCGGGACGCGCCGCAAAGCTTGTGGCGTCGCTGTGGTTGATAATTGCAGTTGTGTCTCCTATCACCGAATTTCGAGACGCGGATTTGGACGGGAATATTGATTTTACCGACGTGTCATTGACGGAAGAGCATGAGAAACCGGATGATTTGCTGCTGTTGGAAGTCGAGGGGAGACTTGAAAATGAACTTGCTGCAGAGCTGATGAAAAACGGGATTTCACCGCATAAGCTTGAGATTGACGTTAATATCAACAGCGCGCGCGGCATATACTGTGACAGTGTTACAGTTTGGCTTGACAATGCAAGCAAGGATATTTTAAAAACGGCGGCGGACGTTGTGAGAGCTACGCTCGGCGCGGAAGCAGAGATTAGGTACTGATTATGGAATCTGAAAAGAACATGTTCGGCAAGGCAGTGGAAAAGCTAAAACACGGTGGGAAAAAGAACAAGTTTATCGCAATAATGCTTGTGTGCGGGATAGCGGGTATCTTGTTAATCATGATGTCCGAGCTCTTTGCGGGCACAGGCGATAGCAAAACTCAAGCCGTGCTGACGGACGAGGACGCTTACAACAATCGCTTTGTTAGTGAGCTGCGTGACGACCTTGCGACATCAATATCAAATATCGACGGCGCGGGCGCGACCCAGGTTTACATAACGCTCGAACGCGGTGTTCGATATGTATACGCAACATCAGGCAAGAGCACCGACGATGTGTCCGAGAATAAAGACGACAGCTTCTCGCGCAAGAGCACGAGCGAGCAGTCTCTCATCATAGTGGACGGCGGGGGCGGGAAAGCCCCTGTTGTGCTCGAGAGGGAAGAACCTTCCGTTAAGGGCGTAGTCGTTATATGTGAGGGCGGAGACGATCCCAATATCAGACAGAGCGTTATCGAGCTCGCCTCAACGCTGTGCGGTGTTGGCACAAATCGCATCAGCGTTGCGAAAATGCAAAATCAATTAAGTTGAGGTTGAATTTATGAAAGCGAATCTTATCAAAAAACAGGTAACCGTATTCACGCTTATGCTGGCGCTCGCGCTTGCTGTCTATCTGAATTGGAGGTTTGCGAAAACCGAGAACGATTCGCTTCTCGTGACACAAACGCTCTCCGGCAAGACACAGACGGAAGATGCAGCGGCGACGGGTGCAGAACCCGAGCTTTCCTCACCGACAGAGGG
This sequence comes from Oscillospiraceae bacterium, assembly GCA_036645935.1. GTDB lineage: Bacteria > Bacillota > Clostridia > Oscillospirales > Ruminococcaceae > JAUNBN01. The sequence continues at coordinate 13,897 of JAVXNE010000009.1, read as the reverse complement.
CGAAAGCGCAATAGACACGGAAAAATACTACGGCGAGGCGCTTTTTGTCTCAACCGATGAGAGTGCCGCAAGCGACTATTTTGCAAAGTCCCGCACAATGCGCTCGCAGACACGTGACGAAGCGCTTGATACGCTGCAAAAGTCGCTTCAGAAGACCGATCTAACCGAAGCACAGAAAAACGAGCTCACAGCACAGCTGCTGGGCGAGAGCAAGGCAATTGCCATTGAAGGTACGCTCGAGAGCTTGATTAAAGCAAAGGGATTTCGCGAGTGCGTTGCCTTTGCGAGCGGAGAGCGTGTGAAGATCATAGTGCAGTCCGGCGCGGACGGATTGAGCGCGGCACAGGTGTCACAGATAAAGGAGATCGTCCTTTCCGAGTGCACGGTGAAGGCTCAAAACGTATCAGTGGTAGAGATTAAATAGTTGTATAATTATAACTAAGATGCTATAATCTGTGAGGACAGGAGGGCATCTTTATGGACAACGAAACCACATATCAAACTCCCGGAAAGCTCAAAATTTCGCAGGATGTTGTTGCTTCGATCGCGAAATTTGCGACGCTCGAGGTGGACGGGATTTTAAGTGTCAGTGCCAGTAATCTGGGCGTTCGCGGACTTATCAACAGAGTCAGTTATGCAAGGCCCATTAAAGTCGAGCTGGACGACGAGGTCGTCAGCGTCGAAATTTCGGTTATAGTGAAGTACGGACAAAAGATTCCCCAGGTTGCGAGTGCGGTTCAGCGCAATGTAAAAAATGCAATTCAAAGCATAACGGGTCTTGCTGTTTCAAGGGTAGACGTGATTGTCGCGGGTGCCGCGAACGAGTCCGAGGAAGAAACAGAAGCACAATGAAAAACCGGCCCTCCATCACGCGCGGGAGGGCTTTCTTTTATTTATTGAAAAACGGATGTTTAAAGCATGACGAGACACCAATCAAGGACAAACGCATTTCTGCTCGTGTTTCAGCTGCCATCGAACTGTGAAGCTGCGGACGGGCTTTTTCACGAGTCTGCAGAGGAACTCGCCCTCGAGTTGGACGAGTTCTGCGAATCGATTTTAAAAATCACACTGGATAATCTTGCTGAAATCGATGAAGCGATAACTCCCAATCTAAACAAATGGACACTCTCACGTTTGCCCCGAGTGGCGCTCGCTGTACTGCGAATCAGCTGTGCACAGCTCTTTTACATGAGCGAACTGCCTGTCAGTGTTGTGATTAACGAAGCTGTGGAGCTTGCAAAAGAGTACGGAGCCGACGATGACTATTCTTTTGTAAACGGAGTTTTACGTTCCGTAGCCGATGCGCGAGGTCTCGTGTGACATGCTGTTTCTCGGGATAGACACGAGCAACTACGCAACGAGTTTGGGAGCTTATTCTCCTGAACACGGAATAGTGTGGCACGACAAGCGCTTTCTCCCCGTTGCAAAGGGCTCTCTCGGATTGCGGCAGAGCGATGCTGTGTTCGAGCACGTGCGCGCACTGCCTTCGATGATTGAAAAGCTGGCACTTGAAATTGATATGGGAGAGATTGAGGGCGTGGGCTTTTCGGAAAGACCGCGCGATATTGAAAACTCTTATATGCCATGTTTTCTCGCAGGAAAAGCGATCGGCATCTCGATCGGGGCGTCGCTCGGCGTTCAGACAACAGGATTTTCACATCAGACGGGACACATTGCGGCGGCGCTGTTCGGCACTCCGCTTTATGCGGACGGAGCTCGCGAGTTCATAGCATTTCATGTTTCAGGCGGAACTACTGATGCAGTGAGCTGCCGCATTGAAGGGCGCAAGATACAAATAACGCAGCTTGCGACCTCGCTGGACGCACATGCGGGGCAGATCATCGACAGGGTGGGCGTGTCGCTTGGCCTTGGATTTCCTGCCGGAGCCGAGCTTTCTGTACTCGCGATGCAAAGCGAGAGTGCGGAATTTGCGTCTCCCGTATTAAAGGGCGCGGACTGCTGCTTCTCGGGACTGGAAAACCAATGTCAGGCACTCGCTCGACGCGGTATGTCCGAATGTGACATCGCAAGATTCTGTCTGCTGTCTGTTGCAAAAACAATATGCGCGATGACACAGGCGCTCAAACCAGGCGACATGCCTGTTATTTATGCGGGTGGAGTCATGCAAAGCAATCTTGTCCGAGAGACGCTTTTGTGCGAGACAAAACACGCGTTTTTCAGCGAACCTGCGTGGTTGTCGGCAGACAACGCAGCGGGTGTTGCCATTCTTGCAAGCGAGGCTGTATTATGAGCGAGAGCATCGCGGTTAGCGCGCTCAACAGATATGTGCGCATACTGCTTGAAAGTGATGAAGTTCTCTCCCAGATATGGGTAGAGGGTGAAATTTCAGGATTCAAACTGCACAGCTCGTCGGGGCACGCCTATTTTTCTCTTTGCGATGACAGCGCGAGCGTGCGGTGTGTGATGTTCAAAACCTACGCGGACAGAGTGCGCTTTTTGCCCGAGGACGGAATGTTTGTATCGGCAAGATGCAAAGTGTCGCTTTATGAACGCGACGGGTCATTTCAGCTTTACGTTGAGGATATTATCCCCAAGGGCGCTGGTGCCGTAAAACAGCAGCTTGATGCAATCCGTCAGAAGCTCGAAAAAGAGGGACTGTTTTCACCTGAACGGAAGCGTCCGCTCATCGCATACCCCAAAAATATTGCGGTCGTCACCTCACAGAGCGGCGCCGCATTGCATGACATTATAAATGTCGCATCACGCCGCTATCCGCTCGTTGCGCTCACGCTCTATCCCGTCAATGTTCAAGGAATGCTCGCGGCGCCGTCTATCATAGATGCACTCGCGCGAATCAATCAGAATTTAAACATCGACGAGGTCATAATCGCGCGCGGCGGCGGTTCTCAGGAAGATCTCTGGCAGTTTAACAGCGAGGAGCTGGTCAGAGCCGCAGCATCTCTGCGCGTGCCTTTTATCTCGGCCATCGGACACGAAACCGATTGGACGCTGCTCGATTATGCCGCGGACTCCCGCGCGCCGACACCCTCTGCCGCTGCCGAGCTTGCGCTTCCCGATATCGCTGTTATATTGGATTACATCTCTGCGTCGGTTGTTGGAATACGCGGCCGTGCGTGCGAAATTATCGAGTGCGCAGCTGAGCAAAGCGCCGATATGTACGATTCGACATATGACAGGGTCGCAGCAATTGTCTCCCGTGCTTCCGATCGTTTGCATGCAGTCACCGCGACGCTCGATGCGCTCGACCCCGTTAGAATACTCGCTCGCGGATACGCAATTGCGTTTAAAGACGGAAAAAATCTTTCTGGAATTGGGGGCGTGCGCAAGAGCGATCAGCTCGAGATAAGACTCAGCGACGGCGAGCTGCTTTGCACCGTCGACAACGTTAGGGGAGGTACTGAATGAGCGGTAAAATGACAATTGAGGGCTGCCTTGTGCGGCTTGAAGATATCAATAGAAAACTTGCTTCGGGCGAGATAACGGTTAACGACGCGCTTTCGCTCTATGAAGAGGCCGCATCACTGCTGAAAGCGTGTGATGAGCTTGTCAAAAATGCCAAACTGCGTCTTGAGAGTGCCGACGCGCGCGTTAAAGGAGAAGCAGATGAGTGATTTTAAGGCAGATGGAGCAAGATACATCGAGAGTGTCGAGAGAAAACTCGAAGCGCTGCTTGCGATAGAGGCCGAATCCGAAGTGCTTTCGGCAATGCAATATTCGGTTTTGGGTGCGGGCAAGCGCGTGCGTTCCATGCTCTGTCTTGCGTCACACGAGTTGTGTTGCGGATCGCAGGGTGATGACGCGTTGCTCGCCGCCTGTTCGCTTGAGATGGTGCATGCCTATTCGCTCATACATGACGATCTTCCATGCATGGATGACGACGATATGCGCCGCGGTAAGCCATCGTGTCACAAGGCGTTCGGGGAAGCGATGGCGCTGCTCGCCGGTGATGGGCTGCTGACATTGGCCTTTGAGACGCTGTGCAAAATCAAGGACTGCCCGACGGCGATAGACTGCGTTAGAACTCTCGCGCAATCGGCGGGAATTTGCGGGATGATTGGTGGACAAGAACTGGATTTAAAGTATGAACACACACCTTGCTCCCAGTCTCAACTTGATGGGATACATCTCAAAAAAACCGGAGCACTGATTCGCGCGGGAGTTTTGCTCGGAGCGTTCACAGCAAAGGCGAGCGAATCGCAAAGAGCAGCGCTCGCGTCCTACGCAGACAACCTCGGACTCGCGTTTCAAATTTGCGACGATGTTCTCGATTGCACAGCAGACGAAGCGGTGCTTGGAAAGCACACCGGAAGTGACGAAAAAAGCGGCAAGAATACCTATGTCACACTGTTCGGAATAGCTCGTTCTCGTGAACTTGCCTTTGAGACAACTCAGCGCTCAATCAATATGCTTGAGGATGAGTTTGGAGACGGCAAATTTCTTTCTGAGCTTGCCCGGAATTTGCTGCAAAGGACGATGTAGAGATGACATTACTTGAAAGTATACAAAGTCCTCAAGATGTAAAACAGATGACCTATGCACAGCTTGAGGCGCTGAGCGCAGAGATTCGTGAGCTTCTTGTCGAGACGACTTCCAAGACAGGCGGACATCTTGCCTCCAATCTCGGCGTCGTCGAGCTGACGCTGGCGCTGCATCGCTGCTTTGATTGTCCGCGGGACGCTTTTGTCTTTGACGTTGGGCACCAGTGCTACACGCACAAGCTAATAACGGGGCGAAGAGAGGGATTTGACAGACTTCGTAAGCGCGGAGGTGTTTCAGGATTTCCAAAACCCTGTGAGAGCGACTGCGATCCCTTTGTTGTCGGGCATAGCACAACCTCACTTTCGAGCGCTATCGGCCTTGCACGCGCAAAGCTGTTGAGTGGTGATTCCTCACGAGTGATAGCAATAATCGGAGACGGTGCAATGGGTGGCGGCATGGCATACGAGGCTATGGACAACCTCGACCCGTCGCTCAAAAACCTCGTCGTTGTGCTTAACGACAACGAGATGTCTATCTCTAAAAGCGTCGGCACACTCGCGGGTTATCTGCTGAGGCTGCGCACCAGCGCCGGATATACCGACACAAAAAAGTGTGTGCAAAAGCTGCTCGAGCACACTCCGCTCGTTGGGCCTTTTATAATGAACACGATAACAAAATCCAAATCGGCGATCCGTCGCGCACTCTACGACGGAACGCTCTTTGAAGAACTGGGATTCAACTATATTGGACCTGTCGACGGACATGATATCTCAGAGCTGTGTTCCATATTCGATAATGTGAAGACGCTGGATGGTCCGGTTTTGGTTCACGTAATCACTGTTAAGGGAAAAGGGTATACGCTTGCTGAGGACAATCCCGGAGCATATCACGGAGTCGGGGAGTTCGACGTCGAGGAGGGAAATCCAGACATCTCCTTTGCCGACAGTTACTCCAACACTTTCGGCCACGCGCTTGTATCTCTCGCGAGAGAAAACAGCAAAATTTGCGCGATAACGGCAGCGATGAAATATGGCACTGGACTGCAATATTTTTACAAGAATTTTAAAGAGCGTTTTTTTGATGTGGGAATAGCGGAAGAGCACGCCGTCACCTTTGCCGCAGGGCTTGCCAAGGGCGGTATGAAGCCAGTGTTTTCAGTTTATTCAACATTTTTGCAGCGCGCTTTCGACCAGCTGTACCAGGATGTCTCGCTCTGCAAGGCCGATGTGATGCTTGCCATCGACCGCGCGGGGGTTGTGGGAGACGACGGGGAGACGCATCAAGGTCTTCTGGATGTCGCAATGCTCGGCGAAATAGGCGGATTCACAGTGGCATCTCCTTGCAATTACGCCGAGCTTGAATTTTGGCTGCATCGTTTAATGAAACTCGATGCCCCTAGAGCTATTCGATATCCTCGCGGTAGAGAGAGTGCGGTCTTGCAAAAATACGGCTGCACCGGCAAGGATTTCGATTTGATTAGCGGTGGAAAGAAATCCCAAAATCTGTTTATTACCTACGGACGGGAATTTGAACAAACTCTTTCGGCGAGAGAATTGCTTAAAGACGGGCGCACGCGAAGCGACATACTAAAGCTCAATGTGATATTGCCGCTCAACGAAGAGGCGGTGAGCATCGCCCTGCGCTACAAGCGCATTGTATTCGCCGAGGAGGGAAGTCTCGCGGGAGGAATTGCGGAGCGCTTTATGAGAGCGCTTGTGCGCTCATGCTATAAGGGAGAAATTATACCGATTGCGGCTGAAAACGTCGCTGTTCAGATGGGAACTACAGAGGAACAGATAGCAGAGCTTTCGTTGGATGCCTGCTCGCTTGCGAAAATCATGTCGGGGACAAACGCATGAAGGGTACGCGGCTCGATGTGCTGCTTGTTTCAAATGGGCTGTGCGAGTCTCGTGAGCGCGCAAGAGCGCTCATCATGGCGGGACTTGTGTTCGTCTCAGGAGAGCGCGCAGACAAAGCCGGAGCGACTTTTGCAGAGGATGCGGTCATCGATATAAAGGGAAGTGACTGTCCTTTTGTGAGCAGAGGCGGCAAAAAACTCGCTCGGGCAGTTGATGAATTTTCTCTGTCACTCGAAGGGCTTGTATGCGCGGATATCGGCGCGTCCACCGGCGGATTCACCGACTGCATGCTGCAAAACGGCGCCCTGCGAGTTTACTCCGTTGATGTCGGATACGGGCAGCTTGCGTGGAAACTGCGCGAGGATTCGCGTGTTGTCTGTCTTGAACGCACCAACGCCCGAAACTTGTCGAGGGAACAGATTCCAGAGCTGCTGGATTTTGCATCGGCAGATGTATCTTTTATATCGCTCTCTCTTATTTTGCCGGCACTTGCCCCTCTTCTGAAGAATGGTGGGCGCTGCACGTTGCTCATAAAGCCACAATTTGAAGCGGGAAAGGAAAAGGTCGGAAAAAAGGGGGTTGTGCGCGATCCGACAGTGCATGTGGAGGTTATTGAGCGCGTGTTCGGTTTCCTTGAGGACAACGGGCTTTCAGTGCTCGGTCTGACTCATTCTCCGATTAAAGGGCCGCAGGGAAACATAGAATACCTTGTTTGCGCCCAAAAATCCGCACAACCCAATGTGGATATTGATATCAAAGCGGCTGTGGTAGCGGCGCACAAAATGCTCGACTAATCCGAATGGAGACTTTTCATGACGTTTTATTTTTATATAAAGCCCGAGAGTGAGCGCAGTGTTGAGAGTGCGCGGGAGGCGTCTGCATGTTTTGCGTCTCTCGGAATCGACTGTGTGTGCGATGCATCTAATGTCTCACTATTTGAGGGCGCAGGTGACATTTCGGCAGCGGTCAAAGAGTCGTTCGACACAATTGTGGCTGTGGGCGGAGACGGCACGATGCTCGGCGCGGCGCAGCTTGCCATTGCGCTTGACAAGCCTATTTTTGGAATAAATGCCGGAAGAGTGGGCTTTCTGTGCGCTTTTGACGCATCGGATATTCCGACAATTACTCTCAATGACCTCAATAACCTCACGCACTCGCGACGTGCGTTGCTTGAGGTTTGTCACAGCGGCAGAAAAGCTGGAATTGCGCTCAACGATGTCACTGTTAATAAAACTGATTTCTCCAAAACGATTGAGTTTGAGCTGATGTACGGCAACAACAACCTCGGAAGTCTGCGCGCCGATGGACTTATAATCTCGACACCGACAGGTTCAACCGGTTATTCACTTTCCGCAGGCGGGCCGATAACTGACCCATCGATGCGCGCTATGATCGTCACCCCCATCTGTTCTCATTCGCTTTTTTCGCGGAGCCATGTGTTTGCGGGCGATTCACCTGTCCGCGTCATACCGGCTCGGCGGTTTGCAAATACGTTTTATATTTCGGTAGACGGAGGTGAATACGTGGAATGCTCGGACGGAACCGAGATAACAGTGAAGCTCAGCAAGCGCACGCTAAAACTACTCGTGTCAAATAAGCGCAACTTTTACGACGTTTTATTCAAAGAAATATCCGGAAGGAGAGAGTGACCATTAAATCTTCTCGGCTCAACGAGATATCTCGGCTTATTAAAGAGCAATGTATCGGAACTCAGGATGAACTGCTCCTGCGTCTTCGCGAGCGAAATTTTGCGGTGACGCAGGCAACGGTGTCTCGCGACATCAAGGAACTTCGGCTCGTCAAGCAGACAGACGACAGCGGACGCTCATTCTATGCGGCTCCCGGGGAAACAGCGGCGAGCGCATTTACTGAGAAGTTTCGCACCATCTTTCACGAATCGGTGATCAAGGTTGCAACTGCGGGCAATATCGTTGTGCTCAAATGCTATACAGGTATGGGAAACGCTGCATGCGCTGCGCTCGACACGATGAGCTTCTCCCACGTTGTCGGCACAATTGCCGGTGACGACACCATCTTTGCGGCTGCCGAGACGCCTGAGAGCGCAAAAGAACTCGCGCGCGAGCTTGGCGCTTTAATCTGAACTTGAGGGAATTGTGATATGCTTCGTGAACTGAACATAGAAAATGTCGCGGTAATCGAGCGTGCGACGGTTGAATTCTCCTCGGGACTAAACGTTCTTACAGGAGAGACCGGCGCGGGAAAATCGATACTCATCGATTCGATCAACGCGATACTGGGCAATCGCACAACACGGGAGATTGTGCGCTCCGGTGCGGAGCGCTCAATAATATGGGCGACGTTCACCGACGTCGACCCAGATTTTTCAAGTTCGGTTTCAAATCAGGGATACGAATGCGATGGCGAGCTGATTTTACACCGCGAGATAACTGCCGACGGAAAGAGCCAGTGCCGCATAAACGGTAAGCCGGCAACGGCAGCAACCGTCAGAGACGTGTGCTCAGGCCTTATAAATATACACGGGCAGCACGACAATCAGGATCTTCTCAACCCCGACAAGCACATTGATATCATAGACGCCTTCGCCGAGTTGCTCGGGGAAGTTGCGGACTACGACAAGATTTTCGGCGAACTGCTTGCGGCAAAACGCGAGTTGGATTCTGTCAATATGGACGATGACCAGAAAGCCAGGCGCACCGATCTTTTGAAGTATCAGATTGACGAGATAGAAAAGGCGCAACTTGAGATTGGAGAGGATGACGAGCTGATATCAAGACGCTCGCTGATTCGCAATTCGGAAAAGATACTTGCGGCGGTTGAATATGCACGTGACGCGCTTTCCGGAGCATCGCAGGAGGACGGCGCGCTATCGGCAATTTACGACGCGTCTTTGAAACTCGCCGAGGTGGAGGGTGTTGACAATGACGTTGACAGCTACGCCGTGCGCCTTTCGGAGAGTTACTACATTCTTTCCGACGCTGCTTCGGATCTAGGTTCATGGCTCGATAGCTTTGATTATGACCCGGATCAGCTTGAAGATATTGAGGAGAGGCTTGATTTGATTTACAAGCTCAAATCAAAATATGGGTCAAGCATCGAAGAAATTTTGCAATTTCTTTCAAACGCGCAGACTGAATTGTCGGAGATATCCTCATCGGAAGAGAGGCTCGCTGCGCTGCGAGCACGCTGCGATAAACTTTTAAAGGATGTGGGAGAACGGGCGGAGCAGCTTGAAACAAAACGCCGCACCGCGTTTCCAGTATTTGAACGAAAAATCAAGGACGAGCTTGAGTTTCTCAACATGCCAGGCGTTTCCTTTGAGGTCGATTGCAAGAGCGGAAAACTTAATCATCACGGTCGCAACACGGTGGAATTCCTTGTGTCTGCAAACGCCGGAGAGCCCGCAAAGCCGCTGTCGCGCATTGCTTCTGGCGGTGAGCTGTCGCGCATAATGCTCGCTGTCAAAAACGCGCTTGCAGAAAAGGACAGCATCGGGACACTGATATTTGACGAGATAGATACCGGTGTCAGCGGCACTAGCGCGGGACGTATCGGCCAAAAGCTGAAGGAGAGCTCAAAGTCCCGTCAAACTATCTGCGTAACACACAGCGCCCAGATAGCGTCTTATTCCGACTCACATCTTCTCATACAGAAGAGCGTGCGAGACGGACGCACATTTACCGACATTCTGCCGCTTGATCGTGAGGGACGAATACACGAGCTTGCACGCATTATTTCCGGTGATAACGTCACGCCCGTCGCGCTTGAAAACGCGTCTGAGATGCTTCTTTTGGCGCAAGGGTTGACAAATGAAAAACAGTAGTGTAGTCTATCATCAGTGATATAGAAAAGGCTTTGATGAGACAAGCAAGTAACAGATGCGCGATACGGCAAAGAGAGCCCGCGGTTGGTGGAAGCGGACGAGTGGCGCATATTAGTGAAGTACGGTCTTTGAGCCGCAAAATGCCGTGTGCGCACGTTACAGCGTAAGAGGTTGTTTGACCTCTCGAGGGACTTTCTCGCAAGAGCTTGTCTGAAAAAAGGTGGTATCGCGTTACAATAACGCCCTTTTGCTCATTATTTGAGCAAAAGGGTTTTTTATTTTGCCTGATGCGCAAGCGAAAATCGCGACGCGTGTTATAATATATGAAACGGAGAACTTACAAAATGAATGTTTTTGACACACTTGCATCGAGGGGTCTCGTTGAGCAGACCACCGATGCCGAAAAAATTCGCGAGTTGTTGGGTAAAGAACGCGTCACTTTTTATATAGGATTTGACGCTACAGCTGACAGTCTGCACGTCGGTCACTTTTTACAGATGATCGTCATGCGCAGACTTCAACAGGCGGGTCACAGACCCATTGTGTTGCTGGGCGGAGGCACAACGCTCGTTGGAGATCCCAGCGGCAAAAGCGACATGAGAAAAATGATGAGCAGTGAAACAATCGCTCACAACGCCGAGTGTTTCCGGAGACAGATGTCAAAATTTATTGATTTTTCTGACGGAAATGCACTTGTTGTCAACAATGCCGACTGGTTGCTAAACCTAAAGTACATCGAGTTTATGCGTGAGGTTGGAATTCACTTTTCTGTCAATCGCATGCTGGCGGCAGAGTGCTTTAAATCGCGGCTTGAAAAAGGTCTTTCGTTCTTTGAGTTCAACTACATGCTCATGCAAAGCTACGATTTCTACCATTTGAACAAGGAACTTGGATGCAAGATGCAGCTCGGTGGCAACGACCAGTGGTCCAACATTATCGGCGGCGTTGAGCTGGTTCGCAAAATGTCTTCCGCAGAGGTTTTCGGCATGACGTTCACGCTGCTCGCGAACAAGGACGGCAACAAGATGGGCAAAACTGAAAACGGAGCGGTTTGGCTCGATCCTGAAAAGACGTCTCCTTATGACTTCTTCCAGTACTGGCGCAATGTCGACGACGCCGATGTATGCAAGTGTCTGCGGCTGCTCACCGACGTGCCTCTTGAGGATATTTCTGCCTTTGAAAAACAGGGCGGGGAACAGTTTAACGCCGCAAAAGAACTGCTCGCATTTGAGCTCACGTCGACAGTGCACAGCACAGAAGATGCGCAGAAAGCACTCGACGCGGCACGTGCCCTCTTCTCCACAGGTGGGGATCTCGCGCACATGCCATCGACCGAGATTGTCGAAAAAGATCTTGAGAACGGAGGGATTTCCGCGCTTGATCTGCTCGTCAAGTGCAAGCTCACCACCTCGCGCGCCGAGGGCAGGAGGCTGATAGAGCAGGGAGGTCTGGTAATTGCGGATGCCAAGATAACCGATGTCAACTCCGCAATATCGGCAGCACAGCTTGCGGGTGACGGAGTTATCATTAAAAAGGGTAAAAAGATTTTTCACCGTGCGGTTGTAAAATAGCGGCATATCGGGAACGCGTGATTTTCCCAAAGAGTTACAAAATCTCGCTGCGTTTAAAATGCAGAGCGAACATTTTTTACCATGAAATTGCGCAGTTTGATAAACTCAATTAATAAATCGTCTCGCAAAAAGAGCCTGTTATGTGTAACATAACAGGCTCTTTTATCTTGCCCAGAGCATTTTCCAATTAACAAGCACAGTGGTTATGCACAAGTTCGATGTGATGTCAAAAAGCGTCCTGTAAAGGATGTTGAAATGCAGTGGCAGACGGCGGCCGTACATTGAAGCGTTGTCTTCATTTAGACTGGAGAGTGCGCGCCTCAATCTTAAAACAATCACAACGCCGCTTAGAAACAGTGTGCGACATTCCACATAAATATTTTCAATCAGACAGTGTCTACACAACGACATCAAAAGCCACAGCTCCTCCACCGAGATAATCAGCGCAGTCAGAAAGGGTCGAAAGAAGAGGCTTTTTATTACCTGTTTTGAATTAGTGAAATTATTTGGCCTTAAATTTCAAGCGCACCGGGTTTAACTTAATAGTATAAAACTAACTCACTGAGGGAGTCAATAACTTCAACAGATAAGATTATTCAGAAACGCATACCTCTCGCTTGATTCGCTCAAGCGCGCACTTTTCCAAGCGACTGACCTGCGCTTGGCTTATTCCGATTTTACATGCCACGTCCATCTGGGTGCGCCCACCGATAAATCTCAGTCTGATAATATCGCGTTCACGGTCGGAAAGGTGGTCAATAGCCTTCCGAAACGCGATCTCACACAGCCAGTCATCCTCTGTATCGGTCAATGCACCGACCTGATCAAAAACGCACATCTCGTCGCCGCCGTCTGAATACAGCGGCTCATATAATGATACCGGTTCGACGACAGCCTCAAGTGCCAACACGACGTCGCACACCTCTACCCCGAGTGCGCGGGCAATGTCACGCACAGATGGTTCGCTTGCTTTTTCTCTTTGAAGTTTTTCACGGGTTTGCATGGCACGATACGCGGTGTCCCGCAGCGATCTGCTGACGCGAACTGTGTTGTTGTCCCGCAAAAAGCGACGAACCTCACCGATTATCATAGGTACAGCGTATGTTGAAAAGCGAACCCCATGCTCAAGATCAAAGTTGTCGATCGCCTTAATAAGACCGATGCACCCTACTTGAAACAGGTCGTCAGGCAGTTCTCCGCGATTTAAAAATCGTTGTATGACAGACAGCACCAGTCTGAGATTTCCGCACACCAACGAGTTTCGTGCGCTCGCGTCTCCTTGCTGTGCTTTAGCTATCAATTCTATCTTATCGCGTTCTTTCATTACAGGCAATTTTGACGTATCAACCCCGCAAATTTCAACTTTCCCGCACATCAAGATGACCACCGCCTCTGTTGTTTACTGCTTTAAGTATTGGCGGTATATGACAGTGCAAAACAGCTTGAAATTATTGGCAACAGAGGAAATTATTTCACTTGAAGTCAGGTGCGATCTTCAAGTGAAAACTCGCCTGGATGACGGGCAAGTTTTAAGTATGAACAAACGGCGCGACTAAGCAAATTGATAAGAGATTTTTCTCATATTGAATCGTGACTTAATGCGAGTTCACATCATTTGTCACATTTTTACAACTTCAGAAAATTGGATCAACAAGCGGCAACTTGAATCACGCCATTAACCATAATTTTTGCTTGTAATGCCATGATATTAATATTTTCGAAGCTCACTTTAATAATACTACTCTTGTTTTGGACCCCATAATAGATAAACGCTTACGGTTTGTTTTACATGAGGTGCAATCATTTCTTAAACAGCTGGTGCATTACTCTCATCCCGTGTCTTGAGATATCCGGTCGGCAAAGATGTAGGCGGTAAAACCGCCTTAGCAAATTACATTGATGTCACATGAAAGATCCATCGGCGGCTGAGAAGAGCATTTCAAATAAAATACCGGAACGGTCGGAAACATTAAACAGCACCCCAAAAGTTATTCAGTACGGTATACTGTCTAACTATTGGGGTGTTTTTCTATGCTAAAAGGCGTGCCAAACAATCGATATACACCAGAATTCAAAGTAATGGTGATTGAGACGATGCGCAAAGAGGGTTAAGCTGCTGCGAGGCGGCGCGACAATAATGCCGGATAAAACCTTTAAAACGATACCGGATGGCACGAATCTTGCCCTTCATTCTGACCCGGGCT
>JAVXNE010000008.1:22406-111992 GCA_036645935.1 Oscillospiraceae bacterium | reverse complement strand
CAAGACAAAGTGCAAGACAAAGTGCAAGACAGAGTGCAAGACAAAGTGCAAGACAGAGTGCAAGACAAAGTGCAAGACAAAGTGCAAGACAAAGTGCAAGACAAAGTGCAAGACAGAGTGCAAGACAGAGTGCAAGACAAAGTGCAAGACAGAGTGCAAGACAGAGTGCAAGACAGAGTGCAAGACAGAGTGCAAGACAGAGTGCCACCGCACAGCAAAAAACTGCAAGATTCGGGTATGAGCCAAAATTGTCAAGGCTATCCTATCGTTATGTGAGCGCACTTGAAAAGAGAGGTTTCTTATGAGTGACAACTCATGTTAGAGGAATCGAACAGCGGATATTTTTCCGCTGTTCCGGATTGCGCCTTACAGAGTTGGACAGATGCCTTTTGTGCGCCGTCCACACAGCTGATTTGCGACGCGGTATAAAAACCCTCCCGAGCCGATTAAAGGCGCGGGAGGGTTTTCTTTTTTGTGATCAAGAGACGAATTAACGCTCGTATTTGTCTCGCTTTTTCTTTTATAATAATAGCACAAATCGGGCAAAATATCCAGTCTTGTATATGTTTCGCAATGTGTTATGCTAATAACCGAGGTGATTTGTTTGACGGATGATTTTTCTCTTGAACCAATAAAAATGCAGGCGTTAGCATTCGCACAGGAGCTGCGCGATTCAAGCAAGCTTCTTGCGGGATTCGGACTTGCTCTAAGTGAGAATCAGATTCAAAATCTGGCGGTACACCGCGCGCAGGCGCTGAAAAACACCGGCAGAGTTGAGTTTGGCGATGGGATTATGCAAAAGTTGGTTTACGCTTTTTGCGATTCCCCTTACATCTTGCAGAGTGACCTTGAAGAGACGCTGATTGAATTGCAGGATTCTTTCTACTACTTCAAAAATGAATCTGACGACGCGCTCATTGACGATGAGCTTATAGAATACATGAAGCGCTATTTCGATGGCAGGGCGGGAGGCTCGATTGAATATCTTGCAGGCATTACGCTTGACGAGCTGTTTCGAAATGCGGATGAACATGAAATGGACTACAAAGATCGCTGAAAACGGGAGGCAGGCAGGAAATATGGATGAATACTCGCTGATTCCGTTTGCTGAAGAGGAATTCGGAGCAGGTAACTTAACAGCTCAGGATATCTCTCTTTTACAGCTCAAATTGTGGAAGCTGCTTTCCCGCAGGGCGGGTCTTTACACCATGGGCGACAGCAGCTCCGTGCGCGTTGAAACCGCGCGGGAGTTGCTGTCTTCGATTTGCTTTTTGCTTCATTTGTTTTTGCAGGAGAACAAGATGACTGCGCGGCAGCTCTTGGACACCGATTCTGACAAGTTGTTTGCACAATCGCTCGAGGTTGCACAGCGAAAGATTGAGCAGGCAAAGCAGCTCTATCAGATTGTCTGTATGGGTGCTCCCGACATTTGCAGCGTCTCCCTAACCGATACACTAAAGGGTATCGGCAGGTTTTTCAGGGAATATGACTATCGCTATTTTGCACACCGCATTCCTGCGGATATCGATTATCAGCTCGGTCTTGCGGTGCCTGACACGATGCAGGGCGTTTTGTTCATAATCGAGTATCTCAGCCGTTTGTCAGCTGAAAACGATTTCATAAGCCGCTTTCAAAAGGATGAGATCGTCGCGCTGCTTCGAGTTTACTGTGAAGACTACGGCGAACTGCTCGTGAATCTCTGCGAGCCTGTTTTGACAAACGCAATCGGACGAAAGCTGCTGCGGCACGAAGTCGGAGCGCTTAGCATATCGGAAGGTGAACAGACAGAGCTTTATGATTTATTGCGGGTTGCCGACACAAAATTGATTTCGCTGAAAATCAACGACGCAGTTATCGAACTGCTCAGTCAGATTGGAATTTCACAGCCGTTGGCACGCGACTATATCTCAAAAATCTCCGCGGGTCTCGCGCCGAGGATTATTGCCGCGATTGGGGCAAAGAGCGTCGCGGGTGTTTTTTTGTGCATTGATTGATAAACGAGCAGACTCTGACGGCATTTGCGGAATTACGAAAGAGTTGTGACGTGTGAAAAAACACGGATGCTCTGTCACAGCACACAGAAAAAGACCCGCACATCCGCGTGAAAACAAGCGGCTGTGGCAGGCTTTTGTGTGAATCTTACAGTGTAGAGTGTGCTTTCGCTGTTATCCTGTGCGAGTGGCTATACAGAGAGCAAAGCGTCTTGATACAAATGGAAGGGGCATCAAAAGGATGAATCGACTTTGTTTTCGTACACCAGTTGTTTCAAATATGCGTCTTTCAGTTAACAGAAGCATATTGATATTGACATATGCCGAAAATGATGTAAAATAATAACTGACTTGTGCCATATAGGCATAAAACAATACTGACGATTCGGCCAGTGCTAAAGAAACGTGAAGCGACTCAAGAAGCTTTAAATTATCGACAATGCCACAGAGATAGAGATTCTTCGCGCTGATCTCTGAATGAGAAACTTCTGAGTTTTGCTCATGACTGATGCCGCAAAGAATGGGGGAACAATATGCCGAGACCGTGCAAGCGTCGCCGCATTTGCGCCATGCCGGGATGTGAACACTTCGGGCCTAAAGATGACGCCGAAACCGAGAGGCAGACCGTTGTCATGACTTTGGATGAATTTGAAAGTATAAGGCTTATTGATCTTGAGGGTATGACACAGGAACAGTGCTCGGCGAGGATGAATGTGGCGAGGACCACAGCACAGGCCATTTATGGCAATGCACGCGTCAAGCTTGCGGAATGCCTTGTCAACGCAAGAGAACTGCACATTGAGGGTGGGGATTTTGTGCTGTGCGACGGCGATTTTGCAAAATGCGGCTGTGGCCGACATTGCGGAAAACACCACCGTGTCAGCAATGGATCAGAGGATGAAACACAAAAAAATAATTGATCAACAGGAGAATCACAATGAGAATCGCAGTCACTTACGAGGACGGACAGATATTTCAGCACTTCGGACACACCGAACGGTTTAAGGTCTATGACGTGGATGACAAAAAAGTAGCAAATTCCACAGTTATCAATACTAACGGAAGCGGACATGGCGCATTGGCAGATATGCTGAAAAAGCTCAATGTGGATACGCTTATCTGCGGCGGAATCGGCGGCGGAGCGCGGAAAGCGCTTGACGCGGCCGGAATAAAAATTTACGGAGGCGCTCAGGGTCTTGCGGACAAAGCCGTTGAAGATCTGCTCAATGGCAACATCAGTTATGATCCCAACGCGATGTGCAATCATCACGGCGAACACCACCACGGCGGCGAACATCACGACGTTGCGTGCGGTGAGCAAGGTTGCGGAGAGCACCACTGCGAGTGAAAAAACTTAATGGCAGAAATAAAAAGTCCCGGCAGAAGCCGGGGCTTTTTTGATGAATACATTTAAACGAACGTGACCCGAAATCGGAATTATGCGATTCGATCGGACAGAGAAACTCCGGTTGACGGGTTGGGGCGGGAAGATATTGTCCGCCATAAGATTGAATGGCACGGCTCTCGCGGTTGTTTCGGGCACGGCCAGTGCTTGACCATGAGACCCCGTTAAAAATCTGTTTTGTGAAAGTCACCGTGAGCGTGTGATGTCCGAGACTCATTGTATCGGACGCAAAATTCGCAGTGTAGGGCGCGCTGTTCCATGATCCAAATGGATTTGTCTCCCACTTTGTCGGTGCCCAGCGCCAATCGTTTTTGAGCGGATTTGCGTTGTTTATTCCGGCGCCGATCGCCGAAAAATCGATCGCAGTGCCTTTGTAAAATGACTGATCTGCGGTGATGTCGGCTATATGAGTTGCGGCGTCCTGCGCCGAAGGCTGCAATGGGGCGCGGAATACGACGGAAACGATGTCACTTGTTTTTGGGGGAAGTGACAGTTCCGTTAATATTGGTGATAACGCAATAATAGTAGGTGATCGCGGAAACTGAATATGTCGGCGGCGTGTATGCCGGTGCGGTTTCGCCCAAAGGTGTCGCGCCGACAGTGCTTTTTGTGGTGTTGCTGTGCCATCGATAGTATAGCGTTCCGGAATCTCCGAGCGGTTTCTCCGCAACGATTTTGAGGGCGGTGGGGAAATCTCCCAACGCACAATCCGCACCTATCGGCTGTGTTGTGATTGTCGGAACTGCAATGGTCGCATATTTTGCGTAAAGCGTCACGACCCCTCCTGTCACTGTGTCTTTGGAAAAGTCACAGAGATTTGTGAAAGCGGGTTCTTTGAACCAACCCGCAAAAATCCAATCGACAGGAGAACCGGCCGCGGGTACGGGTCGGCAGGCTTTATTATCAAATCGTCTTTTTTCAGATTATCCTGATTGGGGATCACGGTTGCACTCCCTTGAACGTCAAACACTGCGCAGCTGTTGGCGGCGGGAATACCTGCGCCGAGAACGCTCAAAATTATGGGTTTTCAAACGCACCGCCGAATGCAACAGAGCTTTCGGACACGTTGATATGTGAGGATTGCACTGTGTTTTGATTTTTATGAGCTGCGGTAAATTGGAAACACCGCGAGTGCTCGATGCACGGCGCCGACATTGCAGCATTGGCGGGGATGGTCGGGTTTACAAGGTAATTGCTATCCCGCGCGCCGGAGCGCAAAAATGCACTGCCCAAGATTGTGTGCGCGGCGAGCACCATGTTTTTTATTTGCCCGGTTGGGGCGGGATGCCACTTTGGAAACTCGCTCCAGGCGGTGATAAAATACCGCCGTTTGGCACTGTGCTCGCCGCAGCAAATATATCTGTCGCGCAAAGCGAAAATGTCAGCGCCAGCGCAAGACCGCATATAAGTGACAGTGCCTTTTTCATTTCATCCTCCTTTTGAAAATCGATACATACACAGAGGTTTGTCCTTCCTGGGAGAGCTCAGGATATTTTTTCAGGGGTTTATCAGCAGACGTAAATCCTATTCAGTACCGGAAGTTTTGTTTTGAAAGATTAAATTGCAAGTTTTGCTGATCTCTCTAAACGGCAGAATAAAGGCTGCAATATATCAATTGAAGTATTTGCCCCAAAAAGATTCACATGCGCGCTCTGATAATAGATTTAAATGCACAAGCGGCGATCAGCAAGTGCTGCCGAAAAACTCAAATCTCGCTGCGCAATATTTCCAAAAGCGGTGTGGCAGCAGTGTTACGGAATTCACCGCCTCTCGTGACACCGGAGAGCTTTATACTCGCAAAAAGCGAGAGGTTCAGAATTTTTGCAACGGAATAATTGGCGCGCGATTAATCGCCTATAATCAGCCGGCGAAGTCCGTAAAAGACGCGTCAATGCGATTTACATTCTCTGCCGAAATTAGCTGTAAAGCTTGCCGACTATCCAGTTGAGCGCGCGGGCAGGAAGCAGCTTTGCTATCAGTGTGAAGATTTTGTATTTTGCGCCTGCGGTGTAGAGAGGCGCGGGATTTTTCTTGTGCGCGACTTTGTATATGAGCTTCGCGACGTATTCGCACGACATTCCGCACTGTTCGTCTTTTTCCATTGAGGCCACCGCGCGGTCAATCGCATCGCCGTACAGCTCGCGTCCCGCTGTGTTTTTGACACGCGCAGCCGTAAATCCCGTGCGGGTGTCTCCCGGCATCACAGCGCTGACGCTTATGCCAAATGTCCTGACCTCATTCGACAGCGACAGCGTCAGCGAGTTTATTGCGGCTTTTGTAGCCGAATAAAATGCCTGATACGGAATTGAGATGGGAGCGGCAACCGAGCTGACATTAATGATGCGTGAATTGGGAGTTTTTCTCAAATATGGCAGAGATTCTTTGATGACGCAGAACGCGCCGAAAAAATTGACGTCGAAGATTCTGTGGGCGTCGGATAGCTCGGTGAACTCAACGGCACCCGATATCCCCATTCCGGCATTATTGATGAGCAGATCCAATCTGCCGGTTTCGGAGAACACCTCAAGCAGAGCGCGTTTTATGTCTTCTACGCGTTTTATGTCGCAATTTATGTGACGCGCCGTCCCGTCTTTGCAATCGTTTCGCGAGAGCTCGAAGACGTCGTATCCGGCATCGCAAAAGAGAGCCGCAGCGCTTTTGCCTATCCCGCTGCTTCCTCCCGTTATTACCGCTGTTTTTTTCATCAATTCGTCTCCGATGCAATTTTATTGTAATTCAAAATCCTGTTAGAAAGTCTGTCTGTGGCGAGTGCAATTCGCTGCTCGCTACAACAAAATACACGGCGAACTCCGCTAAAGGGTGTATTCGTCAGATAAGCGCAGAGGTACTATGCACAATTCTACCACGCCGCGCGGGATTATCAATAAAAAAGAAGAGCGGGTTCGCCCTTCTTTTTTTGCAAAATTGCGGATTTGAATGAATCGCGGCTGTGAATACAGGACGTATATCTTGCCACGGGCAGCGACTGTCGACGTCCAAAGCAGAGTTTTCGAGGCTATTCTCCGGCTTTCATCGATTCGACCATGTTTATCTTGCGAATTCGGCGGAGCATGATCAGATCGACAATCAGCATGAATAACAGCGTCATCAATGCTGCCATCAGGTAGCTCTGCCAATATATGTTGCGGCCGAACATGACCGAGTCGATCTCGGCGGTGCGGACGACGAAGATGTGAAGCAGCTTGCCCAGACCGAATCCGCCCGCGATTCCAAAGAGGCAGAGAATGTTGGTTTCGCGGTAGATATAGGCCGCGGTTTCCCGCTCGTGGAAGCCGAGCACCTTGATCGTTGCCAGTTCTTTGGTTCGCTCGCAGATGTTGATGTTGGTCAGGTTATAGAGCACGATCATCGCGAGAAGTCCTGCCGACACGATCAGAACGATGACGATGTAGTCGATGTTCTTCACCGTGTTGATGAAGCTCTCGCGAATTGTCTGCGAGAATTGCAGCATTGCGATGTTGTCGCTTTGCAGCACACGGTGTGAAATTGCGCTGCGTCCGTCGACGCTGTCGTCTGCGACGTTTGCAAACACGACTGTATAATCCGGAGTCTTTCCAAACGCCTGCTCGTAGACCTGAGAGCTCATGTATATGTATGCGGTGACGTAGTTTTCCGAGATGCCGCTCACGGTGACGTCGGCTGGCTTGCCATCCGCGTTTTTGACAGTGACGGTATCGCCCACGCTGATTCCGAGCGTCTCGCATAGTTTTTCGGTGAGAATCACGGAATTATCGTCGAACGGAATGTCATCGCCCGATTTGCGCTCTCGCAAATTAAACTGATTTTTGAGCTCTTCTGTGACGAGCGGCACAACAAAGTTTACCTTGCCGACGCCCTCGTCGGTCACAACATTTCCGCTTTCGGCGTGAGCGACGGCAAAACTCTCGACCATCTGTTTGTCTTTCAAAAACTCCGAGACAATGGGGTCGGTTTTGTAATCGCCGTCATCTTTAAGAAAGAGTGACAGATTGTATCGGTCGATCTCACCGAACTGCTTATCGACTATATCCTGTATCGAATTTCGCAACCCGAAACCAGTGACGAGCAACGCGCAGCAGCCTGCAATTCCGAACACGGTCATGAAAAAACGCTTTTTGTAGCGAAATATGTTGCGCGCGGTGACCTTGTGTATAAAGCTCAAACGGTTCCAAATAATCCTGACGCGTTCGAGAAGAATGCGCTTGCCTGCTTTGGGTGCGCGGGGCAGCATCAGCGAGGCTGGCTTTTCTCCGAGCTGTCCGAGACAGGCGGAGAGCGTTGCGATAGCGGTGCATACAATTGCAATCGGCGCGGTTTCAAACAGGTAGTCCCACCGGAAAAGCGTTACCGTTTTGGGAAGCGTGAACATCATCGTATACGCGTTGCTTATTACGGCGGGCAGTGTCTTCATCCCCAGCAGCGCACCGCCCGCGCAACCGAGCACGCTTGCGAGAGTGCTGTATCCTACGTAATATGCGATTATAATACCGTCGCTATAGCCGAGCGCCTTGAGAGTGCCCGTCTGGGTGCGCTCCTCCTCGACCATTCGTGTCATGGTCGTCAGGGCGACGAGTGCCGCGACGAAGAAGAAGAACACAGGGAACACCTGCGCTATTGCGGCGACCTTATCGGAGTTGCTTTTATAGCTCGAGTAGCTGACGTTGTCACGGCGATCGAAGAAAAACCATTCCGGCTCGTCGATGTCGTCAATTTCCTCCTGCGCGTCGTCAAGCTTGATTTTTGCATCGGCGAGTTTTTCGTCTGCCTCGATTTTCGCGTCATTGTATTCGACTTCGCCGTCGTTTACTTCGTCAATTGCATCGTGGATGCCGACACCCGCAACGGTGAGCTCCGCCCAGGCAAAATCGAGCTGCTCGCGTCCCTTTGCAATCTGAGCGTTGCCGTCCGCCTCGGCAGCGTCTATCTGAGCGCAAATCGCATTATATGTAGCTTGGTCTATCTGGCCGCTCATGTAAGCATAATAAGCATTCTGACGTTGCTGGGCGATCTGTGAGCGCAACTCACCCTCTGCCGCGTCAAGCTTTGCGCGGTTCTCATTTACTATCGAGACGGCCTCGTCGCGCTGTTTGATGCCGTCGTTGATTTTCTCGCGGCCATCATTGAGCTCATTTCGGGCGTCAGTCAGTTTTTCATCTGCCTCGGCCTTCGCGTCGTCGTATTCTTTGCGCGCGTCCGCGAGCTTTTCATTTGCCTCGCCAATTACCTCGTCGTGCCGCACGAGGGAGCGCTCCTCGCCAAAAGATTCAAGATCATCCGTTGCGCGGTCAACGAGCGCGAGATATTCGTCAGAAAAAGTTTCAATCTCCTGTGCTCCCGTGAGCGTGACAAAGATGTCTGTGTAGACGTCGAGTGTGTAGCTGTCATACGGGACGTAAAGCGCGATATCCATGCTGCCCGAACCGACGGTGCTCGGCTCGCTTTCAATTGTCATATGCTGCGGGGTTTCGACTATTCCGACCACTGTCAGTTCGTTGAAACCGTAGGTGTCGGAAAGCTCATCGTAATCCTTATTGTCTGTGGAGATGGTGAAACTCTCTCCTATTTTGTGCCCTTCGCGGTATTCGTTGGGCGTGCAGATCACACATTCGTTTGCGTTTGACGGCATGCGTCCATTTTTGAGAACAAAGTTTGCAAGCATGTTTGGGTCTCCGAGAGGCAGACCGTAAACTCGGGCGACAACAGTGCCGTCTCCAAAAGAGAAGACGAGGTCGGTCACATAAGCGGGCATAGCATTCTCGACGCAGTCGAGCTTGCGAATCTCCGAGATATCGTCATCGGTAACGCCGAGAGAACCTTTTATGTCGACATCGTACATGCGGCAGTCGTCGTAATATTTATCGGCAGTGTACTGCATATCGGGAGTGGTCGAGAGCAGTCCGCAAAGAAACCCGACTCCGACGCCGACGATTGCAAGTATTGAAAAGAAGCGGGCGCGTGTCCGTGACAGCGAGCGCCGAACAAATTTAAAATAAGTATGCTTCATATAAATTGACCGCCCGTCACCATTCTATCTGCTCGACAGGGGCGGGCTTGTCGTTCATCTCGACCGCCGAGACACTCCCGTTTTTAACATGGATAACGCGGTCGGCCATGGCGGTCAGCGCGCTGTTGTGCGTTATGACGATCACCGTTTTTCCGGTGTTGCGGCAGGTGTCTTGCAGCAGCTGGAGAATGGTCTTTCCAGTGTTGTAATCGAGCGCGCCGGTCGGCTCATCGCAGAGCAAAATTTTTGGGTTTTTTGCAAGAGCTCTCGCTATCGAAACGCGCTGTTGCTCTCCGCCGGAAAGCTGCGCGGGAAAGTTGTCCTTGCGGTCGATAAGCCCCACACGCTCAAGGGTGTGCGCGGCATCGAGCGGCTTTTTGCAGATTTCCGACGCGAGCTCAACGTTTTCAAGCGCAGTCAGGTTGCCGACAAGGTTGTAAAACTGGAACACAAAGCCGACGTCGTATCTGCGGTAATCGGTGAGCTTTCGCTTGGAATATGAGCTTATCACCGCGCCGTCCAGTGTTATTGTTCCCTCGTCGCAGGTATCCATTCCGCCGAGCATGTTGAGCAGTGTCGTTTTGCCCGCACCGCTCGGCCCAACAACGACGCAAAACTCGCCGCGCTCAACCGAAAAGGTGATGTGATCCGCCGCTGCAATTCGGTGAGTACCCATTTTATAAAATTTGCAGACGTTTTTAAATTCAATATAGCTCATTGTAAGGTGATTTCCGTTTCGTGGTTAAAGTAACCTATACATTATATAGGCTAAATGTTAAATTTCAAGCGAAACGTCGATATATTGCGGTGTTTCGTAAATAATTACACAAAAAAGGACAGAAGATTCGATTTTCAGCGAAGTCTGTCCCCCGTTGTGAAATTCACAGCAAAAAAACCAAACGACCCACTCAGCAGTGAGACACTGGGATTTCGCATGGCAGCAAAAAATTCGGCGGCGAGTGCTACGTCTCGCGAAGGACAAGGTCGCTCACGCCGTCGCTTATGCGAGTGATACGCACAACCCTCGGGTGTGAGGCATAGTCTTCAAGCACCATATCGCGCAAAACGGTGCCGTTATGATAACCGTGCACAACCCGCAGACGGCAAACGCCGTATGAGCGGCGCAGTGCGGAGTCGATTGCGATCTTGGCCTGGTACACATTGCGTCCGTGCAGATCGAGCGTCACGCAGCCAGCGGGCACGCTGTCGAAGCTTTTCATAATTTCTCCCGCCTGTCTGATGAAATCGAAGGATAAAGCGCTATTCCGCTTGTTCAAGAGCCTCCGAGCTGAAGCTCTTTTTGCCGTGTTTGAGATCAAAATATCCGATTGTTCCGACGATTAACCCTCCGAGGCCATCGAGCATAAAGTCGACCATAGTGTCTCGCAGTGCCTCGTGCCCGACGAGAGGCACGTCGGTTGCTCCGATGAAGGAACCGGTTGTGGTAAGCATATAGGTCTGGGCGTTTGTGCCGAGAAATTCGTCCGAGAGAAATTCAAAAACTTCCCACAGCGACTGAATCGTCATGGTGAAGCAAAAAGCGACTGCGGCTACAAAAAACGGGTTCAGCATGATTCCCGAAGTGCGATTGCTTTGATTGAGCGTGTTGACGAGGATGAAGCCGAGCACGGCCAGCAACATGCCGGATGAGAAATGCAGAATGTTATCCCACCGTGCAAAGCGATCGTAGAAATTCTTGACGTCTCCGAGCATTATGCCGCAAAAGCAAAAGCTGACGAAGATGATATACATCGAGTTCGGTATGCGAATGTGCCACAATCGATTGACAAAGAGCGGAACAAACAAAATCGCCAGCATGCAAATGCACAGGAGAGACATCGAGATGTTGGTGATGCGGTCTTCGGGAGGACCGACAAAAATTTTGATGATGGTACCGACGAATTCCAGAATAATGATGAAGAAAATTGCTGCCATAAAGCGGTGTTGTCTTTTTGAAAGCTCCATTGTATTGTCTCTCCAAAATGGGTTAAATGTTGAGGCCGGATACAGCGGCGAAGCTGGGGTGATGTGCGCATACCGACCAAAAGACGGCCACGCCACGTTGTGACAAAGCGGCAGACGCCGTGTGTACCGGACGAAATTATACTTATTATATCACAAAAAATGACATCTGAATTCAACATTTTTGATTTGTGCAAAACTTGCCGGAAGTTCGCCGCCACAACGCAAAGAGAGACGGTTGTCACGCAACTAAACCGCACGGATCGAGCGGGAACATCGTGGGTGGTGTCGGGGAGACCGCGGCGTGAATATTATGGAAGGAAAATAATTTGTCATACGAAGGGAGAATATTTATCATGAACGAAATGCAGGAAAAACTCAGTCTGGCAGACTGCCGGGAGCCGATGCCCTATCCCGAGGTGGACCGAGTTGCGGCGGACCCCGAGGCGGCAAGGCTGCTGTCTCTCGATTACGCGTCCGCGAAGTCGGAGATGAGCGCGCTCACGTCTTATATGTATCAGCATGCGCTGCTGCTCGCCTCCTTTCCGGAAATAGCGGACAAACTGGAATGCATCGCAATTGTCGAGATGAATCACGCGAGGATGCTTGCGAGTGCCATAGTCGCGCTGGGAGGAGATCCGAAATATCTTGCGACAGAGCAAAACCGGACGGAATTCTGGTGTGCAGACAAGGTCAACTGCGCGCGCTATGTAAAAGACATATTGCTTGATGACATTGCGGATGAAAAAGCTGCGGTGGTGCAGTACAACCGTCACGCGGCTGTGATACCCATTCCGAAGGTTCAATCTCTCCTCAGCCGCATCGCGATGGACGAAGCGCTACACGCAAGACTTCTCGGAGAGCTTCTCATGAGAATTTGAGTGCGCGGCAGCGCGTGCAGATGATCAGCCGGACGCTGCGGGAAAAATCACAGCTTATTGATATTCCTTTATGTGCTCAAATGACGCGAACGATTGCAATCTGTTTCGTTATTCGGTTGCACCGAGGCTAAAATTCGTTATAATGAGCCTATAAAGTTGACCCAAAGGAGTTTGGAATGAAAGCACCGCTGTTTCTGGGATCGGTATACAAAAACTACATATGGGGCGGCGAGAATCTCAAAAAAGACTTCAACAAGCACACCGACGTAACGCCGCTCGCGGAAAGCTGGGAGTTGTGTGCTCACCGCGACGGAACGAACATAATTTTGAGTGGGGACTTTGCCGGCCGTACTCTCGGAGAATATCTCCGCGCAGACCCCGCAGCGATTTCTGGCGAAAGCGACGGGACAGGCGAGCTTCCGCTGCTGATAAAGTATATTGACGCGAGAGAGCCGCTTTCTGTTCAAGTGCACCCTGACGATGCTTATGCCCGCCGCATCGAGGGAGAGAACGGCAAGACCGAGATGTGGTATGTCCTCGATTGCGAGAAGGGTGCGAGCCTTGTTTACGGATTTAATCGCACCGTGACCAAACACGAGTTTGAGGTGTCAATAAAAAATGGGACGCTTGAGACGCTTCTTCGCCGAGTGCCCGTAAAGCGCGGGGATGTTTTTTTCATAAAATCGACAACGCTTCACGCCATAGGCGCGGGAATACTGATAGCCGAAATACAGCAGTGCTCGAACAGCACCTATCGCGTTTACGACTACGGGCGTGTCGATGCGGACGGTCGAGGGCGAGAGTTGCATATCCGCAAAGCGCTCGATATCACGCGGCTTGAACCGAGCGATGGCGGAATCAATCCTCGCGCAGGTATGATAACGCGACGTGATGGATGTGTCGAGACGTCGCTTGTAAGGTGCGATTACTTTGACGTGCGGCGGTTGGATATCTGCGGCAAATCCGAGGTTGCGCTTGCCGAGCACAGCTTCACCCATCTTATGGCAGTTGAGGGGGAGGGCGAGTTGGAAATGGAAGGCAATAGATATTCGCTGGTGAAGGGAGACAGCATTTTCATTCCCGCGCAAAGCGGGGTGTGTTGGTTCAGAGGACGCTGCGCGCTCATTGCGAGCACGCTTTAGGAAAATGATTTTAAGGACAAGGCTTTGCCGTCGTTATCGCAGAAAAAATGTTTTAAGGCGGGAGTTGGCGGATATTGTCACAGGATGAATAATGTTGTATAATAATCGAGCTGAAATACCAAAAGTATATTGGGCGGATATTGTTTTTTGTGCAAGAGCGCAGTGGCAGCGGAAATGTGTGACAGGTGATGCAACCTGTTCGGCGCGGGACGTTGTGGCTTTTTCTTTGCCGAAATAATAACGCGAGTTTGATTCCTTCAGTGGCAGCATTTCAAAACTTGAAATCGGCCGAGCACAGATAAATGAGCTCGATTTGAGTAGAGAGAGTCGCGGTAGGCATAAGTTATCGTGATACCCTCTATACCCACGGACAAGCTGTGGTCTGAACCTTGCGGGACACTCGTCTGTGCTGTGTTTTGCATGTTTCCAATAGACGGGTGTTGTATTTGCAATTTGATTGATGATTGGGGCTGTTCTCTTTTTGTTTGTTCAATTTTGTGATTTTGCAAGACGTAGGTGACTTTAATGCAAAAAGACGTGTCGCGCATTTTGTCTGTCTCTTTTTTTGCGGAACTTGCGTGTTCGGTTGGAGCAATTTTATATGCGCGCTTATCCGGTCTTGATCTTATGGCGCAGAGCGCTCTCGTTCAGAGTTCGCTACAGCCCACAGTTATTTTGTGCGCGTACGTTATATTTTCGCTGTTTCTCCTGATGGCAGGAGGGCTGTTTCTCTTGGCTCTCATTGTAAAACACACCTACAAACAGCATCAATGGCTGCATCTCATGAATCTTGCAATTTTTATTCTGCTCTCTGCGATCTGGCTCTTTCTTGAGAGCGGGATACCATGCATTATAGTCGAATGCAGGGTGGAATTTCGTCTAATGTCTTACTTCTCCTTTTACCTGATGCCGATCCCTTTACTGTTTTTTGTGAGAGACACATGTGAGCATGAAAAGAAGCTGCTCAATGGGATTGTCTCACTCTTTGTTGTCAGCTTTGCAGTGAACTTTGTTTGGCTGCTGCTGCGCGATTTTGTTTTTCCACCAACGCTGATTGTCGTCCATGTTCTCATTGCAGTTTCGGTGTTGGCATTGGTAGCGGTAAGCTGCAATGAATATTTACATTATAAAAATCGCGGAGCCAGCGGGCTGCTGCTTGGATTCGCCGGCTTCGCCGTACTTACAGCCGCTGGTCTGCTTGAGTATTACATCGGCAAAACCCGTGGGTATGTCCTGCTTTGGACATTTGCGCTTTTTGGGTTTATGATTATTATTTCGACCGTTGCTGCACAGGAAATTATCTTAAGCATCTCAAAGGCGAAGAACTTCGAGATCATTGCCGACGCGATACCGAGCGGAATCTTTCGCGCGCGAAACGACGAGCATCTGACAATAACCTACGCGAACGACGAGTACTACAGAATATACGGATACAAGTCCGAAGCCACAGCAAAACAAGCAGGGTTTCTCAATGCGGACGATACCATGACGGTGGAGGAAAAGGCAAAATTCGATCTGATTCGCAAACAGAATATTGAAAACGGAATATATCATTTTGAAACGGAGATGGAGGAACGAAATACCAGCGGCAACGTGCTCTGGACTCTGAACAATTTTGTGTATGAGCCGGAAACCGACGAGCTTTTCGGCTCGATGATTGACATCACCGACCGCAAAACGATAGACGAGCAGCTTCGTATGCGCGAGGAGGAATATCGGATTGCGGTGGCGCAAAGTGAAAAGTATATTTTGCGCTATGATATCGAGACAAAAACAATACATCAGCAGCACTCATCAGCTGAGCTGTTCGGACTGGAAGACTGCATTCAAAATGTCCCCGAGAGCGTGATTGACAGTGGAGTGATCGCACCGGAAAGCATCACAGTATACAGAAAGTTTTACGAAGCTATACAACACGGCGAAAAGAGCGGCCAGGCAACCATTCGCATGATGAATGTTGTCACGGGGAAATACGCGTGGTATCACGAGGACTTTACAACTGTTTTCGACGATTCCGGCAAGCCGAAGCACGGCATTGTATCATTCTACGACATCACCGAAAGTCGGGAAAAGGAGCTCGCATACGAGAGAATCCGTCAGGATATTCTAAGCATTCCGCAGTCGGAGATATCGGCATTTGAATGCAACCTAACTCGCGACACGACGGAAAAGATTGACGGAAAACTTTTGGGTGCATCATTTGACATCAGCGCTTCATTCGACGAGCGCACATCTGAAGTTCTGAATCAGATTCATCCTGATGATAGGAAAAAATACTCCGAAATAATGCATAGGGAAAGGCTCCTTGCAGACTTCAGCGAGGAAATTTACAGCAAATCGCTCGAGTACCGCAGAAAATTGGATGGCAGTGGCTACAAATGGGTCAGATTGACGGTGCAGCTCGTCCGTTATTCAGACTCCAATGAGATTAAGGCGTTCGTGGTTGTTAGGGATATAGATGCGAAGAAGCGGGAAGGATTAGCAATCGAAGAGCGCTCGCAGACTGATCCGCTCACACACGCGATGAACAGAGCTGCTTTTGCGGAGCAGACAGATAGGCTGCTTCGCACCGGAAGCGCAGGCATTCAGCATGCCTTTGCGATGATAGACCTTGATAATTTCAAGGAAATCAACGACACCTATGGCCACATTGAAGGCGATAAGGTTTTAACGGCAGTTGTAAGCAGTTTGAGATCTCTGCTGCGCGAGGGAGATATGATAGGACGCATCGGCGGTGACGAATTCATGCTTTGTTTCAAGGGAATACCATTCGACGAAGTTATAGGCAGGCGCGCGCAGTTGGTGTGCAAGACGATCTCATCGCTGCCAAAACTGGAGGCACGTGTTTCGGCGAGCATCGGAGTTGCAATGTGCCCTCGCGATGGCAAGACATTCGGGGAGATTTACAAAAAAACCGACCTTGCAATGTATCGCGCAAAACAGCTGGGGCGAAACCAATATCTATTCTATAGTCCGTACATGGACAGCGAGGATCACAAAGCTGTAAACACTCCAATCGATCAGGAGTAGGACAGTTCAGATGACGTTGGTGCCGCTGTTGGCGCCAGAAAAAAGTTAGTGAAAGCATGCTGACACAAAGCGCTCATGAAAATGCCGAGAACGACAGCGCAAGTGTGGAGGGATTGGAGATAATTTTTTTGGATGAGACATAAGAAGCGGAACGTTTTACCACGACGGAAGGCTGAACGACCATGTGTTGTGGGACGTCAAAACTCCGGACTCCGTTTAAAAACCAGAGAGACTTGACTGCTGTTCATCCAAGCGACATTGGAGCTGTTTACCCCCTTGTGGCAGGGAAACACGAGGCAAGAGTGACGCTGAGATTAAAAGAAAATTGACGGCAAATATGACCCGTGCAAGTTGAGCGCTGTCACGGCGCACGATGCGCACGGGAATCTGATACATGCGGGACCATGGAAGTGATCTGAGAGCGGCCGGGGGTGTCTGCAGTCCGCATCCACAAGAATACTGCACCGTAAGGCTATTATTGTTTAATCTCTGCATTTTGAAGATCAGTGATGGTATATTTAAATTGCACAAAGCCTTTGGCGCAAACACCTAAAAATCTTACGCGTGAATAATCTGAAAATGCGCTGGACTGCATGGCGGCGCCGTTCTTTATTGTTAGGCATATGATAAATACAACTGAAACATAAAAACCCGCTCTCAATGGAGTATCCATCTGAGAGCGGGTTTTGTTTTGCGTTTTTCAAGCAGCCTTGTGATCTGTAAAGCTCGAACAACTTCTGTTTTCTGCGGTTTCAAAACGTGTGCAAGCTTTTAAACAGAGGATTCAGGAAACCTTATGCTGCCCACTTTAGCGAGCTTTTAGACGACATCGAAAGGTCTTCTTTCGAAGTGGTTACAGACCATGCGCACCCTAAAGGATTCCGCGCGCGAAGCCGTCTTGATACGGTCTCGGTGATGCGCAGTTTAGATCCGCCGGCCCCGACTGTTCAGTCTCGAGAAAAACAAAAATAAAAAATTGATGATACCGAGAGCAATGGCTTAGTGATTAAATTTCGGCCCATTCAAGACCGAGGAACGCAACACGGTCGCCTGAATTAAAGGCGGGATAGCAGCGAGTCGCGATGATATAGGAGTCCTGCGCGACAGTGTAGGGGATGAGGTTGTCGTCATAATAGTGGAAATGCGCTATTGTATCGTTTGCCTTGACAATGTCGCCTGGATTGCAGTTCATCTCGATAAGACCGCCAACCGCCCCGCGGACGAACTTGCGCTTGGTTATGCGGTACTGTTTCTCGCATTTCACAATCTGTCGGTTGATCATGCCCTGTGTTGCCATGACATTGAGCAGCCCGCGCTTTGCAACGGCCATTATCGCGGGATCTGCGACACCGCCGTGACCCATCTCCCCCATAAACGCGGGAATGCCGTCGTGTATGCAGGTTATGTCAAGTGCTCCGTTTGTGACTCCGGGAAGCTCTCCTGCAGCGTTAGAGAGGTCGACGACGCAGTTGGCTTTAACGCCGAATGCGAGAGCCAGCTCGAGCGCTGTTTTGTTAACGGCGGCGTCTGCTCCGGGCACAAGCTTGCTGACCGTATAGGGCTCGGCGTCGTAAAGCTTGGATATCGTATGGAAGCTGATGAGGAATGAAGCGTGCTTTTTTATTTCATCGTAGATGATTTTTGCCAACATCTGCGCCGCCATGCCATCGGCCGCGCCGGGGAACTGCGTGTCCATGTCAATGTCGTCGATGCGAGAGGTTTTGTGCTGATCGACGAACGCGGCAACGTTGGCGATTGGAGTTACGACGATGTTGCCCTTGATTTCGGCGGGGTCTAACTCGCGAACGAGTTGCCACGCGGCGTAAGGCCCGTTTATCTCGTCACCATGCACCGTTCCGTTTATCCAGAAGGTCGGACCATCCGAAGCGCCGCTGAGTACAATAACCGGAACCTGCATTGTGGCTCTGTTGGCATATTGAGGGCCATCAACGGAAAAGAACAGCTTTTTTCCGCTTTCACATTTTTTTCCGAACACCTCGATCATATTCAACACCTCTTTTTTTTAATTATATCGATTGATGTGCAAATGCGCGCAGGACAGCCGATTTTTCAATTGAACAAACATTGGAACAGAGCTTTATTCATAAAAAGTTCGAGTTGCTGTTCTGCGCAAAAAACAAAACGCCAGAGCGCTCAGCACAGCCCCGTCAGGCGGAGCAGTACTATCCAAATAAAGTAGGACGCGACGGACAACAGCGACGTCGCAGAGACATAAAGTGCGGACAGCTCGGTGTTAGCATAGCGTGGGTTTGCAAGTGAAAAAGTTGAAACCGCGCTGGGTGAGGCAAAGATTATCACGAGACCGAGCAGGGACATTCCACTATAGCCGAACAGCACGCCGCCCGCGAGAACCAGAGCGGGAAAAAGGAAGAGTCTGAAGAGAATTCCCCAAATCGCAGGCTTGCGAAGCGAGGAAAAAGAGCCGCGCTTGCAGAACGCACCGAGCGTTATTAGAGCGAGCGGAGCCGCAATCGATGCGATTGTGCTTATCGGACTCGCGAGAAAAACCGGAAGTTTTATCCCGCAGAGATTGAAAGTGAGTCCGAGAACAGAACCCCAAAGCATCGGATTTTTTGCGACACTTTTAAGCAAATTGCCCAATTTCATTCGCTCTGAATTGCGGTAAAGTTCGGTTATCACAACCGAGCCGGCGCTGAAAAACGGTGCCACTGTGACAATCATGATAGTGCCGGCTTCCGTTCCGGCAGACCCGAAAAGTGATGCCAAAATCGGAAGACCGAACATCGTGCAGTTGGGCCATGACATGGCTGAAAGGACGGAATATTGTGTCTTTCTATCCTTGACAAGCCGAGGCACAGCAACAAATAAAATGGCAAAAAGCAAAAACACAAACGTCAGCTCAAACAGAAAAAGCCTCAGATTGAATGCCGAACGCAGATCTGCGCGATAGACGTTGTTGAACAGCAAAAAGGGAATGAAAACCTTTGAGCTTGCGAGGTTGAGGTGCTTTACGGTGCCGTCGTCTATCAACTTGAGCGATCGCAGCAAAACGCCGGTGAGCATCATTGCCAACAGGGGAAAAACCGTGTTGAACGCAACTATAACTATACTGTCCATATTGCTGTCCTTAGCCGTGCGGGATATTATTTTAGATCATCTGCTCAGGGTGAAAGATCTCGTCGAACTCCTCAGCGGAAAGGAATCCGAGAGTCGTGCAAGCCTCTCTTAGAGATATGCCATTTTTGTGTGCGTATTTTGCTGTTTTAGCGGCGTTTTCATAGCCGATTTTCGGACTGATCGCGGTCACAAGCATGAGAGAGTTGTGAAGATTGAGACTCATCTTGTCGCGGTCGGCCTTTATTCCGCACACGCAGTTTTTCTCAAACGATGTCATTGAATCGGCAAGCAGACGCACCGATTGCAGGAAGTTGTATGCGCATACAGGCATGAATACGTTGAGCTGAAAGTTGCCTTGCGACGCGGCGAATCCAACCGCTACGTCGTTTGCAATGACCTGTACAGCAACCATGGTGACTGATTCGCACTGGGTCGGATTGACTTTTCCGGGCATAATCGAGCTGCCTGGCTCGTTTTCGGGAATGAATATCTCGCCGAGGCCGCAGCGCGGGCCGCTTGCAAGCCAGCGTATATCGTTTGCGATTTTCATAAGGTCGGCGGCGAGCGCCTTGAGAGCGCCGTGTGCAAACACCAGCTCATCCTTTGATGTTAGAGCCTGAAATTTATTTTCCGACGTCACGAAGGGAAGTCCCGTCAGCTTCGCTACCTTTTGCGCTGAGCGCTGGGCAAATTCCGGATGCGCGTTGAGTCCGGTTCCAACGGCGGTTCCGCCGAGTGCGAGATGGGCAAGATGGGTCAGCGAATCAGAGATCATCGCGCGATCGCGTTCGAGCATTGCCCGCCAGCCGCTTATCTCTTGAGAGAATGCGATCGGGGTGGCGTCCTGCAAATGCGTTCGTCCGCTCTTGACTACGCCGACGTTTTCGGCTTCGAGCCGCGCGAAGGTTGTCGCGAGACGGTCGATGGCGGGGAAAAGCAGCGTCTGAATCTCGCATACTGCAGCAATGTGCATCGCGGTTGGGAAGGTGTCGTTGGAGCTTTGTGACATATTGACGTGGTCATTTGGGTGAAGCACATTTTCACCTGCAAGAGCATTGCCGCGTCCGGCGATCACTTCGTTCACATTCATGTTTGACTGCGTGCCGCTGCCTGTCTGCCACACCACGAGAGGGAAGTTGTCGTCGAGATTGCCCTGCAATATCTCGTCGCACACCGTGCAGATGAGATCGCGGCGGCGCTCATCCAGCTTGTCGAGATCGAAGTTTGCGAGTGCAGCTGCCTTTTTCAGCACTGCGAACGCGCGTGTTATCTCGATCGGCATCTTTTCAATGCCGATCTCAAAGTTTTGAAGGCTGCGCTGTGTCTGCGCGCCCCAGTATTTTTCGTCAGGCACTTGTATCTCGCCCATCGAGTCGTGTTCTGTGCGGAATTTCATACGATTAGATCTCCTTTGCCGATACTTTAGATTTTGTACATCTCATCCATGCGAAGAACAGCTTTTGCTTTGAGATCATGATAGATGCTGTTGCCCTGCGTGTCCATACCCACGACGAGCGGGCCGAAGCGGTCGGCGTCGAGATCCCACAGTGCTTCGGGCATTCCCATTTCAAAATAAGTAACGTCCTCTATACCGCGTATTCCCTCGGCGAGTTTTGCCCCACATCCGGGAGCTGCCTGCAAATAGATGTAGCCATACTGTGCGGCAGCCTTTTTTGTATCGTCTGACATTCCACCCTTTCCAATTATCGCCTTGACACCCATCTTTCCGACCATCTCTGCGTAGGGCTCCATGCGAATGCTGGTGGTTGGTCCGATGACCTGCAGCTGCCACTTTCCGTTTTCGTCCTTTAAAGCGACAGGGCCTGCATGAAATATTGCGGAGCCTTTAAAGTCCTTTGGCAGTTCTTGTCCCTGTTCGAGAAGAGCCTTGTATTTCAGATGCGCCATGTCGCGCGAGGTGAAGATGTGTCCAGTGAGATAGACAACGTCGCCCACGCGCAGCTGTTTTACATCGGATTCGCTCAGAGGAAGGGTTAACTCATATGTTTTCATGTCGTATTCTCCTTGTGATGTTTACAGCAGGATTTCGGTGCGGCCGTCGTCGTATATGCGAACGCCGGCACGCCGCGCGACCCAGCAGTGAAAGTTAATTGCAACGGGGGCGATCGCGGTGTGGGTGTGAACCTTTTCGATCTTGACCGCGAGACAGACGGTGTCTCCGCCAATTCCAGCAGCGCCTAGACCCAAGCTGTTTATCGCATCTTTAAGCTCGGTTTCGAGAGCGGCAAGTTCGGGATTCGGATTTACATCATTCCATTTGCGGACGCTGACAGCGCGGCGTGAGAGCTTACTCGCGACGTCCATCTGTCCCCCGATACCGATTCCGATCGAGTAGGGCGGGCAGGGTTTTCCGCCGGCCGCAATAACCGTTTCGATCACGAAACGCTTGAGTCCAACGAGGTTCTTGCCGAGTTTAGCGGGAGTTAAAATCTGCATTGCGTTGCCAAGTTCCGCGCCGCATCCCTTGAGGCTTATTCTGAAATCGACATATTTCTGCCCGGGGTAATACTCGTATTCGATGTTGGGCACTCCGACGCCGGTGTTGTCTCCCGTGTTTTGACGCGAGATAGGATCCACCATGCTCGGGCGCAGATATCCGCGCTTGGTCGCCTCAGCGAGTGCCTCGCCGATGGCGTCTTTCATATAACCCGGGAAGTTGTCATCGCCGAAGCCTACCCAGCACGTGGGATAACCGGGAGACTGGCAGACGGCCTTGTCCTTGGCCTTAGCAATGTCAAGGTTGTCGAGCATTGCGTCGAGCATGCTCTTTGCTGTGGCATTGGTCTCGCGGTCGCGCGCGTCGGTTAGAAGCTCCTTCGCGTCGGCGGATATTTCGGTCACCGCGCGGATAACCGTGTCGAAGATGATTTTTTTGTTTGTGCTTTCGTTCTGAGTCATTTCGATTTCCTTTCGATATAGAGATTTCAGAGAACAGTGTTGATGGGACAATACACACAAAATACTGCAGAATTCAAGGCTTCCCTAACGGCTAACAGTTGCCTGTTATCGTTGCCATTGACGCCGAACGCCACAGAGTTTTGGATATTCACAGTGCACAACAGGTGCGCTCATCCGAACAGGCGATTTACATCGTCGAGATCGTCCAGACTGCCAATTTTATCGGCGAGCTGCAAAGCTCGTTCGCGCCCTATCAGCTCGTCGGTCAGCGAATGGAATTTTTCCGTTGCCGCATCCCAGGAGAGATTTGTATGGGAATCCCCGGGCGGATAGTCGGTGCTCTCGGTCAGCACACGTCCGTCGCACAGAGTCACCTCAACGGTGTTTGACCAACAGGCGGGATCTCTCGCTAGCTCGGCGTCGATTGCGGGATCGTCAACCACTTCAACCTTTTGCATAATCCCGCGCACCACAGGGTCGTTCACGGCGTCGTCATCGAATATGCAACTCTCGAACCTGCCTCTCGCGAGAACCGCACTCAGGCAGTACTGCATGCTGAACTTGCAAGCGTAAGGCGTTGAGGCATCGGCGCGGTCGGTTACATCCTTTGCGGCGCTGTAGGTTCGGTCGACGATTTTGACAATATCGGAGAGATTCGGGGAGTGTGTGGCGATAAGCTTTTCCATACTGTAAATGCCCGAATGGGTGTGACGGCAACAGGGATAGAGTTTGAATGAGTTGTCCGCGATTAAATATTCACTGCCGAGCCCCTCGACGAGCAGTTCGGGTCGATATTGCGTGTCGAGCGCGCGCAGCAGACCCTGATCGCCCTCAAGTATGCGCGACGCTCCGGTGAGTCCGAGCGCTGCGAGTTCTGCGGAGCGTATACCGCACATTGTGGCGTTGGCTGTGTGAAGCGGCTTGCTCATCGCACTGTCCGCCATGAACTCCCACAGACCCGATGCCTGTGTTCCGGCGCTACCAAAAGCGTTCAGCATTCCGTCTTTGTCGAGACCGATGAGCTTGCCTGTGGCAGCGGCCGAGCACAGCGCGCCAACAACTCCGGTTGTGTGCCATATGCGGTAAGAACCGGGATTGATCGAATAACCCACTCGCGCGCCGATTTCAAACCCGGCGGTTATTGATTCGATCAGAGTGCGTCCGCCAAGCCGACGGCTCTGTGCAACTGCGAGCGCAGCCGGAACGGTTACAACTCCGAGATGGGCTATTGACTTGTTGTGAACATCGTCAAAATCGAGTATGTGTCCGACAGCAGCGTTGAACGCGGCGGCTTGCCGAAAGCTGGAGGTGGCAAAGTTCGGTTGCCAGACATTCGCGCACGGCCCGGTCGTCACGTCAGCAAGAAAATATTTTCTCCAAATTTCTGCCTGAGGGGTAACAGCACCTGCGATGGCTACCCCGATGAGATCAAGCACTGTCTTTCGCGCAGCATCTCTGACGCGTTCGGAAAGCCCGGAATAACGAATGTCGCAAACATAATCTGCGAGCAGTCTTGTTTGCATATATAAACCTCCTGTTTTTGCGCGCACTCGTGCGACAAGTGAAAAACAACACAATGTAGATAGGAAAGTAATTGAATACCAAACAGTATCAATAACAGAATACCAGCGACTCTAGCAACGTCGAGGTGTGACTGCGAAACAGTAATCACGTTAAAAAATTTTAACTATATAATACATAAAATAACGAAACGCAAAATGAAATACACCATTATTATGGATACAAAAAGCAATACAAGAATGCGGAACACATCCATGTCACGATGACAGTATATCACGGACGATGAAAATTGCAAAGAAATTTTTCATCAAATATAGATAAAATTTCAGTGATTTACTGAAAAAATAATAAGAAATGCTGTCACAAGAACAAAATTAGTAAAAAATTTTGATATTACTAAAATTTTTTTGTTGACAAAGTTATGGCTTTGCAATAGAATAAACCCAAGCAAAAGACCGCCCGTATTGTCAGGAAAAATCAAAAAACCCTGAGGCAACGATCATAATTTCGTGGAGAAATAAAAGCAATGAAAAAAATTGCAGTCGGACAGATGCGGACAAAGATATCGGATATCAGATACAACCTATCCGTTATGGAACAGCTCGTTCGCGAGGCTGCCGATTTGCACGCTGATGCGATCGTGCTTCCCGAGCTTTGCGTGACCGGATATCGGGCGGACGGAGAATTTTCAGAACTTTCCGAGCCACTTGATGGCGACATCGTTAGAAAATTGACCGCAATATCAAAAAACAACAGCGGCATCTACATCTACACGGCGATTCCCGAGCGCGATATGAGCGGCGGAAAACCGTTCAACAGCGCGGTTCTGGTGGGTGCGGATGGTCTTGTTGGCAGCTACCGCAAGATACATCTTTGGGGTGCCGAGACGCAATATTTTGCGGCGGGTAAAGAAACCCGAATGATCGATACCCCGTTCGGACGAGCGGGCTTAATGGTTTGCTTTGATGTTAGCTTTCCGGAACTTGCCCGCAAACACGCGCTTGCGGGAGCGGATATTCTCCTTTATACCTTTGCCTTTGCAAATCCCGCAAGAGAGTATGCATTTGATCTTCTCACTCGAACAAGAGCGCTAGAAAACGGGTGCTACCTTGCGGCGGCAAATCTGATCGGTGTCGAGAAAGGAACGGAGTTCTTCGGTTCATCCAGAATCGTGGATCCTGCGGGTAATGTTCTCGCTAACGCGGGCAAGGATGAGGGTGTTGTGTGCGCGGATGTCGATTTCGATGTGCTGGAAGCAATTCGCAAGAAATACCCATATCTCGAGCGCAGAATGCCGGACACATACTAAATAGTGCTCTTTCTCGGATCAATTCCGAGTGTGCAAATAATCCAAACGGAGGTCAACAATGAAAAGACAGATTATCAGACTGCTTGCATTAGCACTGGTGCTTTGTGTTTGCTTTTCGGCAGTCGCTTGCGGTAAAACAGAAGCTCCTGTCGAAGGTGGACAGGAAACCGGCGCAAATGAGGCGACAATGTTCGAGGGCAAAACGATAAAGATCGGTGTATTTGTTCCGCTTTCCGGAACAACTGCTGACAAGGGCAACCGCATCAAGGATTCGGTTATGCTTGCGACAGAGAAGCTCAACGCAGCCGGCGGAATCTATGGCGGCAAAGTTGAGATAATCGTCGAGGATGACGAAGGCGTTGCGGCGTCTGCGGTTTCGGCTGTCACAAAGCTCGTCACAAATGACGGCTGCGTGGCGCTCCTCGGTTCCAATCCCAGTTCATGCACCGTCGCGGCGATGTCCATCTCCGCGCAGAACGAGGTTCCACAGATAGCTCCCAACTCCTCAAGTCCTAAGATCGGCTCGCAGGACGGCAACGACTGGATTTTCCAGACGATACCCAGCGACGCCATTCAAGCAAAGTTCCTCGCTAAGTATTTTGTTGATGACTGTGGTTATAAGAGAATAGCTATAATCGCCGGCAATGACGACTACGGTCAGGGCGGAGCCAAGGGTGCGATTGATGCTCTTAAAGAGTATGGGCTTGAGCCCGTCGTCGTCGAGAGCTACACCAGCGGCGACAAGGACTTCACCGCGCAGATAACCAACATAAAGAACGCGAAGCCCGATGCGCTGTTCGGTTGGGGCGCTGCAACTGAGGCCGCACTGATTCGCGTTCAGCTTGCCGAGCAGGGAATGCCCGATCTGCCTTGTGCAGGTGCTGGCGGAATCCCCGGAACCACATACACAGAGCTTGCCGGCAAGTATGGCGAGGGTCAGATGTGCGTCAATACCTTCCTGATTTCAGAGGGTGGCGAGGCGGCTCAGGCATATGTCAAGGAGTTTGAGGAAAAGTACGGTTATGAGCCAGACCTCACAAACGCTCAGGCATATGATGGTATCAACATGCTCTTCGATTCAATCAAGCGCGCTAAGAGTCTTGATTCGGCCGCGGTTAAAGACGCCATTGCCGGAGCGGATTACACAGGCGTTTGCGGAACAATCAAATTCGACGAAAACCACCAGGTCCCCGACAAGCAGCTTTTCATCACCAAGCTGGTCGACGGCAAATGGACTCTTGTAAAGTAATAAAAAAATGACGGCTGTTCCAGTAGGAACGGCAAAATCACAGCTCACGTGGAGGTCTGTATGCTGGTACAACAAATTGTGGGAGGGCTTGCGATAGGCAGTATCTACGCGCTCGTCGCTATCGGATACACGCTTATCTGGCGCGCTCTCGGCGTTCTGAATTTCTCTCAGGGCGATTTGCTCATGCTGGGTGCTTATATTGGCTATCAATATAATGTGCTCATGGACGTTAACTATATACTCGCTATATTCCTGACAATACTCACATCTGCGCTCGTAGGCTTAGTCTACTCCGGCGTGTTGGAGCCTATCAGGGGGAGGAAAAGCAAAACCGACAATATGGTTGTCACGATCGGACTCTCCACTATTATCAGAAACCTGTGCCGGATTATATGGGGCGCCGAGCCTTTGGCCATTCCCAATGTGTTTGAGGGTCAGAACATAACGGTGTTCGGCGCCACCATTCCGGCGATTAAGATTTGGATATCGATCATAACAATCTTTTTGGTGGTTGTTCTCACGGCGTTCTTCTCCGTCACGAGATGGGGACGTGCCCTACGCGCTGCCGCTGAGGACAGAAGCACTGCGAGACTTATGGGAATATCGGTTCGCAAGGCGGACTCGATAACCTTGATGATCAGCTCGGCTCTTGCGGGAGCTGCCGGAATCCTCATCGCCCCGATCTTTTACATCACTGCCGACATGGGCGCCTATTATGGACAGAAAGCTTTTCTGTCGTCAACGATAGGCGGGCTCGGAAGTCTCGGGGGAGGTCTGCTCGGCGGTTATTTCCTCGGAGTGGTCGAATACCTCGGCTCGATATACGTTTCTTCGGGATACAAGGATATCATCTCTTTTGTCATTCTGATTATCGTGCTTATCGTTCTTCCGAATGGATTTACCAATCTGTTTAAATCCGGGAAGGAGAAGGTATGAAAAAATTACTCAGTAAAAAAACAATCGGACTGCTGGGCCTGATTGCTATTATATGTGTGCTGCCGCTGATTATAAAGGATAAATATGCGCTGCATCTGCTCACAAGCATGATGATAAGCATAATAATGTACCTCGGACTCAACTTGCTGATCGGCCTTTCGGGGCAGGTCTCACTCGGACAATCCGCATTCTTCGGAATCGGCGCCTACACGGCGGGGCTCATGAGCACCAAACTCGGTGCTCCCGCATGGCTTACAATCATTCTCGGAACTCTTATATCCATCGTTATCGGAGCGTTGTTGGGGCTTCCTGCCGCGCGGCTTAAGGGTCCATATCTCACAATGACGACCCTCGCCTTCACCCAGCTCTTCACTCTGCTGATGATCAACATGACCGAATTCACCAACGGCCCGATAGGTGTTACAAATATCGGCCCGCTCAAGCTGTTCGGAATAGCTTTCGACTCAAAATACAAAATGTATCTGCTCATGGTGGCATTCGCGCTGCTTGCGATAGCGGTGTTCATCAGGATAAAGAACAGCCCGATAGGGCGCTCGTGGCGCGCTATGAAGGACAGCCGCATAGCTGCCGAGGCCATGGGAATCAACTCAGCGAGATACAACGTTCTCGCATTCGCGATTTGTTCGGGGTTTGCGGGTCTTGCAGGTACGTTATATGCTTACTACAACACTTACATCAGCCCCGACCAGTTCAACCTGACACTCTCCTTCTCGGTTGTTTCGGTGCTCGTCATCGGCGGGCGCGGATCGGTTATCGGCACGCTCATCGCCGCATTTATTCAGACCTTTGTGCCGGAGTGGCTGCGTCCGCTCGGCGATTGGCGCAATATCATCTTCGCGGTGCTGCTCATAGTAGTGGTGCTGTTTGCTCCGGAAGGTTGCGTAGGATTGCTCAATAAGCTCAAGGGATTTATTGCAGGAATGATAGCGAAGTCTAAAACGGCCAAGAATGCATCGGAAGGGGAATCGGGTGACGACAAATGAGCGATATACTACTCGAAACGAAAGCACTCACCTGTGCTTTCGGCGGTCTAAAAGCTGTAAACAACATCGATTTCCAGCTGAAAAGAGGTTCCATTCAGGGCCTAATTGGTCCTAATGGAGCGGGCAAGACAACCTTTTTCAATATTCTTACAGGCCTCTACAAGCCGACAGCGGGCAGGGTTTTGTTGGAGGGCAAGGAGATCAGCGGCAAAAAGCCGTCCGA
This sequence comes from Oscillospiraceae bacterium, assembly GCA_036645935.1. GTDB lineage: Bacteria > Bacillota > Clostridia > Oscillospirales > Ruminococcaceae > JAUNBN01. Next base: position 83,317 of record JAVXNE010000008.1, on the reverse strand, counting down.
TATTGCAAAGCTTGGAATCTGCCGGACATTTCAGAATCTTCAGCTCTTTTCCGATATGTCGGTGCTGGATAATCTCGTCGTCTCGCAAAATCTGCGCTATCACATCAACGTGTTTGACAGCCTGCTGCGCACCCCTCGCTACCATTCGACAGAAAAAGCTATGTATGAGAGGGCTGAGGCGATTCTTGAATTTATCGGTCTTTCGGAACACAGGGAAAATTTGCCGAAAAACCTCAGCTATGGCCATCAGCGCTTGCTTGAGATCGCGCGTGCCATGGCGACAGAGCCTTCGATCATCCTTCTGGATGAGCCCGCTGCAGGCATGAACGCGTCTGAGATAGACGAGCTTATGGAAATAATCAAGAAGGTTCGCGATGCGGGCATCACAATTGTCCTGATAGAGCACAACATGAAGTGCGCCATGACAGTTTGCGAGTTCATAACCGTCATGGAGAGCGGGCTTAAAATTGCAGAGGGTGTCCCCGAGGAAATCCAGAATAACAAGGCGGTTATCTCGGCCTATCTGGGAAAGAGGTCTGCACATGCTTAAAGTGACAAACTTGACGACACATTATGACAAGATTCGTATTTTAGACGAGGTGTCTCTCGAAGTCGGAGACGGTGAAATTGTCACCCTCGTCGGTCCTAACGGAGCGGGGAAAAGCACCATGCTCAAGGCGATCTCGGGCTTGCTGCACCCGACAGCGGGCAGTATCACCTATAACGGTCACGAGCTTGTGGGAAAATCGGCTGAGAAAATTGCAGCTCTCGGCATTGCTCACGTACCTGAAGGCCGCCATGTGTTTCCCAGCCTTCGAATCGATGAAAACCTCATGATGGGCGCGTTTCTGATCAAAGACAAAAAGAAGATTGCGGAGAGCATGCAGCTCGTTTACGAGATGCTTCCCAAACTGTATGAGCGGCGGCGTCAGCTCGCAGGTTCTCTGAGTGGCGGCGAACAGCAGATGCTCGCGCTCGGACGCGCGATGATGGCAAATCCTACAATGATGCTGCTCGACGAGCCGTCAATGGGTCTTGCCCCCGTTATAGTCGATCAGGTATTCAACATTATTGAGATGATAAATAAGCGGGGAACCTCTATCCTGCTTATCGAGCAGAATGCCAACATAGCTTTCGAATATGCAAAGCACGCCTACGTCATCGAGACCGGAGCCATCAAGCTTTCAGGCCTCGCTGCCGATCTTGCAAAGGACGACAACGTCCGCAAAGCATATCTCGGAATGGAAATTTGACACGCGTCAAAGGAAGACAAATATGACTCATAATTTTGATGAATTCGTAGACAGAAGAAATACCGATTCTAAGAAATACGCTCCGGATTTTTATCCCGTTGATGTGATTCCCATGTGGATAGCAGATACGGATTTCAGATGTCCGCAACCCGTTGTCGAGAGCATGGTCGAGCGCGCCCAGCACGGAGTTTATGGATATCCATACGATCAGGCTTCGTTTTCAAATGCCGTTTGCCATTGGATGTCCACAAGGCACAATTATGATTTTGCGCCTGAAGCAGTTGTTTATTGCCCCGGTGTCATTCCCGGAGTTATCGCCGCGGTTCGCGCTTTTTCTGATGCGGGCGATAGCATTGTGGTTCAGACTCCCTGCTACCCACCCTTTCGCGCGCTCGTGCAGAACAACGGCCGCAAGTTGATTGAAAATCGGCTGGTTCTCAAAGACGGCAGATATGAGATTGATTTTGAGCGGCTCGAAAATCAGCTCAAAGAACCCCGCACCAGAGTTTTGCTTTTGAGCAGCCCCCACAACCCGACAGGACGCGTGTTTACCCGTGCCGAACTGGAAATGATGCTCGCGCTCTGCGTCGCTAACGACGTTCTGATCATTTGTGACGAGATTCACTGCGACCTCGCATATGGCGCGCACAAGCACATCTCGTTTGGTTCACTCTCAGAGACTGCTCGCAAAAATTCGATTGTGTTCATCAATCCGAGCAAAACTTTCAACACGGCGGGTCTGCGAACAGCGGCAATGATCTCTCCCGATGAGAGACTTCGGAATCGCGTCTATCAACAGCTTGTCAACGGAAAGATATTCGGAAGAACACTCTTTGGCACACTGGCGCTTGAGGTGTCTTACAACGAGTGCGCTTATTACGCTGACGAACTCGTTCAGTACCTTACAAAAAATCTTGCGCTGCTTCGCGAGCGGCTTGCAGACATGCCCAAGATTAAGCTTGTTGAACCGGAGGCCACCTATCTTATGTGGATTGACTGCCGAGAGCTGAATCTCGCGCAGGAGGAGCTTAACCGCTTTTTCACAGACGAAGCAAAGGTCGGTCTTAATGACGGCGTCAGTTTTGGCGTTGAGGGCGCGGGTTTTATGCGGCTTAATATTGCGTGCACTCGCGCGGTGCTCGAAGATGGAATAAGTAGAATTAAAAAGGCTTATGACAGAAAATTCAAATAGACAAAATCCAGTTGAAAGCGATTGCAGCGGAGGCGCATGATGTACGGGTACAGGGAGAGAATTGGTCTTATACTCCCATCCACCAACACGGTGGCGGAGCAAGAATTTTTTAGAATGTGTCCTTTGGGTATATCGACGCACGTCACACGCGTCAAGCTCACGGCCACCAATCCCGAAGGCCTTAAGGCAATGGCGGACAACGCGGAGCGCGCGGTCGACGAGATGATGAGCTGCCTGAGTGACGTTATCGTATACGGATGCACGTCAGGCAGCTTTTTGCAGGGTCTGGAGTGGGAGGACAGCTTTCGCCGAAGGCTTGAAACTCTTGCGGAAAGGCCGGTGTTAACGACCGCATATTCCTGTCGCCTTGCGCTTGCGGCGTTTGGAAAAAAGAAAATAGCGATTGCCACACCATACATCGATTCTCTCAACGAGGCCGCGTTCAATTATTTCTCACAATCGGGATACGATATTGTGAGCATGAGAGGACTAGGCATCGAAAAAGCGACCGATATAGGAAAAAATCCGCCGCACGCAATATATAATCTGGGAAAATCCGCAGTGACAAAAGACGCCGAGCTGCTGTTTATCAGTTGCACCGGAGTGCGGACGTTAGAGGTAGTTGAGCAGCTTGAGAGCGATCTTGGAATCCCCGTTTTCTCCAGCAATATAGCAAACCTTTGGGCAGCGATGCGCGCTCATGGAATTTCGGAGAAACTGACAGGTTGCGGGAGCCTGTTTGAACACTGATGGCAGAGAGAATCAAAGCTGATGTACTTGTTGTCGGTGCGGGCGGTGCGGGAATGATGGCCGCCGCCGAAGCAGCCCGCACAGGAGCGCGTGTTGTTCTCGTTTGCAAGAGCCGCGCCATGCGCGGTGGCGCAACAGTGATGGCACCCGGTGCTGTTGCGGCGGTTAATGAGAGCTGGAAGACACCCGAAGACAGCGTGGATTTGCATATCGAGGATACGCTGAGTGGAGGGGAAGGGCTCGGAGATCCATATTTGGTATCTGAGACGGCGCAGCTTGCCGGAGATATGATAAAACGGCTTGAGAGTATGGGTGCGATGTTTCAGCGCACAGACAAAGATGATGACCTTGCGCTGAGAATTACGGGAGGGCATACCTTCCCGAGATCATTGTTTATTGAAAATCGAGTGGGCAGAGAGATCTGCCGCGCGCTGTGGGGCGAGCTTTCGCGCCTGGGAGTTGAGATCGTTGAGGAAGCGGTGGTAACGCGGATTTTGGTCAGCGATGGCGCGGTGCTCGGTGCGAAGGGTTTGCTTTTAAAGAATGCCTCGCCGATAATATTTTTGGCAAATCGGGTGATCCTCGCAACAGGTGGCGCGGGGCGCATGTATGAAATGACCGATAACCCGGATGACGTCACCGGAGACGGTTTCGCCCTCGCTCTCATGGCGGGAGCGCAATTGTCCGACATGGAGTTCGTGCAGTTTTATCCGATCAGCTTTCTTTCGCCCGCATACGCCCGAGGCCAGGTTGCCGGATTTCCCGCGTATGCGAGGCTTTTCAATTCAAAAAACGACCGTTTTATGAGACATTACGACGCAAGGCTTGAGCTTGCAACTCGAGATATGCTGTGCATTGCAATTTCAAAGGAAGTTCGCGAAGGCAGGGGATCTTTAAACGGCGGGGTTTATTGCAGCCTCGAGCATTGTGCTAAGGACTCGCTCGAACGAGAGCTTCCGGGGCTGTTTGCCATATACCGAGCGGCGGGAATTGAGCCTTACACCGACAGATTTGAGGTAGGCCCTTCTGCACACTTCTTTCAAGGCGGGGTGAGGGTGAACCGCAACCGAATGACGCGGATTTCGGGGCTGTATGCCGTCGGAGAGACAGCTGCCGGAATGCATGGCGCCAACAGGCTCGGGCAGAATGCTCTGACTGATATACTTGTCTCAGGATTTATTGCCGGACGGCATGCGGCTGCGATGTCAAACACCGTCAATGCGCAGGTGCACGAAAGCGATATTGCGGACACTCATTTGCAAAACGCAGGCGGGTCGTCGCTGATTCAACAGAGAGAGCTTCGTTTGCAAATACGCTCGATCATGCAGCGCGGCGCTGGGGTTTTGCGTGATCGTGTGGGGCTGGAACTCGCAGCAAAAGAGTTGAGCTTATGTCGGTCGAGTCTTGCAAACTGCAATCGCAAAGCAGACGGTGTGTGCGCGCGAACAGCGATAGAGAATATCAGTATGCTGTTAAGTGCCGCTTGTGTTGTCAAGAGCGCGCTCATGCGAGAGGAATCGCGCGGCTGTCATTACCGCGATGACTACCCACAAATGGACGATTCCCATTGGTTGAAAAACACAGTCGCCGAGCTTGACAGAGATGAAATTGTTATGAGCACTGTGCAGACGGAGACACTAAAGCAGAACCACACGGCGGAAGCACAATGAAAACTACGATATCTATAATGAGAACGGCCGGAAAGACCGACAAGCCCCGCGAACAGCGATACGGTTATGAGCTGCACCAGGGAATGTCCCTTCTCAACGTGCTGGAGCAACTGGGTTTGCAGGACGACACGCTTCGCTTTTCCCATTGCTGCGATAACGGCTGCTGCGGAATATGCGGCGTCGTGTGTGACGGACGCCCTGTGCTTGCCTGCAGGATGGCAGCAACGGTCGATATGCATGTCTCCTCGCTGAATAATATTCCGGTTGAGGCAGATCTTGTTGTCGACAGAAGCGCTTATGACGAGAGAAGGAAGAGTCTTAAGCTTTATTCGTCCAGATCCGCCGAATGCACACAAGCAATAAAGCACATTGACAGTCAATCTCAAGACCTGATAAAGCATGCAGCGCGCTGTATCGAATGTCTCTGTTGCCTTTCGGTTTGTCCTGTTTATGAAAAAGCGTCTGAACATTTTGCAGGTCCTTGCGATTTTGTGCTCGTGGCGCGCCATATATTCGATCCGAGAGACGAGACGGACCGTTCGCTCGAGACAAGACAAATGAACCCACAACTCTGCATAAACTGCGGCCTGTGTTCCAAGGTTTGTCCCGTTGACGCACAGCCTTCTGAACTGATTGACCTTATCTGTAAAACTTTGTGAGGTGACTGTCATGCAACGCAACTCTGATATACCCGCTGATAAAATAGCGCGAACGATGGCCTCGCTTGAAACCAATAACATGTGCGCTCACTATGCCGCAACTTCAGAAGATGCGCTTGCGATTGCCGCGTCCTTTCTGTTTGAGGGATGCCGTGTAGCTGTCGGCGGATCTGTCACATTGCGTGAGACGGGCATTCTGAAAATGATTGAAAACGGCGCTTATTTGTACACGAACCGTTATCAAAAGGGAACGTTTGAGTTTGATGAATCGCTCAGCGAGGAGGAAAAGCGAAAGAGCCTCACAGACGCCTATTTTGCGGATGTATACTTTGCGAGCGCCAACGCGCTTACTCAAAACGGCGAGATTGTCAATGTCGACGGGCAGGGAAACCGCGTCTCGGCAATTGCGTTCGGTCCCAAAAAGGTGATACTTGTGGTTGGCAGTAACAAAATTGTCGACGACATCGAGTCTGGAATTCAGCGAATTAAGACAGTTGCGGCGCCTGCAAACAGCAGAAGATACGACCGTTCGACACCTTGCGTGAAACTGGGTTACTGCGTCAACTGCAAACACCCTGAGAAGGGCTGCTCTGACTACATGGTTGTGACACATCAGCGAGAAAAAGATCGAATTCACGTAATAGTTGTGAATGAAGTTCTGGGTTTTTGACAAAATCAATTACGCGCAAGACACAAAGACATCGCAAATTTACTTAAATTGCAGTAAAATACTCAAAATGAAGACAATTTTATTGCTTTGCAATGGCAGGGGGTGGTATATTTGGTAAGAAGATATTATGACGAGCTGCAGAGCTTCGTTCCCGAAAGAGAGGCGTTCGCATTGACTCATGACAATGTAAATATCATCTTCTCAGATACTGACCGACTTATTCTCGAGTCTTTCAAATGCGTTATAGACGGACTTTCCGAATATCTCGGCGAGGGATATGAGATTGTGCTCCACAGTCTCGAGAGCTTGGACCACTCGGTGGTGAAAATTGTCAACGGACACCATACGGGCAGAAAAGAGGGCGCTCCGATCACAAACCTTGCACTGTCGATGTTGACTCAGATAACTGGGGGAGAGGGAAACAACTCCTATTCCGCTTATGAGGCTGTCAACAACAAGGGAGAGCCGCTGAGATCGACAACCATTCTTGTTCGGGGGGAGTATGACCGCGTTATAGGTTTGCTCTGTATCAACTTCTACTTGAACACTCCGCTTTCTCACATACTCAGTACCTTTATGGGTCAAGCAAGTTCTGTTCCAACTGAAAATCATCTAAACGAAGATTTTTCCGAAAACGTGGATGACATGATCAACAAGGCAATTGAACAGGCACACGAGGCCGTGGATAAGGACAGATCGATTCTCCCATCAAATAAAAACCGAGAGATAGTGCAGAGACTCAACAACTGGGGAATCTTTCGCATAAAGGATGCGGTTTCTAAGGTTGCGGACAACATGGGTATCTCCAAAAACACAGTGTATCTGCACCTGAGATATGCGCGAAAAACAGAGATTTAATTGTTCCAAAGCCACTGCTGCGTACGCTGTGCAGTAAAGACACCCTAAATAATAGTGAAATATAGTTCAGTGATATACAATTGTGTAGCGCTGAATTATTATTGCGAAAAATACAAAAAAAATTCGCAATGAATAAAATAAATTTCAGAAAAAATTTGGAGGTAACACAATGAATATTGTAAGCACAGAAAAGGCTCCCGCGGCTATAGGCCCTTATTCGCAGGCGGTATGCCATAATGATTTGGTGTTTACATCAGGGCAGATTCCCCTTGATCCTGTAACGGGAGAGTTGGACGGCGCCACTATTGAAACTCAGTCGCACCGTGCACTGAAAAATCTTATCGCAGTGCTGGAGGCCTCCGATTCCGACGCAAAGCATATTATCAAGACAACCTGTTTCATCACGGATATGACAAACTTTGCGGCTTTTAACGAGATATACAGCAAATATATTCCTGATTGCCCAGCCAGGAGCTGCGTTGCAGTGTGTGAGCTTCCCAAATCGGTTCTCGTTGAGGTCGAAGCTGTCGCTTGCAAAATATAGTTGCAGCAGAGCGAGAAGCATTTTAAATGCAGTGTCAATTATGGCATGACAAAAGAGGTTATCGCGCACATTGGAAATTTGCGCTTGACGCATTTCAAAAAATTCAAGCTGAGATCAGATGTCTCCAACGCAAAATATCGGAATTCCGAAAAGAGTTCAGAGACTGCTTGAGCGATTTGCACCGAGTTTAAGTGCAATGAAGTTTGATTTACCTGTATTTCGGATTGTCTTTTTTCACAGTGCGCTATTTATTTATCATTTATATCACAGAGGAGAAACATCATGGATTACGCAAAAATGTCGCTTCAAAAACATCGCGAATGGCGGGGAAAGCTCACGATTGAAGCTAAAATGCCGCTTGCAAGTGCTCACGACCTTTCGCTTGCATATACTCCCGGCGTTGCCGCGCCCTGTCTTGAAATACAGAAGTGTCCAGAAGCGAGCTATGAGCTGACCGGGCGCTGGAACACAGTTGCCGTGGTCACAGACGGCACGGCCGTGCTGGGCCTCGGAGATATCGGGCCTGAGGCTGGAATGCCTGTCATGGAGGGCAAGTGTGTGCTCTTCAAATCCTTCGGCGGAGTGGACGCAATTCCGCTTTGTGTGCGCTCAAAAGAACCTGACGATATCGTTAAAACGGTTGAGCTGCTCGCGGGCAGTTTCGGCGGAGTTAACCTCGAGGACATCTCTGCACCGCGCTGCTTCGAAATCGAAAAGCGGCTCAAGGAAGTATGTGACATTCCGATATTCCACGACGACCAGCACGGCACCGCGGTGGTCACTCTGGCCGGCCTTATCAATGCGATGAAAGTTGTCGGAAAGCAACTGAAGGATATCAAAATTGTCACGAGCGGCGCGGGTGCTGCAGGAGTTGCCATAGTGAAGCTGCTCTGCTCAATCGGTGTGGGCGATGTTGTCATGTGCGATCGCACAGGGGCTATATATGTGGGTCGTGACGGCCTCAATCCAATTAAACGCGAGATGGCTTCTCTCACCAACAGAGAGAAGAAAAGCGGGACGCTGGCAGATGTTGTGAAGGGTGCCGACGTGTTTATCGGTGTCTCAGCGCCGGGCACGCTCACTGCCGATATGGTTGCGACAATGGCAGAGAATTCCATAATATTTGCGTGCGCCAATCCCACGCCCGAGATATTCCCCGAAGATGCAAAGGCGGGCGGCGCGGCAGTGATTGCAACGGGACGCAGTGACTACCCCAACCAGATTAACAACGTGCTTGCTTTTCCCGGGATTTTTCGTGGAGCGCTTGATGTCAGAGCGAGCGATATAAACGACGAGATGAAGATAGCTGCGGCATACGCGCTCGCGGATCTCATCTCAGACGACGCGCGCGGTCCCGAGAATATCATTCCATCTCCCTTTGACCCACGTGTTCGTGACGCGGTGTCATGGGCGGTGGCCGAGGCCGCGAGAGCGAGCGGCGTGGCACGCATCTGAAAAATCACAATTGCGTTAATCAATTATGGACAATGCTCTCTTATTCGGAGAAAAAACGCGGCATTTGCCGCGTTTTTTCTGTCTTATCGGGTTCTGTGCTCAATGTTTGTGTGACCTATTCATGGAATCAAATCGCAGTGAAAGCGATTCGATAAGATACGTTAAATTGGTTATTATTCAACCGTTGCGGAAATGAATTTGCTATGAAATTCAAGTATAGTGAAAGCAATTGCGTCAAGTGGTCGTCTTTTTGCAGCACGGGAACGAGATGCTGCGAACACCAAAAACAACTCCGAGTCCGCAATGAAAATGCGAGAGCTTCCCCATATTTTAACGGCTTCCCGAATAAACATTTTGATTTAAGCACGTCGTACATGCGAATATCTGAACGTTTGTTGTAACTTAACACGGCGTCGATATCCGAGAACGGATGAGGCTGCGTAACCACAGGTTTGCAGTGCGGGTATCGGTTGGTATCTTGTATTGCGCATGGCTCACGGCGCTGCCGGGATGCCGTTGCGTTTGGCGCGCTCTGTTCTGTTTTCACACGGTGACCGAAATAGTCGATACCGCCGTTATTGAGATCGTTGCCGCCTCGGCGGAGCGCCCTGCAACAGCCGGATTTTTGCACGGCGGTTCATCGCGTCCAAATTGTGCGGTGCCGGAATCACAGTTTGCTTTCAGCGCTGCCACTGCACAGGAAAGATTTATATGCCGAGAGAGACGGAGCTGCTGTTCTCGTCTTTAATATACTCGCGGTATCCCTCGCCGCTGTATTTAACGCTACCGTCCGGCAGCACCCACGAGGCCTCTGTATCGTCGAGCGATGTTATGAGCGCGAGTCCGTCGTCCAATGACATCGTGTAGAGCGCAGTTGAGAGCACATCTGCAAGTCCGGAATCAGCCGTTATAATCGTGACCGAGAGGTAGCGATCGGAAGGCCAGAGAGTTTCGGAGTCGATGATGTGGCAGTATTGCTTGCCGTCCACAGTGTAGTAGCGCTGATAGCTACCGCTTGTGACAACGGATACATTTGTCACGTTGACGGTGTGAAGGTAGACTCCCGTCTCGCCCCGTGGATCCTGAATTCCCACAATCCATGGGTCTCCATTTGAGTTTTTCGCACCCGTCGCACGGACGTTGCCGCCCACACTCACGAGCAATCCCGCGCGCGCGCGGCGGCATACCTGCTCAGTTGCGTAGCCCTTTGCAATTGACCCCACATCAAGCATGGATTCGGGGTCGGAGAGATAGACGGTTGATGCGTCCTCATCGATGACGAGAGAGCCAATATCAGTGTGAAGCGAAGCGCTCTCAAGATCCGATTGAGAGGGCAGCCGCGCGTGCTCCGGATCGTCCACGCCGGCGGTGCGATAAGCGTGCCATATAGACAGGACGCGTCCCATTGCGACATTGACCCGCCCGCCCGTTAGCTCATACGCTTCTTTTGAAAAGAGCAGCAGTTCGATTATGCGACGATCGACAGTCACAGGACGGACACCCGCGTTGTCGTTAATCGTTTTTATGTTGTTAATACCCTCATAATTGTTGTAGATATCGTATAGCTGATGCAGCTCGAGCAGCTCGGTGTGGATTTTTTCAACGTCGGCACGAAAGTCCTCCTCGCTCTCTGCATAACCCACCACAGTTGTCATCGTGTCAAAGAGTTCGAGAAAACTCGCTTCATAGCGTTTGCCGTCTTTACCTGAATTTGAGCAACCGGATAAAATGCCAAGCAAGAGCGAAATCACACACACAGAGCTTATTGTTTTCAATTTGAAGTCAGTCATAATGTTTTCTTTCAATAAAATATGAGGTAAATGGTGCAGGGCGGATTTTCATAATAACAAGCATATGGCAAATTTGCAATGCCCTCAGTTGAGAATACGGCATGCATCATTAGCTGAATTTGCGGCGGTGAAATTGCGCAATAGCTATAAAAGACAAGCAACACTTCGTATAGCGCGAGATTTTGACGGGGCAGCGTCAAAAATTCCATCAAAATGCGGGTGGCAGTTGCTTTTTCCAAAATTCGATGTGCTTTATGTGGCGAACGCTTTTTAGTGAACAAAAAGGGGAACGCAAATTTGCAATGCGCCCCCCTTTTGTTTTAATTGGACCACGGTCATTAGCAACTGCAAACTTGTAATTCCGAGAGAAGAGAGTATATTGCTATTTCACCGAAGCCTTCTCTATCAAGGTGATAAAATCAGCGACGTGGATGGTGACAGAGGACATGAGGTCCGCGTCGGCGGGAACGCCTTCTTTAAGCGCGATGCCTTTTACCTCGTCGAGCGTTTTGCCAGTTGCATATGCTGCAAAGGAGGCTGCCTGCTCATTCCAGTCCTTACCGATCGAAGATGCCTTTGAAAGGCCATAGGCAGTGCCCAGCTCATTTTTGGTGGGTACGGCGGCAGCTATGTCGCTCGTAATCTCACCCTTGGCGTTGAAATTGACGTTTGCCTGAACCGCGTCGAATACACAGGCGGTTACTTTGCCGTCCGCGCCCGTGGTCTCGGCGCAAACTGTAACGTAAGCCTGGGCAAGACCGTCCTTGCCGTCCTTGGCATCAATGGACTTTGCGATGTTTGCGACGCTGGAAAGTCCGAGCTTATCCCCACTCATCGAGCCGAGGACCTTTGCGTTTGCAACAGCCTTTTCGACAGCGGCGGTAAATCCGCTGACATGCACGGTTACAGAGGACGCAAGGTCGGCGTCCTTGGGAGCTCCCTTGTCGTTGAGAGCGAGACCTTTAAGGTCTGCAACGGTCTTGCCCACGGCGTATGTCGCAAAAGCAGCGGCCTGCTCGTTCCATTCCTTGCCAATCGATGAAACCTTTGCAAGGCCGTAATTTGCGCCTATCTCGTTCTTGCTCTGAGGTTCGCTAGCAAGATCGCTTGTGAGCTTGCCGGCATTTGAAAAATTGATCGAGACATTCATGCCATCGAGCACACAGGATTTGATAACGCCCTTTGAATCGACTATGACAGCCGCAAAATCAAGTTCGGTTTTCGCGATTCCGTCTTTGCCGTCGGCAGGGGCGGTTGAACCGGATGTGTCTGCAATTATTGACAGTCCGAGCATGTCTCCCTTTGCATCGGGCGTGGTTTCGGGTTTTTCTGTGGATGGGGGCGGGGTGATCTCGGCCTCAGGCTTGGAAGCGCAGCCGGCCATCAGGCCGAATACGAGCACGAGAGCGAGGATGAGGCACAGGATTTTTTTCATTTTGTCTCCTCCGTGAGTGAATTGTATTTATTATTGCGTTTCATCTCAAAGTGTATGAGTAATGAAATTAACGCCCTCAAAAGAATTACGGCGCCCAGCATGAGCAGCTCTTCAAGTTCGTGTACAATCACGGTTTTGAGTATCTCTGCCGCCATCTTGAATTCAAGACCGGTGGCAAGCCCGGTTGCAAGCTGGTATCCGACGTCGTAATTGTCTGCGCGGAACTGTCGCGCAATGTAATGCCAGAACGCCTGCACTGCCGACATCATAACGACGATAATGCCAAACGTTTCCAGCACGAAAACGAGTATGTTTATTGTGTTCTCGAATATGTTTTCAAACATGTGGTACCTCCCATAACAGGATATCTGCCTGTTGCGCGAAGTGCTTTAAACACCGAAGAACAGACAGCTCCTGTTACAAATCCCGTGGCGAGCGACATGAAAAGCAGCAGCGGCAGATAGCCGAGCGCCGCGGTTGATTTCATCACAAGCATTGCAGCGGCTATCTGGCCGACGTTGTGTGCCGCCGCTCCGCAAACGCTGACGCCGTAGACCGACAGGAATCTCACCTGACGGAGCACAGCCATCACAGTTAGGGCGAGCAGACCGCCCGTCAGCGAGAATATCAGCGCTGAGGGACCACCGCCGAATATCGAGCCGAGCAGACAGCGCAGCACGAGCACGGTGAATGCGGTTTTTGTTCCGAGAAAATAAAGAGCGGTGAGAGTGACGATGTTTGCAAGACCGAGCTTGATACCGGGAAGAGGCACGATTGCCTGCAAGCCGAGCAGCCGCTCGGCGTAAGACAAACCGAGCGCGAGGGCAACAAGCATCGCGCACAGTGTTATGTCGTTGGCGGAAAGTTTATGCTTGCTCATAATGCCGCCTCCCATTTAACCCGCGACTGCGTCGATTTCAAAGTCCCCGCCCTCAATGCGTATTTCAACCATATTGGGCAGACATACTATGGCGCGGCCGCTCGAGCTTATCGCTCCGCTGCGCATACAGTCCCCGCCGGGACAGTCGGACTCGACTATCGAAATTGCCCCGTCCTTGACGCGGATGATGTTGTGATAATCTCCGCCGATTGTAAAGTCACCGTCAGAAGAGGCGGTGAGAGGAATCTTGCGAATTGTCTCTCCGTTTTGCCGCACAATCGCCGTTCCTCCGCCAACTTGCGCTGCGCGAACTGAAAACCCGGCAAGTATGGCAAAAGCTATCAGCGCGATCGTCACCGCAACAACAAGGTCTCCGCGGAGCGGGCGCAATCTCAGTTCTGTTCCGACGTTATCTTTCAAAGATTTTGACCTCATCGCCGTGTTTGGCGTATACCGCAAATTCATCGGATAGAGTATGGTCTGCGCAGCAAGACTGTATGCGCACGGGGGGGGGGGATAAAAGAGATTATCTTTGTCAAAATTATATCAAACGCACCTTAACACAACATATCGCACATCTTAAATTTTGTTAAGATTGCAACGAAAATGAAAAAAATCAAAACCGCCATCCTGAGTTTGTCGGTGACGGCACAGCGGTCGGTCATCACCGCACATATTGGTTGTTTTCACGGAGACATTGAAGGACGTTTTAGATAGATGTGTTTGAAGCGACAGGCAGGGGTTTATCTTGTTAGAATTTACATATTTTGTAAATTATGACAACATGATCAAAATCACACGAAATGGGTAATGACATGTCTCAAACATATTCTTCAACGGAAAGTATTCTTGCGATGCTAGACAAAATTAATTACACAAAAGACGATATCAAGCAGGGGTTAGCAGATCTTGACGAGATGAAAAACAGTATTTCCACCTATAAATACCTCAATATCAAAGCGCTCATTGAAACGAAATTATAGTTTACTTAAAACACGGCATATACAAGCAAACAGAGCCCGCCATAAAGCATAGGACGGGCTCTGTTTCGTGTCCGATGCAACTTTTGATAATTTGAAAGAGAAAAATGACTTACATCGCCGTCACAGCAGCTTGTTGTACTCCTCAAATTTTTGCAGCGCGTCTCGAACGGATGCCTTTTTTGAGTTTTGCAGTTCAGCCGATTCGGATCGCTGTGTGCGCGGCGGGCGCGACCACTCTCCCGCATCGCGCAAATTGAAGTCTTCATAATTTCACAAATAAAACTGCGCCACACACTTGATGCAGTGAATGGCGCAGAGATTTGTTTTTGCAGTCGGAAATAAATGAAAGCCAAAAGACGCTGTCGACCCGCCCAATGAGGAGTTGAGAGTTTCACAGTGTTGCCGCTCTTGATAGCGGCCTTTCGCTGTCTCAGCAGCTCGTTGTCCGCAACAAAACACGATGCGTTTGCACGAACAGCCGAATTGATTTAAAGCTCTGCGGATACGTCGCCTTTCGGCGCGGTGTCTGTTGAGCGGCAATCCCCATCGCTGTTTTTAGTGCATCCCTCGTTCACGAGGGGGAGAAGCACGGTTACTACTGTTCCGGAGCCGACGCAGCTCTCGACCGTTATTGTGCCGCCGTGATGTTTTACGACCTCTTCGACAATAGCAAGCCCCAGTCCTGTGCCTTTAGATGCATCTTTAGTGGAGAAAAACGGTTCGAAAATGTGAGGAAGCGCTTCGGGGGAGATTCCGCTTCCGCTGTCTGAAACAGTTATGCGCAGATGAGTTCCCTCGCACGCGGTTTCCACCTTGACTTTGCCTCCCGCTTCTTCCGTAGCGTGAAAGCTATTGACGCAGAGATTGAGCAGCATTTGGTAGAGCAGCAGCTCGTTGCCGTTCACGACCGCACATGAGCATGAGGAAACCACCGAAAGCTCAACGCCGGGCGGGAGCAGCGGGCGTGTCACGTCCGCGAGCTTTTTGATCAGCTCATCGACATCGACATCTTTAAAGGTCTGCGGGGCGGAGGAGCGGCTGAGATATGACAGCCGCGTGATTATCGTCTTTGCCTTCATCGATGCGTTATAGATTTCAAGCACGTTGTCATAAAGCTCGTGATCCTCGGGTTGGAGACGCTCAAGCGTCATGATGCTGTATCCCATAATCGGCGTGAGCAGATTGTTGAACTCATGCGCGATGCTGGACGTCATAACGCCGATTGTCTGCAATCGCTGGTGATGTGCAAGCTTTTGTGTGCGGCGGTTCAGTTCTTCCATCACTCGGTTTTTTTCCATGAGCTCCTCTTTTTCACGGATTGCGCTGACTCCTTCGCGGCGCACGACGAGAAGCCTTACAAACAGGATGGAAACCCCAAGCAGCATCACACCGAGATATATCATGAAATTCATCGCCTTGTCGTAATATGGGGCGATGAGCCTGTCATAGTTTATTACAGCGCCTATGGTGAAAAGGTCGCTTCCGCCGAGCGCGGGGCTGACGGCGATGTGCGCACGGTAACTTTCACCCGAAGCACAGTCGACCGCGGAGTAGAATTTCGATCCGTTGACGCCATTTGCCTGGGAATCTATCATGATGTGCAGACCGTCGAGGTCGCAGCCGGAACCGCGTCGCAGCAAAGCGCCCACCGAGTCGACACGCGCACCGTCGACGGTTTGATGAAGTATAACAGTGCCGCTCGAGTCGAGAAGCATGAGCCGTCCCGAATAGCCCCCCGATGCGGTGTTGGAGAAATCAACATCGACCTTTTGATAAAATGAGAGAAGATCAATGAGGGCGGTGTAAGTGAAGCTGTCGGCGGCATTGGCAGTCAGCCCAAGATAGTATTCTCCGTCTTTCCCGCGTATGATTGCCGCCGTCAAGCCGTCCGCGAATGGACGAGGCTCGCTCTCAACCGTGTAATCATCGTGCCCGTCGACGCTCGCAACAGCTGTGTCGCCATGCTTTACGATGACGGTTTGAACGAGATCACCGCTCATGAGCACGCTTTTGGAAAGCTCGCCCAGCAGAGGTGCGGAGTCTCCCGACTCGCCCAATTGCCTCGCGGCAGCGATGACTCTGTCATCCGCTGCGGTGTAGGTGAGCATATTGGATTCGCTCTCTAACAGAGTGTCAACGTTGCGCCGAATTGTGGAGGATATGTTAAATAGCTGCGTGTCCTGATAGTCGGTGGTGAGCACACGATAGTTGTCGAGCAGCCCCGCCATCAGCACGAGACTCACCACAATACATGCGACACCCAAAACAAGGTGAAAAATATAGGACATGGGTTTTTGTCTGCGCACACTCACGACACTCACCTCTTGTAAACTTTGCGGGCATTCGTTATACTTTGCGAAGTAATAATAGCTTAAAACATTCTTCGTGTAAACCATGAGGGGCGAGGGTATGAAAAACAGAGTTCTCATAGTGGATGACGACAGGGCCGTTCAAACCATTCTTTATAAAATAATAGTCAGCAACGATTTTGAAGCCGATATTGTCGCGAGCGGGGAAGAGGCGCTTGAAGCGATGTCAAAGGGCATACACTCCCTCATTCTGCTCGATATAAATCTGGGAAAAATTGACGGTTTCGAGGTAGTAAAGACGGCGAGGCAGCGCGGGATAACGACGCCTATAATCATAATCAGCGGCCGCAAGGACGATTACGACACGCTGTATGGCCTCGATATCGGGGCGGACGATTACATAACAAAGCCGTTCAATCCGGTGACGCTCGGCGCAAAGGCAAAGGCGCTCATACGCCGCAGCCGCGCGGGAAAGCCGGGAGAGGACAGTGTCATTGAAGCGGGTCCGTTCCGTTACAGCACAACGTCGCTTCGGCTCTATAAACACGATGAGGAGATATCGCTCTCGTCCAAAGAAAATTCGATGATGAAGCTGTTTCTTGACAATATAAACAGGATATTCTCCAAAGATGCACTTTACGAACTCATCTGGGGCGACGCGATAATAGACGAAAACGCCGTGATGGTTTATATCAATCGTCTGCGCACAAAAATTGAGGACGACCCTTCTTCGCCGAAGTTCATCCAAACGTTGCGCGGTCTCGGTTACAGATTCGTTGTGTGATTAGACCCATTTCACTCGGCGCGGAGGTATTTGCCCACCATAAGACAATAGGTGTTTATCTGCTCGATTGCGTCGGATTCTATGAGGCTGCGGTCGGGGTTTTGAAACGCGAGTTCCTGCATGATGCCGAACAGACCGCTCGACGCGGTGTGGTAGGCATTTTCTATATCTATATCTCGCCTGATCGATCCGTCTGCGACTCCCCGGGAGAGCGACGCCGAGATCGGTACGAGAAAAACCGCATAGTCGTCTTCATGCAGCGCGGTGTAACGGCTGCTTTTATCTTTCATTAAAAACAGATCAACCTCTTGTGCGAGCACCATCACCCGAGGGTCGAAAAAGAGTGTGTCCGCCAGCAAGCGCAGAATAAAATCGACCTGAGCGAGTCCGTTTTTTTGCTCGAATTCGGTCGTTGAGAGAGCTCCTTTTATGCGGTCGGACAGCATGCCCCAATACCAGTAATATGTTTGGGTCACAAGTTCTTCCTTTGTCGTGAAGTATCGGTAGAGAGAGCGCTCGGGAACCTTTGAGTTTTGCGCTATTGATGTGATGTTTGTCATCTCTATGCCGTTTTCCAAGAAGGCCGCGAAAGCCGTCTCGATGATTCTCTGTTTGCAAAGCTCCCGCCGCTCGTCACGAAACATTTTGCCGCCCCTTGTCTTGTTATTTGTGCTCGCTGTTTTGAGTGTAGCATTATCAAAACGAATATTCAATTTTAAAGAGGGCAACGCTGCATTCTGCGCAGAATGGCTGACGGGGTAGTTAAGGTGTCACACCTCGTTTACGAACAAACGCAGTAGAATTTTTTTGTGTCGGCGTTTTGCCTGTGAAAATCACCTCATTTATTAAAAAAATCTTTCTCCACGATCAAATATACCGGCATTGAGTTTGAAATTTAGTAAGGGCAAATTGGCATTCAACACAGGAGTGCAATTTCATGATCTCACAGAGCGATTGGGTGGGAAGTTTGCGGCGGCGGCATTTTTTGGAATTTCAACAGCAGCAGCTTGAAAATAAAGTTGCCGTTGGCTCTGCAAAGATGGACAAACCTCAGAAAACTGCCGGTCCGACTTATATATCACGTGGTTTTGGTTGACGAGAGCATTTTGTAGTGATTAAGTCATAAAAGCAGCACTATAAATTGTAATTAATTTCAATTGAATTGCGTGGCCAAATGAAATACGATTAAAGCAAGAAAAATTTCTCAAATAATTTTCTGTTTTTTTAGGCCAATGTGGCAGTAACACTGTCACATTGGCCGCAGACGGACAAAGGAGGATGCACATTGAAAGACACGACCACATTGGCCTACGTCAACATGTTCGCGGTTTTGAAAGACATCGAAAACCTCTGCAAACTTGACGAACGTGCGAAAAAGCTCGCAAGTCCGGAGAAACCAGTCTCGATATCATTCAACATATCGGACGGGCCACAGGCCACTCTGGCATTTGCAGACGGGAAGTGCGAGTTGCGTGAGGGGCTGGGAGGCAACATCAAACTCAAGCTAGGATCTCCGCAAGATTTCAACCTCATGGTGGACGGCAAAAAAAACCCGCTGCCATACGGCGGATTCACGAGGCTCTCGTTCCTGCTCAAGGATTTCACCGAGCTTACCGGTTTGCTTTCGGCATACCTGCAAGCTCCGCCCGAAAAGCTTGAAAATCTCGCCTTTTACGAAAAGAGCACGACGATGATGTTCTATCTTGTCGCAAACGCAATGAGCGCCATCGGCAACTACGACAAGTTTGGCGGGATAAGCGCATCCAAAATACCCGACGGATCGATCTCGCTTGAGATAGGCGGGGGGCCGTGTGCTGAAATCGTCGCAATGAGCGGAAAGCTCACCACCTATTGCCGCAAGGCTGAAAACCCGCGTTCATTTATGATTTTCAGAAATTACGAGGTCGCGCGTGGGCTGTTCGAGGGCACGGTTGAAGCGATGAGCGCGCTCGCGGCCGGCGACATCGAGATGAAAGGTTTTATCCCGATGATTGATAACCTCAATAAGATACTGTCGCGCGTCGCGACCTATCTGGGTTAAAGGAGCAGTGAAATGAAAATTAATACATACAAAAAGAGCGATGAGATGCTCGCTCGCGCGTCAAAGGTGATCCCGGCGGGTGTATACGGACATCTCGGCCCCGCAGAGGGCTGCTTTATCCCAATTTCGGCATATCCGAAATTTTGCGAGCGGGGCAAGGGCAACTATTTCTGGGATCTCGACGGCAACAAGTACATCGACTTTATGTGCGCTTACGGGCCAAACGTGCTCGGTTATTGCGACGAGGATGTCGATGCCGCTGCGGCAGAGCAGATGAAGCTCGGCAACTGCACGACGATGCCTCAGGTCAAGATGGTCGAGCTTGCAGAGCTTATGGTGGACACCGTCGCGAGCGCGGACTGGGCCTTCTTCGCGAAAAACGGCGGCGACGTCACAACGCTCGCGATGCTGACGGCGCGCGCCGCAACCGGACGCAAGAAGATAGTGCTTGTCGAGAACTATTACCACGGAGTTGCGCAGTGGACGCAGCGTGCCGACGCGGGATGGGTTCTGCCCGCCGAGGTCGAGAACAATTTGCTCGTGAAATGGAACGATATCGACGATCTCAAGCGCGTCATAGAGCAGAACAAGGGCGAGATAGCGTGTTTTATATCGACCCCCTATATGCACGGAAACTTCATAGACAACGAGCTTCCTGCTGAAGGGTACTGGCAGGCGGTGCGCAAGCTTTGCACCGACAACGGAATCGTGCTGATAATAGACGACGTGCGCTGCGGATTTCGCCTCGATGTGGCGGGTAGCGATCACCACTACGGTTTTGATGCAGATCTCATCTGTTTTTGCAAGGCAATTGCAAACGGATGGAACGTCTCCTGCCTGTGCGGCAAGGATTCGCTAAAAGGTGCGGTTGCGGGGGTGACATACACCGGAAGCTATTGGATGAGTGCGGTTCCATTCGCAGCCGGAATCGCCTGTATCAACAAGATGAAAAAGCTCGGCGGTGACAAAAAACACCGCGAGCTGGGTGAAAAGATCTGTGCGGGACTTGCGAAATCGGCGGCAGAAAACGGCGTTGATCTGCACATATCCGGAGAGCCGAGCCTGTTCTATCTTCGCATTGCAAACGACACCTCGCTGCTGCTTCATCAGGAGTGGGTTGCGGAACTTGTCAAGCACGGCGTGTTCATGACCAACCACCACAACCACTTCACATGCCTTTCGATGACCGACGAGGATATAAAGCTCACCCACGAGATAGCCGATGAGGCGTTCAAGACGCTTGTCCACAATCATCCTGAAATTAACTGGAACAGATAACGGAGGAACGAAAAATGGCTTTGACGAAACAGGAGTGGAAGCAGCTCGAGAAAAAAGCGTCCGAGCTCCGCGGCCTCACTCTCGACACCTGCAACTGGGCAGGCAGTGCGCACATGGGCGGAAGCTACAGCGCCGCCGATTTTATGACGCTGCTCTATTTCAAGTATCTGCGCTTCGATCCCCAAAATTATGACGACCCCGACCGTGATCGATGCGTCGTCAGTAAGGGGCATATCGGTGTGCTGTTGGCGTCGCTCTTTTCGATGCTCGGACTTATCGATAAGGAGGATCTCAAGACGTTTAACCTCACACAGAGCAAGCTCGGGATCCACCTTGATTGCAATAAAGTCCACGGCCTTGACGCGTCAACAGGATCTCTCGGCCACGGCAGCCCGATTGCGCTCGGCATGGCTCTCGCGGGAAGAGTGCTCGGGAAAGATTACAAGACGTGGCTCGTGCTCGGGGACGGAGAGTGCGACGAAGGCAGTGTCTGGGAGGCGGCGATGGCGACCGCAAACTTCAACGTCACTAGTCTCATCACTGTGGTTGACAGAAATAAAGCGATGATTGACGGAATGACCGAAGATGTCATGAAGCTTGAGCCGTTTGCCGATAAATGGCGTGCGTTCGGCTTTGAGGTCATTGAGGTAAACGGTCATCATATGCGCGAGATGAGCGACGCAATAGACCGCGCGCTCGCAGCGAGGGAAAAACCCGTTTGCATCATCCTTGACACAATCAAAGGTGAGGGAATCAGTTTCATGGCAGGTGATTACAAATGGCATTATGGCGCGATGGACACAGATAAATACGCCAAGGGCAAACAGGATTTGCTTGAATATGAAGAGAAGCGCCTCGAGCGCGTTGAAAAGGAGGCAGAATAATGGGCGGCATGAACTATACCGCGGTCGAGAGTACCAAGATGGCGACGGCCGAGATATATGGCAAAACCCTCGTTGAGCTCGGTGAAAAGGACAAGCGAGTCGTCGCGCTCACCGCAGATCTTGCCAAGAGCACCAAAATAGGAGATTTTCAGCAAAAATTCCCCGACAGATTTTTCAACGTCGGGATCGCGGAGCAAAACCTCTTTGGAATTGCGGCCGGCATGGCGAAAAGCGGGCTAATCCCGTTCGCCAGCACCTTTTCGGTGTTCGCGAGCATGCGCGCCACCGACCAACTGCACACCGACATCTGCTATCAACGTGCCAATGTGAAGATAATCGGAACACACAGCGGCACGTCGTTCGGGCAGGCTGGCTCGACCCATCACGCGATCGAGGACATCGCGATAGTCCGATCGCTCGCCAACCTCAAGGTGATTGTCCCCGCCGACGGCTATGAGACGGCCAACGCCATCCGCGCGGCCTATGAGATCGATGGGCCTGTGTACATCAGGATAAACCGTGGATTTGATCAGGTGCTTTACAAATCAGAGGATTATGGCTTCGAGTTCGGCAAGGGCGTTCTGATGAACGACGGAGACGACATAACGATAATCGCCAACGGCTCGTGTGTGTTTCAGGCGGTTCAGGCCGCAAGAATACTCGAGGCAGATTACAAGATCAACGCGAGAGTTATCAATCTGCACACCATTAAGCCAATCGACAGCGAGATCATCCTTAAGGCGGTGGACGACACCCGCCGCATTATAACGGTTGAGGACCACACTGTCATCGGCGGGCTGGGCACGGCGGTTGGTGAGGTTGTGTTGGAAAACGGCAAGGCGTGTGCTTTTCGCAAGCTCGGTCTTAATGATCGCTTCAGCGAGCTCGGGTTTCACGAGGATCTCATGAGCATAAACGGCATAGATGCGGAGAACATCGTCAAAGAGACGCTGGATATGATGAAGCGCTCCAAGGTCGTCGAGATCGCGGCCGACGGCAAGGTTCAAAAGGCGCTCAAGCTCGACGACCGCGATTTCGAGGTCGACATCGATTGGACCGACGAGGTGTAGCTATGGCGCAACAAGTTGAAATAACGCAAAACGATCTTTTTGCGGCGCGGATATTCTTCAATTCGGCGCTTCCGCTGCTGCGGGTAATTGTCGAAAGCCGCCCTGAGCTTGCAAAAAAATTTGAGGGAAAGAGCTTCGTGTTCCAGGTTTCGGCGCGCTACGACGGCGCACCGAAAGGAAAGTTCGCCACCCATTTTGTCGTCGATAATGGGAAGTTCTCCGTTCACGTGTCCGAGTGCCATCCCTCGCCCGATATCGAGCTGGAATTTCCTGATCTGATGAAGTTCATCTTGTTCTTTTCGGGGAAGGGAATGCCGCTGCCCAAAATGAAGGGCGCGCTGACACATCTCGGAACATTCATATCGCTGCTGCAATCCCTGCTCGCAATGGCCGGATTGCTGCAAGCGAGCGACGCCCCGGCAAAGGCAGAGGATCGCGAGCTGCTTGTCAAACTCTATTTCTATCTGCTACCTAACGGAATAAGCCAGCTCAACAAGGCAGGACACGTCAAAATCCACGAGTGGGCGCTCAAATCCCCAGACCGCGCCTATGCATTTGCGGTCACCGGATACCCTGAGCTCAATAGCTATCTGCGTGTCAAGGAGGGCAACTCAAAGGCAGGGCGAGGCGAATTTCCGCGTTGCAAGCCGTTTTTGACGCTACGCTTCGATTCGCCCGAGCACGCGCTCGACATTTTGATGGGCAAGGGTGACATGATTGACTATATGGCGAGCAGATATCTGACTGTTGAAGGTGCGCCGGAGTTCGCCAGCATAATCGGAGAGTTTTTATTCACAGTCGGAGACTATGCCAAGGGTCTCTATCTTGACTGGAAATAGCGCTGGCTGTGCTTTATTGAAGGTCATAGCCCAGCGAGGAGACTTCCGCGATTACAACTCGGAAATCAAGAATTTGAATGATGCCAAGGCACAGAGAAGCGCGGCGTGCAGGCGGCTGCGAGTTCTTCTGTGCCTTTGCTGTCTGAAAAAGCAGGCAAGTTTTGAGAAAACGCGGCGGCAAGCCGTCTTTATGCCAAATTAGTTTGCTGTTTTTTGTGCGATGTGATATAATACGAAAAGATAAGAGATATCGGCAATCCCCGTTCGAAAGGCTTTTGTCTTTCTGGCGGGTTTTATTTTTTATGAATTTCCATGAAAAGGAATAAAGGATGACATTTAGAGAACTTAATTTGATCGAGCCGCTGTTGAAAGCGGTTGAAAAGCAGGGCTATTCAGAACCGTCGCCCATCCAATCACAGGCGATACCCGTGCTGCTCGAAAAGCGAGACCTCATCGGCTGTGCACAGACAGGAACAGGCAAGACGGCGGCTTTTGCACTGCCAATACTGCAAAATCTCTCAGAGAGTAAAAAGCGTGGAATTCGCGCGCTCGTGCTCACCCCGACACGCGAGCTTGCGCTCCAGATATACGAGAGCTTCAGGAGCTACGGAGCTAACCTTCGACTCAAATCCACCGTTGTTTTCGGCGGGGTTGGCCAAAATCCACAGGTTGAGGCACTGCGGCGCGGTGTCGATATTCTCGTCGCCACTCCGGGACGTCTCAACGACCTGATGAATCAGGGATATATCAAACTCGGAGAGCTTGAGGTGTTCGTGTTGGACGAAGCGGACAGAATGCTTGACATGGGCTTCTTTAACGATGTTAAAAGGGTGCTGCGCGCGCTGCCTGAGGAGAGGCAGACACTGCTTTTTAGCGCGACTATGCCGCGCGAGATCGAGCAGTTGGCCCAGACCATTTTGCGCGATCCTGTCACCGTCAAGGTCGATCCCGTGACGAGCACGGTGGACGCTATCAACCAGTGCATATATTTTGTAGACAAGGCCAACAAGAGACATCTGCTCGCCGAGCTGATAAAACACGGCGGTGTTAAAAATGCGCTTGTTTTCACGCGCACCAAGCACGGGGCAGACAGAGTGGTCAAGGAACTTGCCACAGCGGGAATCGACGCGATGGCAATACACGGAAACAAGAGCCAGACCGCAAGGCAGAGTGCACTTGCAAAGTTTAAAAGCGAGAGACTCAAGGTGCTCGTTGCAACAGATATCGCAGCGCGTGGCATCGATGTGCCTGAGCTGTCACATGTCTTTAACTACGACCTTCCGAACGAACCGGAACTGTATATACATCGTATCGGAAGAACCGGAAGAGCAGGTCTCGGCGGCGATGCAGTCAGCTTCTGCTGCTATGACGAGCTCGATTATCTCAAGGATATTGAGAAATTGACAGGTCAGAAGATCGCGGAAAAGCCCTCGGATTTTCCGATGAAGGTGCTCTACAAAACCGAAAAGCCCACGCAGCAGAGAGGTTCGCAATGGAAGACGCAAAATTCGCGTTTCTCGGATTCGCCGAGGCCGCGCCAGAGTGCCAGCGGTCCTCGAGGACGTTCGGATAGCGCAAGAAGAAGCTTTGGCACACCCAAGGGCTCGAGCAACACGCGCAACAAATAATTTAATTAGCGAAGCGCCGTCTAAATTAAGACGGCGCTCTTTTGTTGTGCTCGCAGCGTGAAAGGTGAAAGATTGGCTTTGTGGGTTGCTTTAAGCGATATGAAGTGCTTGTTTCGTGTTTGCCTCGCAATATTTTAGATGCCCTAAAGGCATCGCCGAAACAGTGATTGCGGCGCTTTTAAATTGCTGCGACAGCTTTAGCAAAACAAGGTAGTGCGATCTGGTCTGGTTTTGGTTGTCTCTGGCGATGTCAATTGTCGCTTGTTTCGTGTTTGCCTCGCAATGTTTTAGATGCCCTAAAGGCATCGCCGAAACAGTGATTGCGGCGCTTTTAAATTGCTGCGACAGCTTTAGCAAAACAAGGTAGTGCGATCTGGTTTGGTTTTGGTTGTCCCCGGCGATGTCAATTGTCGCTTGTTTCGTGTTTGCCTCGCAATATTTTAGATGCCCTAAAGGCATCGCCGAAACAGTGATTGCGGCGCTTTTAAATTGCTGCGACAGCTTTAGCAAAACAAGGTAGTGCGATCTGGTCTGGTTTTGGTTGTCTCTGGCGATGTCAATTGTCGCTTGTTTCGTGTTTGCCTCGCAATGTTGTAGATGCCCTAAAGGCATCGCCGAAACAGTGATTGCGGCGCTCTGCTTGAATTTGCTGTGCAATAGGTGGTATTCTCTTTAAAAAAGATAAGGAGCACAATTGATATGTCCGATGTTAAAGACAGATTTCTGCGGTATATCAAGATAGATACGCAGTCGCAGGAGGGGACTGAAAATGTCCCGAGCACGCAAAAACAATTCGATCTTGCGAGGATGCTCGAACAGGAACTGATCGACATGAACGCTTCGGATGTGAGGCTGGACGAGCATTGTTATCTTACCGCAACAATACCTGCGACGGACGGAGGAAACGGCCCAGTGATCGGGCTTATCTCCCACATCGACACCTCCGACGCGGTGAGCGGCGCCGACGTCCATGCCGTCGTGACTGAGAATTACCGTGGGGGAGACATTGCGATGGGCGGCGATTTTGTGCTCTCACCGCGCGAATATCCCGAGCTGCTGCACTATATTGGCGACGACATCATCTGTTCGAACGGATCGACATTGCTCGGCTCGGACGACAAGGCGGGAGTGGCCGAGATCATGTCGCTCGCGTCGTGGTTGCTCACGAAGAGTGTTCCGGAGCACGGCAAAATACGGCTGTGCTTCACACCGGACGAAGAAGTGGGGCGCGGGGTTGATTATTTTGATGTGAAGGCATTTGGTGCGGATTACGCCTACACGGTAGACGGCGGAGCGCTCGGAGAGCTTAGCTGCGAGAATTTCAACGCGGCCGAAGCTGATGTGAGCTTTCGTGGTGTGAGCATTCATCCCGGAAGCGCAAAATGGCGCATGGTGAACGCGTCGCTCGTGGCAATGGAATTTCACAATCTGCTGCCGCGCTTTATGAATCCTGCCTGCACCGATGGGCACGAGGGCTTTTTCCATCTTTCAAAACTGGAGGGCAGTGTCGATTGCGCGAGAGCAGAGTATATCATTCGCGATCATGATCGCGCGCTCTTTGAACGGAAAAAAAAGCTGCTTTCCGAAGCGGCGGAGTTTCTCTGCGGCAAATACGGTGACGGTGCGGTTTCCGTCAAGATGCGGGACAGCTACTACAACATGAAAGAAAAGATAGACCCGGCGCTTGTCGAGGCGGCAGAGCGAGCGATGCGCGCGGCGGGTGTTGAGCCGGAGCTGCTTCCGATTCGCGGCGGCACCGATGGCGCGAGGCTGTCCTATATGGGACTGCCCTGTCCTAACATCTGCACTGGGGGGCACAACTTTCACGGCCGCTATGAATTCGTGAGTGTTCAGTCAATGGAGAAGGTTGTCGAGATACTGAAAAATCTAGTCCTGCACAGCTGATTGCGCAGGGCGAAACTTTAGCGAAAGTGCAATTAAGTCAGTGCGAGAGATGTCCTTCCATTCAAACGACACGCGCTAATAAATGTTTGCTGAACAATCCAAAAATACAGCTGCGGTGAGGCGTTCAGCGCATTTTCAGGGTCTTCATCTGCATAACCGTTTGATATTTTGTGACATAAGCCTTGCAATTTTCAAATACCTATCAAGTATATTGGAAATACGAAAAAGCCAACGAGCGCCGGACTCGGAAAGGCTGCGACTGTGGGGTTCAAGTGCACAGCTCGCGATTAAACCGCAATGCCGCTTGTAATCGGCGTTTATTATTCAATACGCATTAAGTTTTAGTTCACAGCGGCTGGTTTAAAAGGAGTGATGCATTTCCAAAAGCGGTAACTCACAACGGTGTGAGTTACCGCTTTTTATCTGACGTTAATGGAGAAAAAACCGCCGCCGTGCAGGTAAATCGACAGTGGTTTAGAAACGCTGGCCGGCAAAGAAGAAACGAGAGATTTGCGCTAAATTGAGAGATTAAGCTCTCTTGCAATCGTGGAGACAACACCGTCCTCGTCGTTGGTGAAATCGGTTACGGCAGATGCCGCCGCCTTGACGTCGCGATGGCCATTTTTCATAGCCCAGCTGTGGGTGCACGCTGTCATGAGAGAGAGATCGTTGATGAAATCTCCGAACGCCATGGTTTCGTCTGGAGAGATGCCGAGACGCGCCATCAACAATCTAAGTGCAGTGCCCTTGCTCTCACCCTTTTTCACAATATCGAGCCACTGATCACCCGAAGGCATAAGGGTGAAGCGGTCGGACAGATGCCCGAGACGCACAAAGCTGTTTGTCAGCACATCTATACCGTCGACATTGGCAATCTTGCATATGCGATCAAGCCTGAGACCCTCTCGAACGTCGGTCAGAACGTGGACGTTGCTGAAGTAGCGCCGAACATGCTCGATCACCTCCTCATCGCCACCCGATACATAACATCCCTTCAGCCCGCACACAACGGGAAAGAGCTGTTCAACGCGGGATATCTCATCGAGTAGCTCTGTCACTTCGTCGTTTACCATATCGGAAAAATGCACAAGCTCGCCGCGGTCAAGCACGGCACAGCCATTTTCGCAGATAAATCCCATCTGCTCGACGTAGTCGGCAAAACTATCTTGCAATGAATAGACCGCGCGCCCGCTGCACGGGACGAAGAGGACTCCTCTTTCGGTGAGCGCGTCTATAAGTCCGGGAAATCGGTCGGGCAGACGTTTTTGCGAGTCGAGCAGCGTGCCATCGAGATCACAGGCAATCAGTTTAATCACGTTATTCTCCTTAAAGCGGTCGCTGGACACGCTCGGCGTATCAATTTACGAACGTATTTTAGAATAATAGCACAGATAAAGTAAATTATGCAAAGCGCAAAAACCGCGAATGATATGTTATAATTACCTTCAAGAGAAGAATTTGATGGTTTTTTAAGCACTCTCGCCACACATAAGGACCAATAGCCATGAGCGAAATGCAGGGTTTTGTTATATGGACAAAGCGAAGAATCTGAAATTTTGCGCAATATCGATATTTACAAAGCTTTTGCAACAGCTTCAGTTTTCCTGAAAAGCAGCTGAATCGATAGGTTTGCGCATGTTCAAATGCGAAAAAGGCTGCGATCAGCACGCAATGAAAACCACGGTGCCGCTTGTTTTGGCGGAGCGAAGGATGGACAAAAAATGAGCGATCAAAATGAAAATGAGCGCGAGTTGCTCGAGATGCGGGAGAGCTTCGATCGCCGCCCCGCAATGAAAAAGAAGCGGAGAGGAACAGGATCTGCGTTTGCGCTTTCGATTTTGGCACTGCTGTTTGCTGCGGTTGCGGGCTACTGCTGCATTTCGCTTGCAGCGGCAAAGGTTGAGAACACAAAGCAAAGCGCTGAAATCAAGCGGCTCAGCCAAGATCTCAAAGACGCGACTGCGATCAGCGACGACACGCTCATCCCGTTCGGGACGATTAAGGCATACTCCGACGAGGTGGTGTCGCTAACCGAGTTTATGCAGCGATTTTATCCCGATCACATGGTGTATGCAGATCGCGACAACGAGCTTGTCTACCAACCGGTTGACGCCAAGCTTACCCGCAGCACGTTCGACTGGCAGTTTCTCAAATCGGATCCCGACAAGAAGATCAACCTCAAGACCTTTTCCGATCCAAACGGTGTCACAGCGCTCAAGGGAATCGACGTTTCGGAACATCAGGGCGCTATCGATTGGACAAAGGTAAAGGCGGACGGCGTTGAGTTTGCGTTTCTTCGGGCGGGGTTGCGCGGGTATGAGAGCGCAAAGATTTTTGAGGATGAGTGTCTTGCGAAAAACCTTAAAAGTGCAACGGCTGCGGGAATTCCGATCGGTGTCTATTTCTATTCGCAGGCTTTCGACGTCGCAGAGGCCGAGGAGGAGGCCGAATTTGTAATTGAAAAGGTTAAGGATTATAAGCTCTCCTATCCCGTCGTGTTCGATATGGAGGAGGAAAATTCAGACAGTTCTCGAACCAAAGATCTCACTGCGGCGCAGCGCACCGATATTGCGATTGCGTTTTGTGAAAAGGTCAAGGCCGCAGGATACACTCCGATGATATACGGGAACATGCGCTTTTTTGCGGCGAATCTCGAGCTTTCACGTCTCACGAAATATCAAAAGTGGTTCGCTCAATATTTTTCCCGTCCCTATTATCCGTACGAATTCGGGATATGGCAGTACACCTATGAGGGTCGCGTGGACGGAATATCGGGCAATGTCGACATGAATCTCGGATTTGTCGATTACGTGAAAGGGTGAGAGTTTGCGCGAGGCTTCCCCTTTAAAAACATACGTGTAATTGAAATTTCACGTCCTGTTACCTTCGCTGAAATTGTTCAAAAAATACTCGTCTCTGAATGGCCACAGGGTAAAACAGAAAGGCTGAATACTTTCCGAAGCGTTGGGACGAGTGATTTGCAGTTAACTATAAAAGACAGTGAGTTTCCAGTGGAAGACGATGCAGGGGAAACGGCTTTGAATAGCCGCGGGCATGAACTGAAAAAGAGAATGACAACTTGCAGTTCAGTTTGATTTAAAGCGCTGCACTGACAGCCGGCCGAGCTGTTATAATTCTCAAATTAAGCCGAGCGTTGCCACTGTGCACGATAGGCTCAAAATTCCTTCAAACATCGGTGAACTGTCTCCGGCATCGGCGTGGCAGGGAAGGCAAAAACTCAGCGATGAGCGGAGAACATGTGGATATTATGACAGAAAAGATACGAGGTTGTGCCCGTGCTCGCCGTTTGCAATCGATCAACAGGGTAACGTTAGATTATCCAATTCGGATTCGTTGTTTATGATATAATGACACACACAAACAGAAAGAGAGACGGGTAAATGATAGTGAAAAACGCTCTCGCGCTTTGCGAAAACGGGCAATTTGACAGACATGATATCCACATTGAGGCGGAAAGATTCTGTGAGAGCGGCGTTGGAGTGACGCTCGACGCCGAGGGATTGTATGCGCTTCCGGGATTTATAGACATACATTTCCACGGCGCAGGCGGATTTGATTTCTGCGACGGAACGCCCCAATCTCTCGCGGCGATAAGTGAGTTTGAGGCATCGCAGGGGGTCACGGCGATTTGCCCTGCCACGATGACATTGCCCGAGAACGAGCTTGTGCGCGCGTGCGCGAACGCGGCAGCGTGCAAGGGAAAGCTTGCGGGGGCTGAGATAGTTGGGATAAATCTGGAAGGCCCGTTCATCAACCGAGAGAAAAAGGGAGCGCAAAACCCCGCATACATCGAAAACCCCGATCCGGAGATGTTTGCGCGCTTGCAAAGTGCGGCGGGGGGCCTCATCAAGCTGTGCGATCTTGCGCCGGAGCTGGACGGCGCTTGCGAATTCATCGCCCGATATAAGGACAGTGTCGTCATTTCGCTCGCCCACACAAACGCCGATTACAACACGGCGCTCGCGGCCTGCCGTGCGGGTGCGCACCACGTGACCCACCTGTTTAACGCGATGCCGCCGCTGCTCCACCGCGAGCCGGGCGTGATAGGCGCGGCAGCCGATTGCGGCTGTGAGGCCGAAGTCATTGCCGATGGAATTCACCTGCACCCAAGCGCGGTGCGCGCAGCGTTCCGATTGTATGGCGCGGATAAGATTATCCTCATCAGCGACAGCGTCTGTTCGGTCGGCTTGCCGGATGGCGAATACTCACTCGGAGGGCTTGCGGTCACGGTGTGTGGGGCGCGAGCGACTCTTGCCGACGGCACGATAGCGGGAAGCAACACTCCGCTGCCGACCTGTTTCAGGCGGGCGGTGCGCGATATGAACATACCGCTGGCGGATGCGGCACTCGCAGCGAGCGCCAACCCCGCGCGCTCGATAGGTGTATATGATGAGCGGGGGAGCATATCGAACGGAAAGATCGCCGATCTTCTGCTGTTTGACAATGATTTAAAACTGCGGCACGTCATTTTAAGAGGGAAGGTTTACTGTTAACTCCATGTGGTTTATATTTACGGTTTGTACAATACTTGCGTGGAGCGGCTCGGATTTGTTTTCCAAGCTCGGTTCGCGACCGGACGACCGCAACAGCCACCTAAAGCTCGTCATGAGCGTCGGGCTTGTTATGGGAATTCATGCCGCGTGGCAGATTTTCATCGATAAGGTGGACTACGATCCAAAAAGCTGGCTGATATATCTGCCCGTCTCGTTGCTATACATTCTTTCAATGACATTCGGTTACATAGGGCTTCGCTACCTTGAGCTGTCGGTCAGCTCACCTGTGTGCAATTCCTCGGGCGCGCTTACAGCGTTGCTGTGTTTTGCCTTTCTCGGGCAGAGAATGAGCGCGGGACAGTTTGCCGCCGTCGCGCTCATTTGCGCAGGCGTGCTCACGCTCGGAATTCTGGAAAAGCGCCGTTCAGATGCCGAGAGACGCAAGGCGGGTGAGACTTCCGAAAAAAAATACACGGTCGGACTCGTCGCGCTCTCGTTTCCAATAATATACTGTGTCCTTGACGCGCTGGGAACGTTTGCAGACGCCTACTATCTCGAATACAGGCTGGACGAGACAAGCGCCAATATTTCCTATGAGTTGACATTTGCGATAGCGGCGCTTCTCTGCCTCGTGTACGTCGTTTTCGTCAAACGAGAAAAGCTCACTCTTGCGCGGGACGGCTACAAGCTTGCGGGTGCTGTGTTCGAGACGGCGGGACAGTTTGCCTACGTTTTTGCGCTGTCGGGAAACGCGATTGTCGCCGCCCCCGCGATAGCGTCATACAGCGTTTTTTCCGTGTTGTGGTCGCGGCTTTTCCTCAAGGAAAAGCTGCCCAAAAGTTACTATATCGCAATCGCACTCGTGCTCGCGGGCATCATCGTGCTCGGGGTTTTCGAGGAAGCATAAGAGGTGTTTATTATGGGCTCAGGTCATCTCAATAAGCGTGAAGGCTTTGCAAAATTCACGCTCTCGTGGTATTTTCCGTTCATGCTGCTGTTTGCGGCGATGCTGATAATTCATCTCGTCATAACGCCGGGGACTAAGGATGACACGGTGTATATAACACACCTTGCGAACCAGAGCGCATGGCAGTATCTCTCCGGAGATTATCACGCGTGGTCGTCCCGCCAGTTTATCGAGATGATTTTGATTCACGTGATTCACTGGAAGTGGCTGTGGCTGTTTTGCGACGTGGCGCTGTTCACCCTCGCCCCGTTTCTCACGTCCTATATTGCGGGATCGCACAAAGACGCGCGCGTGAACTGGGTCGTCTGTCTTCTCGCGCTCGCATATCCGTTTGCGGATGTTGGAACTGCGGGCTGGGTGGTGACAACGGTGTACTACGTGTGGACGACAGCGCTCTGTCTCGTCGCGATTGTGCCTGTTGTAAAAATCGCCCGCGGACAAAAACTGCGGGTGTGGGAGTATCCTGTTTACACTTTCGCGCTTCTTTTTGCATCAAATATCGAGCCGCTGTGCGCAGTTCTGCTATGCGTATACGGGGTGTTTTTATTCCTTGCCATAAGAAAAAAACAGCCGGTTGTCTATCTTATCACACAGTTTGGGTTGCTTGTCGCGATGCTCGTGTACATGCTCAGCTGCCCCGGAAACAACCTGCGGCACATAAACGAGGTTGCTGGTCAATTTCCGGAGTTTGACGCAATACCGCTCTGGCGCAAATTTGAGATGGGTTATTCGGGAACGTGGTACGAATATGTGATGAAACCCAATCTTTTCTTCATCGCATTTTGTGCGCTTGTTGCCTTTGCTGTGTTCGCGCTCTGCAAAAAGAAGTGGGCGAGAGGGTGCGCCCTCGTTCCGATTGGCGCAACTGTCCTGTTGGGAACCATCGCGTTCTCCAATGCTCAGATGTTCCCCTCGCTCTCGCTCATAGTCGATTCGCTCACAAAATTCGGCACGAAACTGATGTGGGGTTCGATAAAAACATGGGTTCCCGACATTATAATAACGATTGTGTTCGCGTGCCTGCTGGTATCGTTTTTTGCTGTATTTGAAAAGACCGAGCGCGCGCTTCTTTGCGCATTTGCGCTGCTGATGGGATTCGGATCTCGCATGGCGATGTCGCTCTCTCCGACCATTTGGGTGTCGGGTTCTCGAACATTTATCTACATGTACTTCTCAATGATTGTGTGCGCTGCGCTCATCTGCCGTGAGTGGTACAGCAGAAAGGGAGAGTCCCCGCTCTGTTTTGCAAACGGCGCGACGCTCTTTGCAATCGCGGCGATGAGCTATCTCGGAACGCTGTTCACAATAGAATGAAATAAAGGCTGAAAAACGGAGGCATACCATGGCGGTTGAGCTTGCACAACACAGCTTTATCTCGAGCGACGGGGAGAACAGTATATCCTATCTCAGGTGGCGCGATGGCGAAAAAACGCCCAAGGCTGTGCTTCAGATAGTTCACGGTATGGCTGAATATATCGCGCGGTACGACGATTTTGCGCGGTTCATGGCTTCAAACGGATATGCGGTTTACGGCAACGATCATCTCGGGCACGGGGACTCTGCCGCAACGGCAGATGATTTTGGATATTTTGCGCACAAAGACGGCTACAGGCTGCTCGTTAAAGACGCGCATGCGATGACAGACATTGCACACAAGGAAAATCCCGGACTGCCCGTCGTTCTGATAGGACACAGCATGGGATCGTTCGTCGCGCGGCTTTATGCCTCCGAATTTGGTGATGAAATCGGCGCTCTCGCGCTCTCGGGCACGAGCGGCGCGAACCCCGCGAGCGGCGCGGGGCTTGCGCTCGTAAACGTGCTTTCGCTGCTGAAGGGCGAGCGTCACCGCAGCCGCCTCGTCGATAGAACGGCATTTGGAAGCTACAACAGAAAGTGTGAGGGCGCAAAAACCGACTTCGATTGGCTGTCCGCAGACAGCGATAACGTGGCGCGATACATTGAGGATGAGCACTGCGGATTCCTGTTTACGCTGTCGGGATACCGCGATCTCTTCAAGCTGCTGCGTGCAGTGTCCGCAAAAAGCTGGGCGGGCACACTGCCCAAAACGCTCCCAATATTGCTCATTTCCGGCGCGGACGACCCCGTTGGAGATTACGGCAAAGGAGTGCGGCAGGTGCGCGAGCGGCTTTGCGCACAGGAAATTTCCGACGTGACGTTTGAACTCTGTGACGGAATGAGGCACGAGATACTCAACGAAAAGGGCAGGGACAAGGTGTGGAATTATCTTCTGCGCTGGTGCGACGATAAAACTAACAAGAACGGGTAACAATGATTCTCGAATCTGATAACATTTCACTTTTTTACGGTGCAAACGAGGTGCTGCGCAGTGTCAGCTTCAGAGTTGACGAGCGCGACCGCCTTGGAATTGCGGGTCACAATGGCTGTGGCAAGACGACGCTGCTGAACATCCTGACGGGAGAGCT
Source organism: Oscillospiraceae bacterium (assembly GCA_036645935.1). Lineage (GTDB taxonomy): Bacteria > Bacillota > Clostridia > Oscillospirales > Ruminococcaceae > JAUNBN01. The sequence continues at coordinate 48,515 of JAVXNE010000008.1, read as the reverse complement.
TTTGCCGTCGGGCGGTTCGTTTTCGCTCAAAAACGGTGCCACGCTCGGCTATCTCAAACAGACGGCGGGACTTTGCTCCGACAACACTGTTTACGCCGAGATGAAGAGCGTCGGACGCGCGGACGAGTTGCTCGCACGCATGAAGCGGCTCGAGCGGGAGATGGGCGGCGATCCGTCGCTGCTTGAAGAATATGAGCGAGTCAGTTCTCGTTATGAGGCGATGGACGGCTATAATCTGGATTATAATATCAAGAAAATCCTAAACGGAATGTCTTTCCCCGAGAGCGAATATGACAAAAAGGTTTCCGTTTTGAGCGGGGGAGAGAAGACTCGGCTCGCGCTGGCAAAGCTGCTCATGTCAAGCCCCGATTTGCTGGTGCTCGACGAGCCGACAAATCACCTGGACATTACAACGCTCGAATGGCTGGAAAAATTTCTGCTCGACTACAGCGGCGCGATAGTGCTCGTCTCGCATGACCGACAGTTTCTTGACGACATCTGCAACAAAACTCTTGAGATACGCGGCGGGGTTGCGAGGATGTTCAAGGGAAATTTCTCGACCTACCTTGCGCTGCGCGAGGCGGATGACGCTCGCGAAAAAGAGGTTTATGAGCGCACGTCGCGGGAGGCAGATAAGCTGCGAGACTACGCGCGGCGCAACATGGCTCGCGCTTCAACCTCCAACATGGCGAAGAGCCGACTTAAAATGCTGGATAGGCTCGACCTCTCCGCACCCGAAAGCGCAGCACACGTCGATGTTCACTTTTCGATCAAGCCGCTCATCGAACCGTATAAAGAGGTTCTGACATTGACGGGGCTTGAGCTTGCGGTTGGCACAAGAATACTTGTCCGCGATCTGGATCTCGAGCTGCTGCGCGGGGAGAGACTCGCAATAATCGGTCCTAACGGCACGGGGAAAACGACACTGCTGCGGTGCATTGCGGGCAAACACCCCCCTAAAACGGGCAGGCTAAGATTGGGCGGCGGGGTTAAAATGAGTGTTCTCGAACAGAACCTATACGATCTGCGCGCTGAAAATCCCGTGGAATATATCTGGGGATTATATCCTGCGATGAGCCAGCTTGAGATACGATCGCTGCTCGCCTCGGTGGGTTTTCGCGGCGACGACGCATTCACCGCATGTTCGGGTTTGTCAGGCGGAGAGCTCGCGCGGCTGGGACTTGCTCGAATATCGCTTGAACATCCCAATCTGCTTGTGCTCGACGAACCCACCAATCACCTTGATATCTACTCAAAGGATCTTTTATACGACGCACTGCGAGAATATGAGGGGACACTCGTTGTCGTGACTCATGACCGCTTTCTCATGCAGACGCTCGATTGCAGAATACTGCAACTTGCGGACGACGGCTCACATGCGGTCTTTGAGAGTTATGCTCTCTGCCGCGCTGCAGCAAACGATGAGAGCGTCCCGGCCGAGACAAAGCCCGAAAAAACCGTGAGCGGCGGCAAACCCGACGGCGCGCTCGAGCAGACAAAGTCCGTTGTGGCTAACGCAAAAGAGGAGCGCCGCAAGCGAGCGCGCGACCGTGAGCGCAGGGCGTTCGTCGAGCAGCGCATTGACGAGCTTGAGGGAGAGGTATACGACCTGGAATCACAGCTTTCACTCCCGGAGATCGCGACCGACTGTGACAAACTCGCAAAGGTCTGCGAGCTGCTTGACAAAAACAAATCGGAGCTGTCTGAGCTGTCCGATGAATGGCTCGAGTGTTTTTGTGACTGATAAAATTCTGGTTGAATTCCATTTCGGAATCCGTGCTTTCTCGATTGAACGAAAAACAACACAAAAAAGCAGACGAAAATGTCTGCTTTTAATGTTTTCAGTATGTCGGAGGTGCCGGTTTATAATCCGCAAATCACTGTCTATTCGGAAGGAAGCTCACCGTTTAAAACAGAGGGCTTGAGCCGCGAAATTTCCTTGACTGTGCACAGGTCTTCAAAGCCGAAGAGGACGAGCACGTCGGTGAAATTCTTTTTAGAGAGCGCGGAAATGTCCGCGTTGTAATAGCGCGGGTCGATGAGCACTATGCGGTTGTAATGTTCGGTCAGGAATGGGACAAGGCTGTCAGCGTAGGAATCGCGGATTATCAATATGGATTCGAGTTTATTCGGGGAAAATTCGCTCTCGATCTGAACAAAACTTGTGTTGCCGTAAAGCAACCCACTATATTTGTCACGCTTTTTAAACTGCTCAAGGTCGTAAAGTCCCTCGTAGGTTTTGCCTTCGCGCGTCACAGTGCCGCTGAAATTTCCAAAATATTCGAGCACGTCCTCCTTGGCGTTAAACGCTTTGCTTTTTGTATAGCTCGTGCCGAGAAACCCATCCACGCGCGTTGGAGTCTGGGATTTATAATCAAAAGGGACAAGTTCATGCTGCTTTGCAAACTGAGAGTAGGCAAGATAGGCGCCATAGGTCGTCCAGTGGTGGTCGGTGCGATAGTAAATGTACTCGTTCGCGTGCACCGATAAAGCGCCTTCGATGTCAAGAGGTTTGGCGCTTTCTGATAGGTATTCGTTTATGCGATCAATGTAGAACCCTTCGTCAACGTGCGGAAGTCCCCTCGGGACATACTCGGACAGCGGATAGAACGCAGAAGGGACAATCATGACCGAGACCTCGGCGGGACACTCGTATGCGAATGCGTCTATGGCCGCAAGATTGCCATTCAGACGCTCTGCGTCAAAGCTGAAGAATTTCGGGAACATGTAGCCCTGCTTGCCGTAAACAACGCCGTTGTTTTCAACTTTCAGCAGCGCAAACTCCGAGAGAGACTTCGCAGATATCCAGTTGTCGCGCAACAAAAATTGCTCACAGACATAGGTTTCGTAATCCAGCGCAAATTTTCCACTGACGAGCGTTGCCCATGTGAATTTCGGGGATTTTGCGAGATATTTATTTTCGTTTTCAGAATATTCACGGTCGGGCATTATGAGGTTGATGAGCGCGAACAGTGTGATAAAACCGAAAATCAACACAAACAACAATCCGCCTTCAAAAACCGAAGAGGAGGACTTCAATTTTTTCTTGTAGTAGTTTTTCACAGGAATTTCCCCCTCTTAAAATCTGAAATAGAGGAACGGGTTGTAGGTGGAATCGACAAGGTATGCGACGCAGACGAGAAAAAGCACGCACATCAGCACGTTTTTTAGCCAGCGGCGCTCGCGCACGACGCCGTAGACGTAACTCGCGGCATCGCTTGAAAAAAATGCGCCTGCGCTTATGCTGACGATATAGTTGCGCAGATAGTAGAGCGCTCCGACCGTCGCCGTGCCGTTGCCGACGAAATGCGGGGTGAACATCCGGGAGAAAAAGATACCGAGCGACGAGATGTCAGTTATTGAGAAGATCACCCATCCCATCAGCACGACAAAAAGAGTGTAGAGGTGGGAGACGGTCACATGTTTTCCGAGCCAGCCGAGGAAACCGATTTTTTCGATGACCAGAAGCGCAAAATAGAACAGACCCCACAGGACAAAATTCCATGACGCCCCGTGCCAGAGTCCGGTGAGCGCCCAAACGATGAACATGTTGAATATCTGTCGCACGAGACCTTTGCGGTTACCTCCGAGCGGGATATAGACGTATTCACGAAACCACGAGCTGAGTGTCATGTGCCAGCGACGCCAAAATTCGGTCACGCTGCGCGATGAATAGGGGTTGTCGAAGTTTGCGGGAAACTTGAAGCCCATCATCTTGCCAAGCCCGATGGCCATCTGTGAATAGCCCGAGAAATCGAAGAATATCTGGAGCATAAACGCAATGGCACCGAGCCACGCGAGCCCGGTTGAAACCGAAGAAAACCCGAGCGTTTCAACCTCACTCCAAAGCGCGCCGACGTTGTTCGCAATGAGCACCTTTCTCGCGAGACCGATTATGAAATCCTCCATGCCGTCCTCAAGCATACGCGGAGTTATTGTTCGCTTTTTTAGCTCGCGACGGATATCGGTATAGCGCACGATCGGACCGGCAATCAGCTGAGGAAAGAGGGTGACGAAAGCTGCGGTGTCCACAAAGCTGTGCTCTGCAGGAACTTTGCGAGTGTAGACGTCAATGGTGTAGGAAAGTGTCTGAAAGGTGTAGAAGCTGATTCCGAGCGGCAGGGTCAGCTCAAGCAGAGGTATCGTGAGAGAGGTCACGCTCGATACCGTCTGAGCGAAGAAATCGTAGTATTTAAAAACAAACAGAAACCCTAAGCTCACGATGAGCGCGAGCAAAAATAAAAATCTGCGCACACCGCTGCGCCTGTCGAATTTTTCAATTCCGAGCGCGCAGAGATAGTTCACTACAATGGTCGTTATCATGATCGGGAAATAGCGAATCTCGCCCCAGGAGTAGAACACAAGGCTGACAAGAAACAGCACGAGATTCTTTGCTTTTTTGGGCGCAATATAGTAAAGTATTAGTGCGGCAGGCAGGAATCGGAAGATAAAAAGCAGGCTGCTGAATACCATCAGTTATTTCTCCGATGTCTATGTTATCTCAAAGCATTATACATCATACGGGCAATGCGGTTCAACTGTCAAAAAACGATCGAAATCGCACGCGGGGGACGGGTATGACAAGAAAACTTAAACTCAGTTTGCACGCGATTGCCGTTTGTGCTGTGATTTCGCTTTGCGGTTGCGCAGCCATTCCCACAAAGCCTAAAGCGAGCGCTGCATTTATGGTCATGAGCACCCTCGCGACAATTCAGATCGAGGGAGAACGCGCTCAGGACGCGGTTGACAACACAGATATTCGTCTGCGCGAGTTTGAAAACAAGACTTCCCGTTTTATTGAGACCTCAGACATCGGACGTCTCAACGCCGCTGCCGGAAACGGTGAGATTGAGATATGCAAGGACACTTATCTGATATTGGACGCGGCAGTAAGATACGCAGATGAGAGCAACGGGATGTTCGACGTGACGATTGGCGCGCTTACGGATATTTGGAAGATAGGCTCTGACAATCCGCGAGTGCCCTCGCAAAGCGAGATAGCCGCCGCAAGATCGCTCGTCGGAATCAAAGGACTGGCGCTCGACGAGCGGGACGGAAAATACTTTGCGTCGCTCGAGCGAGCGGGGCAGAAAATCGATCTCGGCGGAATAGCAAAGGGATATTCGCTCGATTTGTGCCGCGGGGTTTTAGAAGAATATGGAATTGACCACGGATTTGTATCGATTGGCGGCAACGTGCTGATGTTCGGTGACAATGGCGGTGAGGGATTCAAGGTTGGAGTTCGCTATCCCGAGGAAGGCTCGTCGAGCAGCCTTTGCACGCTGCGGCTTTCCGACACTGTCATAGCGACGACGGGAGCATATGAGCGCTTTTTTGTTGAGGACGGCACAAGCTATCATCACGTCATTGACCCCGCGACGGGATGTCCCGCAGTCAGCGATATACTCTCTGTCTCGATTGTCTGCCCCGACGGAATGCGCGGCGACTATCTCTCGACGCGGCTCTTTCTCGCGGGGAGAGAAGGCGCTCTTGAGCTGATGAGAAGCGGAAATGTCGCCGCCGTGCTTGTGTGCTCCGACAAGCACGTTTATATCTCGCGCTCTCTCGAAGAAAGTTTTATTGAAGAAATGCGCGATCCCAGCTATACATTTGAGTTTGTTTGATCTCAATTATAATTGTCAAAGAGGCGGCAATGCCAAGGCAAAATGTTAGAAAACTGGCGCTCACCGGAATACTGTTATCGCTCGCCGTCGCGCTGTCCTGGCTCGAGGGACTGATTCCGATTCCGTCTCCCGTGCCGGGGATAAAACTGGGGCTATCCAACACCGTAACTATGTATGCGCTGTTCTTTCTCGGAGGAGCGCCTGCTTTTGCTGTTGCACTGCTGAAATCGGGTTTCGTGATGCTCACGCGCGGGGCGACAGCGGGGATGCTCAGCGCTGTGGGCGGTTTGCTGTCGGTCGCGGCAATGTTGCTTGCAAAGAGACTCGGCTGTTCGCCGGGAATGACAAGCGTCTTGGGCGCGATCGCGCACAACATAGGTCAGCTTGCGATGAGCTCGCTGATGCTGAAATCAACCCTCGCGCTGTGGTATCTCCCCGTGTTGGTTTTGAGCGGCATCGCTATGGGAATTGTGACTGGCGGGGTGTTGAAACTCCTGCTTCCGGCACTCCAAAAAACGGGAGTGCCGGTGATGGATGATTATACAAATAAAACCAATCGGAGTGCACAAAAATGAAATACCTGTTTATCGTCAACCCCATTTCGGGAAAGAGAGACGCAAAGGAAACCATAGTTCCTCTGATTGAAAATTGGTTTAAAAACAAGGATTTTGACTGGCAGATCGTGCTCACCGAATATCCTAAGCACGCCGAAGAACTCGCACGGACAGCGGGTGAGAGCGGCGAGAAGACGCGTGTGTGCGCGTGCGGTGGCGACGGGACGCTGAGCGAGACTGTGAACGGAGCATTTGGTTTTGACAATCTCGAAATAGCCTGTTTTCCGTGCGGCAGCGGAAACGATTTTATCAAATGCTTTGGCGGCGCCGAAAACTTTCGCTCGGTTGAACTTGTTGTGAACGGATTTAGCACCCCCATCGATGTGCTGCGCGTCAACGATTGCAACTGCTTCAATTTGATGTCGGTCGGCATAGATGCAGACGTCACCGAGGGCACGATTCGCTGGCGGCGTTTTCCCGCTTTTCGCGGAGCTATCTCCTATAATCTCGCGCTCGCGGAATGCCTGCTGAAACCACTCGGCAAAAAGCTGCGCATGACGGTTGACGGCGAGCGCTTCGACGGTACATATATGTTGACAGCGGCGGGCAACGGAAAAGTTTATGGCGGCGGGTACGTGGCGACGCCGGAGGCGCGTCCCGATGACGGCATTATCGACGTCGTCACCGTTGACAAAATCCCGCTCATGAGAATCATGAAAGTGCTGGGACTCTACAAGCGCGGCGAGCACATCGTGGACGGTAAGGTGATTGACTCGCTGAAGGACTGCGTGCACTATATGCGGGCGAGCGAGCTGTCGATTGAGTCGGACAAAGAGTTCGTCGTCAACATTGACGGGGAGGTCTTCATGTCCAACAGCATCACCGTGAAGCTGCTGCACCACGCCGTGCGTTTCGTTGTTCCCGCAGAGTTCGTCAAATAATTTACAGCGCCGTGAGTATAATAATGCGGAAAAATATTAAAGAAATCCGTGCTCAGACTATTGACAAATGAGAAATAATCGTTAAAATGTACTTTAGCACTCATGAACAGTGAGTGCTAAATCCAAAATCAAATGGAGGAAGAACACATGAAACTGAAACCTCTCGCAGATAGAGTCGTTTTAAAGATGACAGAAGCTGAGGAGACCACCAAGAGCGGAATTGTCCTAACGGCATCCGCAAAGGAAAAGCCGCAGATTGCAGAAGTGCTCGCGGTCGGCCCCGGCGGGTTGGTTGACGGCAAGGAAGTCCAGATGACCGTCAAAAAGGGCGACAAGGTCATTTTGAGCAAGTACGCCGGCACCGAGGTTAAAATGGACGGTGAGGAATGCGTGATCGTCCGTCAGTCCGACATACTTGCGATTGTAGAGTAGATTTCGCGGTGGAGTTGATGTTCCAAAAATTGCAGCAAATGAAAGAATTAAACCTTTTAAGGAGAGACATAATCTATGGCTAAGGAATTGAAATACGGCGAGGAAGCCCGCAGAGGTCTGCAGTCCGGTATTGATAAGCTGGCGGACACTGTCAGAATAACGCTCGGACCCAAGGGCCGCAACGTAGTGCTCGATAAGAAGTTCGGCGCGCCGCTCATAACAAACGACGGCGTTACGATTGCGAAAGAGATCGAGCTTGAGGACAAATTTGAAAACATGGGCGCGCAGCTGATCAAAGAGGCCGCGACCAAAACCAATGACGCCGCGGGCGACGGCACGACAACGGCGACACTGCTCGCGCAGGTCATGATCCGCGAGGGCATGAAGAACGTCGCGTCGGGTGCGAACCCGATGGCGCTCAAAAAAGGCGTTGCAAAGGCTGTCAAAGCGGCAGTTAAGAGCATTGTTTCTGACTCTAAGCACGTTTCCGGATCGGGAGATATCGCGCGCGTCGCAACAGTATCTGCCGGGGATGAATTTATAGGTAAACTCATTGCCGAGGCGATGGAGAAGGTCACAAGCGACGGTGTAATCACTATCGAAGAGAGCAAGACTGCCGATACGTTCACAGAGGTTGTCGAGGGAATGCAGTTCGATCGCGGTTATATCACCCCATATCTCGTCACCGATACCGAGAAGATGGAAGCGGTGCTCGACAACGCATCAATTCTCATTACCGACAAAAAGATAAGCAACATTCAGGAGATTCTCCCCCTGCTTGAGCAGATCGTTCAGACCGGCAAGAAGCTGCTTATCATCGCCGAGGACGTTGAGGGCGATGCCCTCGCGAACCTCATCGTCAACAAACTGCGCGGCACATTTGTCTGCGTTGCTGTCAAGGCTCCCGGATTCGGCGACCGCCGCAAAGAGATGCTGCAGGATATCGCGATACTCACCGGCGGCAAGGTTATCAGCGAGGAGCTGGGTCTGACGCTTCAGGACGCAAAGATCGAGGATCTCGGAACAGCGTCCAAGGTTCAGGTGAAGAAGGAAAACACCATCATAATGGGCGGCAGCGGAGACAAGAAGGCGATTAGCGACCGCGTTGCACAGATCAGAGTTCAAATCGAAGAGACCACCTCCGACTTTGATCGCGAAAAGCTTCAAGAGCGTCTTGCCAAACTGTCGGGCGGTGTCGCGGTCATCCGTGTCGGCGCGGCGACAGAGATCGAGATGAAGGAGAAAAAACTCCGCATCGAGGACGCGCTGTCCGCAACCAAGGCGGCCGTTGAAGAGGGCATAGTTGCCGGCGGCGGCGTGGTGTTCATCAACGCGCTCGCGTCGGTCGCAAAAGAGGTCGAAGGGTTTGACGAGATCGACGAGAGAACCGGAGGAAAGATCGTTCTTCGCGCACTCGAGGCTCCGCTTCGCCAGATCGCGGACAATGCAGGACTTGAAGGCTCTGTCATAATAGACAAGATAAACGGGAGCGGCAAGGCCGGCTACGGTTTCGACTTTGCAAAGGAAGAGTATGTGGACATGATCGCGGCCGGCATTGTCGACCCGACAAAGGTCTCCCGCAGCGCGCTGCAGAACGCGGCGTCAGTGGCCGCAATGGTCATCACTACCGAGGCTCTCGTCGCGGATATCCCAGAGGAAAATCCGATGCCGATGGGCGGTGGCGGTGGCGGCATGGGCGGAATGTATTAATCCGACCGGCATAAAATAAATTTGGCGCGGCAGAATTCTGCCCACAAAGCAAGACCCGCATGACTAATTCGCACGAATGTGAATTGAAAGCCCCGTATATGCCAAGCATATACGGGGTGATTTTTTTATGAAACGAAAAAATGTTGTCATAATCTTTATTGCATTTGTCGCGGGACTCATGGCGCTCGAACTGCGGCTGTTTGTGCTCATGACAGACGGAGAGCTCGCTAAAACTGCAAGGTCGCAAAGCGCGTTGAGCGTTGAGCTTGCATTGCACAGACCGGATTTTTTTGACTGCAACGGAGAGCGCCTCACCGGAAGTGACGACGCGGCAGCCGCGCTCGCATTTCCACGCACCGAAAGCGGCTATTCGCTGCTTCAATATGTTGCCGCTGATGACCGCGTTGATTTCCTCGAACAGATGGAAGGGAATTTGCCTTTTGCTGTGAGGGTAAATCCGAACGCGGCGTCTGCCGCTCCTGATCGGGTGATTGCAATCAAATCCAGATATTCTGCGGATGCTCCGTGCGCCCATATAATAGGGACATTAGGACCGGACGGACATGGGGATTCCGGGCTTGAACACGCGCTCGACGACTATCTTTCAAAGGCCTCTGCGTCACTTTGTATGACGGTTGAGGTCAATGCCAATCGTCAGCCCAAGAGCGGCGAGACGCCCGCACTCATACAGCGCGGGGCGACAGGCGAGGGAATCATTCTGACAATCGACAAAAAAATCCAGCAGATTGTGGAAACTCAGGCGGAGACGCTGATCAAACGCGGCGCAGTGGTCGTGGTCGATTGTGCGACATCCGAGATCCGCGCGATAGCAAGTATACCCGATTTTGACCCCGACAACGTTGCGGCCTACCTCTCGCAGGAGGACAGCCCGCTTTTCAACCGCGCGCTCGCAGCTTACAACGTGGGTTCGATATACAAGCCGGTGATTGCGGCGGCTGCGTTGAGCTGCGGAATAGATGAGAGTTTTTCATACGAATGTGTCGGGCGAATTGAGGTGGATGGGCAAGTTTACACCTGCAACGACGGCGCGGCTCACGGAACGGTGGATATGCACGGTGCAATCGTCAAATCATGCAACACATATTTCATCGCGCTCGGGCAGCGCGCCGGCGCGGCTGCGATTTTCAACACCGCCTCGGCGATGGGACTCGGAAAGCCCGTGTCGCTTTTCGGCTCACTCGCGTCAGCTTCAGGTTCACTGCCGACACAGTCGGCGCTGTCGGTCACCTCGGAGCTGTGCAACCACAGTTTTGGACAGGGCACGCTGCTCGCAACACCGCTGCAGGTCGCGGAATATACCTGCTGCCTTGCAAACGGGGGCAATTTGCGCCCACTCTCTCTGGTGCTCAGCGTCGGCGGAGAACATCAAAGCGAAAACAGCGCGAACCGCGTGATTTGCGAACAAGCTGCCGTCTCAATCGCAAATTGCCTCAAAAAGGCGGTGCAGACGGGTACCGGACGCAATGCCCAGCCATCCTTTTGTGAGGCCGCAGGCAAGACAGGGACGGCGCAAACAGGACGGGTGAAACCCGACGGGTCAGAATATGTGATAGGCTGGTTCACCGGTTGGTTCCCCGCAGATAATCCTCAATATGTGATTACTGTGATGACCGAGGACGCGGGCTACGGTTTTGCGAGCGCGGCACCGGTTTTTGCCGCTATCGCGAACGCGATGTTTGAAAGCGGTTGCGCTTGACAAATACCGCGCGGGTTCATATAATATTTATAATACTTCAAATGCGTAAACACGGGAAAATGAACGTCCTGAACGCCACAGAGAGCGGTGCACCATGCTGAAAGATCCGCGCGCGATGGCCGTTTGAAGCCACCCGTCGAGCAGCGCGTCAACGCGCCGCCACGACAGCGTTATCGTCGAGAGCAAGAGCGGTGCGCTTCAGAACAAGCGCGCAATGCGGGTGGTACCGCGGAAGCTGTAAAAGGCCTTCGTCCCGATCGTGGGGCAAAGGTCTATAATTTTGCGAACAAACAGAAGCAAGGACGGTAGAGAAGCATATGGAATGGACGGGACTGAATGAGCTGCGCGAGATATTTTTAAATTTTTTCGCGAGCAAAGGACATTACAGGATGGAGAGCTTTTCGCTCGTGCCGCAGGACGATAAGAGCCTGCTGCTCATCAATTCGGGCATGGCTCCGCTCAAAAAATACTTTCTCGGGCAGGCTCATGTGGACGGAAACCGCGCCACGACCTGCCAGAAATGTATCCGCACGCCGGACATTGAGCGAGTTGGCAAGACTGCCCGCCATGGAACTTTTTTTGAAATGCTCGGTAACTTTTCTTTTGCCGACTATTTCAAGCGCGAGGCGACGTTATGGGCATGGGAGTTTTGCACCGAGGTCATCAAGATGCCGGAAGACAAGCTGTATGTCTCGGTTTACGAGGATGACAACGAGGCCTACGAGATATGGACAAAGGAGATCGGCGTCTCGCCCGACCGCATGGTTCGCCTCGGCCGTGAGGACAACTTCTGGGAAATAGGTTCAGGCCCGTGCGGCCCGTGCTCCGAGATATATTTTGACAGAGGTGAAAAGTACGGCTGTGGCAGCCCGACCTGCGCTGTCGGTTGCGACTGCGACCGATATGTTGAGTTCTGGAACCTCGTGTTCACCCAGTTCATATCGGATGGCAACGGACATTATGAAAAGATGGCAAAGGGCAACATCGACACAGGGATGGGACTTGAGCGGCTCGCCTGCATCTGCCAGGGAGTCGACAATCTTTTCGAGGTCGATACTATTCAGAATATCATGAAGCACATCGAGCGCATAGCTGGCGTGACATATAAGCAAAGCGAAAAAGTCGACGTCTCGCTTCGCGTCATAACCGACCATATCCGCAGCACGGTGTTTATGGTTGGGGATGGGATAGGCCCGTCAAACGGCGGGAGAGGCTATGTGCTGCGCCGTCTGCTGCGCCGCGCCGCGCGCCACGGCCGTTTGCTCGGAATCACGCGCCCGTTCCTTTTTGAGGTGTGTGAAACAGTAATAGATGAGAACACAAGCTCATATCCTTACCTCAATGAGAACCGCGAATATATCAAGCGTGTCATAAAGGCGGAGGAGGAGACCTTTGCCAAGACAATCGACGCGGGAAGTGCGCTGCTCTCTGATATTCTCGATGAGATGGATAAAAACGGCGACAAGGTGATCGGCGGAGAGACCGCTTTCAAGCTCAACGACACATACGGTTTCCCGATTGATCTCACACAGGAAATCGCGCTTGAGCGCGGATTCACTGTCGATGAAGCCGGATTTAAGACATTTATGGATGAACAGAAAAAGCGCTCGCGAGAGGACACTCTTAAAAACAAGATCAGTTGGGAGACCGATCTCTTCAGGGAACTCAAGATCGGACCCACTGAGTTTGTCGGGTACGACACGCTTGAATGCGACGCGACGCTGAAATTTATCGCGGCAGACGGCGCTGTGGCGGAATCTGCAAGCGAGGGCGACGAGGTCCAGCTGATATTGGACAAAACCCCGTTTTATGCCGAGAGCGGCGGACAAATCGGAGATGTCGGCGTGATAACTGCGAGCGGTGGCAAGGCGACGGTTCGCATCGACGACTGTCAAAAGACGAACGAGGGATATTTCGTCCACACAGGCACGGTTGAGGGCGGAATGATCATGCGCGGAGAAAAGGTGCACGCCTCGGTTGACGTGCTGACGCGCCGCTCGACAATGCGCAATCACACGTCGGCGCATCTGCTTCAAAAGGCGCTCATCGAAGTTCTGGGAGACCATGTCCACCAGGCGGGTTCTTATGTCGACGCAAGCCGCGTTCGCTTCGATTTCTCGCACTATGAGGCGATGAAGCCGGACGAGATAAAGCGTGTTGAGGACAGAGTGAACGCAAAGATTCTCGAGGCCATTGAGGTCGTCCATAAGGTAATGCCCATCGAGCAGGCAAAGCAGGAGGGCGCGGTGGCACTCTTCGGAGAAAAGTACGGCGACATTGTGAGGATTATCGACGTCACGGGATTTTCCAAAGAATTTTGCGGCGGAACACATGTCACAAACACAGCCCAGCTCGGGCTGTTCAAGATACTCTCGGAATCCTCCGTTGCGGCCGGAATACGCCGTATTGAGGGCACAACGGGCGCCGGTGTACTCGAACTCATCGGAGAGCAGCGTGCACTGCTCGATGAGACCGCTGCAGCGTTCAGAACCACCAACGCGCATGAACTCCCGGCCAAAGCGCGAGGAGCTATGGCGGCGCTGAAGTCTACCGAGCGCGAGCTCGAGAAGCTCGAGAGCAAGCTTGCCGGATCGGCGCGCGACGAAGTTCTGGCTGGTGGGATAAAATCGGGAGACCTTACGCTTTATGTGAAGAAACTCATGGGTGCAAAGCCGGATTCGCTGCGCGAGATAGCGGTAAGTCTCAAGGATCGGGATGAGAGTGCTGTCTGTGTGCTGCTTTCGGCAGATGGGGACAAGGTCGCAATCTGCGCTTCGTGCGGAAAGGCGGCTATCGCTTGCGGGGTCAAGGCAGGAGAGGTTGCAAAACGCGTCGCCGCACTGCTCGGAGGTTCGGGAGGCGGCAAACCAGATCTTGCGATGGCGGGAGGCAAAGACAGCTCAAAAATCGACGAGGCCATATCAGGTGCTCTCGGTATAATAAAAGAGATTGTCGGCTGACGGAGGGTATATTATGGACGATTGCCTGTTTTGCAGAATAGCGAGCGGAGAGATACCCACCGCAAAAATTTATGAGGACGAGCACGTCGTTGCGTTCAATGACATCAACCCGACAGCTCCGGTTCACTTTCTGGTGATTCCGAGAGAGCATATAGTGAGCTGTGCCGATATCACGAAAGACAACAGCGAAGCCGTGTCGCGCTGTTTTGAGATTATCGCGAAGCTTGCAGTGGAGCTTAGGCTGTCCAACGGATTTCGCGTGGTGAGCAATGCCGGAGAGCAGGCCGGTCAATCGGTTCCACATTTGCATTTTCACGTGCTGGCAAACCGCGATTTCGCGTGGCCCGCAGGCTGACGAAACCGCTTAAAATCTAGAGGAGTGTATTTTAATATGGAAAACTACTATGAGTTGAAAGTTGCGGGATTGACGCGCCGGCTTCCGATATGCAAGATAAATGACGAGCTGTCAATTGCTGCATTTATCCTATTTTCCGATGTCGAGCTGACGGTGGCGTGTGCCAAGGAGCTGTTGAAGAGAGCTCCGGAATTCGACGTCATCGTAACCGCCGAGGCAAAGGGCATTCCGCTCGCCTATGAGATGTCGCGCGAGTGCGGCAAAAATTACTATATCTGCCGCAAAGTGAGCAAACTTTACATGAAGGATCCAATCGTAGTCAATGTGAAATCGATAACGACGGCAAATGTGCAGACGCTCTATCTCGACAGCCATGAGGCTGAGTGCATCAAGGACAAGAGAGTGCTCATCGTCGACGACGTCATAAGCACGGGAGGTTCGCTGCTCGCGATCGAGAGCCTTGTAAACAAGGTCGGCGGTAAGATTGTCGGTAAATCCTCAGTGCTCGCAGAGGGCGTCGCCGCCGACAGGGACGATTTGATCTATCTCGAGGTTCTGCCTGTATTTGATACCAAAGATTATTTTTAAGCATATCTTCGCATAAAAGCCCGATCAACGGAGGTAAGCATTATGAAACGGCCGCTCGCAACCGCGGGAATTTCTTTTCTGCTAAGCGCTGCGGCCGTGTTGCGCTTAGAGACACAATATATTGCGGCAATTTGGTTAGGCGTTGCAGTGTCGGCGCTTGTGTGTTTTCTCATGCGCAATTTCAGAAACAAAAGTGCTGTGATGTGCTCGCTGATCTCGTCGCTCGCGGCTCTGCTGCTCATGTGGGCAGCGTGCTCAGTGCGCGACGTTCAAATTGAGAGAATTTCGGGTAAAAGGCAGGAGAGCCGAGTTGTTGTAACCGGGGTCCGCCGCGATTGCGAGATACCCCGTATCACCGCTCGTGTATACAGCGTGTTTGGGTCGAAAATGCTGGGTATCACGACAAGCTTTTCTTCAAAGGAGGAGCTCAGGGCGGGAGAGATTGCCGACCTCACGCTCGAGTTTGACAGAATAGCTCCCGACGACCGCTCGGCGCCGCTTGATGTTTCAAGCAAACTCATAGCTATCAAGGATCGACGCGGAATCGACAGGCTGTGTGCCGCAGTCTGTTCGCTCAGAGATAGCATGACGAGAGCGGTGAGGGACACCATTAAAGACAAAGAGGAATGCGCGCTTTGCACAGCGGTTATAACCGGGCACAGAGATTTGGTTTCGGTTGAGACACGGATTGCGCTCGCGCGCGCAGGGGTCTCGCACATTCTCGCGGTTTCGGGCTTGCACATTACCGCCATCCTCGGCGCTGTCTTTTGGTTACTGCGCAAATCGGGTACACCTCGCTCACTGTCGTTCGTGATTGCGACGCTGATGGGGCTGTGGTGTGTGTTGTTTTACGCAGGAACGCCGTCGGTAGTGCGCGCGTCGGTAATGGCGTTATTCGCTTTTGGGGCGCAGCTGTCCGAGCGGCGGAACGATGCGCTTACAACGCTTTGCGCCGCAGCACTTGCGGTGTTACTGCCAAACCCGCTCGCAGTGGGCGAACCGAGTTTCGTGCTGTCCTTTACGTGTTGTTTTGCGATTGTCGTAGTCTATCCTGCGGCAGATCAAAAGCTGCGCGCAGCGCTTTTCAACAGAGGATATCCGGGACGCGTTGCGCTTGCGTTGCTTCAACCGCTGACACTGTCAGCGGTGATAACGGCGGTGAGCGCACCCGCGCTGATAGCGCTCGGGTTTCCGCTCTCGACATTTGCGCCCATTGCAAACGTCGTTGTAATCGCGATTATACCTTTTTTGCTCGCGTCAAGCTTTGCTGTAACGATATTTTCGGTACTGCCGTACCTGGAACCGCTCCGCATGCTGTCAGGGCTTGTTGCAGGTCTCAGTGCAAAGACAGTAATCGCAGTTTCCCGACTTATCTCGTCGTGGCCGTACGCTTCTTTGTTTACGAGCGCGCCATATCTCAAACTGTGGGCGATTTACGTCGTGGTTGCATTCGGGCTGGCATTCTTGTTTCGTGGAAGCTTGCAGCGCAGGCGGGTTAGATTTGTAACTGCGACAGTGAGTGCTTTTCTCGTGCTGCTCATCGGGATGCTCTCCCGAGGCGCGCTGACATTGGGTACACCCCGTGCAATTTCCTATGGGGATTGTGTCATTGTGGACGGCATGGTAAATTCGATAGTCGTTGTCGAAAGAGTGAGCGAGAGCAGCATGAATTACCTCAGTTGCTATCTCGCGGAGCGCGGTGTTGATGACGTCTGTGGCGTTATAGTATGCGACCCCGAAATAAGCGAGGAAAAACTGGCGTGGGCTGCAAAAGCGACAGGGTTCGATGAGGTGGAGACACTGGCAGAGCTGTCATATGACACACAGGACTGCAGCTTTGAGGCATGGGCAGGAGATATGTCGGTAATCGTCGATGAAAATCGGGTAATGGTGCGCTGCGGCGGTGAGAGAGTCCGCTTTTGCGCGGATAGCGAGTTTCCCGGTTTCACAATAACACAGATGCTGCCCGAAGGCACAAGACAGCTTGCGGGCGGAAAATGGGGATATCACGACAACGACATGACAATTTATTTTAACGGAATAAACGGCTGCAAGGCGGTGGCAGAATGATTGAAAGATTCAGCGATGCAACTCTGATGAAATCGCTTTCAGAGGGAGTGAAAAAGCTATATCTCGTCATCGGAAACGATGAGTTTTTAGTCGATGCCTGCGTTGAATCAATAGTAAAAAAAAGCGGTGCGGTCGGAGAGAACACGACGAGACTCGAAATTGCAAAATGCGACGACTCGACGCTTGAGGAACCATTTTATTCGTTTGGGTTTTCCGCAGGGAAAAGGGTGTTGGTTCTGGACGGCTTTGATGTGGGCACACTCAAGCAGGATAGAATCGTGCTGCTGTCCGAATTGATTGCCGACATTCAGGAAGGGCTTGTTGTAGTGCTAAGGCGCGTCTCGGATGATGAGCGGTTTTATCTCTCGAAAAAGATGGAACAGTTTGTGGCGGTATGCGACGACGGCGCAATTGTCGAAGCGGTGCGGAAAAGCGGGCGCGAGCTTGAAAAATATATCGCGGTGCTTATTTCAAGACAGGGCTGCAAAGCCATGAGCGGCGCTGTACGGGCGATTGCGGCGCGGTGCGGAGACGATCTGCTCCTCATAGAAAGTGAAGTGAAAAAGCTGGCGTCGCTGTGCAACTACGGCGAGATCACAGAGACCCATGTGGCCGAACTCTGCGAGCAGACGCCGGAGTTTGGGGTTTACGACATGCTCGGCAACCTTGAACGCAAAAATATGCCTAAGGCATTTGGGGCGCTTTGCGAGATGCTCGACAACCGAACAGAGCCTCTTATAATCAGCTCGGTGCTCAATACGGCGTTCGTCAATATCTATCGCGCGAAGCTCGCGCGCGGGCAGGGCAAAAGCGAGAAACAGATGACGGCGATGTTCGATTATAAAAGCGGGGATCGCAAGGTATCCATAGCTTACGGAAACAGTGAAAAATACTCAATATCACAGATTGAGAAAATCATTGAGATTCTCCGAACGCTCGACACCGAGCTCAAATCGTCATCGGTGGATTCCCGAATAATTCTCGAGGCAAAGGTTGCGGAAATAGCGGCGGTTACGGGGGCTGCAAAATGATATTGACGTCGCGTGCAGTCGTCGTTGAAGGGCGATATGACCGCATCAAGCTCGACTCTGTCACCGACGCGCTCGTCGTGACAACAGACGGATTCAATATACGCAAGGATATTGAGAAGCAGGAACTGATAAAGAGGCTTGCGCGCGAAGTCGGGCTGATTGTGCTGACGGACAGCGACGATGCGGGGTTTCAGATAAGAAAATATGTCGAGGATATCGCAGGACGTGAAAACGTCATTCACGCATACATTCCCGAGATTGAGGGAAAAGAGCGACGCAAAAGCCGACGTTCGAGCGCGGGACTACTCGGAGTTGAAGGCATATCATGTGACGCTGTCGAGCGTGCACTGCGAGAGTCCCTCGATGTTGATGTGCGAGTTGAGAGAAAAGCGAATCCGTCAGAAAAACCTATCGATACCTGCGATTTGTTTTTTGACGGCATCAGCGGAACGGCATGTGCCCGTGAGCGCCGCACAAGATTTTTGCGGGCAGCGGGACTGCCAACCCGGCTTTCAACGGGCGCGCTGCTCTTGCTCGTCAACAGACTGCTCGGCCGCGGCGGCTATGAAAAAATAGTCACACAGTTGAAAGCCGACGAGATGTCCCAACAACAGCAAACGGGAGCGTTGGACAGCTGAGCCCCGCAACGGGAGGGCGGAGCCGCAGTGTAGGACTGAAAATGAGCGAGAATGGGAAGCTTCGGTGGTTTTTTGCTTAAAACGGCACGTATGACCACAGAAGATAAACAGAATTGATGCCGCCGATAAAAGGCGGCATCTGACATTTTAATTACAAGCACAACATGAATGCAGTCATAATCATGATTTGTTTTTAAAAAGGGAAAACTGCATTTTCAGGCAAATTTATTGCGCATAAAAAGTGAGCGTTTGAAGCGGGAGAGGTCGTGCAAAAACTCCCGTCGAGACTTTTATGTTTTATAAACGCTGACATCCTCACAGGCAAAAATTCTGCTGCGGGAGATTTTTCATCAAAAAAGGCGCAGACTTTGACATGCGGTGTTCGGCAAATCTCGAGATTGTGAGAAATGGGAGAAGTTCAGCGTGTAACGGGTTTTCCGCACGAGGGTGTGGATTTGATATTGCGGCAGCAAAATATTGCAGAAAAATAAGCAAAACCCGCAAGAGGCAGGTTTTGCTTGTGAAAAATATCAGATTTTATTAAATTCAGATTTTTCCGGCGCTGCCGAGTACGGTGTTGATTTTGTGCGCGACCATATTCTTGATCGCCTCACGCGCGGGTTTGAGATACTGCCGCGGGTCAAAGTGAGAGGGGTTCTCGGCAAAATACTTGCGAATGGTTCCGGTCATGGCAAGACGCAAATCAGAATCGATGTTGATCTTGCAAACGGCCATCTTGGCGGCCTGACGGAGCATGTCTTCGGGAATCCCTATTGCGTCGGGCATATCGCCACCAAACTGGTTGATCATCTTGACGAACTCGGGAATGACAGACGACGCTCCATGAAGAACGATCGGGAAACCGGGCAGCCTCTTCTCAACCTCCTCAAGAATGTCAAAACGCAGCTGCGGTTTCTGGCCCGGCTTGAATTTATAGGCGCCGTGGCTTGTCCCGATTGCAATGGCGAGAGAGTCGACTCCGGTGCGTGTGACAAACTCCTCAACCTCTTCGGGACGCGTGTAGGAAGCGTTTTCGGCGCTTACGTTAACCTCGTCCTCGATTCCGGCGAGACGACCGAGCTCTCCCTCGACGGTTACATTGTATTTGTGGGCGTATTCGACGACTTTTTTTGTGAGCTCGATGTTGTCGTCGAAGCTCTGGTGGCTGCCGTCAATCATGACGGATGTGAATCCACCGTCGATGCAACTCTTGCACAGCTCGAAGGTGTCGCCGTGATCAAGATGCAGACAGATGGGAAGACCGGTGTCCTCGACCGCCGCCTCGACGAGCTTCATGAGATAAACGTGTTTCGCGTATTTGCGTGCTCCGGCAGAAACCTGAAGAATCAGCGGAGAGCTGAGCTCCTTCGCCGCTTCGGTGATTCCCTGGATTATCTCCATGTTATTGACGTTGAAGGCGCCGATTGCATATCCGCCGGAATAGGCCTTTTTGAACATGTCCGTGCTGTTAACAAGTGGCATTATGGTCTCTCCGTTCTCATATAAGATGCTTTCATTTTAGCACGATTGAAAGTAAAAGCAAGTTAAAGAACTCTTAATATTGAAATGTACGCTTTATGATGTTAAACTGGGAGTGTAGGTAATTACAAGGAGGGTTTGCATGTGAACAAGCTAAAAGGTGCGTGCGTTGTTGGACAGTCGGGAGGACCCACGTCGGTTATCAACGCGAGTGCATACGGTGTTATCTCGGCGTCGCTGAGATGTCCGGATATAACAGAGGTTTATGCGGCTCAAAACGGCGTGTTGGGTTTGCTGGACGGCTCGCTTTTTGACATGAAGCAGGAAAAACTGAGTGAGCTTGCACTGCTTGAGCATACCCCGGCATCCGCGTTCGGCTCCTGCCGCTATCGGCTCGCGAGTTTTGAAGAGGATGAATCCAATTACAAGAAAATTCTCGACACATTTAAAAAATTTGACATACGTTATTTCTTTTACATCGGCGGAAACGATTCGATGGATACCTGCATGCAGATATCGCGCTATTGTGAGCACGTCGGATACGACTGCCGCGTGATCGGTGTTCCGAAAACCATTGACAACGACCTCGTCGGGACCGATCACTGTCCCGGATACGGAAGTGCGGCAAAATATATTGCGACATCGGTTGCAGAGATTGCGCTCGATCTCGAGGTTTACCGCCCATCCTCCGTTGTCGTCGTCGAGATAATGGGGAGAAACGCAGGGTGGCTTGCGGCGGCAAGCGCACTCGCCAATGTCGGCGGGCGCGGGCCGGATCTTATTTATCTGCCCGAGGTCGCGTTCGATATTGACCGCTTTACGCAGGAGGTCGCCGACGTCTATTCTAAAAAGGGGATGTGCCTTGTCGCCTCCTCAGAGGGGGTGCGTGACGGAGATGGAAAATTCATCTCTCAGTACAGCAGCAACGCATCGGGCAAGCGCGACGCTTTTGGACACATTCAGATGGGTGGGCTTGCACCGACGCTGACCGCACTGATTAGGGACGAACTCAAAGTCAAAGCACGCGGCATAGAACTGTCGTTGCTCCAACGCTGTGCGGCTCACTGCGCGTCTCAAACCGACATTGATGAGGCATGCGAGGCGGGTCGCCGCGCCGTCAGCTTTGCGGTTGAGGGCAAAACTGCCGGGATGGTCAGCTATATACGAGAAGGTGGAGATCGCTATGCGTGCGGGTATGCTCTCACCCCGCTCGAAGACGTTGCAAATCTCGAAAAACAGGTTCCGCGCGAATGGATAAACGCGCAGGGAAATGGTGTGACCGAGGACTTTGTGAAATACGCGCTGCCGCTTGTTCAGGTAATGCCCGAAATCCCAACAGAAAACGGCTTGCCACGCTATGCTCGTCTCAAGAAAAATCTCGCAGAAAAATAGACACTGCAGCGTCAAAATAACTTTAAAACACGTGTTTTAAAGTTATTTTGACGTGAAATCGCGAGCGAATATTAATTTCAAAAGTAACAGTTGGCGATGTCGTTAACTGCTCTGAGAAAGCGGCCGTATGTCAACAGAGAAATAAGTTCGCGCGGTGAATTCCCGCTTGTGCGGACAAAGTCGCTCTGTCTTGAAATGCAGCGGATGAACATGTATTTGCGCATGAGACTCTCGCAGCGCTCGTTGTCTTCAAAGCGGCCGCAGCAGACAAAATCGAGCGACAGATCGCAAAATGCATGCCTCAAAACCGCCTCGAGAGCCTCTGACATCAGCCTGTTTCCCCAATATTTATGCGATAGGGAAAATGCGACTTCGCGAGCCTCAAGCGAGGTGAAAGCCCGGGAGAAAACCGTGTTTAACAGCGCGATGTTACCTAT
Organism: Oscillospiraceae bacterium; assembly: GCA_036645935.1. Lineage (GTDB taxonomy): Bacteria > Bacillota > Clostridia > Oscillospirales > Ruminococcaceae > JAUNBN01. The sequence goes on along the minus strand of JAVXNE010000008.1, from coordinate 26,587 downwards.
GACCTTCCCCGTTTCGCACAGCTCGATTGCAAAGCTCTGTTTCGGAATAAGTGTCCCTTCGATGAATTCCCGAGCTTGATCGACACTTGTATAGACAGGCCAGCCCGCCATGTCCGCGACAGCGGGATCGCTCGCGTAGTCGAAGAGATCGGGGGTGTCGAATATGCACCACGGGCGCAGAAGTAGACGGGGCGTCGTCAGCGTTGTCATTTTGCCTCCGGCGCAAAGTATCGCTTGATTATCAGCGGATAGAGAGCGATTGCCCATAATACGATTATGAGATAGCAAATTAAATTGGAAACAAGCGATCTGCCTAAAATGTAAGGCAATCCGAACTTCAGCGCGAGCAGCACGGCGAGGCCGGTCACAAGCTTAAGCGCCTGTTTCCATATGCGGTTGGTTGTAACGTCGAAGTTGATATAGCGCTGCTCAATAAACATCCCAAATGCGAATCCGAGACCTGCGCCGCCTGCCTTAAAGCAGTCTGCGACGTATTCGGACGTAATGTGACCCGCGCTGTATAGCGTGAAAGAATAGATGACGAGAGCCGTGGCAAGGCCTGCGAAGACGAGCGGCAGTGCCGTGCCAAAGTTATCGGGAAACTTTTTGCTGAAAAAGTACACGCAGAGCACAATTGCAAAGGTGAGCGCCATCCCGACGATGACGTCAAGAGGTGTGTGCACGCCGAGGTAGAGACGCGAGAATCCGATGAGCAGACACAGCGCAAAGCACAGCGCTCGCGCAGCCCTGTTGCGCGTTATTGTTGAGAGTGAGCCGAAAAGCGCGGTTGCGCTTTGAGTGTGCCCGCTGGGAAAAGAATATCCCGTGGAAGCGGGCAGCGCTGCGCTCACCGCATTGAAATTGGGATCAATCACCCACGGACGCTCGATGCGAAAGGTGATTTTGAGCCCCTGCACGAGTAACCCTGACAGGAAGTAGGAGATCCCGATCACCATGGCGCTGCGCTTGTCAACGCACCAATAGAAGATGCAGATAATCAAGATGACGATCGTTTCCTGGCTGAGTTGCGTTACAAACAGAAAAAATGAATCGAGAAATGGGGTGCGTATCACAGACAGCGAGCGAAGCAAAGCCATAAAGACACCTCTTGAAAAAGTAATTGCAGACTTATAATATGTCCATAGAAAAAGCCGTGCAGACCGCAGAATCCATACGGCCGGTATGCGGTAAATCTGCTGCGAATAGGGATCATTTCAGTTTCTTGCACGGTTTAAATATGGGAATGTAAAAAAAGCAAACGGCAGAGCACCGGCACTTCAACCCGTTCACACACTATACCACAACACCTGTCGGCCATTATACCACAACACCTGCCGGCCATTATACCACAACACTCAAAATTGGAAAACACTTTTGTTCTGCTTTAATCATTATTTTGTTTATCTGATTCAGCGAGCGGATATATGTATTATGGCGTTCCTGAAAAGTATTTTCAAAACGCAAAGCTGCTTCACGCAATGGACAGGCTAAGCGGAGCTAAAATAGCATAATGCGCGAAGTCCCCTCAAGAGCGTCGCTCTCAAGGGGACTCGTGTTTTTTTTAACAAGAATTTTTAAAATTGACTGAACTCAGCTGCGGACGGTTTATCGCCGCTAAAGTTTTTTTGACGACTCCAGCTTGCAGATAACAAGGTATCTTTCCGCGGCGGGTCCGCTGTAAATAAACGGATAACAAGTTACGAGTGTGAGATGGGCACTGTCATAAGACTGCGTTATGTCGGGGGATTCGGGAGCGCAAATCTGTGTCTTTTCAACTGTATAGGTATATTTGTTCCGACTGTCTGTGATCGTAACCTTGCTGCCGAGTTTCACGTCTTTTAAGCATCTGAACGCCGAATCCCGATGGCCGAATACCACACAGTTATCCTTATCTCCAGGTTTAGCGCTTTCTTCTGTCCGAGCAACGCCCAGCCACAGATGCTCGCGGGTCAGTCCGTCATACAGCGCGAATCGGTGATCTTTGCCCGAGGCGGTGACTGAAAGTATTGCGCTGCCGGCAGACGGCGGTGTTTCGGTCTCTGTGCCGGGTCTGTCGGAGCCGGAGCCCGAGCCCGATCCCGAACCGGAGCCGGAGCCCGAGCCCGATCCCGAACCGGAGCCGGAGCCCGAGCCCGAACCGGAGCCGGAGCCCGATCCGGAGCCGGAGCCCGATCCCGAGCCGGAGCCGGAGCCCGAGCCCGATCCCGAACCGGAGCCGGAGCCCGAGCCCGAACCGGAGCCGGAGCCCGATCCCGAGCCGGAGCCGGAGCCCGAGCCCGAACCCGAGCCGGAGCCGGAGCCCGAACCGGAGCCCGAACCGGAGCCCGAGCCCGAAACGGGTTTTGTTGAGGAATCGGAAATGTCGGTGTTTTTATCATCGTCCGTCGTTGAGGGATTTTTTTTGCTTTCGATAAGAAGTGCCTGCTCGGTGTAAAGCAACCCCTCACTGAGTCCCTCGTCGGCGCTGCGGACGGTTATAATTCCCAGGATAATGATGACAGCGGAAACCGCTGTCATCATTATTAACCCGAGTACAAACCACTTGTTCTGTAATATATTAAAGATTTTCTTCATGTGATTCAGTCTCGATCCTTTTTTTGTTTAGGATGAATCCCACCCAACCCAAAACGCAAAGGCTCATCATTGCGACGCCGACAATAAGGAGTCTGCCGTAATTTCCGGCGGTTGGCACGCTCTTCGAGTTGTAGAAGTTGACATCAGTGACGGTTCCGGACGTCAGGGTCACGGTTTTGGGATTGGGATCGAGCAGGTAACCACTTGGAACTGCGGTTTCCTTGACGTAATATGTTCCGGGGCTGAGCGTGTCGATGACTGCGGGACCGCCTGCAAGGCTCGTTGCCTGAGCGACCTCATGTGTCAGCGCTGCGCTGTCATACACTTTGAAAACCGCACCTGCTAGCTGTTGATGAGTGACGGCGTCATATTTGAACAGGTGCATAATGCTCTTGGTGCATGTGTTCACGAAATTGACGTTTTTGGTCTCCTTTGCAGCGACAGTCACCGTGATCGGGTTGGGGGATTTTTGGTATCCCGCAGGGGCTTCGGTTTCAAGCACGGTGTACGTTCCGGCGGCAAGACCGCCCTGGAGGACAACTCCGCTGCTGTTTGTGGTGAGATTTGTGTATAGAGGTGTTCCCGTGGTGGTGCTTCCGGCATAGATGCTGAATTTTGCGCCGGCAACAGGAAGATTGTATTGATCGACCTTGATGATCTGAATGGCGGAACTTGCTTCGCGCGTATTCACGAACTTGACATCCGACGTCTCATTCACCGCGAGTACGACAGTTTGCGGAACATTGGCTTTAACATAGCCCGCGGGTGCCTGTGTTTCAAGCACAGTGTAAGTTCCTGCAATGAGTCCGCTCTGGAGTACTTTGCCTGTGCTGTCAGTGGTGAGATTAGTGTAGAGTGGTGTTCCTGTGGCGCTGCTGCCTGCATAGATGCTGAAGACGCCTCCGGCGAGCGGGAGATTGCCCTCATCTACTTTGATAATTTGAATGCCTGAATTGTATGCGGGCGTGTTGGTAAATGTGATCTGCTTAACTTCACTTGCGGCGAGAGTCACAGTGATCGGGTTTGGAGCCTTTATATAGCCTGTTGGAGCTTGCGTTTCAAGCACGGTGTAAGTGCCTGCCGCAAGGTTACCCTGAAGCACCAGACCGTTGCTGCCGGTTGTGAGGTTGGTGTAGAGCGGGGTTCCTGTGGCGCTGCTTCCGGCATAGATGCTGAAGACACCGCCTGCAAGCGGAACGGCATTGTGATTGACTTTAAAAATCTGAATTCCCGAGTTGCGGAGTGCCGTGTTGATAAACTTGACCTGTTTGGTCTCACCAACGGCGACGGTAATGGTGATGGGGTTCGGGGCTTTCACAAATCCCGCAGGAGCCTGCGTCTCGAGCACGGTGTACGTTCCGGCCGCAAGGCCGCTCTTGGTCACTGTGCCGCTGCTGTTTGTTGTAAGCCCTGTATAGAGCGGCGTGCCCGTTGCGCTGCTGCCCGCGTAGATGCTGAAAACGCCTCCGGCGAGCGGCAGATTATTCTCGTCAACCTTGAGTATCGTGATCCCCGAAGTTGTCTCGCAGGTGTTGATAAACTTGACCTGTTTGGTCTCACCAACGGCGACGGTAATGGTGATGGGGTTCGGGGCTTTCACAAATCCC
>JAVXNE010000008.1:0-22307 GCA_036645935.1 Oscillospiraceae bacterium | reverse complement strand
AGCCCTGTATAGAGCGGCGTTCCCGTTGCGCTGCTGCCCGCGTAGATGCTGAAAACGCCTCCGGCGAGCGGCAGATTGTTCTCGTCAACTTTCAAAATTTTAATTCCGGAATACGGCGTATTTTTGACATCAAGCTCGACGATGGCGGTTCCGACCACGACGGTGAAGACCTCGGTGATCGGCATATATCCGCTCGGCGGCGCAACTTCCTTGACATACCACGTTCCGGCGGCAAGACCGGTTTTCAGCGCTATGCCGGAAGCGTCAGTTGTGACGGTGTACACGGGATTTGAGAAGTTGGCGTTCTGAGAGATAAGAAACTCGACTCCGGGCAGAGGGTTGCCTGTGGCGGAGTCAATTTTAATTATCTTAATGCCTCCACCGGATATCGGGGGGCATTCGATTGTGACGGTGTTTTTAAGCGCGATAGTTCCGCTGGTGACTCCGGCCATCGACTGAGCGGCAGAGCGACCTCCATGTGGTGCATAGAAGAACGCGTCTCTCGAAACGGATTGTGAACCGCTCACGGAGGCGACTAACGATGCGGGTGGATTGGGGACGATTGTGTGTGCAAACCCTTGTGAGTCGAGTGGCTGTGTTGTGCTTGCAACGTTAGGCGAGAGCGTGCATGTCAGAGGGATGTTCGGCTGCGTCGCGCGATAGGCGATATTTAGCGAGCCGTTTGTCTCAAATGAGTGCTGTATCGCGATATTGGCGATTGTGCTGAGAGGCGCGGTGTCGGGTTGCGTCATGTACCAGTCTCTGAGCGCTCTCACACGCGAGGCCTCGCCGATGTCGGGTGAGACATAAGGGTCATATGCTGTGCCGTTAGTCAGATACCAAACGGCGAGCTGCGCCGCAGATATGGCCTCCTGCGGCGTTAAAATCTGCAAACCAGATGCAGTTTGAATTGAGCTGAGGCTTGTGAACGGATAGCTGTTGAGCAATATCGTCCGCAGCTTTTTGGCGTTGGCAGCGCCGAAAAAAGCATCCTCAAGATTAATAACGGAATAATGGTGGCCTACTACTGCGCTGGAGGCAGAGTCTGCGGAGTACGCCTCAAGCTGGCTACCGGCCGCGGTGCTTGCCAAATAAAACGAGCTTATTGGGAGATGTGCGCCACCTGCGATTATCGCAGGGTAGCCTGCCTGTGCGGCACCTGTATGAGTCAGATCGTCGCTTAGATTGGAAGCAGCTCCGACGAACGGTTGCAGGCACAAGAGAAGCGCCATAAAAACGATCGCAAAAGCTTTAACTTTGCTTTTCATTTAGAACCCCCTAAAGTATTTTGTCGTATAATATGTTATTCCACGACTTGAGGTTCTATGACTTGAGATAGCGACTGCTTTATGCAAATTTTGCGCATAAAAAGCGTAAAAAAGAGGGTTTGGCACAGAGTCTTCAGTTGGATTCCGGGTTACGGAAACGTGGAAAGCAGGAAAGCCGCAAGACGATTTTGCATATATAAAACACCTCAGCGCAAAGCTGGGGTGTTTTAAAAGTAAATATTATTGTATTCAACAGATTAAAAAGATCGATTTTGCAATAAACAGGAGTCACTTCGGTGAATCCGCGGCTCATTCAACGTCAAGTTCAACGCCTCGCAGTGCCTCGCCCGAGCGGTCGAGCTTGAGAATGATCCAGCCCTTATCCAGATAGTTCGCGCTCTTTATATTGTATCGCTCTTCTCCGAGCACAAGTGCCGATGCCCCAGTGAGAGATTTTCGGTTTTGGATATTGTCATAAAAACAAATCGTCTTGGGATCGGAGTTAAAAACCCCGCCTGACCACTGCTCGTCGGTGTGATCGGCCACAGTGAATGGAAGTGAGTTGTAGATAAACACATCGGCTCCGGGGAATGCGGAAGAGAGTAAATCAGCGTTGTAGGGCGCTAACACGTACCAGTACATATCCACGCGGGCGCATAGAGCCTTGCCAAGGAAGAAATCGGCATAGCGAAGGAAGGTGCTTTCATATGTGGTGATGTAGAGTGTTTTGGGATCGATGTCTCCTTTACGTGCCTTGTCCATCTCGGCCTCGATTTCATCGTCGAGCAGCGCGAGGTCACTGCGCGCTGCAAATGGATCGTTGCTGGTCATCCCGTTTTCCACAGCGATGTGGGCCATGAACAGCGGTTCATGTATGCCGCGGGAATCGATCGTGAAGATGCGATCGTAGTTTCTTGCCGCGATTTTCCAGAATTCGCTTGTAAATGGGCTGGAATACATTGGTGTTTCGCTGTAAAGATAGTTGTGTTTTTGCAGTAGTGCGGGAGTCATATCCACAGTTTGAACTACAACGAGAGCGCACAGCGAAGCCAGCATCCACCTGGGCTTCACGCGACGGACGACAAACAGCACGCATGCGAGCATAATTAGGTAATACGGCACCCAGAACATGCGGCCGCTCGCGCGCAGATTGGAGCATATGTCAATCAGTGAGCGCGGTATGCCAATTTCAAAAAGCGTAAATGAATTTAGAACCACAACATTGCTGATCGCAAAAACGCTCAGGCAGATGCAGACGAACACGAGACCGAAATGCGACTTTACGCGCGCCCTGAAATTCAGATTTCTTAGATTAACGACGCTGTAAACGGCAGCACACACGCAGATGACAAGCACCCCGAGACCGAGGTAGTTGAATCCCTCGTATGTTCCGAGTCCCTGACCCCATCGTGGAAGCAGCGCACTCCAGCTGTCGATACCCTGACTCGTGGGATTGAAAAGTGAGTTGAGGTTCATGCAGAAGTATCCGTAACCGATTGTTTGGCTCGATTTAGAGTGAAACAGACCAACTGCCCACGCTGACGCGAGAACTGCAGCAAAACTCGCGATGAGCAGTGAGAGCGGCCGTAGCAAAGTTTTGTGTTTCACCGCATATTCGAGCAGCGACGCAAACGCAATCGCAAACAGCAGCGGAACAAAATAGGCGTGAATGGTCACCGCTAGCGCCGCGAGCGCGGCGAACCACAGTGACAACAATCTGTTTTTGCGGCGCGCCGAAAAGTACATGTAGAGTGCTGCAAGTATCAGAAACTGTGCGCTGAGTGCGGTGTGCCTGAACGCCCGTTCAAGAAGAACAGGACTAACAGCAAACAATGCGCTGCCGACGAGCGGGCGCAAACTGCCTTTCATAAACAGCGAGAGCAACAGCGCCGCACAGCTGCCTTGGAGAATGAAGCAGAGCAACATGAATATTCCGAAATACTGAAATGTGTCGGGCAGCAGCGGCTCAAGCAGCCGAAAGATAATCGCGAAGAGCGGGATGGAGTCGGTGTAGGCGATGCTTATACCGACAGGCGAGTAAAACTGTGTCGTTATGCAAAGAGGAAGCGCGAGAGGCGATGCTCGGTAGGACATCCAGCCCAGATAGTGCTGGAGGATGTCCTGTTCGATATAACCGCCCAGTATCCACGAATCATCTGTCACCACCAGCGATTTCAGCCCGAAGATCAGCAAAAAGACCGACGCTCCGACAAGCGCACCGTAAATGAACAGCTTTTGTTTAAAGCGGCGCTCGGATTTTTCGATTGATAGATTTGACAAAACAACCTCCGTCGCCCGCAGAAAACGCGGCCGTTTTAATAATAGCATTACAAATGAGTTTTAATAAAAACGATTGTCGCAAACGAATTGCCGCTGCATGATTGAGGTGCGATACATCTGCAAAGATCTCATTATTTCAAAACAGAAAAACCACTGTTGATTTTTTGAAAAACAGATAAACGATGATGTGCGATTGCGAATTGACACAATCCGCCGCAAAAATCGCATATGACTTTCATATACAGTATACTTCAACTAAAGCAGAAAGTCATTTGAAATTCAGTGATTTCAGGACTGCAAAGCGCAAAAACGAGCACACAAGAGAGTGAACCCGAGAAAAACATGTGCGGACAAAGAACGCAGGTTCGGCGGCGGGTAAAAAAAGCGGCGCTGACCATTTCGAACGAAAGCATACGAGCGGGGAGTCCGTGTGCTTGCGCCATAAAGGGCTACGATGTTGGACGGGGCAATCCGGTGATCAAAGTTTCTATCTATGAAAGGAAACAGCAGAGAGCATTGGTGAAAAATAATCTTTCTTGCGAAATATGCTTGACAGCTGAGGGACGTTGTGGATTGCCGATGATAATCTATTTTTCACGACAGTGTTTGCCGCGCTTATACTACGGCAGAGAGAACTTTTCTGATGTGGGGGAGCAGCCGCCAGTGCCTAAAGCACAACGACCTTTTCGCGCTGTGACCAGCAACTTGTATAGCATGAGGGGTGAGACAGACCTTTGTTGACGCCGAAGGAATGGGGACAATGGCGGATGATGCTTCTTCACATCGATTTTCAGAGCCATTGCACATCGTTTTTAAGCTGATGCTGTTCCTACTTGCGGATTTTATAACCTTTCCGCTTAATTGCACTCAAACAAATATGCGATGCAAGCAAGTGGTGCGCAATTTTTCAGTGGTTCTTTTAAGAATATGTTAGAAAGAGTCCAAAACAACAAATAATAACATAAAGCCCCTAATCCATGAGATTAAGGATCTTCTTCATGTGGTGATGGGAAAAAATTTTGCGGTTTGGCGTGGCTTATGCTCATAATCTCCGATTTTGATGATTGGGCTTTTTATTTTTACGCAAACGCCAAACAATTAATATGCCAACGGTAACGGCAATTAAAATAAACGGAGCAAACAGCATACCTGTCATAGAAAAATAAGGGCTTCTCGAAGTGCTGAAAATGTTTTGCCACCAGTTTTCGTCAATGACGATCTCTGAATTTCCTTTGGGAAGTGTATCTGAAACATACTGATATGTGCGAGCGCTCATTTTCTCAAACTCTAAATTGCTGCTTGATATAACCGGCATATCCTCATCAAGCTTTAGATTAATCGTAATGCCGCCAAAGTCATTCCACATTGCAGCCGGGGCAAGATAATATTCAATTCGACCAATTTTAGCATTGAAATCATAATCAGGGTAGCCACCGGGGCGATAACGATAAGAAACTACGACATCATATCTCATTTGGCTCGAAATCCATCTGAAAAGTTATGGCATCAACTGTCTGCTCCGCATTAAGACTTTCTATCGCTTCATCCGCAAGCACAGCATACTGCCAATCATCGGTGTTTATTGCTGTATCATAATTCAATGCATAGCTTTCCACTGCAATACGTGTTTTTGCCATTGATTATGACCGCCACACCACTGCTTTTAATATTTGGAGAAAGAAACATCGTTTGGGTGGAAATGCTCTCATTTGCGGCGTTCTTCATTGTATAAGTCGCAGCAATGTCCGCATCTGAACCCTTAACCGTGATATCCAATATTTCCGACAGCACCGAAACGGTATCATTTTGCTCAAATGTGATTGACGAACCAACATCCGCTTCTTTTGGAGCTGCCATATTTGCACAAACCATTTGAGGAATAGAGAATGCGAAGACCAAGACAAGCACAAGGATGAAACGAAACTTTTTCACAAAGATACCTTCCAAACGCAGATCCTATGCGCACACCTGTGTTAAACTGCATGGGTGCGTTTTTTAAAATATATAAAAAATATTGCAGCGATCTCCAGCATATAAATACCGCCGAAAATGGTATTGCTCAAGGCAATCGTCTGTCGCGCCGCCATGAAATCCTGCTGGGTGAAGACGGTAATCGGCAAAAGTTCTCCATTCATATGTCCGTAGCGCACGCTCCGCACCGACTGATTGCGCTTCATGTACCGGCAAACAGCATTACCGGAATTATCTGTAATTGTGCGGATCATGGATTGTTCCTTTGTAATGTCATTTCCTTGTTCATCAAAGTAATGCTCGCTGCCCGGTATGCTCTGTGTGGGTGCGCCGTCAATGCCGCCGATTCCATTGTGTTCGGCGGATATCTCTTGCTCCATGTAGGCTTTGAAGGCGTCGAAATCATCAAATGAGGTTCCTGTTGCGACATTGGAAATATCCCCCCAGCCGTTAGCCGCAATGTTGCCCAACAAGGTAATGCAGAGTACGGCCAATAAAATCAGTGAGCAGGTTCGCTGCCACTTAAAATTGTGCTGATAGGCGGCATTTTCTTTTTCAGTCAGCGTATAGACCCCTCTTTTTTGGAGTGTATTGGTCGAAAAATAGCAGACAACGCCGCAGAGAACAATACCCATCAGACCAAAGAGCAGCGCACCCATCAGCCAGCTTTCGGCAGTAAGCCCCATGTAGGTATCGGTGGGAAAGACAATCAGCGGCAGGGACAGCGCCAGTAAAACCACTGATAGACTGATAGCTTTTTCCCCCAAAGAAACCACGGAATGGCGAAATCGCTCCACTTCGGCTCCCGCCATTTCATCATCTGACACCGAAAGAAATGCACCGTTTATAAATATTGCCTGACAGATGACTGCCGCTAAGTAGAATACAGCCCCAGTCAGGAAGCCAATATAAGCACGATGAAAGCCAAAGTTACAGAGCATTGCAGCGAGAAATCCGGCGATGGCTAGCCCCGCCGCAATCAAGCTGCGATTTCGATATTTGGATAAACTTGCAGACAAAATCCGCTGCCGCTGTTTCTCCGCCTTTGGATAGGATTTATCAGCGCCCTGCTGCTCCGATTGCTGGGCAGCGGCTTGCCGTTCGCCCCGCAGTAATTCGTCGCAGGTAACATTGAAAATTTCGGCAATGACAGGAACAAGGGACAAATCCGGCGCACCGTCATCCCGCTCCCATCGACTGACTGATTTGTCCGATACATTTAATCTCTCCGCTAAATCCTTCTGCGTGAGGCCATTTGCTTTTCGCAGCACAGCAATAAAACTACCAATTGTTTTTCGTTCCATTATTCGTTTTCCTTGTTCGATCATTTGTTTTTCTGTGTACATCCTACTGTTTCGACAAAGAGAATACCACCCCACAGCCTTGGATTTACTCTCATAATCCGAGAAAAAGAGCATAATGCACGAAAACATTCTTGATATGCAAAAAATCAGGCTGTTTCTGCGCTCAAAATTCCAATTTATATGTTTGAATATAAATAATCCGCCGCCGCAATGATAACATGGAACATAGAAAAAGACATATCTTCCCCGGGCGGGAGATATGTCTTTTCTTTTGGTCCGAGTGACAAGACTTGAACTTGCGGCCTCTTGACCCCCAGTCAAGCGCGCTACCAGCTGCGCCACACCCGGTGATACGTCGTGCGTAAATTATATTAACACATGGAATACCAAAAATCAAGCTTCCGAGGTGCGTGTTTTTCAGCCCACACAATTTCACGGGTTTTGAGGGGCTGATTTTTGGAGACCCTGAAAAAGGCAAGCTATTTTTCAAGCTTGTCAATCCTTTTTTGAAGTTGTTCTATCTGCCCGGCAAGGCGGCAAAACTCCTGCGACACAGGGTCGGTGATTTTTGCATGATCAAGATCCGCTATTTCGCGCTCGTCGATTTTTGCCCCGCATATGCGCGCGATACGCGCCGGAACTCCAACTGCGGTCGCGCCCTCGGGCACATCACAGAGCACAACTGCTCCCGCGGCTATTTTGGCGCGGGATCCAATTACAACGGGACCGAGCACTTTAGCTCCCGCACCGACGAGCACGTTGTGCCCGAGTGTCGGGTGGCGCTTTCCGATATCCTTGCCGGTTCCACCAAGCGTCACGCCCTGATACAGCGTGCAGTAGTCACCCAGCTCGGCGGTCTCCCCGATGACAACCCCTGCGCCGTGGTCAATAAACAGACCACGGCCGATATCGGCGCCGGGGTGAATTTCAATTCCTGTCCAAAAGCGGCTCCACTGCGAGATGCAGCGCGCGAGAAAGAACAGCTTGTGACGGTACAAATAATGCGAAAATCGATAATTTAAAACGGCGTGAAAGCCGGAATAAAGCAAAAAGGCTTCAAGACAGCTGCGGCACGCGGGATCGCGCTCTTTGACAGAGCGCAGGTCATCGATAAATCTGCTCATGCAAGGAACTCCCTGTAAATCATACTAATTGAGTACACTTCAATTAAATCATAAAAAATGAGGTTTGGCAACAGCGGGATTTGACCTTGATTTACAGTGTACACTGATGCTATTATTGAAGCTACAATAAGATATGGAGGATTTTGGCATGATAAGCTTTGATTTTACCGTTACCGACAAGGACGGATTGCACGCGCGCCCGGCAGGGCAGCTCGTCAAAGAGGCGCAGAAGCTACAATCCAGGATTACAATAAATAAAGGTGGAAAGAGCGCAGAACTTCGCAAGCTGTTTGCGATAATGGCGCTCGGTGTCAGACAGGGAGAGACAATCACGATTGAGGTTGAGGGTGAGGATGAGGAGAGCGCAGCTGCATTTGTAAAAGAGTTTTTGAAAAACAATTTTTGATGGCTGAGCGGCGGAGAAGGTGTGATATATCCCTCCGAAACACGCAAGGCAATACATATGTGCGCTACTATAACTGTAAACATAGGGCGGTGACAGTGTGCTGATTCTTAAAGGACGCGGAGTTGCGGGCGGAATCGTCTGCGGCAAAATAATTTTCTATGACCGCAGCGTGCCCGAAGTGAAGAAAACCCTGATTGTCGACCGTGAGGCCGAGCGACTCCGGTTTGAGTGCGCGCGGAAACAGGCGTGCGACGAGCTGGACGCGCTAAATGCACATGCTCTTGAGAGCATCGGCGAGCAGGAAGCCGAGATTTTTGAAATTCACCGCATGATGCTTGATGATACTGATTATGTGGAGTCAATAACCGACAAGATAAGCGGTGAGGGATTTTGCGCTGAATACGCGGTTGACGAAACCGCGCAGGTGTTTGCCGAAACATTTTCGTCGATGACAGATAACGAGTATATGCAAGCGCGCGCCGCGGACGTGCGAGACATATCCGGCCGCATTATAGGTATTCTGACAGGACATAGGGGAACTCTCGAGCTGCACGAGCCATCGATCGTCGTGACCGACGATCTTGCTCCGAGCGAGACGGTGTCACTCGCTCGCTCGCTCCTGCTCGCGATAGTCACCTCGGGTGGCTCGACGAATTCGCACACCGCAATTCTTTCCCGGACGATGGGCATCCCCGCAATTGTGACGGTTGACGGTGTTTCTGCCGGTCTTGACGGACGCATTGCGATAGCGAATGCAGCGACAGGCGAGCTGTGCGTCGACCCGGATGAGGCGGCGCTCGCATCTTACGGGCGGATGCGCGACGAGCTCGCGCACAAAGCGCAGATGCTGAAAACACTCGTCGGCAAGCCTAACGAGACGCTTGACGGACACTCAATCAAGCTGTTTGCAAACATCGGCAGCCCATCGGATATCGACGCGGCAATCGCCAACGATGCGGGCGGCATAGGGCTGTTCCGCAGTGAATTTTTGTACCTTGAGAGCGACGGATATCCCAGCGAGGATACCCAGCTTGCGGCGTATCGCGAGGTGCTCGAGCGCATGGGAGACCGAGAGGTCGTCATACGGACGCTTGACATCGGAGCGGACAAAAAGATCGGATATTTTGAGCTTCCCGAAGAGGAAAATCCAGCTCTCGGGTTTCGCGCAATAAGAATATGTCTCGAAAGACCCGAGATATTCAAAACACAGCTTAGGGCGCTTTTGCGCGCCTCCGTTTACGGTAATTTGCAGGTCATGTTCCCGATGATAGCGTCAGAATGGGAGATCGACCGCATCAAAGAGCTGGTTTCAGAGGCAAAAATAGAACTGGACACGCGAAAAGAGAGCTATTCAGACAGCGTGAAATGGGGCATCATGGTCGAGACACCCGCCGCAGCAGTGATAAGCGATCTGCTCGCGAAGAAAGTTGACTTCTTCAGCATTGGCACTAATGACCTCACACAGTACACTCTCGCGGCCGACCGGCAAAATGCAGGTGCTGAAAAATTTGCCGATCCGCGCCACGAGGCGGTGTTGCGTTTGATCGAGCTAACCGTTAAAAACGCACATGCTGCGGGCATCTGGGTCGGAATATGCGGCGAGCTTGCAGCTGATCCCTCTCTCACCGAGAAGTTTTTGCGATTTGGAGTGGACGAACTGTCGATGTCGCCCACGCGCATACTTGAGGTCCGAGAGCGGGTGCGCTCGCTCGACCTTAACTGACATGTGTTCATAAAATAATCTCTTCATTCACGGTGCGCCGTCTGCAACTGCTGCCTTGGCAACGGACAGATTGCAGGTGTAAGTGCGTCAAGAAGCAGTGTACAGGAAAAGTGCAATCGGGATTGCACTCTGATGTGATGGTTGTGAATGAAGGAGCTGCTCGCTTTCATATGTATACAGTGCCAGTTAAACTGTCACCGCGCAAGCGAGCGGGCACCGAAAAGCCGAAAGCGGCGGTACAGTAAAAAACGCATGGTTTTGAAGCTTCGACGAATCTGTTTCGTCGAAGTTTCAGTTTTCATCCGCTTTTTTAAAATTCTCATCTGAAGATACAGAATTGAGACGGACGCTTGTCTCGTTTTCTCTGTGCCGTTTCATATTTCAAGACTTGCAATTTTTCGCAGAGCGTTGGGTAAAAAAAGTCGATGCCACGGCGGCCTCTTATATGTATTATATATGTTGAAGAAAATGTGACGTGCAAGTGCAGGCGGGATAACGCACAAAGACGCTCCGAAGGCAGGTCAAGCAAAAAACTCCACGGTAATCCGGCAGGGCGGGGATGTGTGTCTTATGCACATTCAGAGCAAAACCGGCATTTGCGCTTCACAAAATTCGGACCATTGAGATTATTTGCGCTATTCAGCAGAATATCGCGACAGGGGTATTTCGATTCGGGAAATTGATTCACAGATACTTTGAATCTTTAAAAAAAGATTGTAAAACAGGAAAGATTTCTATATTTGATGTATATATTATTAGTGAGGACAAGTTGAATGCTTTTTGTGAAGAGCTTATAAATTACGCAGCGTCAATTCAGCACAATTACAGTAAAGAATTGGCATTCTCTATAAATTTCCAGTCATTCTTTAGGTTGTACCTACAAAAATGAGTTTTTTTGCATAAAAGATCTCGAACTACTTTTCAATTAATGGTAAATGTGCTATAATACGGCCAGAACAACACAGAACCTCGTAACTGTTTTTTTGATGAATATGTGATTAGGCTTTAAACGCTCTCAGGCATTTTCTTTGAAACAGATGTTCGTGATCGGAGGCTCTGTTTTTTTGTGCCTTCGGTGTAGTGGCGGCCTGTTGATGGCCGCCCGTCAACTTTGAAAACATAATAACCCGTGCAACATGGCTAAAGATACCTCGGGTTATTGGTTTTGAATAATCCCGTGAGCTTAAACGGGACGGTTAACAAACGAAAGGGGAACAAAACATGGCAAAGTACATCATGGCGTTAGACGCCGGTACAACCAGCAACCGTTGCATCATCTTCAATGAGAAGGGCGAGATGTGCAGTGTTGCGCAGAAGGAGTTCACCCAGCATTATCCGCAGGCTGGCTGGGTAGAGCACGATGCTAACGAGATATGGGACACCCAAATCGGCGTTGCTCGCGAAGCGCTCAAAAAACTCGGAATCCCCGCTTCCGACATCGCAGCTATCGGAATTACAAACCAGCGCGAGACCACCGTTGTGTGGGACAAGAAAACAGGCGAGCCCGTCTATCATGCCATCGTTTGGCAGTGCCGCCGCACCTCTGAATATTGCGACACCCTGAAAGCGAAGGGTCTTGCGGATAAATTCCGTGAGAAGACAGGCCTTGTTATTGATGCTTATTTCTCAGGCACAAAGGTTCGTTGGATTCTCGAAAACGTCGAGGGTGTCCGTGCTCGCGCCGAAAAAGGTGAGCTTCTGTTCGGAAACATCGACACATGGCTCATATGGAAACTCAGCAATGGCAAAGTTCATGTGACTGATTATTCCAACGCTTCCCGCACAATGCTCTTTAACATCGTTGACCTCAAATGGGACGATGAGATTCTTAAAGAGCTGAACGTTCCGAAGTGCATGCTTCCTGAAGTCAAGCCCTCGAGCTGTGTCTATGGCATGGCGGACGCCGAGTGGTTTGGTGCCGAGATTCCCATCGCCGGCGCGGCGGGAGATCAGCAGGCTGCTTTGTTCGGCCAGACTTGCTTCAATCCTGGTGAAGCCAAGAACACATACGGAACCGGTTGCTTCATGCTAATGAACATCGGCGAAAAAGTTAAATACAGCAAGAACGGTCTTGTCACGACCATTGCCTGGGGACTTGACGGCAAGGTCAACTACGCTCTTGAAGGTTCAATATTTATCGCCGGCGCCGCGATCCAGTGGCTGCGCGACGAGCTGAAAATCATCGAGAAATCTCCCGATTCCGAAGCTTTGGCCGCCGCGGTTGAAGACACAAACGGTTGCTATGTCGTCCCGGCGTTTGCCGGACTCGGAGCTCCTTATTGGGATCAGTATGCCCGCGGCACGATTGTTGGCCTGACCCGCGGCGTCAACAAGAACCATTTCGTCCGCGCGACCCTCGAGTCCCTTGCATATCAGACAGCCGACGTGCTGTTCGCGATGCAAGAGGATGCCGGCGCGAAGCTTGCGGCTCTAAAAGTCGACGGCGGCGCGTGTGCGAACAACTTCCTTATGCAGTTCCAGTCTGACATCATCGGCGCTCCCGTGCAGCGTCCGAAATGCGTTGAGACCACCGCGATGGGCGCTGCCTATCTCGCCGGACTCGCTGTTAAATACTGGGCCACAAAGGAAGACGTCATCAAGAACTGGGCAATAGACAGAGTCTTTGAGCCGAAGATGGACGCTGCAAAGCGCGATTCTCTCTACAAGGGTTGGCTGAAGGCAGTCAAGTGCTCGTTCGGTTGGGCGAAGGACTAGTTCAAGGGTATTTTGAGAAATTTGGCCAAACATACATAAAATGTGCCGTTTCTCAGGGCAATAGTAATGAGGGAATGCACAAGTGCATTTCATGGGATTGCCAAATAGATAGTAATATCCTAAAGGAAGCAGGGGCGGATTTGTGTCTGCCCCCGCTTCCGTTATAATCTTTCCGCCGCTTGAACGGACGGTTGCCGTAGTAGAGGGGTGGCGGACTAAGGAGTTATTTATGCTTGATGTAGTAATAATCGGTGGCGGTGTTGTGGGATGTGCAACCGCAAGAGAGCTGTCAAGGTATGAGCTCAAAACGGTATTGCTGGAGAAAACTGCGGACATCTGCAACGGACAGAGTAAGGCGAACACCGCCATCATTCACGGTGGATACGACGCGGTGCCCGGAACGCTCAAGGCAAAGTTCAATATGCTGGGCAACCCCATGTTTGACAAAATATGCACCGAGCTCGACGTGCCCTACGAGTGGAACACTTCTCTTGTTGTTTCCTATTTTGACGAGGACGAACCTAAGCTTGAGGAGCTTCTCGAGCGCGGTAATATTAACGGATGTCCCGATCTGCGTATAATCGATCACGAAGAATTGATGAAGCGCGAACCAAACCTTAACCCGAGCGTCTGTAAGGCGCTGCTTGTCCCCACGGGGGGCATTGTTTGTCCGTATGAGCTAACACAGGCATTTGCGGAGAATGCCGCAAAGAATGGTGTTGAGTTTATTCGCAATGCTGAGGTCACAAACGTTGAAAAAATCGACGGTGGCTGGCGCGTTACGAGCAAAGCCGGAGTTTTCGAGACCAGAGCGGTTATCAACTGCGCAGGTCTGTATTCCGACGAGATAAACAATATGGTCTCGGAAGACAAAATCCACATACACCCGAGACGCGGCGAATACTATATCGCCGACAAAAAACACAAAGATAAATTCCACGCGACGATATTCCCCGTGCCCTCCAAAATGGGCAAGGGAATTCTCGTGGCGAGAACTATTGACGGCACGGTGTTGCTCGGCCCGACCGCCGAGGATATAGACGGCAAGGACGACACCCGCACGACGGATTTTGGCCAGGCCAAGGTTCTCGACGGTGCGCACCACACATGGAAAGACATACCCCGCCGCGACATGATAACGAACTTTTCTGGCATTCGCGCTCACTGCGACCGAGGGGATTTTGTGATTGGTGAGCCGGACGACGCGCCGATGTTTTTCAACGCTGTTGGTGTTGAATCTCCGGGACTTACCTCTTCACCCGCGATTGCCGATTATCTCGCAAAAGATGTGGCGGACAAGCTGGGCGCAAAGAAAAACGAAAAATTTGACCCGATACGCAAGGGAATACCGAAGTTCCGCGAGATGAACAAGGAACAGCGAGCCGAGGCTATCGCGTCGAATCCTGATTTTGCAAAGATAGTCTGCCGTTGCGAAACCGTAACTGAAGCGGAGATCCGCGAGGCTATCCGCCGCCCGGTCGGCGCGAGAACGGTTGACGGAATAAAACGCCGCACGCGTGCCGGAATGGGACGTTGCCAGGCCGGTTTCTGTACGCCGAGAGTGGTTGAGATACTTTGTGAAGAGCTCAACCTCACACCGCTTGAGGTCACCAAATTTGGAGGCGACTCCAAGCTGCTTGCGGATAATCTCTTTAAGGAGGCGGAGTAACATGCAAACCAAAGACATAGTAATCATCGGCGGCGGACCGGCAGGTCTTGCTGCGGCTGTCTCCGCCTATGAAGCAGGCGCGCGCGATATCCTCATTCTTGAGCGTGAGCAGAGCCTCGGAGGAATCCTCAAACAGTGTATCCATAACGGTTTCGGTTTGCACACGTTTAAAGAGGAACTGACAGGCCCCGAATACGCACAGCGTTTTGTCGACAAAGTTACCGAATACAATATACCCTATCAGCTCAACACGATGGTCATAGACGTCACTCACGACAAGGTCGTGACCTGCGTGAGCCGCGATAACGGACTTGAGCAGTTTGAGGCCAAGGCGCTCATCCTCGCCATGGGTTGCAGGGAGCGTCCCCGCGGCTCAATCGGCACACCAGGCTGGCGCTGCGCCGGTGTTTACACCGCAGGAACGGCACAGAAGTTCGTCAACCTTGAGGGGCTCATGCCCGGTAAAGATGTCTTGATCCTCGGAAGCGGAGATATCGGCCTCATTATGGCACGCCGCATGACTTTCATGGGTGCGAAAGTGCTCGGATGCGTCGAGCTCATGCCTTATAGTGCCGGACTCAAACGAAACATTGTCCAGTGCCTTGATGACTATAACATACCTCTCTATTTGAGCCACACCGTTGTTGACATCGAGGGCAAAGAGCGGCTTGAGGGCGTTACAATTGCCGAGGTGGACGACAAGCTGAAACCCATTCCCGGAACTGAAAAACACTTCGACTGCGACACACTGTTGCTGTCGGTCGGTCTCATTCCCGAAAACGAGCTTACCACTATGGCCGGAGTCGACATTGCCCCCGCGACGAGCGGAGCTGTTGTGGACGATGCGCTTCAGACCTCGGTAGACGGCATATTTGCCTGCGGAAATGTTCTGCATGTTCATGACCTAGTCGATTTTGTCTCTGAGGAATCGACAAAGGCCGGGCGTCACGCGTGGGATTATGTAGAGGGAAAACTCGCGAAAGCGAGCGGCAAATTCCCCGTCGTTATGGGCAACGGAGTCAATGCTATCGTGCCGCAGTTCGTCTCTCGCGACCTTGCAGAGCCGACGACGATAATGTTCCGGCCACGTGGGGTTTATCAGAACGCGACCATCAAGGTAACGGTGGGCGGCACCGACATTATTAGCAAAAAAAGAAAGATCATGGCTCCCGCTGAGATGGAGTCACTGTTGATTGACCCCGCAAAGCTTGCACAGTGCAAGGACGCGGAAAATATCACCGTGAGTGTGGAGGTGTAGTGCGATGACAAAAGAATTGACATGCATCGGTTGCCCCATGGGCTGCCGTATGACCGCCACTCTGGATGATGACGGCAAATTTGTCTCAGTTGAAGGCTTTACCTGCAATATTGGCAAGAAATATGCAGAGGAGGAATGCACCTGCCCGACACGTATGGTTACCTCGCTCGTGAATGCGTGCGGCAGCAAAACTCCACTTTCGGTTAAAACCAGCAAAGCGATCGAAAAAGGCAAAATCGTTGATTGTTTGAAAGAGATTTCCCTAATCAAGGCGCAGCTGCCTGTTCATATTGGCGACGTCGTGATTAAAGGTGTCTGCGGAACGGACGTCGACGTTGTTGCAACTAAAGAACTTTATTAAAATCAAAGGAGAAAACATCGTTGAAAAAGATTATTAACAAAGTCGAAAATGTAGAGGTAGAAATGATAAGGGGTATGTGCAAAGCATATCCTAAGATCGTCAAAAAGCTTGACGTCGGTACAATCGTAGTCAGGACCACAAAGAAAGAGGGCAAGGTTGCCCTCATATCCGGCGGTGGTTCAGGACATGAGCCTGCACATGGTGGGTTCGTTGGTAAGGGCATGTTGGATGCCGCTGTCGCGGGTGCGGTTTACACCTCCCCGACAGTTGATATGGTTTATGAGGGAATCAAAGCCGTCGCAACCGACAAAGGCGTGCTCATGGTTGTCAAGAACTACACCGGCGATGTCATGAACTTCGAGATGGCCGCTGAAATGGCCGAAGCAGACGGAATTAAAACCGCTGAAGTTGTCACCAATGACGACGTCGCTGTTCAGGACAGCCTTTACACCACAGGACGCCGCGGCGTTGCGGGCACAGTATTTGTGCACAAATGCGCCGGCGCCGCTGCCGAAGCCGGCAAGAGCCTTGAAGAAGTCAAAGCAGTTGCCGAAAAAGTTATCGCCAACGTCCGCACAATGGGAATGGCTCTCACACCCAGCACGGTTCCAGCAGCAGGGAAGCCCGGATTTGAACTTGGTGATGACGAGATAGAGATCGGAATCGGCATCCATGGCGAGCCGGGCACACATCGCGGCAAACTGATGGAAGCCAAAGAAATAGTGAAAGTCCTGCTCGACAAGGTTCTTGCAGACATCACTTACGGCGGCAAAGAGGTTGCGGTTCTCGTGAACGGCGGCGGCGGAACTCCGCTCATGGAGCTCTTCGTTGTCAATGACAATGTCCACGATCAGCTGACTGAGGCCGGCGCAAAGATTTACAAAACATATGTCGGCAATTACATGACCTCGCTCGACATGTGCGGATTCTCCGTTTCCGTGCTGGCTCTCGACGATGAGCTGAAGCAATATCTTGACGCCCCCGCCGAAGCGATTGCTTGGAGAGAATAGCAAAAAAACTGATGCTCATAGCGTGCAGCGGGAATTCCCGCTGCACGCTGATTTAAAGTATTCGATGCGAAAATGCGAGCTGAACTGAAGCTCAAGCCGTTTTAACGTGTACACCAATGTTAAGATATAGGGTACTTTAAAGTATAAGTGGATTGGCAACGTTGAATTATTTAAGACACTCACTAATTCAAGACAAACTGATTCAAGATAAATTGATTTAGAGCATAAGAGGAAGGAACATTATGGCGACAAACAAAGATGTAATTGAAATCCTCAGGAAAATGGCCGCATCCATTCAGGCAAACAAAGAATATTTGACAGATCTCGACAGCCCAATAGGAGATAGCGACCACGGAATAAACATGGCACGTGGGTTTGGTGCAGTGGTTGACAAACTGCCGTCCTTTGAGGACAAAGAGGATATTGGCGCGACGCTGAAAGCGGTCGGGATGACACTTGTCACGACGGTCGGCGGTGCATCCGGACCGTTGTACGGAACCGCTTACATGAAAGCGGGCGCAGAGGCCGCAGGCAAAACTGAACTTGACGGAATGGGTTTTCTCGCAGTTCTCAGCGCCGCGATTGATGGCATTATGATGCGAGGAAAAGCGACAACGGGCGAGAAAACAATGCTTGATGCGCTTGTGCCGGCTCGCGACGCATTTTCTAAGGAATTTACCGCTTCAGGCGACTTTAAAGCGGCTATCAACAAGGCTATTGAGGCGGCTGAGGCTGGATGTGAATATACGAAGACCATAATTGCCACCAAGGGACGCGCAAGCTATCTCGGCGAAAGAGGAATCGGCCATCAGGACCCGGGCGCGACATCTTCAACGCTGATGCTAAAAGCTATACGCGACTGCGTTTAGGACAGACTTATGGTAGGAATTGTAATTGTATCGCACAGCGCAAAGGTTGCAGAAGGAACATATGATCTTACCAAAATGATGGCGCCGGATGCTCCTGTTGCGTATGCAGGCGGACTTGAGGACGGCTCCCTCGGAACGAGCTTTGAGCTTATAGAAGCGGCGGTGAAATCAGTGATTTCGGACGACGGCGTTCTCATGATAATGGATATGGGAAGCGCACTGATGACCGCTGAAATGGTTATTGAATCGATGTCCGATGTCGATATACGACTTGCCGACTGCCCGATAGTTGAAGGTGCAGTGAGCGCAGCGGTGTCCTCGATGATCGAAATGAGCATTGATGAGATATTGGCGTCGCTCGCTGAACCGGACGCATTCAAAAAAACAGTCTGAGATAGCCAAAAGAGCCGGACTTATAATTCGGCTCTTTTGTGTTATAATCAAACTGAAAAGCATACTCCCAATATGATAGAGGAGGAGCATTTTTGAAAAACAAAAAGGTCAAGAAAACTATAGCATGGTATAATATAATATTCGTCGTTGCGGTGGTTGGAACATTATTTTTACTGATCTTCTCGCTTCAAGTTAACCTACTGTTGTTCGGATATTCCGGAAGCTTCGCCAATATGAGCGACCGTGAAAGATTGATTATCTTGATATCCCTCGCTTTGATCGGAGCGGTGGGAGTTCTGAATTTACAGCGGATGAATCAACTGGAAAAAGACAAAGAAACACTGCGCATCACCGAGGAAGAATATCGAATCGCGGCCTCTCAAGGCGGCAAATTCGTAATGCGATATGATGTTAAAAACGCCACAGTCTACCACACGAAAGCGTCCGCACAAGAGATGGGCGATGAGGAGATCGTTCATCAATGGCTTGATGCCGTCAAAACAAACAAAGTGTGCTCAAATGAGAGCAGCGATGCGTTCATTCAATATTTTGAAGACATGGCTCGCGGAGTTGAAAGCCGCGAGGCCGAATTTTGTTTACATCGATATACAGGGGCATTGGAGTGGTATCATTTTGACTATACACTCATTTGCGATATCGACGGAACGCCAAGCCAGGCGGTTATTTCTTATCATAACGTCACAGAGCAGCGTGAAATGGGGTTGGCGTTTGAGCGATATCGTCAGAAAATCGAATCCATGTCATTTGAATGCAAAGCGCTCTTAGAACACAATCTCACACGTGATGTCTCTGAGCACAGCGAAGGCGAGCTGATGGGATCCTTTTTTGGAAGAGAAGGCTTGCCACTTAATGAGTGTGCCAGAAGGTGTGCGGAAGAAATGGTGTGCCCTGCTGATCGCGCTCAATTTATCAAGCAGATGGACAAGGAGCGGCTGACCGGTCTTTTCTATCAGGGCGAAAGAGAGATATCTTTTGAATTTTGCAGGTTCACGGAGAGTGAATCCCGGTGGACACTCGCAAAAATCGAGCTTGTGCAGTATCCCAATTCAGGTGATATCAAGGCTTTTTTGCTGTTCAGCGATGTGGATGATGAGCGTCGCGAGTTTGAGAGACTGGAACATCAGGCCACATTAGATTCACTGACAGGGCTTCTTAATCACGAAGTGACGACGAAGCAAATAGAGGATTTTCTTCAAAATGAAGGAAAAGAAACAGCTCATGCGTTGTTTATTATTGATGTTGACAAGTTCAAGGACGTCAACGACGAATTTGGACACCAGTGCGGCGATCACGTTTTGCTGCAGGCTGCGACAGCGCTCAAAAACCTTTTTCGCCCCACGGATATTGTAGGCCGCATAGGCGGCGACGAGTTTATGGTACTGTTGAAAAATGCGGTGTCATGGGAATTGACGATTGAGCGAGCTCGTGAAGTGTGCGAGACAATGCAATTTTTGCAGATAGGCGACAAAGGATCGATCAAAATAACAGCAAGCGTCGGTGTTGCTGTCAGTGATGCTATGTCGCAAGACAGTTTCTCTAAGCTTTTTTCCAAAGCGGACGCGGCACTGTATGAGGCAAAACGAGACGGCAGAAATCGATATGTGATTGCAAACTCAGGGTCGGATGAAAAAAATCCTGGCAGAGAGATTGCTGTTTCAAATATAAGTTCAAGCTCGATACAACTGAAAGCACTCATTGACTCGATAGACGGCGGAATTCTCCTAATTGAAGTGGGCGAGGAGATACATGAAATTTTCGTCAGCGCCGGTTACTATGCAATGACCCAAAACGATGGTACCATTATCAAGAATCATGATGATTTGCGGCAGGCTACAGTTTTTGCAGACGATATCGCCGAGTTAGAAGAGGCGTTGCGGACGGGCGCGCAGAACGATGAGGTGGTAGATCATGTTTATAGGGGTGTGTTTCGCAATAATGATATCGGTTGGCGGCATCTCCGCGCAGTGCGCATTCCATACGAGGAGAGTGAACTCCCCGTGCTCATTGCAGTGGTAACGGATATTAGCAAGCAGAAGCAACTCGAGCTTTCAGCACGCTTTGACAGGATGCAGCTAAGATGCGCGCTTGACCTTTGCGATGCGGCAATGTTCAAATGCGATTTCGCTACGCGAACACTGCACCGTTCGTCTGTACATGTTGAAAAATACGGCGTTGGACCCGCAGATATCCCCGATGTGCCCGAATCATTAATCAAGGACGGGATCATTCATCCCGACTCTGCCGAGGGGGCAAGAAATTTTTACAACACCATGTTCAGCGGAGTGCCTGATGGCAGCATGTTACTCAAAACCCTCGGAAAGGATGGCCAATATCAGTTTGTGCGCACCTCTTATAAGACCATATTTGACGAAAACAACATACCCTTATTCGCGGTCTGCATAAGCAAGGATGCTATCAGTCAAGAGGATGGCGTGCTGCGTTTTAAACAGCAGGATAGAATGCTGGAACTTTTTTCAGGAAAACAAGAAGCATACATAAAGGCAAATCTTACAAAAAACTGCGTTGAGGCGATTCTTGGCAATTTCTGCATAAGCGATGTGCGCCCTGACTATTCAAAGGCGCTAAGAGCACTTTGTGATTTGATACCGGACGTCGATGAGAGAAAAAACATTGAACATTCTTTTTCATCTAATGAACTGACAAATGAGTTTGCCACAGGCAAGCCATGCTCTGTATGCGATTATCACATTAAAAACCGCGAGGGGCAGCTCGTTTGGGTAACACAATGGTCGTTGCTGTTGTCAGACCCCTCTAATGGGGATTTGTATATCTATCTGTATGTCGCAAATAGAAATAACAGAAAAAAACTTGAGATGTTCTTGCCGTGTGTGGCAGATCATGAGAAGAAGCTCGGCCTCTATTCCCCGGCAACGCTCATGGCGCTCACCGATGCCGCAATCAAAACAGACAAGAGAGATGACGTTCTTGCACTTGTCATGATAGAGATCAATTTATTTGACAGACTGCGGCGCGAAATGGGAGAGCTGCGATCAGATGAGCTGCTTGAGACGATATCGAGAAAACTTGAATTTCTGTGCAATGATTCCAGTTTTGTCGCATATTTGGGCGACGGATGTTTCGAGGCGCTGGTCAGAGATAAGGGATCCGAAGAGGATATAGCGCTGTCCGTTAACCGCACAATTCGCATACTGCGCAACCCTGAGCTTTTCACATGTGCTGGAGAGGCAAGTATAAGCTACAAGGCGGGAATTTGCGCAAAACCCATTAAGGAAGCAAGCTTTAATTTCATGCATAGAGGAGCATTAGAAGCGCTTGCTCAAGCAGAGTTGCATGACGACTGCGACAGTTGGATTTTTGATAAGAAAGCGCAAAAATTCGACAGAGTTTAGTGCGAAGAAAAAGTCATCGGTGCATGACGCACAGACTCAACAGACAATGGCGAAACTCGGAAATCAGGAGCAACTGCTCTCTCGGAATCGTGGATATGCAAGCAAAAACTCAGTATAAATACATGCAGCAAAAAAGGAAGCAAAACGGTTGACAGAAATCTGCTGTAATGGTATAATTCCACTTGCGCCCTGTGAGTTTGCGAGTGTGCTGGAATTGGCAGACAGGCACGTTTGAGGGGCGTGTGTCTTATGGCGTACGAGTTCAAGTCTCGTCACTCGCACCAAGCAGAGAAAAGCCCGTAAGTACCGAAAACAACGGTATTTACGGGCTTTTCGTCGCCTTTATCGGGCTTTTCATCATTCAAACTATTTATTAAAATCTATATTTGAATTGGGTTATGGCTTTTTGGCGTAGTAATGGCGTAGTGAACTATCTATTTCGCGGCGCAATACCTAATGGAAAATAAAAAACGGGGCGACCAATTAATGAACTGACCCCAAAAAGCTAGACAAATATTTTATTTAAGCAGCGGAGAGGGCTTGTTGCCTGCGAATAGCAGGCGG
>JAVXNE010000007.1:94933-115265 GCA_036645935.1 Oscillospiraceae bacterium | reverse complement strand
TTGAAAAAGCACCGTTCAAGCCCTTTGAGCTGAAAACGAGAAAAGGCGTAAGCGTCAGAAACGCTTCGCCTTGTGAAGAGCTTGTGTAAAACTCCAATTATATGATAAAGCAATAACAAACAAATAGACAAATAAAAACGGAGTGTTCTTATAAGGAAACTGAATTCCTATAAGAACACTCCGACTGGAGCGGGTAAAGGGAATCGAACCCTCAACCTCAGCTTGGGAAGCTGATGTTTTGCCACTAAACTATACCCGCATACCTATCATTATAATTTCACAGACGGAAGTTGTCAATGCACAGTCAGCGAATCGCAAGCTAAAT
Organism: Oscillospiraceae bacterium; assembly: GCA_036645935.1. Classification (GTDB taxonomy): domain Bacteria; phylum Bacillota; class Clostridia; order Oscillospirales; family Ruminococcaceae; genus JAUNBN01. The sequence goes on along the minus strand of JAVXNE010000007.1, from coordinate 114,940 downwards.
TGATTTATAAATGTAAAACTGGCAATAATCGGGGTAAATACCTCATGAAAAGGACCAATCGATGAACTATAAGGGCTTTTCCAAACACGCGAACCGCGCAGTTGCCGCGGCCGTGAAGATCGCATCGGCACTGGGGCATCTGCGCGTTGGGGCAGAGCACCTGTTGGTTGCGGTGTGCGAGCTGCCCGATTGCGATGCTTTCGCAATTATGCGGCGGCACTCAGCAACAGCTGATAGTATGCGTGAGTATCTCGCAAGCGAGAGAGGCGATGGAACGGCGACGCGGTTGTCCGACAATGATATGACCGCCGAGCTTGAGGCCATTGTTAAGCACGCGAGTACTTGTGCGAGCAAGCTTGGGGACAGCTGTGTCGGAACTGAGCAGCTGCTTTGTTCACTGCTGCGTGTGCAAAACAAGACGGTGCGCCGTCTGCTTGAGCTTGCCGGGGCGGATGAAGACTTGATTCGCCGCGATGTGCGTGAACTGCCTGAAGAGCGGGAGACCGAGCATTCTTCCTCACAGGTATATATAGATGCGTTTGAGGCGCCCGCCAAAAAGCAGAAGTCATGCGAAAAGTATACAATTGATCTCACAGCGGCAGCGCGTGCGGGACAGCTTGATCCCGTCGTAGGGCGAGACACCGAAACCGACCGAATAATCGCGACACTCGCGCGGCGCAAAAAGAGCAATGTCTGTCTGGTGGGCGAGCCGGGAGTTGGCAAGACGGCGTTGGTGGAGGGTCTCGCGCGCAGAATTGCAAAAGCGGAAGTGCCTGCCGAGCTTGCGGACAAGCGGGTGCTTGCGCTCGATATGACCGCAATGGTTGCGGGTTCGAAGTATCGTGGCGATTTTGAGGAACGATTGCGCGACGTGCTGAAAGAAATTTCCGCAAGGCGTGACGCTATCGTATTTATTGACGAGCTGCACACCGTTATGGGCGCGGGCAGTGCAGAGGGTGCGCTCGATGCTTCCAATATACTAAAACCTGCCCTTGCGCGAGGCGACATTTCGGTAATCGGAGCTACGACGACAGCCGAATACGCGAAATTCATCGAGAAGGACGGAGCATTTGCGCGGCGTTTTGCAAAGCTTGTCGTGTGTGAGCCGAGCGCCGAAGTCGCGCTTCAAATGCTGCAATCGCAGCTGCCGCGAATCGAGAAGCACCACGGGATAAAAGTGAGGGACGAGGCCGTTCGCACGGCGGTCTCGCAGTCTCGGCGATATATTACCGATCGCTGTCTGCCCGATAAAGCGCTCGATTTGCTGGATGAGGCTGCGTCTTTGCTGCGATTGCGCTCGTTTAAAGAAAGCTCGGTGAAAACACTCGAACTTGCGGCAGAGGATGTTATGTATGCACTTTCTGAACGCACAGGTATTCCTGTTTCAAAATTAGACAGCGACGAGTGCCGCGCGCTGAAAAATCTTGAGGGCACATTGCAACAGCGTGTCATAGGTCAGAATGATGCAGTGCGCGCGCTTGCGAGTGCAATCCGAAGATCAAGGATGGGGGTCAGAGAGGAAAACAGGCCGGCAGGATGCTTTCTGCTCTGTGGGCCTACAGGATCCGGCAAGACTGAGCTGTGCCGTGCGCTTGCAGGTGCCCTTTTTGAGGACGAACACGCGCTGATGAGAATTGATATGTCCGAATTCTCTGAGCCTCATTCGGTCTCGCGGCTGATTGGCGCAGCCCCCGGATATGTTGGTTACGAGGAGGGCGGCCGGCTGACCGAAGCGGTTCGCCAGCGCCCGTATTCCATGGTGCTGTTCGACGAACTGGAAAAAGCAAGTGAAGAGGTGCGCAACCTGCTGCTTCAAATAATGGAAGAGGGAGAGCTGAGCGATTCGTATGGACGCGCGGCGAACTTTCGCAACTGCGTAGTTGTGTGCACATCCAATCTCGGATCGAGGGCGGCATCGGGAATCGGACACCCGCTCGGTTTCTCTACACACAGCGACGATTACATCCGCGCTTTGGACCTCGCCGAACGTGAGCTGCAGAGCGCTCTTCCTGCCGAACTTATCAACAGATTTGATGAGATTGCGCTCTTTCGCACGCTGACACAGCCAGATCTTGAACAAATTGCGGCAAAGTTGCTCGGCGTACTCGCAAAGCGCATGGGGGGTCACGGGATAACGGTGCGTTTTGAGGAGAGCGTGGCAAGATTGGCCGCGAGATGCGGTGCATGCGAGAAATTCGGCGCGCGTCCGCTCAAAAGGGAGATAGCGCACCTCGCTGAAAACGCTTTGGCCGACGCGATGCTCACAGGGAAAATAAAAAGCGGCGACAGTGTTACCGTCGCCGCAGTTGATGGCAGGATTGAGCTTATTTCCGTTCCATTCCGTAGTCCATATACTTTAAAAGCAGCAACGCTACAACGGAGGTGATTATCAGCTCGGGCAGCATGTAAGAACCGTTGTACAGCAGCGAATAGACGGGCGCAATGTATGTCCCATTGGGCCAAAGCGCGTCCCAGATGAACCAGCCGGTTATGAAATGGCACAAAAAGCGGGCGAAAAGAGTTAGAGAGACTCCCGCGACCAACTCAAGTTTTGCGTTTTTGAGCTTGCCTTTGAAAGCGCCTGCAAGCCCGATGACCGTGTATGCAACAATGTAATCGAAAAGGATGATTGCCGCAGCCATGAGCGCACTGGTAGCGTAGCGGACGTTGTCGAGACCGAGCAGCATTTGCAGCACGCTGAACACAAACGCGGTGAACGTGCCCCACTTGATTCCGTGTCTCCACGACATGACGACAAGCGGAAGCATGGCGCACAGCGTCACTCCGCCGCCCATGGGCATATCGATTTTAATCATGCTCAGCAGTGTGCCGAGCGCAACCATAATTGCACCTTCAACGAGTGCCCTCGTCGAAGCGCTTCTGTTCGTGTTTTGGGAAGCTTGCATGAGTTTTCTCCTTACAGGGCGTTTGCCCGCGGACAGTATTTTTGCAAAACAAAACGCCCGGTTATCCGATGATGAGGATAAACAGACGCGGGAAAGTTGTTATATCTACACTTCCTACGCCGGTATTACCCGGTTCAGGTTCAAAGGGACCGAACGCCATGCGTTCATCTCAGCCTCAAGGGCGCCCCTGTGTTTTGTTTGCATTGTCATTCTACCCCTATATCGAGGCGCTGTCAATCTCTTTCGCGCTTTTACACAGTTCACGCAGGCAGCATTCGCCGCAGCGAGGGGAACGTGCAGTGCACACCGCGCGCCCGTGAAGGACCAGACGGTGACAAAAATCATTGCCCTCTTTGGGGTCAATTATCTCGCGAAGCTGCCTCTCACACAGCGCGGGTTTGTCGGTGTCGGTCAGGCCGAAGCGGTGGCACAGCCGTATGCAGTGGGTGTCGCAGACAATCGCAGGCTTACCATAGACGTCTCCGACAACGAGGTTGGCCGATTTGCGGCCGACACCGGGGAACTTGAGCAGTTCATCGAGGGTATCGGGAACAATTCCGCCGTATTGAGATACCAGCAGCTTCATTGCAGCGCTGATGTCGCGCGCTTTGGAAGCTCCGAGTCCGCACGTCCTGACCATCGCCTCAATGTCGGAAACTTCGGCGTCGGCAAGCGCCTGAGCGCTCGGATATTTTTCAAACAAATCCTGAGTCACAACATTGACGCGCGCGTCGGTGCACTGAGCCGCAAGCCGCACCGAAACAAGCAGTTGCCACGCGTCGGCATAATCAAGTGTGCACTCGGGCACGGTATATTCTATTTTGAGCGCCTCGACAATTTTTGCTGCGCGTTCTTTTTTTGTCATAAAAATCACCTCAAGGCAATTCTACATCATTCGAGATTATGTTACAATTAGAATGCTCACGGAGTTTGGACTATGCGCCCGGTTCTGTTATAATATATGAGTTACAAATGCCCGCAAATTGGAGGCCGAAAAAATGAATAACGCGCCGCTCGCACAGCTGCTGCGCCCGACTTCGCTCGATGAGGTTTTCGGTCAGCGGCACCTGCTCGAAAAGGGCAGAGTGTTTCGCGATATGATAGATTCGGGCCGTGTGCCCAACATGATATTTTTTGGCCCGTCAGGCGTCGGCAAGACGACGGTGGCCCGGATAATCGCCGAGAGTACCGACAAGCGGATCTTTAAGCTCAACGGGACGTCGGCGTCGATATCAGACGTGAAAGAGGTCATCTCGAGCGTCGGGACGCTTGCGGGAGTCGGCGGGGTGATGCTGTATCTCGATGAGATACAGTATTTCAACAAAAAACAGCAGCAATCGCTGCTTGAAACGGTTGAGGAGGGTTCGATCACCCTTATAGCGTCGACGACGGAAAACCCATATTTTTATGTTTACAACGCGCTGCTTTCCCGTTGCACTGTGTTTGAATTCAAGCAGCTCGAATCCTCTGAAGTTCGTCGTGCGGTCGATCGCGCATTTTCTCTGCTCAATGAAGTCCACGGGGTGGAATATTTTTGTGATAATGATACTCGGGATTTCATCGCAAAGAGCGCTGGCGGAGATGTGAGAAAGGCGCTCAACGCAGTCGATTTGCTGTGTGCCGCTGCGCATGAGGTGAGCGGGGTGAAGACGATAACCTCCGAGATGTCAGGCGAGGTGTCAGCGCGCTCGGCAGCGCGCTGTGACCGTGACGATGACGTGCACTACGACCTGCTTTCTGCGCTGCAAAAATCAATCCGCGGTTCCGATGCGGACGCCGCCGTACATTATCTTGCGCGGCTGCTCGAAGCGGGGGACATAATTTCTCCCTCGAGGCGATTGCTCGTCATTGCGAGCGAGGACATCGGCCTTGCCTACCCACAGGCGGCGGTCATAGTGAACGCGTGTGTCGATTCGGCGTTCAGGCTCGGGCTGCCGGAGGCGCGAATTCCGTTAGCCGAGGCGGCCGTTCTGCTCGCGACAGCGCCCAAAAGCAACACAGCTTACATGGCAATCAACGCGGCGAGCGAGGACATCAAGCTCGGCGAGGCGTCTGATATTCCGGTACATTTAAAAGGTGCAGACTATGCCGGCGCGACAAAACTGGGACGCGGGAACGACTACAAATACCCCCACGTATTCCCCAACCGCTGGGTGAAGCAGCAGTATCTGCCGGACAGTCTTTTGGGAAAACGGTATTATGAATACGGAGACAACAAGACCGAGCAGGCGGCGCGCGCTTACTGGGCCGCAATTAAAGTAAACCCTGATGAGTGATGTGCTTGATTTAAGCAGATGGTATTCGCGAGACTGCTGTACACTCATAGTGTGCTTCATTCCATGCAGGGAATGACGTTTTGTCTTAAATTAAAACGCGGCGGGCACTGACTTTTGCTTTCGATTTTTACGCGTGCACGGCAGCTGTGTTATAAAATGATGCGGATAAAATTGAGATGTGCTAAGTTTATTCAGTGCACTTAAAGTTTGATATTGTGGCCATCGGATAAAAGATTTAATCGTACTGCAATATTTCAAAAAACAACATTTTCCGCAAATTAAAAATTTGGAAGATAGCTCCGGATTTTTTCAAACGCGCGTCATTTCTCTTTTTAGCGCTGCGGATAAAACGATAGATGCTAAAATCTCAAATTGAACTTAAAGTTTGATATTGTGGCCATCGGATCAATTGCTAAGTTGCATCTCAATAGTGAAAAAGAACAATATTAAGGAGAGAAAAATCATGGGTTCAACAAGTTCGGTCGGTGTGCTCAAAAGAGCGTGGTATCGCATCTATCAGTTCGGGTTCAATCTCGGGAAATACTGCCTGATATGGCCGTGGCCGCAGCTGCTCTCCGGTGCAGGCAGCGTGCGCGAGCTTCCAGAGTTGATCGCATCTCACGGAGTGAGCAAGCCGCTTGTTGTGACCGGCCCCAATATCACCAAAAGATGTCTTCCCGACGGGCTGTACGCCGCACTTCGTGAGCGCGGAATCGAATGTGAAATATACAGCAAAACCGAAGCAAACCCCTCGATTGAAAACGTCGAGGAAGCGCTGGAACTCTATATCGCGGGAGGTTGCGACGGCATAATCGCTTTCGGAGGAGGGTCGCCGATGGATTGCGCGAAAGCGGTCGGCGCACGCGTTGTGAATCCCAAAAAGAACGTTTCGGCGATGGCGGGATTCTTTAAAGTTGGCAGAAAATTACCTCCATTTTTCGCTGTGCCGACAACGGCGGGAACGGGCAGTGAGACCACAATCGCGGCCGTGATAACCGACCGAAAACTGCACCGCAAATTCGCGATCGGAGATCTGCGGCTGCTGCCATTGGTTGCGGTGCTTGATTGCGAGCTGACCGCACAGCTGCCAGCCAACATAACCGCGGCAACGGGGATGGATGCGCTCACGCACGCCGTTGAGGCTTATGTGAATCAGTGGAGCGGAGCGACCGATGAGGCCTCCGTTGAGGCCATTGAGCTTGTGTTCCAATATCTTCCGAGAGCCTACACAAATGGGCAGGATTTTGAAGCGCGGGAAAAAATGTTGGTTGCGTCCTATAAGGCAGGTATAGCTTTTACCCGTTCGTGTGTCGGTTACGTTCACGCTATAGCACACACGCTCGGAGGGTTTTATGGCCTGGCTCACGGACTTGCCAACGCCGTTCTCCTGCCTGTTGTGCTCGAACTGTATGGAAAGAGCGCGCATGCGCCGCTCGCAAAACTTGCGGACGCCGTGCATCTCGCTGGCGAGACAGAAGCTCAAAAAGCGCAGGCATTTATCGAGGCGATACGATCGATGAACGCCGCGATGGGGATACCCAATGGGTTTGACTGCATCCGTGACGAAGACATGCCGACAATGGTTCGCTACGCGCTTGCCGAGGCAAATCCAACATATCCCGTTCCCGAAATATGGGGAGAGAGGGAAATTCGCGCGGCGATCGACAGGATCAGAATATAAGGAGATTTCAGTGGGAACTCAGCCCGTGCACATCAATAAAATGTCTGTGCAGAGCAGCTGTGAACTGCGGCGCGACACTGGTTTTTGCTGCTACATAAACACGGACGCCGGCGCTATAAGCACTTGAGTCAGCGCTGAGATTTCAACTTCCAGCTATCTACTTGTATTAGGATGACAGGTGTTTTTTGAAACAGGTAAATGGGGGAATTTTTCGGCGCGGCATAAGTGATAATAAGGGGCAGCTTTTGTAGGTGCGATGAGGGTATGAATTTTCAAAGTCGGCCTTACTTACATATGGACAAAATATCCCTGCGCGAGCACTTGACAGCTCGAGCGATGGGGGGAACTACGGCAGATTCACAGCGCCGAAATACCTGCGTGCGAAAGCGACCTCGCGAAGTGTGATGATTTTGCCGTCAAGATATCCGAGCGGACCCGTGAGACTCTCGTCATCAAGATTGAAGAGAATTTTGTAAGCGCACAGCAGCTGAGACCTCTCGCCGAGAGTTCGGTTGAGCGTGTCGTTTCCGTATTTGGAATCTCCCGCGATTGGGGCGCCGAGATGCGCGAGGTGCGCGCGTATCTGATGAGGGCGTCCGGTGATGAGACCGGCTTCAACAAGAGCAAGGCCATCTTTCCGCTCGAGCGTTTTAAAATCGGTGACAATTTCTTTTGAATCGCTCACCTGGGTTTCGAAGACCGAAACGGTGTTGGAGCGCTCGTTCTTTTGGAGAAATGCGCGGTATCGGCCGTCGGCAGGGATTTTTCCGGAGCAGACACAGAGATATCGCTTGTCTATAACACGGCGTTTTATCATCTCGCCCAGCTCGCGGACGGCAATCGCACTTTTGCCGGCGAGGACAATACCGTCTGTCCCGCGATCGAGTCGATTGCAGACAGCGGGCGTAAACGCCGCGCCGTCTGCGGGGTCGTATTCCCCGCGCTCATAGAGTTTGCGCAAAAAGCGGCTGACAAGTGTGTCAACATACTCTTCCTTGTCGGCGTGGACAAGCAGCCCTGCGGGTTTGCGAAGGGCCGCAATATTTGTGTCTTCATATACAATATCAAGAGCTGATGACGCGCGCATGAAATCTGGAGCACGCTTGGGCTGTAAAAAAAACTCGTCATCGATATACAGCTCGAGCAGGTCGCCCGCGGTGAGGCGGGAAGATGACTCGCAGCGTTTGCCGTTCAGTTTTATTTTCTTCTCCCGCAGATAGCGATACATGAGAGTGCCCGGGAGTGATGGAACTTGTTTTTGCAGCCAGCGGTTGAGCCGCGTGCCCTCGTCTGCCGCATCTATGGTGAAGTTCTTCATTTAAGTTACCGTCTGTCATCAGATTTTTCCAAAATAACGCGGCGCGAAAGCTGAATGCCAATCCGCATTATGGCTAAAACAGTATATCATAACCGTGCTGTCTCAGCATCATGCAAATATTTTCATTATAACAATGTGTATTAAGCAACCGTATGCGGGTGATATGCAAGATGTATCATAACGTTCAGTATAAAATATTAAATACGATTATAATGAAAGATATTTAACAACAGATTGTATAGATCGCCTCGCGCGAGGACGATTTTGAGGACGTCTTTGGCCAAGCGGATTGTTGGATATCATGTGAATGGGTCTGTGGTATAATGACAGCGACACACCAAAAAAATGAGCGGAGTTCAGAGCTTAATGGGGATACATGATGAACACAGAAAGCGGTTAAAGGCTCGATTTATGCGCAGTGGGCTTCGGGATTTCGATGAGCACACAGCGCTTGAACTCCTGCTGACATATTCCATCCCGCGCCGTGATGTAAACGCCGTTGCCCATCGGTTGATAGACGGCTTCGGTGGATTCGGCCGCGTGCTTGAGGCCGACCCCAAAAGCCTTGTGGAGATTGAGGGCGTTGGAGAAAACAGCGCGGCGCTTATCAAGCTCGTGTTCCAGTCGTTCGTCTATTATGAGCAGAGCAAATACCGCAGAGGCTTTGTTGCAAGCTCAACCGGCGCTGCTATCGACTACGCCCGCTCACTCTTTGTCGGAGAAACCGACGAGGTTGTCTACGCGCTCTGCCTCGATTCCAGTTTGCGTCTGATATGTGCCCGTGAGCTTTCCCGCGGCGCAGTGAGCGAGGCCGCTGTTTCGCTTCGTCGGATAGTCGAAGCGGCGACGCTGAACAAGGCTGTCTGCGTGATACTCGCGCACAATCATCCCGGCGGGTACTGCGTTCCGTCAAGAGATGATCTTGAGCTTACGAGGGTGGCGATGCAGGCGCTGTCACTTATCGGTGTCAGTCTGAGTGATCACATAATCGTCGGTGCGCGCTCGGAAATCAGCATGGCTGACGCGGGTATTATCAGCGGAATACGTGAAAAACTGGGGATCGAATAGCCGAAGTGCTCTGGGAAGTTAAAAATCACAGCCGCTATGCGACGTTTAATGCATGTAAAGGGTTGTTCACCTGCAGAGCTTTTTAGTGCGTGCTGCAAAGAATTTTCTGTTTTTCAAAAGATACTGACGATGGGTTTTGAAATAGTAACGGCAATCTATGCGCGCAGGACGAGAGAATGCTGTGCTTTGACGGGTGATAAGTGTGCACACCGCACTTAAAATATAATGCTGACTGAACAAACCGGTGCCATGCAACAAGCAGCAGACATTTTCACGCAACAAGAAAATACACAGTTGTATAAAAAACAGCTTAAAGGCGCGTTTCCTATGCAGGAAGCGCGCCTTTGAGCTTTCGATTGACGGCGGCAATTGCCGATTTTGTCAGCGGTGAATCACGCCAAAAGTCCGTTGAGAATGATGTCGATGCTGTATGAATAGTATTCCTGAAAGTTCTCGCTCAACGAATCCACATGTGTTTTATCCGGCAGCATCAGAATGCCATCGAACATCACCCACAGGGACACCACAGTTTTGAAGGTGTCACACGGCTTGATTACGCCCTGTTCTATGCCCTCGGCGATGGGACGCTCGAGTTTTTTCAATATACTCAGACCCTTTTGAGTCAGCGTTTCGTTGAGCTGGATATTATTGTTTTTGGACATGAACCCACTTGACAACACGCGATAGTAGTTGTGATTATTTTTGTAGAAGTTGATGTAGGTGTAAAGCAGCATGCAGATTTTGGTTTTGACGTCGGGCGAGGGAAATTCAAGGGCGTCGCCGAATGATTTTTCAAGCAGATCGAGCGCTCTTTTATAAAGCAGCGCAAATATCACAATTTTGCTTTCAAAATACAGATACAGCGTCCCAATGGACATGCCTGCCGACTTTGCAATATCGCCCATCGTTGTCGTGTCATAGCCTCTGGTAGCAAACAGCTCCAGCGCGCTGTCAATTATCGTCTGTTGCTTGCGCTGTTTTTCTTCGATTGAAAGTGTTTGCCTTGCCATAAGTTGCTCCTATTGATTAAAGAATCGGTATTTTAACAGATAAATCGCTCACGGGGTAACTTGAGCACGGATGGAAAAAACCATATTGCTTATCTGCCATTCTACGTCCGTCCCCGTCGGGACAGACAAAAATCTCTCCCGAAAGCAGCTCGGAGCGGCAAAAACCACATTCTCCGCTTCGGCAATTTGTCTCGGATTTAATGCCCGCACGCTCAATCGCAACAATTATCGGCTCGTCTGAGCGGGCGCTGATGATATCCTTGCGAATTCCGCGCACAAGAGTGAGCTTAAAGGTTTTTCCCTTGGCACTTTCCGGATAGCCTTCGTAATTTTCAATCTCCCTCGGCGCGCCGAATACCTCGCGGCGTATTCTTCTGGGAGCGATGTGCAATTTGTCAAGTTCACCCAGAACGAATTTGCACATGACCTGAGGCCCACACAGGAAGTAGGTCGTGTCTCCGGCTGAATACTTTTTGATTATTTCACTTGTTATAAATCCTTTTTCTCCGCTCCACGAAGGGTCGTTTGCAATGACATGCACAACGCGAACCCGATCGCTCTTTATCGCGTCGAGGCGATCTTTCAATATTATGTCCGAAACTTCATTGGAACCATAAAGAATTGTGAGATTCACATCGAGAGTTCCGTGCTCAATCTCGCGCGCCATTGAGATAAACGGGGTGATTCCGCTACCGCCCGCAATCGCGACTATGTTTTTTGCGTCGCGCAGCTCTTCAAAGTAAAACTGCCCATGCGGCATCGTGCCCGACAGATTATCTCCTATTTTAAGCGACTTGTAAAGGTAATCGCTCGCGAAAGATTCTCCTTTGTTGCGCACGGTAATTTCGACAAACGGATTGTCCGTGCGTGTTTCAAACGGCGCCGACGATATTGAGTAGGGGCGCGAGGTCAGCGTGTCACCGATGTTGAGCTTGAGACTGAGATACTGTCCCGCCTGAAAAACAGGAAGTTTTTTGTCCTTTGAAATGAATCGAATCGTCTTGGCAGTGGGGGACGCCGGTGTGATTGACGCGACCTCAAGCGTAATCGAGCCGGGGTGTAGTGCGTTGGCCACGTCTCCAATGGGGTCGGAGAGAACAAGCTTGTCGCTCGCGGTTTCAAACAGCTCTTTTCGACGCGCGGTGACGCGTGAAGCACCTCCAACATCTTTTAAAAATCCTTTTATCTTCATTATGCGCGAGCCTCCTTTTCCATTTCATCCAGCACACCCTTAGCCGCTTTTCTGCCGTTTGTGATGCACGGACTCATTCCGTTGCCGCTGATGGCGTGCGCTCCAGCAAATTCGAGGCCGGTGATGTATCTTTCCTCATCGCTCATGGTCAGACGGGCGACGATATTGTCGTCCTGACAGTGCCGATAACCATAGATTCCGCCGTTCCATGCGCCGGTATAGTGCGCTATAGTCATCGGGCTTTCAATGACAATCTCGGTTATGTGATCCAAGAGATTTATCCCGTGCAGCTTTTCAATTTTTTCAATCATTTGACGGGCAATGCGCCGCTCGGTTTTGTGGTAGTCGTCCTCTGTGATCTTGAACCAGCCCTCGGGAAGAGGGAGCGTTGTTATCGAAAGCTCAGTCATGCCCTTTGGTACGCAGTCTGGGTTTGCGTGATTGAGACAGATTGTCGTCAGGTAATCGTATGGTCCGAGTGTTTTGCATTGCTCATATATTTTTTCGGTGTCGAGGGTGTCGCCCGAAAACACGCTGTATGAATCTATTCCGAGCTGTTCTGGCGTCTGATCGAGCAACATGATCACAGAAAAGCAGGTGACACTCATTCGGCGCGCGTTAATTGATCTGATGGCGCACGCCGGAACCTCGCTCAAGGGTTCTATCATTTTGGAATAGACCGTGTTGGGATAAGCGCCGGAGATGACATAGTCGCTTTTTATAACATCGCCGCGTGAGGTGCGAACCCCGGTGACTCTGCCATTTTTCACGAGAATTTTCTCAACATGCTGACGATACTCGACCTGTGCTCCGAGCTCGACGGCGCGGCGCTCCATTGCAAGGCTCATTCCGTGACTGAGATTGTTGCAGACATAGCTCCCGCGGAAATAATCTGCCATCAGCACCGCGTAAACGGTGAAAGGAAGCGTCGTCATGGGGTTTCCAACATAAATCCAGTATGCGGAGAGAATCTCAACCGCTTCGCGGGGAAGATCAAATGTGTCGATGACATCCATTGCGGAATACCCGGCGGTTTTGACAAACTGATCGTGTTTTATGAGCATATGCACTTTGCTCATTGGGTGCACAGAGAGCACATTTACGCTCTCGTAAACGGTATTGCAAAGCTGCATGAGATGAAGCACCTTTTCGTATGTCCCGGGGACGGCGCTGTCCACTTCGTGAGCCATTCTCTCATATCCAGGGTGGAGCGTGACGTCAATATCGGAGTTTGGAAGAATGACACGATAGGCTTCTGGAACGGGAATCCAATCTATCTTAACCCCGATCTCGTCAAAAAACTTGCGTATTTTAAGCGGCTGTTCCTCTGGACCTATGCTCATCATCTCGTGAAGCGTCGCTTCAAGTTCGACTCCTCCGCGCACAAAACTTGTCGCGAGTCCTCCGGGAAGGTTATGCTGTTCGAGCACGAGCACATCCTTACCCTTGTCTGCCAGCATCAGCGCCGATGCAAGCCCGGAGAGAGCGCCGCCGATGATTATGGTGTCATACCGCTCCTTGAAGAAACCGTCTGTTTTTTCCAAGGTTATACCTCCCGAAAAATATTATTATCCGAAAAACGGCCGCCGCTCATCGCGGCGGCCGCAGCCTGTCTGAAAAGAAATGCTGTTGCGTGGTCAAATTGATTTTGTATCAGCGGTATCGCAAACAACCGCTGTCAGGACAATTTCAAGGGTAGAGAGTGCGCCGCAGCTGAACGGTATTTCATTCAAAGCACCGGAACAATGCGGACACATTTAAACTGCCTATAAAAATCACAGACCGGATTGCTGAAATTGCGATGTTTCGCCGAAAAACCAATCGAATCACAACGCGGAAACTTAAAGATAAATGTTGCTCATCGTTTAGAAGAAGCGCTCGACAAGCTCCTTGGAATACTGAGCGGTCTCATCCATGTCTCCGAAGCTCATAACTTCGCCGGCGTAATAAGTGTTTCTGTTGCCCTGCCAGCTTTCAACATCCTCATACCAACCGCTCTTGTAGTTCTCGCAGCTGAGATGCGGGAAATAGTACCACGAACGCTCGTAAACGACCTGGTCCGGCTCGACGCCGAGGGTTTTCATATCCTGAGTGACAAGATCGCGGCACTGGTCGGTGGTGAGCTGTGTTCCGTTGGAGTGATTGCCCAGACAGTAAGCTGTGATTATCTGGTCGGGGCAGTTGTCCCAACGTTCGTAATAGACCATCAGGTGACCGAGGCGCGAGGGAACCATATTGTCAGGCACATAGCAGGAAATTTCGGGATATTTCTTAACGGTATACGCAAAGACCTTGTAGTCCTCATAGATGATCTTGGAGAAATATTTTTTCTCTTCTTCGGTGGCGTCAAAGTATTTGTCCATGTACTGGAGCGGTGAGGTTATGATTATCTTGTCATACTCTTCCGTTCCCTTGTCGGTCGTGACCTGCACCTTGCCGTTCGTGCGGGTGACCTTTGTGATGTTGGTGTTCATCACGGCGGGGTGAGCAAGCTTGGCGTTCAGTTTTTCCCAGATGGACTGTGTGCCGTCCTTCCATGTCCAAAGGCGTTTTTGAACGAACGCAATCGCTGTGGGCATGTCGAGATATTTGAGCATGTATGCTGCGGGGATTTCATCAAAGAATCCGTAACCGAAAGCCGTGCCGGGATTCATCCAAATGGCTTCAATTTCCTCGACACCGTTCATAACGCAGAAGTCGTGGAAGGGCATCATCATGTCAGGATGTGTGCCGAGGTGTCCGTTTTTGTCGTAGCCCTTGTATTTCGTCTCAAGCAGGTTGCCGAGTTTTTTGACTTTGGATTTCAGCTTGAGGCCTTTGAAGAGTGTGAACGGGTTGTAAAGTTTGCCCTCTTTGGTTCTGAACTGACGATCAAGCCTGGGGCCGTCCGGCGTTATTCCGCAAAAATCCATTACGTCCTGAACGGCGTAATAGCAGGGAACTCCCATGATGGCGCCCATTTCATAGCGCTTGCCCTTGTATTCAGGGGAGAAGCACTTTCCGCCAACAACGTCCTCTTTTTCAAGAATCGTGTAATTTTTGTATCCCTTTTTCTCGAGATACATTCCCGCCGAAAGACCTGCGGGGCCGCCGCCGACGATACAAATTTTTTCGTTCAGGTTCTTTTCCATCTCATTTTTTCCTTTCGCTAAACAATTATTGCTTTATAACGATAAATGAATTACCATTCACTAATGGCATGATAACACTTGAAGGGCAATCTGTAAATAACTTTTATAAAATTTGTCCACTTATTGCAAAAAATATACCGATAATCACCTAAAAGTCTTGATTAATGCCATATGCTTTGATAATATATAATCAAGCGAATGAATGGGCATTCTTTAATTGTGGCACAACAACGATATTTCAGCCGACGGAGGCAATACAATGAAATTTACGGGTTTTGAAGCGCTGCTTGCCGAGAACGCGTCTCGCACGCCTGACAAGGCTGCTTTCATTTTTGATTCGTGCGGGGAAATTCACAGCATGTCCTATACGGAGTTTGACAGGGAAGCTCACAAGAGGGCGAAGGAGCTTGAGCGGGAGCACTGCGAGAGTGTTGCCATACTCAAGAGAGCATCGGAGCGATGGGCAATTGATATGTTCGGCTGTGTCATTGCGGGCAAGCGCACGATTTTGTTGGATGTCGGACAGACTACGGAAAACACCATCTATATGATAAGACACACGCACGCTGAGAAACTGTTGTTTGATGAGGATATATTCGATTCGGAAAATCTCGCAAAGATTGAGAGCTCGCTCTCAAAACCGACAGAGCCGCGAGTGTCCGGAGAGGGAGAGCTTTTGTTTTTCACCTCGGGGACAACCGAGCTTTCCAAGGCGGTGGTGCTCACTCCCGAGTCGCTCTGCTCGAGTGCGTGGAACGGACAGCAAATGATGCAGTGCTATCCGGAGGACACATTGCTGTCTGTGTTGCCGCTCAATCATGTTTTCGGGTTCGTGTGCGCATTTTTATGGCCGCTCAGTGTGGGCGCAACTATTGCATTCGGCAGAGGGCTGCGCTTTCTTGCGCAGGATCCCGCATATTTTAAAGCCACTGTTATCTCAGCAGTGCCATCGCTAGTGAAATTCATGGTGGCATACAATGCATTTAATCCCGAGTTGCGCACAATATTGGTTGGGGCAAGTCCATGCGACAGAGAGACTCTCGACGCGGTCGCCAAAAGAAAGATCTCGGTGCGCTTCGGATACGGTCTCACGGAAACGTCGAGCGGTGTTGCAATCAGTCTTGAGGGGGAGGATCCTTTTGCGCTCGCGCCCTGTCCCGATTCCAAAATAATAATGGCGGACGACGGAGAAATTGTGCTGCGCAGCTCATGCATGATGAAAGGATATTACGAAGATCCGCAAGCGACCGCAGCGGTCTTGAAGGACGGCGCTCTGCGAACGGGGGATTTGGGATATCTGGATAGCAACGGTGCGCTGCATATAACCGGCAGGAAAAAAGACATTTTGGTTTTGGACAACGGCAACAAAATATATTGTAATGAATGGGAGGAGCAGCTGCTGAAGCTGTTGAAGGTCAAGGAACTTGCCGTTATAATAAAGAACAAACGGATCATTTTGGTTGTGGTGGACGAAGCAAAGACGGCAGATGAGTGTTGGCAAGTGGTGAACGAGTTCAACAAGAGCAAGCCGTTCGACACGCAGATTTCGGATATCGAGCTGCGGTCCGTGCCGCTTCCGCGAACCGCGACCGGAAAAATAAAACGCTGGGCAATTTAAGGAGAGTGTAATGGAAGAAAAACAGATATTTGAAAAATTGGTTGATATCATCCACGAGACGATGCCGACGACAAAAGAAGAGGTATTGACGATGGATACCGTTGTCAATCGCGATATCGGAATGGATTCAATGAATTTTATTCTTGTCATCTGCAAGATCGAGGCGGCATTTGAAATACATATTTCCGACAAAAGATGGATGAAGCTGTCCACGCTCGGAGATCTCGTCAGAACAGTTAATGAAAGTGTCGAAAAAACGAAATGAGCGGATGCTTTGAACAAAAATTTGTTATGACGGCATCCGACGTCGACAGATGGCAGCGGCTGCGCCCGTCGGTTTTATTCAGGATGCTTCAAGAGATTTCCATTGCCCACACAGAGGCTCTCGGTGCAGGCCGCTCAAAAACACTCGACAAAGGCGTGCTGTGGGTTGTGACACGCGTGAGGCTCGAGGTTGAGAGATTGCCGCGATACGACGAGAGGGTTATCCTGAGCAGCTGGCCCGGAGAGACGATGAGAGTGATTTTCCCGCGCTACTATCAAATGGAAACGGAGAGTGGAGAGATTCTTTTGAGAGCGAGCAGTCTCTGGTTGCTGATGAACCAGAAAGAGCGTCACTTCGTATTTCCAGAGGAGCTGGGTGTTATAGTTCCTGGATTTGTTCGCGGAGATGAGTTGTTTCAGCCTGAAAGCATCGTTCCACCTGAGACACAGAAGAGTCTCTTTAGAAAAGTGGCTTACAGCGAGCTCGATCTCAACGGGCACATGAATAACACAAGATATCTCGATTGGCTTTTTGATCTTTTTCCCGCAAGCTTTCACAAAGAGCACACGCTGAGAGGTGTGGAGATCAATTTTTCCTCTGAGACAAAGCCCGATGCCACAGTTGAGCTGCGTTGGAAATACAGCGAAAATGAGCTGTTTGCAAAGGGATTTTGCGATGTTGAGCTGTTTGAGGCGAAACTTCGCTTTGATGATTGTAAAGTTAAAAGAACCGCAGTTTGAAATCTGCAATCGCATCACAAAAATGAATCTTAAAGAAACGAGGCAACCGTTATGGAACTGAGACAGAAAATTGTCCAACTTGCCAAGATGGTAGGCGGGTTGACAGGTATGATCAACAAAATCGATGAGAATGCACCGGAGTATTACTCTCTGGAATGCGTGGTATCGGACGAGCAGGCGGACGTCGCGCTGACGCTGGGTCTGCGAAAAGAGCGAACTGTTGAATATGTGGCTGAAAAGTGCGGTAAAAGTGTCGAGGATGCGCACAGAATTTTGCTTGAGCTTGCCCAGATCGGCGTATGCCGCGTCGTAAAGGGCAAGAGCGGCGAGGATTTGTTCTTAGTGCAAATCTTCGCACCCGGAATACTCGAGATGATGGTCAACAACACAGAGCAGCTGGAGAAATATCCGCAGATCGCGAAAGCTTTTGAGGAGTACACCCGCACGAGAATATCGACAATGGCTCCGTTGTTGCCATCCGGAACAGCAATGATGCGCGTCATCCCAGTTGAAAAGGCGATTGAGGGAAACACAAAGGCGGTGTCCTGCGAGCAGCTTTCATCATATCTCAACAAATACAACACATTTTCGGTCGCGGCCTGCTCCTGCCGTCGTTCGAGAAGGATATTGGGACAGGGCTGCGGACACCTCGAGAACGACATGTGCATCCAGATGGGAATCGGTGCCGAATACTACATCCGCACGGGCAGAGGCCGCGAGGTTACCCGTGAGGAGGTTTTGGAAATTCTGCATAAGGCCGAGGAGAATGGTCTCATGCACCAGATGCCTAACCTGGACGGTCCCGGAGAATCTTCGGCGATCTGTAACTGCTGCGCTTGCTCCTGTTTTGCGATGAGAATCGCAACGATGTTTGGATCATACGATGCCATTCGCTCCAACTATGTCTCGCAGGTTGACAAGGATAAATGCGTCGCATGCGGCCAGTGTGTTGAAAATTGCCCGACAAACGCATTGAGGCTAGGACAAAAGCTCTGCACTAAAACACCGATTAAGGTCAATGATTACAAAAAAGTCCGCGACCACGCGTGGAGCGAAAAAGATTGGAACATGGACTATCGTGAAAACAGGGAGGATGTTGTTGAGAGCGGAACTTCGCCCTGCAAGACAGCCTGTCCTGCACACATCGCCGTTCAGGGCTATATCAAGCTTGCTGCAGAGGGTAAATACACAGATGCACTTGAACTTATCAAGAAAGAGAATCCGTTCCCCGCGGTATGCGGCCGTATATGCCCGAGAGCGTGCGAATCGGCATGTACGCGCGGAGATGTGGATGACCCGATAGCGATTGACGAAATTAAAAAGTTCATCGCCGATCAGGAACTGAATTCCAACATTCGGTTCATTCCGAAAAAAAGGCATGAATACGGCAAAAAGATTGCTATCATCGGAGCGGGACCTGCGGGACTTTCATGCGCATACTATCTCTCAATCGACGGTTACAAAGTGACCGTGTTTGAAAAACAGAAGAAACTCGGCGGAATGCTCACGCTGGGAATTCCGTCTTTCAGACTTGAAAAGGACGTTGTCAATGCTGAAATTGAGATTCTCAAAGAGATGGGTGTCGAGTTCAAGACCGGTATTGAGGTCGGCAAGGACGTGACGTTGGATGAGCTGCGCAAGCAAGACTATAAGGGCTTCTATCTTGCGATAGGTGCACAATCGGGAAGAAAACTCGGCGTCGATGGCGAGGACGCGACCGGCGTTATTACGGGGGTTGATTTCCTGAGAGAAATCAACCTCGGTGAAGATCTGAAACTCTCCGGGAATGTCGTTGTTATCGGCGGAGGAAACGTTGCGATTGATGTCGCGCGCACCGCGACACGCGTCGGCTCGGAGAAAACCGAGATGTTCTGCCTTGAGGGCCGCACTGAAATGCCGGCGCTGGGCGAGGAGATTGAAGAGGCTGAGGATGAGGGAATCGTCATCAACAACTCGTGGGGTCCAAAGCGCATAATAACCGAAAATGGCAAGGTGACAGGGGTCGAGTTCAAAAAATGCGTCTCTGTCTTCGATGAAAACAAGAGATTCAGCCCGAAATATGACGAAAACGACACGAGAATTGTCAAAGCTGACTTTGTCATCACATCTATCGGACAGTCGATTGAGTGGGGCGGTCTGCTCGATGGCTGCAAGGTTGAGCTGAACCCCAACAAGACGGTTAAGGCAGATAAACTCACATACCAGACTGGTGAGCCCGATATTTTCGTCGGCGGTGACGTGTTTACCGGACCGAGATTCGCAATAGATGCTATTGCCGCCGGAAAAGAGGGCGCAATTTCGCTTCACCGCGCGGTGCAGCCCGGACAGAGCCTTACTTTGGGACGCGACAGAAGAGTTTATCATGAGCTTGACAAGGACAACCTTGAGCTTAAAGGTTTCGACAGCATGCCCAGGCAGCAGGCGGGGCACACCGACCGCAAGAAGGCGAAGAGCTCATTTGAGGACGACCGCAAAACATTCACACAGGAGCAGATGCTCAAGGAAACAGAGCGCTGCCTCGGATGCGGAGCGGTCCAGGTTGACGAATACAAGTGCGTGGGTTGCGGCCAGTGCACCACAAAGTGCAAGTTCGACGCGATTACACTAAAGAAGAGATCTGAGAACTTCGCCCCTGTATTTGAGAAACTTCCAATTCAGGTTGCAAAGTATGCGGTCAAGCGCACCGGTAAAATTGCGGGCAGAGCAGTTAAAGATATGTTTGCAAGTAAAGAACAGCAGTAAAGAACAGCAGTAAAGAACAGCAGTAAAGAACAGCAGTAAAGAACAGCAGTAAAGAACAGC
>JAVXNE010000007.1:15779-94834 GCA_036645935.1 Oscillospiraceae bacterium | reverse complement strand
AGTAAAGAACAGCAGTAAAGAACAGCAGTAAAGAACAGCAGTAAAGAACAGCAGTAAAGAACAGCAGTAAAGAACAGGTCTTTAAGCAGTTGCAGGTATACAGCTGCAAAGACGGGAAATGTTGCGATTGTGTCGCGATAAATTCTTAGATCTCAAGATGTACTTCAAAGCGGCATAATTTCAGATCGTGACAGCCGTACAGCAGCAAGGGAATATGCTGAAAATTAGCGGTTGTTTTCGATGCGATGCTCCCCTTTAAGCTTAAATGTATTAAGGTATAAGATTGAGAAAACGTTCTGCCGACTTCAAACAGCCGGCAGGACGTTTTGATTGTTGTCCCGGTGTAATGCGGATTCTCGTCGGAGATGGTTATTGATCCGCGTTGCTGCACGGTGCCAACTGTGGTGGGAATGTTATTGTCGACGTGGTAGTAGTAGGGATTGTCGGCGGTTGCAATAGACTTTGACAACGCCGGAGCAACATCGGTACATGTGGTGTGAAGATAGGATTTGGGAGCTGTTTCCCGTGTCAAGCGCCGCCTGTGTCGGGCCAAAGGGAGAGATTTTTAAGGCCGCTGTATGTGTGCGTTTGCTGCGATCCAGTGACTGTCGGGGTGTTTGCGGTGTAATTTGCGCCTTTGTACTGAATCAGCGGCGCTGATCTCAGCTCGAAGCAGCTGTCGAGCTTGTCGGCGAACAACACAGCTTGTCCGCCGTTAGCCGCAGAGGAAATGGACGAAGCCACAACCGAGGTCACACTTTTAACCTCAGAGGTCAATGCGTCGAACGGCCTCCTGGAATACGTCGGCGGCAGTGGTTGCGCCGTCCGTAAGCAGAAGGACAAAAGGCTGGCGGACTCAATCTCTGGCAAAAGTTTGGCCGGCAATATCCGAAAGGAGCACATTTGCGCCGAACTGAATGCCTTTCTGCGCGTTAGTGCCTCCTTTTACGTTGACTGAATCATCTTTTGCAGAATGCCAGGAGCTGTTGATCTTTCCACAGGGTGAAGATGAGGGAAAATTGGCAAGATAAGCAGGTGCTTTAGTTGCACAAGACGCGAGCGTGAGCAACATTTTGGAAGTGTTAGGCCACGTTTTTCCAATGTCGCGGTCGCTAAATATCGATGTAAACGTTGTCACGGTACTGCGGGTTTTTGGCTTTGCGTCCATAATCACTTTCATCGCATTGTTGGCCGCATCCACCCTTGCCTGTGTGCGTGTAATCTTGGTAGAATGGCTGCTGATTTCAGGCATTTTATTGCTTGCAGACTCCATCGGAACCGGTGACATCGAGGATTAGCACAACGTCGGCTGCGACCGTGCTTTGTTGCGGGGGATATCGTTATGATATATTGTTGCGCTATTGACGAGAGCATGACGTTGAATTTGTCATTGCGCGGTGCCGCTATCTCTGTTTCGCCTTGGCTGCCAGACATAGCTCAGAAGAAGACGGATTTGTCCGTCCAGACCTTGCCGTCGTCCGAGGGAAGATCAAAATTGAAAATCTCACAGTGGGCTGAGGAAAGGGCATACGTGCAGAAATCTGCAGTCGGCGTTGCAAAATATGAGCCGGGCTTCGTCTTCACGGATTCTGCAGACACAGGGGAAAGCGGCAGAATCAAGAGCAGAACCAGCACGACACACACCGATAAAGCTCGGATTCTCAAGTTCGCATATCTGTCTGTAATTTTGAACTCTTTATCGATCCGAATCATATATTTCAGCGAAGGCTCGGTCGGATATCGAAACAACAAAAGCTGCCAATAGAATAGGCAGCTTAAAGGTGAGGTGTTTGTAACTGGCTGCCCAGAATAAACGTAGGCCCTGTAGTTTTGCGCCACTGGTTTTCACAAGTTTTTCCAATGGCGTGTTTGTATCAGTATTATGTACGTCCCTCACTGCTTTTGCGATAGAAATACGAAGTTAGGCGCTTTCATTTTTTGAACGGCAGTCACTCAATTTAATCATCAAGAAGCATTTGAAGTTTTGAAAAACTGTTTTTTTTATAGGGTCAGGGGGTTGGCGGGGAGAATGGAATAAAATGAATAGAAACTTAATAACAAACTGATTTTCTGCATGATTTTCCACTTAAAAAGCGCAGCGAGTTCCAAAGTGCCGGTCAGTGCTGACAGGATAGACGAGAGCATAGCAGACCAAAACGCTGTACCGTGCTCCAAACGGCAAAATGTGGAGTGATAGATTGCGGCAAAACCTACATTTCTGCCAACAGCCAAGATAAAAGCGGCAGGATGGCGAAGCGGTCAACCGCATTTGGAAAGGGGAAATTTTTCGCTGGCAAAGAGAAGCCAGTGAGTAGCGGAAGAAATTTTTTGCATAAAAATAACGAAGCAAAGTTACTTTGCTCCGTTATGGTGGACGATACAGGACTCGAACCTGTGACCCTTCGCACGTCAAGCGAATGCTCTACCAGCTGAGCTAATCGTCCGGAATGTTAGCGACAGTTGCTATTATATTATAAAATGTCTTGTATTGCAACCCCTAAAAACAGTTTCGTCAAATTGAATATTACCTCCTTTTATGATACAATTCATAAATTAAGGCGGTGAAAGAGTGGGAGTTAAAATCGTCGGGATTGATCCAGGATATGCAACGGTCGGATGCGGCGCGGTCGAGTTTTCCAAAGGTGCTTTCCGAGCGCTCGCATACGGAGCAATCGAAACCCCGGCAAGCGAGGAATTTCCGCGCAGACTGCTTCAGATTGACGACGAGCTGCGAGAGTTGCTCGAGAGGATTCGGCCGCAGGCGGTCGCGGTGGAAAAGCTGTATTTCAACACAAACACGACCACGGCGATCGACGTCGCACAGGCGCGTGGAGTGATTGTAGCATGTGCGGCAAAGCAGGGAATCCCAATTTTTGAATACACTCCACTTCAAGTGAAGCTCGCGGTCGTGGGATACGGACGCGCCGAAAAAATGCAGGTAATGGAGATGACGCGGATGATATTGGGGCTTGAGAAGCTTCCGAGACCCGACGACGTCGCCGATGCGCTTGCGATCGCAATCTGCCACGCGCATACTGCGGCGTCTGGCATAGGCCGTGCGACGCTGCAAAATGGAAAGGAAATACAGCGATGATAAGCATGCTTTGCGGAACACTGATTGAAAAAAGCGTCAACGATGCCGTGATATCATGCGGTGGAGTTGGATTTCAGATGATGATACCGACGAGTGTATACGGGATGCTGCCGGAACGCGGCAACGAATGCACTATATATACGCACCTTGCAGTCAAAGAGGACTCGCTCGTGCTGTTCGGATTTTCAGATGAGAGGCAGCGGGCGGCGTTCAGACAGCTTCTCGGAGTGTCAGGTGTCGGGCCGAAATCTGCACTTGCGATTATCTCGCTCTATGAGCCGGATCGCATCGCTATCATTGTGGCCGCAGGTGACTACAAGTCGCTGACCGCCTGTTCGGGGGTTGGACCCAAGCTCGCGCAGCGTATCATCCTTGAGCTCAAGGACAAGGTTGGTGCGCTCGGCGAATTGAATGCCGCCATAGGGCGGGAAACAAACTCGGTGTCTTCGGGAGCGGGTGCCCAGGCGCTCGCGGCTCTCGTGTCGCTGGGCTTTTCAAACAGTGAGGCCGCGATTGCGATTGCGGCACTGCCCGCAGAGCTTTCGACAGAAGAGTTGATTGGACGCGCGCTGAAATCTCTCGGATGACAACAAATTCTAAGACGGGGGGATAGAGGCGATGCTTTACGAGGACAATGATGCGGAGTTCGATGAACGTCTCGTCGCGCCCGCTGCGCTGTCGGAGGACATGGACGGAGAGAGCTCTCTGCGCCCACAGACGCTTGACGAATATATAGGGCAAACTCAAATAAAAGAAAACCTTTCGGTGTTCATGCGCGCCGCTCGTGAACGGCAGGAGCCGCTTGATCACCTTCTGCTATATGGACCTCCGGGACTGGGAAAGACGACTCTCGCGAGAATTGTCGCTCACGAGATGGGGGTTAATATCCGCACGACGAGTGGACCCGCTATAGAAAAACCCGGAGATCTCGCTGCGCTGCTGACAAATTTGCAGCCGAACGACATATTATTTATAGATGAGATACACCGTCTCTCGCGCAGCGTCGAGGAGGTTCTCTATCCTGCGCTTGAGGACTTTGCGCTCGATATAATAATAGGCAAGGGACCGTCAGCACGCTCACTGCGGATAAACTTGCAGCCGTTCACGCTGGTCGGCGCGACGACGCGCGCGGGACAGCTCACATCCCCGCTGCGCGATCGCTTTGGCGTTATTCTAAAGCTCGACCTCTATTCTGAGGACGAAATAGCAAGCATCGTAGCCCGCTCGTCCGGCATTCTCGGGATTGAGTGCGACGAGGGAGGGGCGCGCGAGATTGCGAGAAGGTCGCGCGGAACTCCGCGCATAGCCAACAGGTTGCTGCGCCGCGTGCGCGACTTTGCACAGGTGTTGGGCGGCGGTGAGATAACCTGTTTACAGGCAGCCGACGCGCTCACGCGAATGGAAATCGACGCGCTCGGGCTCGATTCTCTCGACCGCAGACTGCTGCGATCGATAATGAAAAGCTATGGGGGAGGTCCTGTCGGTCTCGAGACGCTCGGCGCAATGCTCGGCGAGGAGAGCGTGACGCTCGAAGACGTATGCGAGCCCTACCTCATGCAGATAGGCTTTTTGTGCCGTACCCCGCGAGGACGGTGCGTCACTCCCGCGGCCTATGCGCACCTTGGCGAAACCCCGCCGAGAGGCGAAAACGAGCGGGACTTTGCGATTCAACAGACACTATTCACAAAGGGAGACGACGATTAATATGGGAAAACTATTTGGAACGGACGGTGTTCGCGGCATTGCAAACAAAGACCTGAGCTGTGAGCTCGCCCTCAATATCGGCAGAGCTGCGGCATATGTTCTCACAAGACACAGCAATCACCAGCCCAAAATACTCATCGGCCGAGACACTCGAGTGTCGTCCGATATGCTTCAAAACGCAATCGTTGCGGGAATTTGTTCGGTGGGAGCGAATGCAGTTTCGCTCGGTGTCGTTCCAACGCCGTGTGTTGCGATTCTCGTAAAGCTGTACGGCGCCGACGCCGGCATAGTCATTTCGGCCTCTCACAATCCAGTTGAGTTCAACGGCATCAAAATTTTTAACTCGCAGGGCTACAAGCTTGCCGACGAGATTGAGGATGAGATTGAGAGCTACATCTTCGAGCGAAAGGATGAAATCGTGCTCAAAACGCACGGAGACGTCGGCTCTGCAAGCCGCAGACCCAACGCGCGCGAGGATTATGTCAGCCATGTGGCGTCCTGTGTCGAGGGTGATCTCTCAGGGCTGCGAGTCGTTTTCGACTGTGCAAACGGAGCGTCCTATGAGACGGCGAAGGTGCTCTTTCAGCAACTGCGCGTCGACGGGGTTTATGTCGGAGACGATCCGGACGGCCGCAACATCAACGACGGCGTCGGTTCAACTCACCTCGATAACCTCAAACGCTCCGTTGCGGCGTTTGGCGCCGATATCGGAATTGCGTTCGACGGAGACGCCGACCGCTGTCTCGCTGTCGATGAATGCGGCGCCGAGATTGATGGAGACATGATAATTGCGATTTTTGCAAAGTACCTGAAAGAGCACGGCAAGCTCGCGCACGATGCTTGCGTCATCACTGTTATGACAAATCTCGGATTCATAGACTACTGCAAGAAAAACGGGATTAAGGCGGTGCGAACTGCTGTTGGAGACCGCTATGTGCTCGAAGAGATGCTGCGCTCGGGTTATGTGCTCGGAGGGGAGCAGAGCGGTCACGTGATTCTGTCCGATTTTTGCACGACGGGTGACGGCGAGATGACCGCGGCGCTGCTGCTTCAAATTCTCAAACAAAGCGGCATAAAAGCGAGCGAGCTTTCGAGCGAGATTCAGAAATACCCGCAGATTATGGTCAATGTTCGCACGACGGCCGAAGGAAAAGCCATGTTCAAAGAGGATGATGAGCTTCAGGGTTTCATCGAAGCGCAGCAGCAGGAACTGTTTGACACAGGGCGGGTGCTCGTGCGCGTCTCGGGAACAGAGCCGCTCATTCGAATAATGGTCGAGGGGCGTGACGATAAAAAAATCGAGGGGATAGCGAGAGCTATCGAAACTAAAATTAAGGGGCGTATACCTCAGTGAGAACGGCGACGGGCTGGCAGGATTACGAACTTGTAGACGCGAGCGCCGGCAGAAGGCTCGAGCGATGGGGGGATTTTGTCCTCGTGCGTCCCGACCCGCAGGTTGTGTGGCGCACCGACGAGAGCAATCCGCTGTGGCGCAAAGCTGACGCGTGGTATCACCGCTCAGATAAGGGCGGAGGTGCGTGGGAATACCGACGCCGGCTGCCGTCCGAATGGATGATATGCTGGGATGAAAGAATAAAGATGTATGTCACCCCAACCGGATTCAAACACACCGGTGTGTTCCCCGAACAAGCGGCGAACTGGGTGCTATATGAGAAATGCATCTTGCAAGCGGGGCGGTCGATAAGAGTGCTCAACCTTTTCGGATACACGGGTGGCGCAACCGTTGCCTGTCTCAGAGCGGGGGCGTCAGTCTGCCATGTCGACGCGAGCAAGGGAATGGTGGGCGCGGCGCGGCGCAATGTCGAGCTGAATGGTATGTCCGAGCGCGAGACACGGTATATCGTAGATGATTGTTCCAAATTTGTCGCGCGCGAGAAGCGCAGAGGTTCACGCTACGACGCCATAATAATGGATCCTCCGAGCTACGGACGCGGCCCAAACGGCGAGATGTGGCGGCTTGAAGACTGCGTTTTTGATCTTGTGAGCGAGTGTCGGGACATCTTGACAGACAACCCGCTTTTCTTTGCGCTCAATTCCTACACGGCGGGGCTTGCCCCGTCAGCGATGGGATATGTCGTTGCGACAGCGTTTTCAGGGTTCAAAAGCTGCCGTGTCGAGAGCGAGGAGATCGGAATTCCCGTGAGCGGGAGCGGTCTTGCGCTGCCGTGCGGGGCTACGACACTGGCGCTGTTCTGATTCAGATGCTGATGCTCAAAGCACAACAACGCATAGGAAAAAGCCCTATGACGTTGCGATGTCGACAAAAAACAGATCGAAGCGACGGACAGCGAAGAGGGTATATACGCCGAAATCAGGTGCTGTTTAATCGGGTATTCGTGTATATGCGCAGCTTTCCGACGCGCGACGGACATAAGACTCATCTGCAAATGACACAATAATAACCTTAGGCGTTTTAAGATGAAAAGGAATTACCGGTGGACAAGATTATTGAAATAGAAGACATATATTTTCTGTACGGCGACGAGGACGGCTTTGTTATCGACGGGGTGACTCTTGACGTCGGTCGCGGCGAGTTCGTCGCTGTGCTGGGCGCGAACGGCTCGGGAAAATCTACACTCGCAAAGCATATGAACGCGATTTTACTGCCCTCCTCGGGATCGGTGACCGTTCTCGGCATGGATACCACCGACGAGGAACATATATATGATATACGCGAGAGTGTGGGCATGGTGTTCCAAAACCCGGACAACCAGATAGTGGCGACTGTCGTTGAGGAAGATGTGGCGTTCGCTCTCGAGAACCTCGGAGTGCCTCCCGTTGAAATCCGCGCCAGAGTCGATGAGTCCCTCGAGGCTGTAGGACTTTCCAACCACAAAAAGGATGCGCCGCATAAGCTGTCGGGTGGGCAGAAGCAGCGAGTTGCTATAGCGGGGGTGCTCGCAATGCGTCCGAAGTGCATTGTTCTCGATGAGCCCACGGCGATGCTTGACCCGTTTGGACGCCGCCGCGTGATAGAAACAGTGCGTCGGCTCAATAGAGAACAGGGAATAACCGTCGTGCTCATCACCCATTTCATGGAGGAGGCCGCGACTGCCGACCGAGTGGTCATTCTTGACAAAGGAAAGCTCGCCAAAAATGGGGCGCCACGCGACATCTTCGCAGATGCGGAAGGTGTAAGAACTCTGGGCTTAGACGTTCCTCGCACAACCGAGCTCTGCCGCCGCCTTGCCGAACGGGGCGTTGATATCGATCGCAATATCGTTCTGCCTGAGATGTGCGTTGACCGTCTCGCGGAGTTACTGGAGGCGGCGAGATGAGCGTTATTGAAATCAAGGATCTTGTGTTCAAATATGCAGCAGGAATGCCGGATGAGAAAATTGCGGTGAACGGGCTTAACCTGTCATTTGAAAAAGGGGAGTTTATCGGAATAATCGGGGCTACAGGCTCCGGAAAATCCACTTTTATACAGCAGCTCAACGGATTGCTCAAGCCGACGTCGGGACAGGTGTTCGTCGACGGTGAGGATATCTGGAAGAGCAAGGAATGCCTGCGCGACTGCCGATTCAAAGTCGGGCTTGTTTTTCAGTATCCTGAATATCAGCTATTCGAGGAGACTGTCTATAAAGACGTCGCCTTTGGCCCGACAAACATGGGACTTTCAGCCGAGGAGATTCAAAGAAGGGTGCTCTCGGCATGTGAATTTGTCGGAATAGGCAAGGACATGCTCGACCGTTCGCCATTTGAGCTTTCAGGCGGACAGAAACGCCGTGTCGCCATAGCGGGAGTCATCGCGATGGAACCAGAGGTTCTCATCCTCGACGAGCCCACTGCGGGTCTCGATCCCCAGGGCTGCGTCGAGATTCTCGGCGAGATATGGGAATACCACAAAAAACGCGGGAATACCGTTTTGCTCGTCTCGCACAGTATGGACGATGTCGCGCGTTTCGCCGACAGGGTGCTGGTCCTTGAAAACGGGGAGCAGGTGCTGTTCGACACCACACCCAACGTGTTCCGCTGCTCGGAAAAGCTTGAAAAACTCGGGCTGTCAATACCGTTAGTCACGTCGATAATGCTCGAGCTGCACCGCCGCGGATTCGACGTCGACACCGGAGTTTATTCGATGGATGCGGCGATTGCGTCGCTGCTTCAAGCGCTCGGAAAGGGGGACGTCGGGAATGCTTAAAGACATCACGTTCGGACAGTATCTTTACGGCTCCTCTCCGATTCATCGCCTCGACCCGCGCGTCAAGATAATTTTCACAGTCCTACTTATAGTTATGCTGTTCAGCTCGGACAACCCTGTCGGTATCGCGCTGACAATATTTTTCTGCCTTGTACTCTTTTCGATAGCGAAAGTTCCGATACGCATGATTGGCAAAAGCATCAAACCGATTATACCAATTGTAATATTCACGTCGCTGCTCAACATGTTTTTCATGGATGGTGATCCACTGCTTACAATTTGGAAAATAACCATCACAAAGCAGGGAATTTATTTTGCGATAATCCTCTCGCTGCGCATTGTCTGCCTGATTGCAGGCAGTTCTCTTCTGACATACACGACCTCGCCGATCGAGCTCACCGATGGGATCGAGCGTCTGATGAAGCCGCTCGCAAAGCTCAAGCTTCCGGTGCACGAGCTCGCAATGATGATGACCATTGCGCTGCGCTTTATCCCGACGCTCATCGAAGAGACCGACAAGATCATGTCGGCGCAGAAATCACGCGGGGCGAGCCTTGACACCGGCAGCTTCACTGCGAGGATTAAGGCACTGGTGCCTGTGTTGGTGCCGCTTTTCATCTCGAGCTTTCGCCGCGCCGACGAGCTTGCTCTCGCGATGGAATGTCGGTGCTATCGCGGAGGAGAGGGCAGAACGCGGTTAAAACAGCTGAAACTCGGAAAAATCGATGTCATAGGGACAATCATTTTCTTGTTTGTTTTTTCGGCCGTTATCGCAAGCAACTATTTCATTCCCTCGGTGATATAAAGTGTCTCGAGTGCTTGCAACACTGAAATTTGTCGGCACTGCATACCATGGCTCGCAGATTCAGGCCAACGCGCTGACCATACAAGAGGTCTTTCAACTCGCGCTTGAGGGAGCGACCGGCGAGCGGCCCGATGTCAAGCTGTGCTCTCGTACCGATTCCGGAGTTCACGCCGAAAAATTCTGCATAAGCTTTGATCGTGAGGGCGTGACCCCGCTTGGAAAGCTCGTGCTCGCAATAAACGCACATCTTCCGCGCGACGTTCGTGTGATATCCGCGCGGCCTGTTTCTGATGATTTTCACGCGCGATACTCCGCGCGCGCAAAACGATACATATACAAAGTGTATAATTCTCGCGTGCTAGACCCGTTTTTTCACGGCCGCGCCGCGCAGTTTGTGACGCATATCGACGAGCGCAAGTTGGACGGCATAGCCAAGGCTTTTGTGGGAACTCATGACTTTGCGGCGTTTTGCTCGATTAAAACCGACGCCGAGAGCACGGTGCGCACAGTTTGTGATTTTTCGGTATCGCGCGATGGCGAGCTCGTGATTTTTTCCGTCTGCGCCGACGGCTTTTTATACAATATGGTAAGGATAATGGCCGGAACGCTGATGAATGCGGCACGGGGAAAGCTCACGCGAGACGATATCGAGCGCGCGCTTGAGACAGGTGTTCGCACCAATCGTTTTCCGACGGCGCCCGCTTGCGGGCTTTATCTTGCCGATGTGATATACGATGAGGAGACGCTCGCAGTGCCCGAGTGAAGCGACTGCCTTGTCAAGTGATAAGCGTTTATTAATTTGAGCGCGAGGATAGCATATCTGCTGCAAACAGGGGTGCATATGAACGACGAGATAACAGAAGCGCGCAAGAAAAAGCGACGCAGATACAATTTGAAGCGCACGTCGAGATTTGTCGGCGCGCTTGCGCTCATAGTCGTCGCGGTTATCGCGGTGAACACGTTTACCTCCACGACGCTTAAGGATGTGGGAGATTTTTTCTCCGCAACTTTCAGTGGAGGCGGCTGGCCTTCCGAAATGGGCGAGGGCGCGCCGCTCCAGACCGAAAGGTTGTCCTCGGCGTTCGCGTCGGTGTCGGACAATGAGCTTGTCGTCGTCTCGCGAAGAGGCGCAAAACTACAGGAAGTTGATCACGGGTTTGTGTCCCCTTTTATTGCCGCAGCGGGCAACCGCATAGCTCTGTGCAATCGCGGAAGCCGTGATATCAAGATTTTTAATCGCACATCAGAACTTGTCGCGCTTTCGACAAATGACGCTATAATCGATGCGGCTATGTCGGACAACGGAGAGCTTGCTGTGCTGACCGAGAGCGAGCGCTATATGTGCGAGCTTACGGCATATGGGAACGGTGAATACAAGTCCATGATGTCATGGAATGGCGCGAACGGCTTTCCGCTACTCGCGGCCATATCAACTAAAGGACACTGCATGGCGGCGGTCACGTTGTCAATAAGCAGCGGAACGCTCAGCTCGCAGATAACGGTTATCGACATCGCAGGGGAAAAAGAACTGGCAGTAACCAACTTTGACGGAATTGTGGTTGATCTCATTCTGGAGGACAATGGCTCTTTCACCGCGATTACGGGGGAAGACGTGTTTAAGGTTAGTCCGGACGGGGAAACTAAGTCTTCCTATTCCTTTAGCGGACGCCCGCTTCTCGCCGTTGCGCACGACAGCGGAAGCCGCCTCGCGCTGGGGTTTGGTGATAACCGACGCCCCGCGATAAATTCAGCTGTGATCCTCGACCGCTCGCTCAAACAATGCGGAGAGGTGCTTTCTTGCGGCAGGATAAACGATCTTTGCATGTCGGGCGATCGGCTGTATTTGCTCTCGGACGGCAAGCTCCTGATGTGCGCTGCGAACGGTGGTGTGATAAAAGTTTACAAATCGGACATAAAAGCTCTAAACATAGTGGAATTTTCGAGTATAATAGAAGTGTTGCCCGATCGCGCGCAACGCTTGACTGAAACGATTGAACCACCCAAGGAGGATTCGGATGTATTGGCTGATGCTTGATGCGATCATCCTGCTGTTATGTTTGCTGGGTTTTTATATTTACTACAGAAAAGGTCTGCTTGCGGCAGCCGTTGGGATAATTGGCGGTGTGGCGGCGCTGTTGCTCGCGTTTTGGGCAAGCGACCGGCTGACGCCTTTTGTTTATGAAAGTGTCGTCAAGGACAAGCTCCTGGCCCAGGTTGAGCAGAAGATACAAGACAGCGGCGGCGTGGCGACCATGCTCGATGAGAACAGCATAATCGCGGCGCTCTTCGGAAAAGAAGAAAGCTCGAATGCCGCAGATGCTCCCGCGGGTCCGGATGCTGAAAATGCCACCGGCGTGAGCGAGACAATTGTCGAGGGAACAGTTGGTTCAACAGTGCGCAACATCGTGCACTCTGCGATTGCAATTGCGGTTTTCATAGCGGCAATAATTGTGATCAACCTGCTTGTTGGCATATTGCGCACGGCCAACAAGGTGCCGTTGCTCGGACCGCTCAACAAAATTCTCGGCGGTGTTTTAGGACTCGCTGTCGGTGCGCTTTGGTGCTACATATTCGTGTCGGTGTGTGCGCTTTTCATTAAATCATCGGGTGACACACTTACGTGGCTGAACTCAGAAATTGTCGACAGGACATTTTTGTTCTCACTTATTTATCCGCATAATCTGCTCAATGTTATAGCGGCGGCGGTTGTTTGACGAAAAATGCAATTTAACTTTTTAGAAAAGGATATTAAAGGTAAAAATAAATGCTTTGTTCAAGATGCAAAAAACGACCGGCGGTCGTGTTCATGACGAGGCTTGAGGGAGACAAAACTATAAATGAGGGGCTGTGCCTGGTGTGTGCGCGGCAGCTCGGAATAAAGCCCATTGACGACCTCATGAAGCGTTTCAACATCAATGAAGAGGAGCTTGAGGCTTTTTCGGAGCAGTTTATGATGCCCGGAGAGGTTTTGCCCGACGAAGATGCACCTGATTTTGAGACGGGTGGCTCTCCGACGTTTCCAAATATATTTTCGGGCTTGGCTGCCGACTCGGACGGCTCGCCATTCAGTGGCGAACCGACGCAATCCCGTCGCAAAAATGGCAGGTCTCAGACGGATGACGGCAAGCGCAAGTCTATCGACACATACTGCGACAACCTCTCGAAAAAGGCTAAGGATGGAAAACTCGATCGAATAATCGGGCGAGATAAAGAAATCGAGCGAACGCTGCAGATTCTCTGCCGACGTCAGAAGAACAATCCCTGCCTTATCGGTGAGGCGGGCGTCGGAAAGACCGCAATTGCAGAAGGAATAGCACTGCGAATAGCGAGCGGGGACGTCCCCGCCAAAATGCTTGACAAGGAACTCTGCCTGCTCGATCTGACCGCGCTTGTTGCTGGAACGCAGTTTCGCGGGCAATTCGAGAGCCGCGTCAAAGAGCTTGTGAGTGAGGTCAAGGCTCTCGGAAATATAATTCTGTTTATTGACGAGGTTCACAATCTCACGGGAGCCGGCGACTCAGACGGGGCGATGAGTGCTGCAAATATTCTCAAGCCTTCACTCTCGCGCGGAGAGATTCAGGTCATTGGCGCGACGACATTTGCCGAATACCGCAAATATATTGAAAAAGATCAGGCGCTCGAGCGGCGATTTCAACCTGTTAAAATCGAGGAACCGTCAATCGACGACACTGTTGATATGCTCAAGGGAATCAAGGAGTACTACGAAAAATATCACGGGGTGAATGTCAGCGACGAGATCATCGAGCTGTGCGTCGCGCTGTCCGAGCGATATATATCCGACAGATTCTTGCCAGACAAGGCGATTGATCTTCTCGACGAGGCATCTGCCTGTCGTGCGCTGCGCTGCCCCGAGCTGACCGAATATGATCAGCTTTCAAAAAAACTTGCCGAACTGCTTGAAAAAGAGCGTGTTGAGGTTGAAAAAGAGAATACCGATTACGAGAAAATCGCACAACTTAAGAGCGAGGGATTGAAATATGACGAGCGCATTCAAGAACTGACGCCGATTATTAGCAGCCTCGAGGTGACAACTGCCGATTTATCAAAAGTTGTCGAGATGTGGACCGGCATACCGGCCAATCGCATTGAAAAGAGCGAGTACAAAAAAGTCGCAGGACTCGAAAATGCGATGAAAAAGCATATAATCGGACAGGACAACGCTGTTGAGGCCGTCGCTGCGGCAATCAAGCGCTCGCGCGTCGGGCTCTCCAAGCGCAGACGTCCCGCGTCGTTCATTTTCATCGGTCCCACGGGCGTCGGAAAGACCGAGCTTGTCAAGGTGCTTGCAAACGAGCTGTTCGATTCGGTTGATCCCCTCATTCGGATTGACATGTCGGAGTACATGGAAAAACACGCGGTTGCGCGGTTAATCGGTTCACCTCCCGGATATGTCGGATATGATGAGGCGGGGCAACTCACCGAAAAGGTGCGCCGCCGCCCGTACAGCGTGGTGCTGTTTGATGAAATCGAAAAAGCACATCCCGACGTGATGAACGTGCTGCTACAGATTCTCGACGAGGGCCGTGTGACCGACGGTCAGGGTCGTGTCGTGAACTTTGAGCACACAGTTGTGTGTATGACGAGCAACGCAGGTTCATCAATCAACAGTTCGCTCGCAGGATTCGGCCAGACAATAGAGGGCATGAACAGTGACAAAATGATGAAATCGCTGTCTGACTTTCTTCGACCCGAGTTTCTTAGCAGAGTCGACGAGGTGATTGTGTTCAATGCGCTCTCAAAAGAGAGCATGAACAGCATCGCGGGGTTGATGCTCGACGAGCTGCGCGGACCACTGCTCGAAAAACTTGTGGTTTTCAGTTACGACGACAAAGCGACGTCTGCGCTCACAGCGCTCGCCGAGGGTGGAAAATACGGTGCTCGAGACCTGCGCCGCACAATTCGCAAGCAGGTTGAGGACAAACTGGCCTCTCTCCTTGTCGACAGAGCAGACGATCCTCCGACAGCTATCAAGCTTACGGCAAACGACTCGGGTGAGATTGTTATTGAGGTAAAATAAACCTTCGGTTGATGGCGGATATAAAACGAGTTATACAAATAGTAATATTTTAAAGAGGCTGCATATACACAAAGTATATGCAGCCTCTAACTTTAATAACGAATGAACAGCGACGATTGTTTCAAACAGCAGCGGTCACGACTGAGTTGCCCGTCTTTGCAAGTCAGCGGCGTTCACGCACAAAAAAATATGGCAATGAGCAAAAGGGATAACTTTGTCATTCTGAGCAAATCGCAAGATAATTCGGTGTTTGCAAACAATCAATGCTTCTTTCTGCGAAGGTAAAATTTATGTTGCTCATATGGCAGAGTACAACCGTTGCCATATCCTCTTTGCTGAAAAATGGGTAATCAAATTTCTGTGACAGCCGCATCAGTGTCTCAATAACTATGCTCTGATGCTTTATAAATGATGCAAAGTGAAACCCTTTGATCATAAGTTGTTCCTTTTCATATACTAATTAGTACAGTGAATTTTAAATGTTTTTCGCGATGAGCTTTGCCATTATTTATGCGCTGATATGCAGATTTGCACAGAAAACATAGAATTTACTCGCCCTATGCCTAAATTACAGATTCAGAAAATTTTTTTGCATTTTCAGTATATCACATTGGCTTAATTACCGTACAAGAACCGGGATATGTAGCTCATAAGCGCCATAGGCGCATCGTCAAGCAGCAAAATGACAGATTTGCCGTGAAGTGCAGGAATAGGCAGGTTTAAAACGCGTGAAAACAGCGCGCAGGCAACGGTTGCGCCATATGACATGCCGTAGAAAAGAGCTGCGAGCATGCCAAAACAGGACGATAGAATTATTGATGTGCTGTTCAACGGGGTAAGATATATAGCCGAAGGAAAAGCCGTAGGACTTCAAAAATCCAGCGGTAAATTTTAAAAGCTGAAAACATCTTTGTCAGAGGAAGGTGTGCAAGGCGCTTTTTTTATGTCAATAAAGCTCGGAGAGCGTCATAAAATTAGCGAGAGGGGAGCACAAGTGCTTTGTGTTTTCATCTTCGATGATATCGGTAAAAACAGGTCAAAAAAGCGCAAAAAATTCGTCCGCCATTCGACTCTTTACTGCGATGAGCGGTGGTAGTTTTGGAGAGCGGGAAAACAACAGATCGGGGGATGACCAATGCACACGCCAAATGCAGTTCTGAAAATTGCTGTTCTTTGCTGTGCGTGTGCTGCGGCACTCTTTTTTGCTCCTGACGCGAAAGCGGAAGATGCTTTTGAATACCGGCTCGGAAGCCAAGACGGTATAGATATCATCAGTTCACACAGAATCGGACTGGAGAACGGCGGGCCGTTATCTGTGGCGATAATGAAGCTCAGGGTCGTCGGAAGCTACCCACAGCAATACATATTCGTGTTCGGATGCGACCCACAGACATTTGTAACGCAAGAGATGGAATATGCCTGCAAAAACCTTGAGGACTCGGAATATTTTTCAAATGCGATGGCTGAGCGAATAAGGGCGATAGCACAGTCGGCGTATCCGTTTGTCCCGCTCGACAAGATGGTATCGGACGCTAACGGCGCGTTGGGCGACATGAGGTTCAGCGATATTTCCGAAGATGATGCAATCGCCGCCGCACAGGCAGCTATCTGGAGCTGTGCCGATTGTGACTCGAGTTTCTCCGAACCCACAGCAACATACGGATATAAAGACACGAGAGGACCCAGCGGGAGATATACGCCGAACAGCACGAACCGCTCGCGAGTCAACGGGCTGCGGGACTGGCTGCTCTCACTTCCGCCTAAGACAGCGAACACTCCGATTGCGGGGATTGATCTTTCAGCGGAGCCGCTCAGCAGTTCATCCGGGTTCAAGATGAGAATTTCATATTGGGCAAACGGGAGAGATGCGGCAGGTGGTACGATACCTCTCTGCGCGGCGTCCTTTGATGGCAGCATTTCTGAAGCGCGAAGCCTCGGGGACGGCAGATTTACGCTGTTGCTTGAATCACGCCGCAGCGAACAGAGTTCGATGAATCTGGCGGTTATGGGAACGCAGCAAATTGGAGAGGACGCCTATCTCTACTGCGCAAAGGGAGGGCGCAAAGCCTCACAGTGCTTCGTTGGTGTTGCACGTGGGGCAGAGGTATCGATTTGTGAGAAGTTTTATTGCCGGCGGGATCACTGCATCATGCGCCGCGCTCCCGAGTGCGATGCCCTGCGGCGGAGCGTTTGTGTCGGTGTTGAGGAGCGACACAATTCAAAGTTTCAGCTTTGCATTGCGGGAAGTTACAATCAACATGCCAGTACGTGGCAAAATGCGCCTGATGTGGCGGTGCGTGGATTATTGCCGGTCGGATGAATCTTGAAAAAGAAATGTGTGGATACGAAGCGACACGTTCAATTAATGGGTTAACACGTATTTCAAAAGACAAAAGCGAGCCCAAAATACCATGGGAGGTGCGAGGATGACTGCACGATCGAAATCACGGGTAGATAGACACTGGCGTTCACGGAAAATTCGACGGACAGCAATTTTGGGTGAGCGGGTGATCCGCAGTCGGAAACGGGGGATACGCACGGTGCTGATTCGTGCCAAAGAACTTGGCGGTATACCGGCATGAGAATAAGAAAACACAAAATCCGTTCAGGTACGCAGGAGCGAATTAAGCGTATTGTTTCGGTCAGCAGTGAGAAAAAGGTGCTGATTTTCGCGGTGAGCGGCGCGCTTATGCTGCTTGCAATCGCTGTTCTGTTCGGCCAATTGTATACGGACGACGCAAAACCCAAAACGCTCATTGCGAGCGTGGTCGCTCCACCTCCTGAGGAATATGTTCCGCCGGTGGATTTTAAGGCGTTATCCGAACGAAACAATGAGATTGTCGGATGGGTCAGCGCACCGCTGCTCGGAATAGACGAGCCGGTGGTGCAGTCAAAAAACAACTCGAAATATCTCAGCACCGATTTCGACGGAGAATACGCAAAACACGGCACTGTTTTTCTCGACTGCGCGTGTGATCCGAGTTTTGAGAGCGTGCACAATGTTATTTACGGGCACAATCTCAAGGCGGGAGGAATGTTTTCTCCGCTAACAGCGCTCAAGCAGCCATCCGAGTTTGAGCGTTGCCGCGATGACATCACTCTCTATACGCCCGACCGCAAGATACCGCTCACTATTATCGCGGTTGAAGCCGCCCCCTCCGACGCAACGAGGAGAACGACCGAGTTTATCTCGCGCGCGGCGTTTGCGGATTTTGCAGACGATTTGATTGGCCGCTGCACGCTCCGACGGGAGGGGGTAAAATACGATTCGCTCTACTCATTTATCACATGCAGCTACGAGGGAGATGACTACAGAACTTACATATATGCGGTTGAGCGGGAATCCAAAAGCGCTTTGTCTGTGCAAACCGACTGAAAAATCATACATAAAGGACGCCGTTACGGGCGT
Source organism: Oscillospiraceae bacterium (assembly GCA_036645935.1). Taxonomy (GTDB): domain Bacteria; phylum Bacillota; class Clostridia; order Oscillospirales; family Ruminococcaceae; genus JAUNBN01. Next base: position 76,619 of record JAVXNE010000007.1, on the reverse strand, counting down.
CCTTTACTATTGTAAATAATTGACCGGCAAAGTATAATTAAAAAATATATACAATACACGCTTTGCGAAAGGAATTGTTGATTATGGAACGCGTTTACAACTTCTCCGCCGGCCCCGCGATGCTGCCGTTACCCGTGCTTGAACAGGCGAGGAACGAGCTGATCTGTTATGGCAATGCCGGATGTTCGGTGCTTGAAATGAGCCATCGCAGCAAGCCCTATATCGAGATTATAGAGCGCGCCGAGGCGACACTGCGTCGGCTTATGAACATCGGTGATGATTATGCCGTGCTTTTCCTTCAGGGTGGTGCGAGTATGCAGTTCTCGATGGTTCCGATGAATCTCGCCAAGCGCGGAGATAAAGCCGACTATGCGGTGAGCGGAATGTTTGCGAATAAAGCACTTACAGAGGCGAAGAGATGGTGCGCTGCGCGCGCGGTTACCTCATCTAAGGAAGATGGATTTTCATATGTTCCGGAGCTCAAAGCGGAGCTGGTTGACCCCGACGCCGCCTATGTTCACATAACCGCGAACAACACGATTTACGGCACAATGTATCGCGAGATACCTCAAAATCTGCCCGCTCCCCTTGCGTGCGATATGTCGTCGATAATTCTCGGCAAACAATTCGATGTGCGCGATTTCGGGCTCATCTATGCGGGCGCGCAGAAAAATATGGGACCTGCGGGCCTCACCGTCGTGATTGTGCGCCGCGATCTAATTCCGGACGATGTCGATTCTGTCGTGCCCTCCATGCTTCAATACAAGAGCTTTGCGGATTCAGGTTCGATGTATAACACCCCGCCGTGCTATTCCATATACATTGCGGGACTTGTGTATGAGCACATCGAGCGCGAGGGAGGCGTTGCGGAGTTTGAGCGTCGCAACCGCAAAAAGGCGGAGCTGCTGTATGATTGCATCGACAATTCCGATTTCTTCGGCGGCACGGCGCTGTTTCAGGATCGTTCAATCATGAATGTCACATTCACTCTCGCGAACGCAGAGCAGACCGATGATTTTGTCGCGTTTGCAAAAGCTCGCGGAATAATCGGCATAAAGGGTCACCGTGCGGTCGGTGGCTGCCGCGCCTCGATCTACAACGCCATGCCTCAAAGCGGAGTTGAGGCGCTCGTCGAGTGCATGAAAGAATACGAGAGCAAGAAAGCCTGAACTTCAATGCCATCATAAAGAAAGCGCGAAAAAGAGAGGGAATAAGCAGTGTTTAAGGTAAAAACTTTCAATAAAATATCTGATGTTATACGCGACTATCTCACGAGCGAGGACTATTCGCTGTCCTCCGAGTTTGATGAATTTGACGCGGCGGTCGTCCGCAGCGCCCCGTTGCACGATGTTGTGCTGCCCGAGAGACTGCTCGCAATTGCACGCGCGGGCGCGGGCGTGAACAATATACCGGTTGACGAGTGTGCAAAGCGCGGAATTGTCGTGTTCAACACTCCTGGAGCCAATGCCAATGCGGTCAAGGAGCTTGTTTTGTGCGGGATGCTCCTCTCCGGACGCAAGGTTGTTCAGGGAATGGAGTGGTTGCTCACAGAGGGCAGCAAGAGCGACAACGTCGAGGCATTTGTCGAGAAGACAAAGGCTCGCTTTGCGGGCCCGGAGCTTGCCGGACGCAAGCTTGGCGTAATCGGACTTGGCGCTATCGGCGTTATGGTTGCGAACGCCGCGCGTCAAGGTTTCGGAATGGAGGTCTCGGGATTCGATCCTTATATGTCGGTCGAGTCGGCATGGCACCTCGACCGCAAGATACACAAGGCTGTCAGTCTCGATGAGTTGCTTCGCGAGAGCGACTATATCTCTCTGCACCTGCCGCTCGGCGAAAAAACCAAAAACATGTTCAACGAACAGCTCATCGGAAAGATGAAACAGGGAGCTGTGCTGCTCAATTTTGCGCGCGGAGGACTTGTGGACAACGCGGCTGTGCTCAACGCGCTTGCGGGAGGGAAACTTGCTCTCTATATAACCGATTTTCCATGTGCCGAGCTCATTAGCAAAGAGGGAGTGCTCTGCACCCCGCATCTCGGCGCATCGACACCGGAATCTGAGGAGAATTGCGCCATGATGGCGGCGAGCGAGCTTGCGAGCTATCTGCGGGACGGAAACATATTGAACTCGGTCAATTTCCCCGACTGTGAGCTTCCACGCGCGGAGAATTGCTGCAGACTTGCGATAATCAACGAAAATGTAACCAATATGCTCGGCCAGATATCGGCGGTGCTTGCGGCGGACAGCCACAACATCGACCACATGATAAACAAGAGCCGCGGACAGTGGGCCTACACACTGATCGATCTTGCGTGCCGCCCGTCCGAAGAGTGCCTTGACAAAATAAAAGGAATAAAGGGAATTGTGCGTGTGAGGATAGTTGAATGAACGTGTCGATTGGTGACGTCGGGCTTCGTGTGCCCCGCGTTCTGCTGCCATCGCGGGGAATTTCTCTCGAGCGCTTTGCGGTAATCGCGTGCGATCAGTTTTCCTCCCGTCCGGAGTATTGGGATGAGGCGGAGCGGCTGGTCGGAGATGCGCCGAGCACGCTGAGACTCATTTTGCCCGAAGCAAGACTTGATTCCGAACAGAGCGGAGCGGCGGAGCGCATTGGGAAAACCGCAGAGAGATATCTTGCCATGTCTGAGCTTGAGGATGTCGGCGAGACATTTGTTTACGTAAAAAGGCAGACGGTCGCAGGCGTTCGGCGCGGGCTTGTTGCCGCGTTTGATTTAGAGCAGTACGACTGTTCGAGCGGAGCACATAGCCTTATTCGTGCGACCGAAGGCACCGTTGCCAGCCGTCTGCCTGCGCGCGAAAAAATCCGTGCGGCGTCGCCGCTCGAACTGCCGCATGTGATGGTGCTGATTGACGACGTGCAGGACGAGCTGTTTTCAATGCTTGAATCGCGCTCCGCAGACTTTGCCCCGCTCTACGATTTTGAGCTGATGCTCGGCGGGGGACACATCTCGGGCGCGCGCTGCGACGACGCCGAGACACACCGCAAAATTGGCGATATTCTCGCAAAACTTCGCGAGTGTGCAGATGGTTTTCTCTTCGCTATGGGGGATGGAAACCACAGTTTTGCCGCAGCTAAGCAGTATTGGGAAAAGCTGAAGCCGTCACTCAGTGAGCAGGCGCGCGGAAACCATCCCGCACGCTTTGCGCTTGCGGAACTTGTCAACATACACGATTCTGGACTGTCTGTTGAACCCATTCATCGGCTGTTATGCGGTGTCAACCCTGCCGCCGCCATAGAGGAACTCAAGATAAATCCCGATTGCCCGCCGCCGCTATCTGAGCTGCAACCTCTGCTCGACAAGTTTGTCTCGCAGCATGAGGGCGCGTCGCTCGATTACATACACGGAGCGGATGAATGCCGCGAGCTTGCTCAAAAAACCGCAGATAGGCTTGCTGTTGTGTACAGCAGTTTTGAGCGATCTTCGATATTCAGTGAGGTCGCGCGTTCCGGGGCTCTGCCGCGCAAGAGTTTTTCTCTCGGAGAGGCAAAAGACAAGCGTTATTATCTGGAAAGCCGAATAATTCGCGTCTGAGAGAAGTGAGCTGTCGCCACAAAATTACATGCAATAAGTGATGGCGCGTTTTACAAAATGCGCCATCTTTTTCACCCCACAACGGTAAATGTTCCTGACAAGATTAATTGCTTTAAGTTGCCGCCGATGAAAAACGCAATTCAAAAACTTATATATTATGCGAAAATATATATAGACGGATTTTCTTGATATTTTCCCTGTTTTGACATGTACTTCGGCTTTTTCTCATTTAAAGTTTGGGGAAATGCCTAAATATCGGCCGTGAACTTGCATTGTTTTTCTTTGGCGGGTAAAATTACAATCAGCATACCCTTTAAGGAGATATCATAAATCATGAAAATTGCAAGATTGGTGTGTCTGCTGCTCGCGTGTGTGCTCGCGCTTTGCGCTTGCAGTAATGCCGTCCCCAAAACGCAGAAGGAGCCGCCCGTTGTCATTCGATTTGCGACAGGGGGCAGTACCGGAACATACTTTGCATATGGCACCGCGCTCGCCCATGTGCTGGAGGACAGTACAGGTTACGAATTTCGGGTGCAGTCGACAGGCGCGTCAAAGAACAACATTATGCTCGTCGCGGCGGGAGACGTAGAACTTGCGCTGGCGCAAAACGATGTGCTGCATTATGCTCATAATGGAACGTATCTTTTCGACGGCGAAAAGATTCCCGGGCTTGAAGCGATCGGAGCGTGCTATACAGAGGTCTGCCAGATAGTTGCGAGCAGCGATATCGATTCTATCGATGAGCTTGCAGGTGCGAGGGTATCGGTCGGAGAAGCGGGAAGCGGCGTGGAATTTAATGCGCGGCAGATACTCGAAGCTTATGGGCTTTCATTTTCAGATATCACTGTCAAAAATCTCGATTTCGGAGCATCGGCCAGCGCTCTTGAAAAAGGCGATATTGAAGCATTTTTCTGCACGGCAGGTATGCCGACATTCGCGATTTCCGCGCTTGCCAAGGAAGAAAATGTGTCGCTGCTCGGGATAGACGACGTTCACGCGGCCAATCTTATCGGGATGTATCCTTTTTTTACACGGTATACAATTCCCGCAGGTAGCTACGATGGAATGGACGAAGAAGTTGTCACGGTTGCGGTTAAGGCGACGTTGATAGCACCTTGGGGTTTGCCGGAGGATGTTACTTACAACATCACCAAAGCGCTGTTTGAGGGTGCAGAAGAGCTTGCACAGATGCATCCCAAGGGTGTGGAGCTGAGTCCGCAGTTCGCAGTTGAGGGATTGTCGATACCGCTGCACCCGGGTGCGGAAAAGTACTATAAAGAGGTTGGAGTGCTCGGCTGATCACGCAGATCGGGCATTAATAAAAAGAGCGGCGCTCCGATTTTGATATCGGAGCGCCGCTCTAAAATTTGTTGATAAATCAAAGTCTTCAAAGCAATGAAAAATGCAGCGCTTTCGTGTTTTAGCGCATTGTCACGCTGTTGATGTGTAGGATTTTCCGATATTTTATGCTGACCATGAGATTTTCAAAGACACTGCGTCATGAGGCAATGTCGGCAATAACGCGTGCAGGGATTTAGACGTCTTGAGGTTTTGCGAGCTTAATGTGCGAATATTGCACTTAAAAATACAACACCGACTGTAAACGATGTAATTCAGCAAGCGTTAAGACATCAAATTCCCTATCCCTCTCAAAATGCCGAGTGGGCACCATGTATATGCGGTGCGATGAGTTGAGAGTGAGGGCAACCGCGCTAAAAAGAAGCTGATAAATTTGGCGGGCATCTCACAAAGTTTCGGCAAGCAGCGTCGAAAGCTCATCGGGAGAGCATTCCTCGCAGTGAAGCGTCGGAAGCGATCCGAGTGAGCGCAGCGGCGAGGGGATCGAAAGCTCGGTGTGGCAGGAAAGCTGTTGAAGCGCGTCATAATCGTCCATCAAACTCAGCTCATGCCCCCCGAAGAGTGCGCTGTAAACGGCAGCGGGAAACTTGAACGCACTTGCAGTTGACGCCACCACCGCAGTTTTGTATCCGCGTTCGCGCGCGAAATCCTCACGCACGGCAAGTGCTGTCGCCGTGTGCGGGTCGGCGAGGTATCCGTGCTCCCGCCATACGCGTTTTATTGTTTCACGTGTGCGTGTGTCGCTGCAGCAGCCCGCATAGAAAAGCTCACGCACCGCACCGGAGAGCGTTTCGCCAACATTGTAGCGACCGCTGTCCGAAAGAGAGCGCATGAACCCCGAAACGGCACTGCAGTCACGTCCAGACAACTCAAACAGCAGTCGCTCGAGGTTGGAAGAGACGAGGATATCCATGGATGGGGAGAGCGTCTTGTAGAACGGTCGGTTGCGATCGTACACTCCGCTTTCGATAAAATCCGTGAGGACGTTGTTGGCATTAGAGGCGCAGATAAGCGTTCCGACTGGGGCGCCCATGCGTTTTGCGTAATACGCAGCGAGAATATTGCCGAAATTGCCCGTCGGCACAGCGAAATCAACGCGCTCGCCAGCGGCTGAGAGCCTCTCTGACGCGAGGGCGTAATAGACTATCTGAGGGAGAAGTCGTCCCCAGTTTATCGAGTTGGCAGAGCTTAATTTCACTCCGCGGGTTTCGAGAGAGCTTGCGATATGCGCGTCGGAGAAGACGCGCTTGACAGCGCTCTGCGCATCGTCAAAATTTCCGCGCACAGCGATTACACGGACATTTTCTCCTCGCTGGGTAACCATTTGACGGCGCTGCAATTCTCCCACGCCGTCCTTAGGATAGAGCACAGTCACGCTCGTCCCGGGGACATCGCGAAATCCCTCAAGCGCTGCTTTGCCTGTGTCTCCCGACGTCGCGACGAGCACCGCGATCTTGTCACGTTCCCCGCATTTTTTTGCGGACTGCACGAGCAGTGTCGGAAGTGCTTGCAGCGCGACGTCTTTGAACGCGCAGGTGGGTCCGTGCCACAGCTCGAGTATCTTTGTGCCGTTTCCGCACGTTGTGATGTCGATCACGTCGCAGTCCTCGAACGCGCCCGAGCCGTAGGCCGAGTGCACGCAGCACGCGATCTCCTCATCGGAAAAACCGACGAGATATTTTTTGAAAACAAGTGTCGCCGCACTCTCATAGGAACAGGTCTTGAGCAGCTCGAGTTCACTTTCGGTAAATGCGGGAATCTCACTGGGAACGAACAGGCCGCCATCCGGCGCGAGACCGCGAAGTATCGCTCGCGCAGCGTCGCTCCCGTCGTCGCAGCCACGGGTGCTGATATATTTCATAGTTGTCACTCCTTCGTGTCGTAAAACTCAATGCGTGCGCCATTGTTGTCGGCGCAGAGTGCATGGGTAGTGCTTTGTATACCAATCGCCTGAAAGGCGCCTCCCATCGCGATTGCCGCTTCGTGCGCACAGCTCTCGTCGCACAGCGCAATTATTGCAGGCCCCGCTCCCGATATCATCGAACAAAATGCGCCCGCGGATTTTGCAGCGGCGCACACCTCGTCAAAACCCGGAATGAGAGCGCGTCGAGCCGGAGTGAAGATCAAATCTTCGCTGGCGGCACACAGCAGTGAGCGATCGTCATTTTCAAGCGCCGAGACGAGCAGACACGCGCGCTGGAGCTGTCCTATCGCGCAGGACAGCTCCACCGTTTTTGGAAGTACAGCGCGAGCTTTGGCGGTCGAGAGTTCATATTGCGGGACGGCAAGCGCGAAGCGCAGCGAGTGGAGCTCGCTCTTGCGATAGAGTGTCTGGCCGTCTATCATCGCAGCCACAGTGAATCCCCCCTCGCAGCAGGGAACGACGTTGTCCGGATGACCTTCAATGTCGGCAGCGACGCTTATCAGCTCGTGGCGCGTTAGTGGAGAGTCGAGAAGTTCATTCGCGCAAAGCGCTCCTGCGACAATGGCGGAGGCACTGCTTGCAAGTCCGCGGCTTTGCGGTATTTCCGTGGTCATCACGACGCGAACGGGAGGAAACGCGTGGCCGGTGAGTGCGCACACGCGCAGCGCCGCTGATAAAAACAGATTTTTCTCAAGCTCGATATCGCTGTCAAAACCGCTTCCGAATATGAATTCAAGAGTGTCTGATGCTGAAATTACAGCGTGAAGCCTCAGCGGCAGCGCAATGCCGAAGCAGTCAACGCCCGAGCCGACGTTGGCAGTAGATCCCGGAACTGTTATCTCAAAGGTTTTCATGCGCTCTCCCTTGCAAGACAGAGAAATTTGCGTACCGAGCGGACGTAATCCCGCAACAGCAGCTCGTCGATAGATTTATTTACGTCAGCTTCGCGGTGAGGGTGTGTCACGAGCACGAGCTCGGCTGTCCCGTCTCCGAGCGGCTGCTGCACGAGAGACGCGAGGCTCACGCCGCTGTCGGCAAAGGCGAGCGCGACACCCGCGAGGACGCGCGGCCGGTCGTCGACGAGCATTCTCACGCAAAACACGCTGACCAGTTCACTTACAGGCAGCGACTCTATCGCGGAGCTGCTCTCAAGTTGCGTGACCGCTGCCATACCCGCTCTGATATCCCTCACAATCCCTATTATGTCGCCGACAACAGAGCTTGCGGTCGGCGCCGCACCCGCACCGCGTCCATAGAGCATCAGTTCTCCCGAGCTGTCACCGTTGAGAAAAACGGCGTTGAAAGAGCCGCTGACCGAGGCGAGCGGGTGGCTTTGGGGGACGAATGCAGGGCGGACAAAGGTGACGAGGCCGCCGCTTTGTTCGATAGCTCCGGCGATGAGTTTGATGGTGTATCCGAGCCTGCTCGCGAGCGCCACGTCAACTCCGCCCAGTTCGGTTATTCCATCGCAGCTGACATCGGAAAGAGTTGTGTGCGATCCGTAGGCAATGCGGGCGAGAATCGCAATCTTGCGCGCGGCGTCCGCACCGAGCACGTCGGCGTCAGGGTTGCGCTCGGCGAACCCGAGCTGTTGCGCTGCTTCAAGAGCTGTGCTGTACGAGCACCCCTCCTGTGTCATGCGGGTTAAAATATAGTTTGTAGTGCCGTTCAGTATCCCGATTATTGAAGAAAAGCGGTTGGCGCAGAGAGTTCCCAACAGCGGGGTGACGATTGGAATCGCGCCTGCCACAGCGGCTTCATATCGCAGTTCCACGCCGTTGTCGAGTGCGAGAGCGTGCAACTCGTCAAATCGGCGCTCGATGAGATCCTTGTTTGCGGTAACAACGTGTTTTTTTGACCGCAAAGCGGCGCTCACATAGTCAAAAGCGGTGTCGACACCACCGATGAGCTCGACCACGATGTCGATTTCATTGTCGTGCAGAATATCGTCAATGTCAGTGCATATGCGCTCTGCGCAAAATCCGAGCGAACGCGGCTTTGAGACCGTTCGCGCGAGCACCTTTTTAATATAAATGTCCTCACCGGCCCGTCTTGAGACGAGCGGTTTGTTGTCTTCGAGCAGCGCGAAAACTCCGCCCGCAACAGTTCCGCAACCCAGTACAGCAATGTTTGTCATCAGCACACCGCCGGAGCGCGCGTTGCCGCCGCACCCTCCGCTTTCCCTAAAAAATATAAACATTAACTATTGTAACGGGGACGACTAAAATTCGCAAGTCCCCCAACCTTAAATATGGTGAAGCTCGGGCTCTCTGCGTCGCGATACGGGATGTGTGAGTGCTCTCAAATCCCGGACATCTGTTTTTGCGGGGCAAAGCGATTTCGTTTGCGGTGAGCGCCTATGGTCCCATAGCTGCGGGCTTGAACAGATTGAGGGTTGATGGTATAATAACCGCGTAAACACGGCTGCAAATTGCGATTGTCACCGGGATTGTCGAGTGTAAATCATCTCCACGGGGCGTGATTATGATATAATAATTGCACGTGTAGAGAGCGGCTCAACATTTTGTCTGCGGACGACGCCACAGTCTGAAAAACGACAGTTGCGGCAACTCTCTCGTTTTGAGTTTTGGGTGCAGCGATAAAACAGTTCATTGCGAGACGAATCATTAATAATGTGGATTTGCGAACGACGGAGGATTACGAATGAAAAAAATACTTGCAGCGGCCGTATCAATCTCGCTCTGCCTGTGCTTTGCAGCCTGTGCCGGCGTGGATGCGAGTTATCAGTCGGCAATTGAACAGAGTTCGGCAGTGACTGCAGCCAAGCCGAAACCGGAGCCGAAACCTGAGGTGAAGCCGGACCAGCCGCCCACAGGGAAGCCCGAGCTCAAGCCGGAGACGCCAGTTATCGAGACGGTGGTTCCCGCAGCCGAATGGCCGAGCGGGGTGCCGGCTATAACGAGTTTCAAAACACGCATTTCTGAGCAGTGGGAGAACGGGGACAGCTTTAATGCACAGTATCTCGTCTCGAAAGCACAGCTTGCAACGTGGGAGAGCGACATAAAATCGGCAGGATTTGCCTCAAACCCGTCGTCTAACGGAATGTGGACTGTTTCCTGGCAGAAATTCCAGCAGACGGGAACAGAGGGCGCCGATTACCGTGTTGCGGTCGGTGTAAAGCGCATCGTCGGACCGACATGGCCTGCCGCTTATGAGGAGTTTCCGCCCTTTAACGGAGAAGGAGCCTTCACGACTTCGCCCTCGAGCACGGCTGGAGGCAAGCTCATGGCGCTCACAAGCGCCAACGAGACACAGGCCGGTTTAAAAAAGTATGTTGACACACTGCTTGCACATGGATTTTCAGAGATCGAGAAAGGTGTGTACGACAAGACTGTGAATGGTGTAAAATTCACGGTGGACACTCGCGGCGCGTGGGTTGACACATCGACACTGCGCATCAATTTCGAGATTCGCGGATCGACGCTCGCGTAAATCTTTTTGAAGTCAATAGACGACAGTCGCGCGGCGGGGACTTTGTGTTTCCGCCGTGCTTGCTGTAATCGGTTGGGTGTGCGCCGTGAATTTGAAGATATAGCCCCTTTTGTGGTACCATAAAACTGAATAAGCAGCGAGGGTGAAAATATGAGTAAGGGTTCGGTTGCAGTGCCAGAATGGGCGAACAAAAATCAGGCGGTCAAGTTAGTGTACAAGACGGCGCGCATGCTGAAAAACGAGGGAATTAACCAGACGGTGTTCGCCGCAAAGTATGTGACGCGGCGCTATTTCAAGCTGAAACAGCTGAAAAAAGATTTTTATCTCACAGCTGAAAAACGTGCGCAGCAGGAGCAGACCGTTTTCGAGTTTATGCCAAAAATCAGCCTTATTGTGCCGCTTTTCAATACGGACGGGCGATTCTTGCGCGAAATGCTCGATTCGATAGAGGTTCAATCCTATCAAAACTGGCAGCTTTGTCTTGCAGACGGCAGCGACGACGCACACAGGTATGTCGGAACGACAGTTGCGGAATACGCCGAGCGGGACGAGCGGATAATCTATAAAAAGCTTGAGCAAAACAACGGAATAGCGGGAAACACCAACTCTGCAATCACGCTTGCAACGGGGGACTATATCGGGCTGCTCGACCACGATGATCTGCTTGCACAGAGCGCGCTGTTCGATGTGGTGCAGGCGATCAACGAGGGCGATTACGATTTTCTTTACACCGACGAGGCGACGTTTATGAATCGCCCCTCTGACAGCAGATCAATGCATTTTAAACCGTGCTATTCACCTGACTATCTGCGCGCGTGCAACTACATCTGCCATCTTTCGGTCATACGGCGCTCAATTCTTAACGAGGTGGGTCTCTATGACAAAAACTTTGACGGTTCGCAGGACTATGATTTCACACTTCGCGTGACCGAGCGTGCCAAAAGAATAAAACACATTGCAAAACCGCTGTATTATTGGCGAATTCACGCGGGATCAGTTGCCGACGACATCTCGGCAAAGCCATATGCATATGACGCGGCAAAGCACGCGGTTCAGGCGCATCTCGAACGAATGGGGCTAAAGGGAGAAGTTGTTTATTCGCGAGCCGTTCCCATGATGAGGGTGAAATATGAAATAACGAACAGCCCGCTCGTCTCAATCATTATTCCGAGCTGTGATCATCGTGCGGATCTGAAAAAATGTATCGATTCTATTTTCAAATTGAGCACATATGACAATTACGAGATCATCATCTGCGAAAACAACAGCAAAGAGCCCGAAACATTCGAGTATTACGACGAGCTGGAACGTTCGGAGCGCGCGCGTGTTGTGTGCTGGCAAAGCGGGTTCAATTTTTCCTCCGTGAATAATTTCGCCAGAAAATACGCAGCAGGGTCACAGCTGCTCTTTCTCAACAACGACGTTGAGGTGATAACACCTCAGTGGCTTGAGGAGATGGTGATGTTCTGCCAGCGAGACGATGTGGGCGCATGCGGAATAAAGTTGCTTTACGCAAACGGAACGGTGCAGCACGGCGGCATCGCGATGGGAATTTGTGGCTGTGCGGCAAACCTTTGCCCGCTCTATCCGCGCGAGCATGAGGGTTATATGAGCCGCCTTGCCGTCGCGAGCAACATGAGCGCGTGCACCGCTGCCTGCCTTATGGTGCGGGCTGATGTGTTCGACGAGGTCGGAGGTTTTGACGAGGAGCTGGCGGTCGCGTTCAACGACGTAGACCTCTGCCTCAAAATACGTGAAAAGGGATATCTCGTCATTTTCAACCCCGAAGCGGAGTGCTATCACCACGAGAGCCGCTCGCGAGGCTACGACAAGAAAGGTGAGAAGAAAGCGAGAATGGAGAGAGAAAAAGAGATACTTCGAGAGAAGTGGCCGGAGTATTACACCGAGGACGGCGATCCATATTACAACAAAAATTTCGGAAAAAATTCAATCAGCTACGACGCTTGAGAGTGAGAGGCGTGCAAATTCCCGAAACTTTTGATGAAAGATTGCGCGGATGAAGCCGCAGGCAGGACTTGTGAACTGTGAGCATTGCCATGCAGTATGAAAAACCTGCCAATGTCAAAATCCACAGCTGCCCGGAAGATTGAGTTGGCCGGCGCAACGCACAATTTTTTTCCTTTTCTGACACAAAAAGAAAAAACGGCAGATAATTTGGATCGCAAACTCCGATGATGATTTTCACTCGGCTGCAAAATGTCAATGATGTGTCGTGTCCTGCCGCAACTGCTGCGGATTGTCTATTTTGCCCAAAGGATTGTCGTTTGGCTTCAGACAGCGGAAATGCGCGTAAAAACAAGCTCACGGTGCGGTGAGAACCTGAATGATATGCACATATCAGATATGTAAACCAAATTTGGAACCCGAGAAACCCGCTGATTGGGACGGTGACGCGGGTTTCTTTTTTTGTGAGCGCGGGGGCGTTATCTGTCGAATTTAATTTTCAGTGAAAATAGGCAAAATCTGCGATATGTGAAATTGGCACAGCATTGTAAATGCGAAGCCTTAAAACCCAACGCATCCCGTTTAAGGTGATATGGGCAAGCCTACAGGGACTCAATGTGCGAAGCTCGGAATTTAACTGAGGCGATAGTCCGAAACCGCGCGGTGAGGTTTGATTTTTGCCGGTTAAGAATGTATAATATCACAGATAGTGTCAAGCTTCTCGCTAAAGAGCCGCCGGAAAGGGCGCAAAACTCATGAAAGAAAGCACACAGGCATTCATACAGCGCAACCGCAGGAAGCTGCTGCTCGCGCTCGATATTTTCTTTATCACAGTCGCATACCTCGTGACGTGGGTGCTCATCTCGGGCCGCGCGTCGCTCGACGAGTATCGCAGCCTGCTCTTTTCAAGCTGCGTGCTTTTTGTGCTGTGTTTCGTCGTTGTATATGTGCTCATGGGAATGTACGACAGTCTGTGGAAATACGCCGAAATATATGAGTTTTTTCGCTGTGCGCTCGCGTCTGTGACGGCGATTGCTGCGTTCCTCATAATTTCGCTGATAATATACCGCGAGCGCAGAATACCCATGTCTGTATATTTGATGTCGGCGCTCTTTGCGGCTTCGCTGACGCTCTACATGCGCCTCACCTACAGGATGGTTCGCAACACTCAGATAACGAACACCGGCAAGCAGCGGAAACGGGTGCTTGTTGTCGGCGCGGGTGATGCGACATCAATGCTGCTCCACGAGATTTTCCGAGATTCCGAATCGGACTACAATATCGTCTGCGTCGTCGACGACAACCCGGCCAAGGTCGGGCGCACGATAATGGGAATCAAGATCATGGGCACAAGCGATGAGATACCGGCACTTGTCTCCCAATGCGACATCGACATGATACTAATCTCGATTCCCGCAGCAAGCGACGAAGAAAAACGCCGAGTGCTCGATATCTGCTCCAAAACAGCGTGCAATATGCGGATGCTGCCCGATATAGCGAAGCTGATAAGCGATGGCAAGGATTTGCTCGCGAGAGTTCGCGAGGTTAAGGTTGAGGATCTGCTCGGGCGTGACGTCATTGACCTTTCCACACCGTCTAATCCCGGCATTAAAGGCAAAACAATCATGGTGACCGGCGGCGGCGGTTCGATTGGCAGTGAGCTTTGCTGTCAGATTGCGGCAAGTGCTCCCAAAAGACTGATAATCGTCGATATATATGAGAACAGCGCCTATGAGCTGGAACAAAAGCTTCGGATGGAGTATGGTGAAGCGTTTGAGCTGGAGGTTCGCGTATGCTCGGTCCGTGACAGCAAGAAGATGGACTCGCTTATCTGCGAGACCCGCCCGGAGATGATATTCCATGCGGCGGCGCACAAGCACGTCCCGCTGATGGAGCTTTCGCCCGAGGAAGCGGTCAAGAACAACGTCTGCGGCACGTGGAACGTCGCCCGCAGTGCCGATAAATTCGGAGTTGAAACATTTGTGCTCATCTCGACGGACAAAGCTGTTAATCCCACGAGCATCATGGGCGCAACGAAGCGGCTGTGTGAGATGATCGTTCAGGCGATGAGCAAAACGAGCAAGACACGGTTTGTCGCGGTGCGGTTTGGCAACGTGCTCGGCTCCAATGGATCGGTCGTGCCCCTCTTTAAAGAGCAGATTGCGAAGGGTGGCCCCGTGACCGTCACAAATCCTGATGTTGTGCGATATTTCATGACAATTTCCGAGGCGGTGAGCCTCGTTATCAGCGCGTCGGAGATAGCTCGCGGGGGCGAGGTATTTGTGCTCGATATGGGGCGGCAGGTGAAGATACTCGATCTTGCCGAGAATCTCATTCGGCTTGCGGGATTTCTCCCATACAGAGACATTCCGATCGTCTTCACGGGACTGCGCCCCGGGGAAAAGCTCTATGAGGAACTGATGCTCTCGGAGGAGGGTGTGACCGACACAGAGCAGCAGAAGATTTTTATCGGCAGGCCGGGCGACGTCGATAAGGATGAGTTTTTCGATCGTTTGTCGGAGCTCAAGAAGCTCGCATATGCCAACAAATGCGTTGAAGTGGTCGATATGATAATAGATATGGTCCCGACATTCAGCCATGAAAAGAACGCGTTTGAGTGAGTCTTTTTTAACAGTTTACAGTAAACACGTTTACAGGCCGCGCAGAGCGGCAGAGGTAATCAGATGAAAATATCGTTTTCACCGCCTGATATATCAGAAAGAGAAATTGAGCTGGTCTCAGAGGCGATGCGCTCGGGGTGGATAACCACAGGTCCCAAAACCAAGCAGTTTGAGAATATGCTCGCGGAGTATATCGGAACAAAGCGGGTTGCGTGCCTCAACTCAGCCACAGCTGCAATGGAACTCTCGCTGCGAATTCTGGGAATTGGCGACGGCGACGAGGTAATAACGAGCGCCTACACATACACCGCTTCTGCGAGTGTCATCGCCCACGTGGGTGCGAGCATTGTGCTTGTCGACGTCGCGCCGGGAAGTTATCTTATCAATCCCGAGGCGCTCGAAGCGGCAATTACCCCGCGCACCAAGGCGATAATACCCGTCGATATTGCGGGAGTTCCGGCAGACTATGACGCGATTCGCGCCGTTGTCGAGTCACGCTCCGGAATTTTCCGTGCGTCGTCCGAACCCCAACAGGGACTCGGACGTGCGGCGATTGTCGGCGATGCCGCCCACTCTCTCGGAGCGCAGTATAAAGGAGAGAGCGCGGCGCGCTGTTGCGACATCTGTTGCTATTCATTCCATGCCGTCAAGAATCTCACGACAGCGGAGGGAGGTGCAGCAGCGTTTGGAGATGTCGGCGGAGTCGGTGCTGATGAGATATATCGCCGCTTCATGCTGGGCTCGCTTCACGGGCAGAGCAAGGATGCGCTTGCCAAAACACAGATAGGCTCATGGGAGTATGACATTCTCTCTCCCGCATACAAGGCGAATATGACTGATATTTCGGCCGCCATGGGTATCGGGCAACTCGAGCGATATCCCGCAATGCTGAATCGCAGGATGGAGCTCGTAGCGCACTATAATGCCCGCTTTGAGGGAACAAGAGTTCACCCGCTCGCTCATACGGGGAGCGACTACATCAGTTCTCATCACCTTTATCTGACGGAAATTGACGGGCTCGACGTCGAGAAGCGCAGCGCTGTCGTCGAGCGCATGGCGCTCGACGGAATTGCTGCCAACGTGCATTACAAGCCGTTGCCGATGATGACCGCATACCGCAAACTCGGGTTTGATATAGCGGATTTTCCCAACGCGTACGACATGTATTCACGCGAGATAACACTTCCGCTGCACACGCTGTTGACCGATGAACAGGTCGATTATGTCGCGGACAGTTTGCTGCGCGCGATAGGCTGAATGGCGCTACAGAACTGAAAATGTGATTATGACTGCAATACAAAGGATACCTTATGCTTGCAAAATTCGATGAGTTGCCCGAGCCGATGCGCAACGATTCCGTTAAAGAATATCTGGAGGCGCTCGAGCAAAGGCGCAGCTCGCTTGTACTCAAGCGCATATTCGATATTGCCGTCAGTGCGCTGCTTATCGCGGTGCTCTCCCCTCTGCTGCTCACCCTCGCCGTTGTCGTCAAGATTGACAGCCGCGGCCCCGTGTTTTACAGACAGCTTCGAGTGACACAAAATCTGCGCGATTTTTCAATATACAAATTTCGATCAATGGTGGCAAATGCCGATCGGCTGGGCGGGGCGCTGACACTTGATGGAGATAAAAGAATAACGCGCGCAGGATCCGTTTTGCGCCGCACGCGGCTGGATGAACTTCCGCAGCTTTTCAACATATTGCGGGGAGAAATGAGCTTTGTCGGAACACGGCCTGAGGTTCGGGAATACGTTGACTGCTACACTGAAGAGATGTATGCGACGCTACTGCTGCCCGCAGGAGTGACCTCGAGGGCGAGCATCGAGTTCATCGGGGAATCGGAACTGCTGAACGATTTGAGCGACGCTGACTTCGTTTACGTCAGCGAGATCCTGCCACGGAAAATGAAATACAATCTTGAATATTTGCAGCGCGTCGGCCCGAGCGAGGACATGAAAATACTGCTCGCGACTGTCGGCGCCGTCAGCATGAAATAACACGGGAGCAGCTTTATGGGAAAATTCAATTTTGCTGAAACAGGAATAGAGGGCATGGTCGTCGTTGAACCGACGGTTTTTGGCGACGAGCGCGGCTACTTTATGGAGACTTACAATCAGGGCGAGTTCGATGCTGCCGGCCGCGTCATGCGCTTTGTGCAGGACAACGAGTCCCGCTCTCGGCGCGGCGTGCTGCGCGGACTTCACATGCAGGTCAAAAACCCGCAGGGCAAGCTCGTGCGCGCTGTGCACGGAGAGGTGTTTGATGTCGGAGTCGACATGCGCAAGGGAAGCCCCACGCTTGGAAAGTGGTTTGGAACAGTGCTCTCGCAAGACAACAAACGCCAGCTTTTCATCCCCGAGGGCTTTGCACACGGCTTTGTGGTGCTCTCTGATTTTGCTGAATTTGTATACAAATGCACCAGCCTTTACGACCCTGCGGACGAGCTTGGAATGAGGTTTGATGATCCCGAAATCGGAATTGAATGGCCGAGTGCCGGATGCGATTATCTGCTATCGGATAAAGACAAAAATCAGCCGTCGTTTAGAGAAGTCAGGACAATACTGGGGGTATAGTGAAATTCCGGTTTCGTTTTAACGATAATATTGAAAAAAGAGGTCACACAATGCTCGTAGAAAATATTGACAAAAAAGTCTCTCCGGAGTTTGATGGAAAGGTGCTGCTCATAACAGGCGGCACAGGGTCTTTCGGCAACGCGGTGCTGCGTCGTTTTCTCAATTCAGGACTGCGCGAGATAAGGATTTTTTCTCGCGATGAGAAAAAACAGGACGAGATGCGTCAGAAGTTGCAAAATGATAAGGTCAAGTTTTACATCGGGGATGTGCGCGACTATCATTCGCTGAGCTCTGCGATGGCGGGGGTCGACTATGTCTTTCACGCGGCGGCGCTCAAGCAGGTGCCGTCCTGCGAGTTTTACCCTATGGAGGCTGTTCGCACAAATGTCGACGGCACCGACAACGCCATTCGCGCCGCGCACCGCAACGGGGTGAAGCGCTTTGTGCTGCTTTCGACAGACAAAGCGGTATATCCGGTCAATGCTATGGGCATGACAAAGGCTGTGGCCGAAAAGGTTGTTCGCGCCTACGCGCGCAATGTGCCCGAGAGCGAGACCGTGTTTAACATAACCAGATACGGCAACGTCATGGCGTCGCGCGGATCGGTGATTCCGCTGTTTGTCGACCAGATACGCGCCGGACGCGACATTACGATCACCGACCCCGATATGACGCGCTTTTTGATGTCGCTCGACGAAGCGGTGGACCTTGTGCTGTACGCGTTCCTCAACGGCAGCCAGGGCGAAACCTTCATCCCGCGTGCACCCGCATCGACAATCCGCGATCTTGCAAAAGCGGTGCTTGAGTTGTTCGACCCGGAGAAAAAGCGAAAAATACACATAATCGGAACGAGGCACGGCGAGAAAAAACACGAGACGCTCATCAACCGTGAGGAACTTGCCCACGCCGAGCGCATCGACAATTTTTACCGCATATTCAATGACACGCGCGACCTTAACTATTCAAAATACACCGACAGCGGCAGCGAGAATGTGAGTGAGATAATCGACTACACATCCAATCAGGAGTTGCTCGATGTTGAGGAAATTAAGAACCTGCTGTTCTCGCTGCCGTATATTCAAGCGCAGCTCGAGAGGGAGTCGGATCATGAAAGAGGATTGGTGTGATGGTAAAACGAGTGCTGATAACGGGCGCGCGCGGTTTTATCGGACGTAACCTTGTCGCCGAGCTCTCAAGAGAGCCTGAAAAATATGAGCTTATGCTTTCGGATATTGACACGCCCGAGGCAGAGCTTTGCGGGTATCTTGGAGCGTGCGATTTTGTGGTGCACCTCGCCGGAGTCAATCGTCCAAAAAGCGACGACGAGTTCGCAAGCGGCAATGCCAACTTCACCATTTGGATGCTTGACAAGTTGCGCGAAGTCGGGAACACTGTTCCTGTTGCAATCACATCATCGGTGCAGGCGATGCTCGACAACGCCTACGGCAAGAGCAAGCTCGAGGCCGAGCGCGCGATGTTCGCATACAGAGACACGACTGATGCGCCGGTTTTTGTTTGGCGGCTGCCGAACGTTTTCGGCAAATGGTGCCGCCCCAACTACAACAGCGCCGTCGCAACCTTTTGCCACAACATAGCGCACGGACTTTCGGTGCAGGTGAACGATCCATCGCGCGAGATGACACTGATTTACATCGACGACCTGATTGCACTTCTTAAGACCGCGATTTCGAAAGAGGCCCAAATAGGCTCCGATGGCTACGCTGAAGTTGTGAAAACATATACATGTACGCTGCAATATATACCGGACAAGCTGATGGAGTTTCGAGAGAGCCGCCGGACACTCGTAATGCCGAGTTTGCGAAATGGTCTCGACAGCGCGCTCTATGCCACATACCTTACCTATCTCGACAGCGATGATTTTGCCTACACGCTAAATGCGCACTCGGATGCACGCGGAGCTTTTGCCGAGATTATGCGCAGCCTTGACGCGGGACAGATCAGCTTTTCAACCACCGCTCCCGGAATCACAAGAGGAAATCACTGGCATCACAGCAAAAACGAGAAGTTTGTTGTGATAAGCGGTCAGGCGACCGTGCGTTTTCGTCGGATAGATGGGGATGCAGTGAATGAATACAACGTGTGCGGTGAGCGCCCCACAGTTATCGATATACCGCCGGGGTACACCCACAACATCACCAACAGCTCTCCGTGCGATGTCATGGTAATGCTGATTTGGGCGAGCGAGCTGTTCGACCCCGAGCGCACCGACACCTACCCAATGGAGGTTTAGAATGAGTGTATCACGGCTTAAAGTAATGACGATAATCGGGACACGACCCGAGATAATCAGGCTCTCAGAGGTTATCAAGTGCTGTGACCGCTATTTTAACCATGTTCTGGTGCACACGGGACAGAACTACGACTACACACTCAATAAGATTTTTTTCGAGGATCTGGGGCTGCGCGAGCCGGACTTTTATCTCTCCGCGGCCGGAGAAAATCTCGGGGAGACAATGGGTGCGATAATCGCCAAAAGCTACGAGGTCATGGCGCAGGAAAAGCCCGACGCTCTGCTTATTTTGGGCGACACAAACAGCGCGCTCGCGGCGATCGGAGCAAAAAGGCTCAAGATACCCATCTTCCACATGGAAGCGGGAAACCGCTGCTTTGACGAGAATGTGCCGGAGGAGACCAACAGGAGAATCGTCGATCACATAAGCGACATCAATCTTCCCTACACCGAGCACAGCCGCCGATATCTGATTTCCGAGGGCATTCGCCCCGAGCGGATTTATGTGACTGGATCGCCTATACGCGAGGTTATCGCGCGCAATCTCGATAAAATTTACGAGAGTGACGTCCTTGAAAAACTGGGGCTTGAAGCGAGAAAATATATTCTCGTCTCGGCGCATAGGGAAGAAAACGTCGACATTGAGGATCATTTTTACTCACTTATGAACTCGATAAACGCCGTCGCCGAGCGCTATATGATGCCCGTGATATACTCGACGCACCCACGTTCTCTCAAACGGATAAAGGACAGGGGATTCGAGTTTAACAAGTTCGTGCGCAACTGTGAGCCATTCGGATATCTCGATTACAACAAACTCCAGCAAAACGCCTTTTGTGTGCTGTCAGACAGCGGAACGCTCTCAGAGGAAAGCTCGATGCTGCGATTTCCAGGAGTGCTCATCCGCACCTCGACCGAGCGCCCCGAGGTGCTCGACAAGGGCGCTGTTGTCATTGGTGGAATAACGCGCGACAATATACTTTCGGCCGTCGAACTGTGCGTCGCGATGCACGATGCGGGCGAACCGATTGCCGAGGCTCCGGATTACGCGGACGAAAATGTCTCGGTTAAGGTCGTCAAGCTCATCGAGAGCTACACAAAGATAATCAATAGCATCGTGTGGAAAAAGAGCGAGTGACAGATATGAAAATTCTCGTCGTGACGATGTACTACTACCCCGAACCGTTCAGAATAACCGATATCTGCGAGCAACTTGTGAAACGCGGGCATTCTGTCGATGTGATTACCTCGGTGCCGAACATTCCGGACGGCGAATTTTATCACGGCTACGGCTGGTTTAAGCACGGGGAGCGGAAGCGAGGCGGCGTTAATATCGAGCGAGTCAACGTGATTAAGCGCGGCCGCGACAAGCCTGTGCGTCTCGTGCTTAACTGCGCTTCATATGCGGTAAATGCTCTCTTTCATCTTCCCAAACTTAAGCATAATGGATACGATGTGATTTTTGTCTTCAACAATTCCCCTGTCTCGACGATTTATCCCGCGAAGTTGCTAGCCAAGCAAATGGGGATACCCCATGTCGTCTTTGTGCTCGATATCTGGCCGGATTCAATGTATCTGCTGCTCCACAAGCCAATCAGAGCGAAGGAGACTCTGCTGCGAAAAATCAGCCTTGAGGTGAGCCGCTGGCTCTACCGAGGTGCGCAGACACTTCTCATAAGCTCAAAAGGCATGGAGGGACGGCTGCGCGAGATGGGACTCCGCAATGACGTTGAGTATTTCCCGAATTACGCCGAACCGGAATCCGAGGAGGCAAAGACCTCGGCGATAACACGCGGGGAGTTGGGGCTTGAGGACGGGGACACGGTCATCGGGTTTGCCGGAAATATCGGCAAGGCTCAGGGACTTTCAGCGGTCATCGATGCGGCGGAAAAGCTGAAAAATAAGCAATCGCTGAAATTCATGATAGCGGGCGACGGATCTGAACTGCTCAACTTAAAAGAAGCCGCACGGCTTCAAAACGTTGAGGATATGTTTGTGTTTACGGGGTGGGTCGAAAGCGAGATGCTGCCGCAATATATGGCGCTCTGCGACGTTGCGCTCGCCTGTCTTAAGGACAACGAGACGCTGAATCTTGTTTTGCCTGCAAAGATTCAGACGTATATGCATGCGGGCATTCCCATAATCGCGTTTATGAACGGAGAGGGCGCGCGAACTGTGACTGAGGCACGCTGCGGGTTTTGCGCTGCTGCGGAAGATGCCGAAGCGCTGTGCAGTGCAATTGAAGAGGCCACCGCGTGCGACAGAGGGCAGCTGAGATTGCTCGGGGACAACGGACGCCACTACTGCGAGGAGCATTTTAATCGCGAGCAGATATTGAGCGATCTCGAGCGGTATCTCGAGCAGGCCGTTGAGAAACACAGATTAAACGCGGGAAAATCGTGAGCGCGCGCTGCCGATTGCACCGCGCTCACAGATCAAGCTTGCTCGGATTTGCAGGTTATCGTGCACAGCTTTTGGTGTAGAGGAGCGGTTGCAATTGGCGCTGTGAGCGTGATGATTTGGCGGTGTTTAACGTGTGCAAACAAGATATTTCGATGAGGTTAACATGAACAAACCACGTGTTTTGGTTATAATACCTGCATACAACGAATCGGAGTGCATCTGCGGCGTGGTCGAATCGCTGCGAGAGTGCTGCCCCGAATATGATTTGGTCGTAATCAACGACTGCTCCACAGATGACACCCGAAAAGTGCTTGATAACTGCGGCGCACGGCGCGTTGATCTGCCATCCAACCTCGGAATCGGAGGCGCGGTGCAGACCGGATACAGATATGCGCTCGAGTGCGGTTACGATATCTCGGTGCAGTTCGACGGCGACGGGCAGCATATGGCGGAGTTTCTGCCCGCGATAGTTGATCCGGTGGCGCGCGGCGAGTGCGACATGTGTGTGGGATCTCGATTTTTGGAGAAAAAGGGATTTCAGACGTCGGGGCTTCGCCGTTTTGGAATAAACTTTCTAAGAGTGCTGTTGCGCGTCGTGTGCGGGGTCAAGGTCACCGACGTCACGAGCGGATTCCGCGCCTGCTCCCGAGAACTCACCGAGTTTTTCTCGCTCAATTACGCGCAGGATTATCCGGAGCCAGAAGCGATCATGGCGGCGGTCACGGCGGGCTTCACCGTTCAGGAAGCGCCTGTTGAGATGCGTGAGCGCACGACAGGAAAGTCGTCGATAAGCCCGCTCAAATCCGTCTATTTCATGATAAAGGTCTCGATAGCAATAGTGATCGGAAGATTCACGCTGGGAGGGAAACGCAATGGACGGTAAGCTTCGGCTGTTTCTCGCAATAGGGGTCATCGCCTATTTTGCAATCATCTTCTTTATGCTGAAAAACAAACGGCTAATACTCAAATATTCGCTTTTCTGGATGCTCAGCGGTCTGGTGCTTGCGGTGTTTCTCATCTGGCCGCAGCTGGTGTTCAGCGCCTCGGCGGCCGTCGGAGTATCGAACCCCGTGAACGCGGTGTTTCTTCTTTTTGCGGGCTGCTCGCTGCTGCTGACACTGTCGCTCACCTCGATTGCTTCCCAGTTCAACCGCACAAACCGCGATATGATACAGTCCATTGCGCTGCTCGAGCGCCGCGTGCGTGAGCTTGAGGCAGATCGCGCTTTCGAGCGAGACAAAAATGCTGATATGAATTCGGATGTAAAAATGTAACAGCAGTTTTATGTATAACCGGCAGAGAAAGAGGGAATTGTTGCGCAATGCCAGCGGCCGCACGGCCGCGTTTCGCGCGCAGCTCAAGTAAAACGGAGGTCGCAAAAATGATTAAGGCAATCGTAGGGGCAAACTGGGGAGATGAGGGCAAGGGCAAGCTTACCGATGCACTGGCCGAGAACGCGGACATAGTTATCCGCTTTCAGGGAGGCGCAAACGCAGGGCATACCATTGTCAACTCATACGGTAAATTCGCCATGCACCAGCTCCCATCAGGTGTTTTCAACTCAGACGTGACCAATGTCATCGGCAACGGCGTCGCGTTGTCGGTCGAGAACTTCATGTCCGAGCTCGCGTCGCTTGCGGAGCGCGGAGTGCCGACACCCAATATAATCGTCTCCGATCGCGTTCAGCTTGTGATGCCATATCACAAGCTGCTTGACAGGTATGAAGAGGAGAGGCTTGCGGGCAAAAGCTTCGGCTCAACGCGATCCGGAATTGCTCCGTTTTATGCCGACAAATATTCAAAAATCGGATTTCAGGCATGTGAACTTTTTGAGGATGAGGACTATCTGCGCGAAAAAACCGCTCGGGTGTGTGAAATTAAAAACGCGCTTATCGTGAACCTCTATCACGAGGAACCGCTGCGTCCCGAGGATATATATGACAAGCTTGCGGAATACCGCGAGGCGTTGCGCCCATATGTTGCGGACACCTTCCGGTTTTTGTACGATTCCAACAGGGCGGGCAAGAGCATATTGCTCGAGGGACAGCTCGGAGCGCTCAAGGACATCGATTTTGGAATCTATCCGATGGTCACATCCTCCAACACGATCGCGGCTTACGGTGCTGTGGGTGCGGGACTGCCCTCAGGCGATATCACCGACGTCATCGCCGTCGTCAAGGCCTATTCAAGCGCGGTGGGCGCCGGCGAGTTCGTATCCGAGATATTCGGGGATGAGGCGACCGAGATGCGCGAGCGAGGCGGGGATGGTGGTGAGTTCGGAGCGACAACGGGAAGACCGCGGCGCATGGGCTGGCTGGATCTGGTCGCAAGCCGTTATGGCGTGCGAGTGCAGAGTGCGACACAGGTTGCATTTACGGTGCTTGACGCGCTGTCCTATCTCGATGAAATTCCCGTTTGTGTCGGCTACAATTTAGACGGGCGCATGACAAAGCACTTCCCGACAACGGGAAAGCTGCGCCGCGCGACACCCGTGCTCAAGGTCATGAAGGGGTGGAAAAGTGATATTCGCGGAATACGCGAGTTTGATAAGCTGCCTCAGGAATGCCGCGATTACGTGTTGTTTGCGGAGGAATATATCGGAGTTCCGATAACAATGATCAGCAACGGCCCGCGTAGGGAGGACATTATTTACCGATGAGCTGGCTTTTTGAAAAAACAAAAAAAACGCACAAAAATGCGTTTGACAGCGCTCCGGAAAAATGGGAATGGATAGTTTACTGTGCTATCACGGCGGTGTTTTTCTTCCTATATTTTTACGGGGATTCCGCAACCGTCACGACCAACGGAATCAATCTTGCCGACGCTATCGCGCGCGGGGACTACCTCAAGTTCTACGAGGAAAACACAGGAGCATTTGTCTCGATGTGGGCAGGTCCCGGTGTCGCTCCCAACTACTATATAACTCAATACCTGCTTTTTGCGGTGTGGTGTATTCCGCTCGCTATAATTGAGCGTGTCTTTGGAATTTTCGCAATTTATTCTGTGCCATGCGTCCTGTGGGCAAAGGCAGTGACTCTGCCGTTTATAATTTGGGCAGTGCTCTCTCTCGGCAAAATATGCGGCACGCTCGGATTGAAAAAAAACGCGCAGCGGTGGTGTCAGTTCATATTTTTAAGCTCAACTGTTTTCGTCGCGTCGGCAGTTATTATCGGACAGAGCGACATAATCGCAATTGCATTTATGCTCGAGGGGCTGAACGCCTATCTTAAAAAAGACCACAAGAAATTTGTGATGTGGTTTGCGTTCGCTGTCTGCTTTAAGATGTTCGCGCTCATGCTGTTTGTGCCGCTGTTGCTGCTAAAGGAAAAAAACATCCCTAAAATCATCGTAAACGGAGCGCTCACCCTTGTGCCGCTGATGCTGTTTCAGTTGCCCTTTTCGCTCATGGGCGGCAGTGTTATGGCCAATGTCTCAGAGACTCGCGACGACCATCTTTTCAAGATATTCCACAACGTCTTCCCGCTCTCAAGTGGGGCTGTCGCGGTGTTTGTGGTCGCTGTGATTGTGTTCTGGGTGCTGGTTTACATTATGCCGACCCCGGACGGCGAGGAGTTTTCCACGTGGTCTCTCTATCTTTCGCTCGCGGCATTCGCGCTGTTTTTTCTCACGTCGGATACCAATCCCTATTGGAATCTTATGCTGATGCCCTTCCTCGCAATGGTGACAGTGCACAGCGACCGGCAGATTAAGATAAATATGCTGCTTGAGACTGTTATGTCGGCGGCGTGGGTTGGCGCGCAGGCGCTTCAATATGAGTGGTGTTACAGTAACACCTCGCTCGTCTATTCGCTTATGCGCCCGATTTTTGGAGAGCCGGCGACGATGGATATCGGACCGCTCAGCTTTCTCAAAAACTTTTTGCTGCCGTACAAGCTCGACGGACTGCTCCTGCTGCTCAACAGCGTGTGGTTTGCGGCGCTGCTGCTCATTCTCTGCCTCAACTTCCCGAAGGTTAAGCTCGCGAGCCGCCTTGAGGAAAACGAGGTGCTCCCACGCGGACTCGTGTGGACACGGATCTCGATCTCTTGGGTGTTTTGCCTCATACCGATTGGAATATACATATGGAGTCTGTGATCGGGAACAGAGAAAGTTTAATATTCCGTTAATTGTATAACAGCAAATAAAGGTATATAATAAGCCTGTTTCTTCCGAATACTAAAGGAGTATATAATGGGATTTTTTGACAACATTAAGGCAAAATTCGACGAAAAGTCCAAACAGCCCCAATCGTCTAAACCGATAGAGGTTTTTGAGCCTAAAGGAAAGTTCAAAAAGACTTTGATCAACATGCTTGTGACAGCGGTTGTCGGTCTTGTCTATTTCTACATTGAGCTGCCCGCAATAAACTTGAAATCACGCGAGTTCTATTTCTTCTTTTTCATTCTTGCGGGAGTTTATTGCGTGACGGCGATAATCACCTCGGGGATATGGAAGCTGCGCGGTCAGGACGAGTTCTTCACGTCGGTGCGTGACCACTGCAAAATCCCGCTGGCGGTATGCGCACTGTTTCTCGTGATAATTGTCGTTGGTACATTTCTCTCAGGCGTCATAATCCGCGCGAGATCTTACCGCGACTTGCTCACCGTTGAGATGGGCGATTTCACCGAGGATGTCAAGGAAATTTCATTCGACCAGATACCGATGCTCGACCGCGACAGTGCCGAGCGGCTCGGAGACCGCAAACTGGGAGAACTTTCGGACATGGTGTCGCAGTTTGAAGTTGCGGATGACTATTCGCAGGTCAACTATCAGCAGCGCCCCGTTCGCGTAACCCCGCTTGAATACGGCGATTTGATAAAATGGATCAATAACCGCAGCAAGGGTCTGCCGGCATATATTCTCGTCGATATGGTCACCCAGAAGGCTGAGGTCGTTCGGCTGGAAGAGGGCATGAAATACACGACGACCGAGCACTTTTCACGCAACCTCTCACGCCACATACGTTTTCGCTATCCTACGATGATGTTTGCGACGCCGACCTTTGAAATTAACGATGACGGCACACCGTTTTGGGTCTGCCCAAGGCTTATCAAGCGCATTGGCTTGTTTGGCGGCGACGATATTCTCGGTGCGGTGCTCGTGAATGCGATAACCGGAGAGAGCGAATACTATGAGACTGTGCCGCAATGGGTTGACCGCGTCTACTCTGCTGATCTCATCATCCAGCAGTATGACTACCACGGCCTGTTTATCAACGGCTGGCTGAACTCGGTGCTCGGACAAAAGGGCGTGACCGTCACCACCGCAGGGTACAACTACATCGCGATGAACGACGACGTCTATATGTACACCGGAATCACCTCGGTTGGAACGGATCAGTCCAACACGGGATTCATCCTCTCCAACCAGCGCACAAAGGAAACAAAGCAGTACCATATATCTGGTGCGACGGAATACTCGGCAATGGCATCCGCCGAGGGCGTTGTTCAGCATCTGGGATATAAGGCGACGTTCCCGCTGCTGCTCAATATTGGCAGCGAGCCGACCTATTTCCTCTCGCTCAAGGACAACGCGGGACTCGTCAAGATGTATGCGATGGTCAACGTTGCACAGTATCAGATTGTCGCAACAGGGACGTCGGTTGAAGAGTGCGAGGACACCTATATCAAGTTGCTGCGCACCAACAATCTCGACAGCGGACAACTTGAAGTCGACGCGAAAAACGACCTCATGGGCGTCGTGGAGGATATGCGCTCGGCGGTACTGAGCGGAAACACATTCTTCTACATTAAACTTGAGAATGATGAAAACTACTATTCGATAAATGTGAGCTCGAGCCCACAGGCTGCAATTCTCTCTGTTGGAGATACGATCAAGCTCGGAATGGGCACCCCAAAACCGGTTAACGGTATAATAGAGGCAAATTCGCTTCTGATTGTCAGCAGAGCCGCAGGAACTGCACCGCCGCAGCAGACAGCTACGGAAGTTCCAAAGCCGGAAGAGGCTGCACCTGCTCAAAATGCGCCTCCCACAGCATCACCGGAATCGACAGCAGGGGAAGTTGCCGCCGCGTGAATTACAGACTTTGTGAGTGAAACTGGTCATTCGATTATGGCCTGTTCGAGATGTGTTTATTTTACAAACAGTTGCCGCGTTTTTCGATATACGCGGCGGCTGTTTTTTGATTTGAACGCTCAAAACAAACTAAGATGTGACAGAACTCCAGAAACACAAAAGCGGCGGTGGGTGCGATCATCAGAGCATGATTGTGCTGCGAAATATTTTAATTCCTATTCACTTGTGGCATCCGGAGGATATTGCGGATCCGGAAGTTTTTTGAATTTGTCCGTACAATCGTACAGTCGGAGTTTTTGACGCAATTCAACTTGACCTTGTGAGCGAAAAGGAATATAATTCCATATAAGAACAAATGTTCTAAGACGAGAAGAGAAAAGGAAAGGAAAAAAGCATGATAACGGTAAGAGAACTATCGCAGCTGCGTTATCTAAAGCGGGAAATCGCGTTAGATCGTCGACGATTGATTGCGCTCAAAAGCTATGCATCCTATGGCAAGCAAAGGCAGGAAAGCGTGCAGGGCGGAGTTGGCGTATCCGACAGAACTGGGACGTGCGGATGCGAGATTGCATACCTCAGCGAGATGATATCCCAAAACATACGAAGAGCAATATGTGAGCTGCTGAGGCTGCAAAGTGTCATCAATGACATCGGTGACAGCGAGACAAGACAGATATTTTTCGAGCGTTACGTGAGAGGAAAAAGCTGGCTTGCGGTTTCATTTGAGCTGGGTCTCTCGGGTGAACATGTGCCACGGCGAATACATAACAGCTATCTGCGGGAGGTTAATAAAGGTGAGAGAACAAAAAAAGAGCAGCAAAAAACCTTTTAGCTAAACATTCAGCTGTTGCATTATTCAAAATGCACTAAACTGTCCAGCAAGATTTTTCCGCACAATTAAATGGTTGCCTGTCATATTTGTTAAACTGCAAAGACAGGCAACCATTTTAATTTGGCAGTGCAAAAAGGCGGCAAAAAGATTTGGCCTTCAGTATGTGATAATTGGAAGTTTTTTAATGATCAAAACATGACCGAATCATTGCTGGCAGACGTTTTTCGCTTTGTTCCGTGCAAATTTTTTGAGCGATGCGTGCCCAAAAGATTTTCATTTTTGAATTACAGGCATAAGAGACCCACAGGCATGGAGACCCACAGGCATGGAGACCCACAGGCATGGAGACCCACAGGCATAAGAGACCCACAGGCATAAGAGACCCACAGGCATAAGAGACCCACAGGCATAAGAGACCCACAGGCATAGAGACCCACAGGCATAGAGACCCACAGGCATAGAGACCTACAGGCATGGAGACCCACAGGCATAAGAGACCCACAGGCATAGAGACCCACAGGCATAAGAGACCCACAGGCATAAGAGACCCACAGGTATACAGGCCGCTAATCGGGGTTCACCGAATGCTGCAACATTGCGTTTGCGCGTTCCGACTGAATTGGAGCGCTTGAATGTAATACCGCCGTGCGCAAAGTGCTATTAAGCTTTAATTATGCATTGCAAGTGACAAGTGAAGTTTGTCATACATAAGAATGTGTCAATTGAGGTTAACATACAACAAATATGCGATGCGATCGGCTTTAAAACTCTTGACATGGAATGTGTGACGCACAAAACTGAGAGGAATAATTAGCTAAAATGACAATATTGCAGTAAAACTGACAAAATCAGCAGACGAGTGCTAAATTGTTATTTTATATGCTATAATATTAGCCATACTCAATTTTTACATTACCCGTGTATTTGGGAGGGATTCGGTGAACGACTGTCACAAACACACAGAATGCGCGCCGACATTACTTCAGCAATCAGAGTTAGTTGAGACGATAACAACAACTATGGGTGCGGGGCTTGCTGTCACATGTGACGACGGGCCTCGAACCCTATCTTACTTTAATGACAATCTTTGTGAGTTACTGGGATATACGCGTGCGGGATTTTTTGAATTCTGCAACGGTACAATGAATGGCGTAATCGCGCAGGAGGACGTCGTTCGCGTCTCTCAGCAGATGCGATTGGAGCTTGCGGAAAAAAAGCAATATAAATGTGAATACCGCATGGTTCAAGCAGATGGCCAACGGATATGGGTGCTTGATTCCGGCAGACAGTTCACCGACAACAGCGGCGGCGCTCACATAAATTGTGTTATAACCGACATTTCTCAGCTCAAGGAGGCGATGGAGGAACTTCGTCGTCGTGCCGAATATGACGAGCTCACGGGGATATGCAACAAGCGCACATTTTATTTAAAAACGCGCAAAATGCTTGATGAGGATACGAAGCAGCGGTATGCGATAATGCGTACGGATATCTCGAGGTTCAAGGTTATAAACGACATGTTGGGCTTTGCTGTAGGCGACGAGATTATCTGCCATTTTGCGAGTATATATAAAGAACTGTTTTCAGGGAAAGGAACATACACTCGGCTTGAATCCGATCATTTTGCCGCGTGTTTTCCCTGCGATGGAATCGACTTTGCTCAATTGACGCGATATTTTATTGAACGTGTGCATTCACTTGACATCGCCTATGAGGTCATTCCATATTTCGGATTTTATGTCATTGAAGATCCGAAACTGCCGGTTGATCTCATGTGTGATCGCGCGTTGCTTGCACTGTACACGGTTAAGGGCAATTACATACTCCGTTATGCGGAATATGACGACAAACTGCGCAACTCGATAATCGAAGAGCAGCAAATTGTCAACGATATGTCACTGTCGCTGGAACGCGGGGAATTTGACATATATATGCAGCCGATCTTTAACCACGTGAGCGGTGCCATTGTTGGGGCGGAGGCTCTGGCTCGCTGGCAACATCCCACGCGTGGCATGATATCTCCATCGATATTCATACCGATATTCGAGAAAAACGGCTATATCTCCAAGTTGGACGAGTATATATGGACACTTGCCTGCCGCTGGCTTGCGGGCTGGATGCGCGATGGGAACAATTTGGTCCCGATATCGGTATCGGTCAACGTCTCGCGTGTGGATATCTATAACCCGGAGCTGTGCGAGGTGTTAATCAGGCTCATTGAAGAATATCAATTGCCGGCTTCGATGTTTCGTCTCGAGATAACGGAAAGCGCGTACATCGAAAACCCGGATCAGCTGATAGAAATGGTGAAAAAACTCAAATCGCACGGTTTCACCATTGAGATGGACGATTTTGGAAGCGGATACTCGTCGCTTAACACGCTGAAAGATGTGCCGGTCGATATTCTGAAGCTTGACATGAAATTCCTTTCCGGACGAGACTACACAGGGAGGGGAGGTAGCATTCTAAGTTCGGTTGTGCGAATGGCAAAATGGCTGGGAATTCCGGTTATTGCCGAAGGCGTTGAAACTCAAAACCAAGCAGATTACTTAAAAAGCATAGGTTGTGAGTTTGTGCAGGGTTATCTGTATTCGCAGCCGTTGCCTCTTGATGAATTTGAAAAGCTGCTGAATTCATCACAGACAGAGCCTGCGAAGAGCATAATATTTTCAGGTGACGACATTGATGCAAATGAACTTTGGGACCCCAATGCGCCATCGACATTGCTTTTCAACAGTATTTCGGATGCTGCCGGAATTTTTGAATATTGGAATGGCGTAGCAGAGGCGTTGCGCGTTAACGACAGATATTTCACTGAGCTCTGCACGACGCGCGAGAGATACAATGTATATCGCTCACATATAATCGACTCAATTGCACCGGAATGCCGTGAAAACTTTTTTGACATGATCAGACGTGCGGTCGACACCAAGGCAGATGCAGAAAGCGACACTTGTTGGCTTCGTTCGGACGGAAGCGTCAGACTGTGGCTACGGGTTCGCGTCCGTGTGCTTGCGTGTAGTGCAGACAGGTATATTTTTTACGTTTCGATTAAAAACACAACAGATCATATGCAGGCGCGTGAGCTGTTAGCTGCAACTGCAAAAATCAACGCAATGCTGATGAAAACCTCAAATGAACCATATGCGGTTTTCGATTATGACGTCGCGCGTGATCAAATGACAGTGCGTGACGTTATCGGCGACGAGTTGCGTGAACGTGTTATCTGCGATTGCACAGTCGTGTCGTTTGCGGATAATGTGAAGCGAGCGCATTTTAGCGAGGAATTCATGAATATCATCAGATCTGCAAACAGCGCAGAACGTGCTGAAGCGATATGCTGCGCAGAGGTATCCGTGGCTGATGGATTCAAGCTGTGCCGTGTCAAATGCGAGCCGTTGTTGTCGTGCGGCAAGCGGGTTACACACATTGTGGGTACGATAGTCCCGGACAAATAGGCGTTAAAAAGAAACAAATCCCGAGTCGTCCGGCATGATTTTGTCGGGCAGCGCGGGATATTTTTTTGCTGCATTGTTGCAAAGTCTCGTGGAATATACCAAGGGACGCTCCGAGAAGCGTGGGTAAATGTTAGGCGTTTTATAAACGGTGCGCTGAAACGGGCAGTGAACCGCCATTCGGAGAGCGGTCAAGATTCTTTCTCCCGTCGGCGGAGAGCCAAAACAATCAGCGCGCCGCCATTCGGAGCGGCGTGAAAAATTTGTTCTGTGTAAAATTAGAATATATTTCGGAAAGAGACCGAACACACGATTTGAACTTTAGCGCCAGCCTCATGGCATTTTACAAATAACGCAGCAAAACAATCAAGACGTAAAATAAAAACAGCAGCTTAGGCACAAGCTGAAAACAGCTCATTGGCATTCGCGAAACTGTATTTCAATCAGCTCAAGATCTTCGAGCGCAATCAGTTCATGTGCAACTCCGCGCGATATGCGGACGCTGTCACCCGTATTGAGAACGAGGCGTTCACCGCTCATGGAGAGCAGGGCAGAGCCACCCGCGACGACTAAAGTTTCCTCGCGCTCAGAGTGGCACTTCTGGCCAATGGAGCAGCCTTTCCGCACGTGAAGGGAGCGTGTGAGCGCACCGGTATTGCCTACAACAGAGGAATTAAGTATGTGATAGTCCCCCCATGCTTTCTCTACGTACTGGGGTTTTGCCTCCAGCGCATCAACATAAGGCTTGATATATGAGCTTTGCCGCTTGTCGGACACGATAACTCCGTCGGCGCTCGACGCCACAATTGCGTCTTTTATCCCCATGACAAAGACCGGGATATCGAGCTCGTTGACAACGCTTGTCCCCTCGCAGCCTTTCCCGACAATCACATTTCCAAATGTCTGTGCACCCATCGCCTCGGCGAGGGTATTCCATGTTCCGAGATCTTTCCACTGGCCGTTGTATACGACCATACGAATGTCCTCAACGCGCTCGACGACCTCAAAATCGAAGCTGATTTTAGGAAGAAGGGAAAACGAGTGGACAATATCGGAAAAACATGAAAAATCTATATACTTTCGCGCGTAGGATAGTGCGCGACCGATGGTGAGTGCAAATACGCCGCAGTTCCAAAGACCGCCCTCAGATATATATCGAGCGGCAGTTTCCTCGTCCGGTTTTTCCTTAAATTGGGCGACTTGCAGTGATTCTGCTGCTTCAGAAGTCCGTTTCGGTATAATATATCCATATTTTGCAGAAGGATAAGTTGGAGAAGTCCCGATGAGCGCAAGCTCACAGCGCGTTGTGCAAACGACGTGTTCCAGCGCTTGAAATTGTTTAAAAAAAGAGCTGTCAGTATAGGGGTCGACAGGGGCAATCACTGCAACCTCATCGTCACCGCAGCACATTTGATATTTCAGGTAAGCGCAGGCGAGCATGACGGCAGCAAAAGTGTCCCGCCGTTCCGGCTCGACGCAGACATTCGCGCGCTCTCCAAGCTGATTGGCTATTGATGCCCGTTGGGATTCACTCGTTGCTATGACGACATTTGCATCGCTGCACGCCTCATCAAGCTGGCGGCAGACGCGCTGAACCATAGACTCATATTCGCCATCATCATTTTTAAAGAGTTTCAAAAATTGTTTTGATCGCACGTCGTTGGAGAGCGGCCAAAGTCTTTTTCCTGATCCGCCTGACAGCAGCACGATATTCACAAAACCGCCTCCTTAATTTCAGCGATCAGTCCGTCATGGCGCAATTTTGCAGCGTCTTCGCTCGGTGCCGCCGCAAAGCAGTATATCTTGAGTTTAGGCTCGGTTCCCGAGGGTCGCACAGCCACGACGCTGCCGTCTGAAAATCGATATTTAAGCAGATCTGCGGATGGCAGACCTCCCTTAGCGACAGAGTAGTCGTCAATCTCACAGTTGTTAAACAGCGGCCTCTCGCGCAGGGTGCGCATGATTTCACTGCCCGAAAATGTCTCGACGGTTTCGAGAGAGTCGAAGGTGTATCCAAATTGCTCATTCAGCTCTTTCAGATGATCGAAGAGCGTCTGATTTCGGGAAAGGCATTCAGCGGCCGTAAGGCACGCCAAAAGTGATGACGATATTCCGTCCTTGTCACGAACGAGTGATGTTGCGAGGTATCCGCAACTCTCCTCGTATGCAAATGCAAAGCGCTCGGTTTCGCTCTGCTCGAGTTCGTTTATAAGTGCGCCGATATACTTGAATCCTGTCAGCGTCTCTCGCACTTTAAATCCGCGCGACCGCGCTATTTTTGCTCCCAGCTCCCCGGTGACGACAGTCTTGAGCACAACCGGGGTTCTATCGTCGTCCCACTTAAAGTTGCGTGTCACATAATCGCAGAGCAGCGCGCCCAGCTCGCTGCCTGTCAGTTTGTCAAAGTTATAGCCACGCCTCGCACAAACCGCGATTCGGTCGCAGTCGGGGTCGGTAGCGATGGCAAGAGCGGCCATCCGCTTAAGTCCTAGCATGAGCGCGCTCTCCAAACTTTCTTCATCCTCAGGGTTTGGGGCTGCGAGACCAGGGAAATCGCCGTTTTCCTTCATCTGCGTTGCAACGAGCAAAAGATCGGAAAATCCCGCTGAAGTGAGTATCTTTGAGACGGCCAATCTGCCTGCACCAAAAAGAGGAGTATACACTATTCGCAACTTTTCAGGATTCGTTGCGGCGGGAAAGCTTGCGATTACTTTTGAAATGTATTCCTCAAGCAGCGACGGACCGATCACAGTGACTTCTGAATATATTCGCTGTGGC
The DNA here is from genome assembly GCA_036645935.1 of Oscillospiraceae bacterium. Classification (GTDB taxonomy): domain Bacteria; phylum Bacillota; class Clostridia; order Oscillospirales; family Ruminococcaceae; genus JAUNBN01. The sequence continues at coordinate 41,413 of JAVXNE010000007.1, read as the reverse complement.
AGACGGTCCACCCCATCGAGAAGGAAGTCATCTGTTTTGCGAGCGATAAGCGCGGTGTCATCAGGTGTGAGCTGGTTTCCTGTGGCGTCATAAACCTTGAATCCGTTGTAAGCGGCTGCGTTGTGGCTCGCGGTTATCGCGATTCCGGCGCACGCTCCAAAGCGGCGAATCGCGTATGAGAGCAATGGTGTCGGTGTCGGTTGCTTGAAAATCCGCGAACGAAATCCGGCAATCGAAAGAACATCGGCGCACAGATGCGCGTAGGCCGTTGAATGGTTGCGCGTGTCACAACATACAACAAATCCGAGCTTCATCGCGTCATCGCCGTATTTTTCATTTGCCCAACGCGCCGCTCCGATTGTTGCGGCGCGGACGAGACCCGCATTGAAGCATTCAGACCCAAATCCCATAACGGCGCGAATTCCGCCTGTCCCGAAGGTTGGGCGCTTTTTGTCATATGAGAGGTTGTCCACGCTATCGCTCCGTTCTGATGGGGTTACTTAAAAAATTATCGTATGTCAGCCGTATGCCCGCCTCTAAAGGCGTCGCGTGTGTCCATCCCAGCGAGTGTATCGCGGTAACGTCAAGCAGCTTGCGGGGTGTTCCGTCCGGCCGTCCGGGATCAAACAAAATGTCGCCGCGGTAACCGACGATTTTCGCGACGAGAGATGCAAGTTCGGATATCGAAATCTCTTCACCCGAGCCGATGTTGATAAATTGAGAACCGTTGTAATTTTCAAGCAGAAACACGCACGCGTCCGCGAGGTCGTCGACGAACAGAAACTCGCGAAGCGGACTGCCGGTTCCCCAGATTGTGACGTTTGCCGTGCCCGCGAGCTTTGCCTCATGACAGCGACGGATGAGGGCGGGCAGCACGTGGGAGTGTTCGGGATGATAGTTGTCGCCGGGTCCATAAAGATTGCACGGCATTGCGCTGATGAATTTGACACCGCGTTCACAGTTGAGATATTCGCAGTATTTGAGTCCTGCGATTTTTGCGAGTGCGTAACCCTCATTAGTCGGTTCAAGTGATCCGGTCAGCAGCGCGCTCTCGTTAATCGGTTGTTTTGCCATACGCGGATATATACATGACGAGCCGAGAAAAAGCAGCTTTTTCACGCCGCTAAGATATGCTGAATTAATAACGTTGAACGCGATCATTGCGTTGTCATAAAGAAAACCTGAAAGGTCATTCATGTTTGCGGCGATTCCGCCGACACGCGCTGCCGCAACCACGGCACAATCGGGATGCTCCTGCTCAAAAAAAGCGAGTGTTGCCGCCTGATTGCGCAAATCGAGTTCCTTTGAGCTCCGGGTTATTATTTTTGAATACCCTCTCTGGCGCAAGGCTCGGCCGACAGCCGATCCGACCATGCCATTATGTCCGCACAGATATATTTTATCGAGTTTATCCATTGATTTTCTCCGCATTGACATCATTTTCTACCATCAGCCGCACTAACTGCTCAAAGCTCGTGCGCCGTGGATTCCAGCCAAGTTTTTCGCGAGCTTTTGTCGGGTCTCCGAGCAGCGTTTCGACCTCGGAGGGTCGAAAGAATGAGGGATCGACGGTGACAAGCTCACGGCCGGTCACAACATCGAACCCTTTTTCATTTGCGCCCTCACCGCGCCACTCGAGCTCGATTCCGGCGTATTTGAACGCGAGGGTGCAGAATTCACGCACACTGTGTTGCTCTCCTGTCGCGATGACGAAATCCTCTGGTTCACGCTGCTGAAGCATCAGCCACATGCATTCGACATAATCACCCGCAAAACCCCAGTCGCGCAGCGCTGAAAGGTTTCCTAGCCTCAGATTACTCTGTCTGCCGGCGGCGATTGCGGCGGCTGCAAGCGTTATCTTGCGCGTTACAAAGGTCTCGCCGCGTCGCTGAGATTCGTGGTTGAAAAGCACGCCGTTGACGCAGAACATATGGTAGGCTTCACGGTAGTTTTTAACGATGTAGTAGCCGTAAAGTTTGGCGGCTGCGTAAGGAGAGCAGGGATTGAACGGGGTGCGTTCGCTCTGGGGAATCTCGAGCACATGCCCGAACAGCTCTGAGGTCGAGGCCTGATAAAAACGGCAGCTTTTTTCAAGCCCCGCGATGCGCACCGCCTCGAGCAGTCGCAGTGTGCCGAGAGCGTCGGCGTCGGCGGTGTATTCGGGAACATCAAAGGATACCTGAACGTGGGACTGCGCAGCGAGATTATAAACCTCGTCCGGCCGCACTGCGAGCATTATCTTCACGAGGCTCAACGAGTCGGTCATATCGCCGAAGTGCAGCGTGAGACGCGGGTCACCTCGAAGATGTTCAATTCGCTCCATTCGGTCCACTGAGTGGCGGCGCACGATGCCATGCACCTCGTATCCTTTTGAAAGCAGCAACTCGGCAAGAAACGACCCGTCCTGTCCTGCCAATCCTGAAACCAACGCTGTTTTACTCAAAATCTTTCCTCCGTCAGCAGTCGATAAGCTGCCAGTTACTTTGATAGATATCGGTTTTTTTGCCGTTTGCGAACCAGTGTGGCGGCGCGCAGACGAGCTTATCTGTGCCGTCGCTCAAATACTGTGCCCACCAGCTGAACGAACTGTTGGAGAGCACAAAATGCCGACATGCGCTCATGAGACGCAGATCCTCGTGTGCGGGGTGCCCCTGTTCGACAAAGACGACCTCGCTCTCAAAAAATATGTTTGCCCGCGCCCACTCAATATCGTCCGAAAAAACAAAGAGCACCGCGCCGGGAACGCGGGAGGTGATATATTTTGCCGCGTCGGAATAATATTTCGGGGTACACACAAGATGCTGCTCGGCAACTCCCGGGGCGGTGTAATCACCGCGGCGAACGTGCACGCACACCGCGCTGCATCCGGAAATTCGTTGATATATCGAGCGCAGATCAAAAGGTATGGCGTCGGTCAAAGTGAGCTCGTGTCGGATATCCTCCGAGAAATCGCAGAAATATCGCTCGCTCTGACGATATCCCGAGCACATGACGGCCGAGCGAGAGCTTGAAAATTCGCGTATATACCTGTCTTCACATAGATAAACTCCGAGAAAATTCTCAAACGATGCACAAAACCTCTCGGCAAGAAAACGTCCGCTCGGGCCGAATGCGCGCTCAATTCCGTCAAAAGCTCTCGCAAAGCGCTCATGTTGCGCATAGCGTGGCCCATAGCGCGCGTGAACGTCCGACCATGCGAAAATCATGTCGTCATACTCAATATTGTAGCGAAAGAGAGCCGAGACGTCGCGCGGGGTGTGCACGACATTGTCGGAAATATTAAAAAAAGAAAAATCAAGGCAGAGCGGCAGTTCCAGGCGGCGTTGCAGCGCTCTGGCATAGGCGTATTCAAACATTTGATTTCCGAGGCCACCGCACATTTGAGCAAATATCATCTGTAAAACACCTCGCGCAACCCTTGCTTATTTTTAAAGTATATCAGAATTTTGACTCATACTCAAGTTGAGCGGCGCGGGAAAACAAATGTTACAAAACTGTGAATTTATTGCAAAATTTTCTACATTCGTATATATTTATATAATACAATGTTTATAGTCGAAATTTAGCAAAAAATATTGATAGACGTGTTTTTGGGAGTCTCAGATGGCAATTTACAAAGCGGCAAAAGAGAGAGAGAAATCGGAGCAAAACGGTACCCCTGTGCATGAGGATGATGCGCGTGATCGGCAGAGTCTCGCGTCACTTTCAGAGATTTCCGGGGCGCACGAGAGTGCGGAAAGTGCTCCAACAGAGGAAAGTCACAAAGTTGAGATACAAGCTGGCGGCGAACTGGCGGAATTGAGCGGTAAAACGACCGGGTCGGACGGCACCGCGTCGGATGAATCCGAACGCAATCGAGCTGTCGTTGAGGAGCTTGTCGATGATCGCAGTGGGGCGGCGGATGCTGAATCGAACGAAGTGCAGCACCCCCAATCCCTGTCCGATAATGGGAAAAGTGCCGCCGAGAGCGACGATGACGGTCAGGATGTGCAGAAACCCTCCCTTGAATATCACGTTGAGCAGACGGTCAGGCCATTGCGCTCAGTCTATGCTCACCATAGACTTCGGCCACAGACCCAGCGGATACCGTATATTGGATCGTTTACTGCAGTGTTCGTGATTCTGATGATGTTCAGCGCGACGGCGTTTGCGGCTTATGCAGGCAAAGTGCCGCCGCATGTCGAAGAAGTTGAGATATCAGAAACGGTTAACAGCGACAACACGGTGCCGATGATTGTAAAGGTTGCGGGTTCGTGGATGGCGGGTCGCGATGGGCTGTGGTGCATTCTGGGAGATAAGGACGTGCCTCCGGCGATTGATGATAAGGGCTGGGTGATGGCTGAAAACGGATTATGCAAGTTTAATGTCAGCGGCGGAAGTTTTGAAATTTATGTTAAGGATTCCCGCGGAAACATCAGCACAAGCACAGAAGAAGACAAAATTGATATTAACCGCGTCGTGACGGTCAAACTCAGCTTTGATAAGCTTTACATGCCACTCGAGGGAGTTCACGAGTTAAAAGCACAGGTTATCGCAATCGGAGATGTTGACAGCACTGTGCATTGGTCCAGCTCGGACGAAAAGATTGCGACCGTTAAGGATGGCGTCATTACAGGCGTCGGGGTCGGGCGCGCGACGATAACGGCACGGACGCAGGACGGCACGAAAGCAGAAACCGAAGCGGTTATAACCGATTTGATAACGTTGCCCAATTGGAACACTTTCAGCAAGCCGATGCTTCGTGCGGACGTGTTCACAGACGAGGAGGCCGCGCTGCTCGATGAGATATTGTTTGACCGTGTCGCGAGAGGCGGTGGCGACGGAACTCGCGGCGGCGCCGTCGCGGCGGCACGTTTTTTGACGCTCGAGTTTCCATACAGAGTTCCGTACTTTTTTGAAAATGGACGCATCAACGCGCTTTCGGGTCGCCCTCAGTGCGACGGAGAGGGACGTTACTATCATAAGGGACTCTATCTTTCAGAGACAAAATATGACATCCTTCAGCAGGATTTGATTCGTTTCGGACCCGCGACATGGGGAGAACCTCTGTCCAACTGGGAGACGAAATATGCCTTTGTGGCGGGTCAACAGTATCCCAACGGCCTTGATTGTAGCGGCTTTGTGTGCTGGGTTTTGATCAACGGCGGCACGGATGTCGGCGATATTGGTGCGGGTGATGAATACGGCAAAAACGATCTCTGCGATCTCGCCCCGCTCGAATGGCTGTCCGATGCTTATCTCAAATCCGACAAGCCGCAAGTTGGTGACCTGATAGCTCAAGACGGGCACATGGCTATAATAATAGGGATGACGGACACCGAAATCTGGATTGCGGAATCTCTGTTTACGTCAGTTAGAGTGACCCACTTTACAAGAGGGCAGGCGGTAATCAACAGCGGGATCTATGACTATGTAGTTCCGATGGATGCTACCTATAAAGCTGACGGAAACGTCACCGAGATGTGGACTGAGCTTGGGTGGGTGGATAAGGAGAGCAATGAGGAATAGTTTTGATGCAAACAGGAAACTATTATTTGTGCTCGCGCTGCAACTTGTGATGGTCGTGCTGTTTGCTGTCTTGTTGTTTTCCCGCCCCAAAAGTGAGGTGCGGTTTGGACCGGACAAGCTGTTTGCGGAAATCGGAACGATTCAAAATGGCGGGAGATATATCGACGACAGCTACGGCTATCAGGGATATTTCGTCTCAACGCCCAAGATAACGCTCCCGCGTGGGTCGTACACAATAACTCTTGATGCCGTCAACACCGCAAATGCGCTCAATGTGCTTGAGGTGGACAGGCTGTCCGGAGGCACGGCTCAAACCGACGGCATCGTTGTGCTCCCGGCGATGAACGACCCGCTCTCAACGCAGATTTGGGTATATGGAAGCTCGGCAGCCATCTCGGTTAAAGTGTTTTATCAATATGGAGCACTGACTGTGCGCGGGATTGCCATAACGGAAAATAGAGATATTTCGCGGATGGTGCTCACAGCGCTGGTGGTTGTCCTCACCATTGCGGACGCGCTCTATTGGCAGTTCACAAAAGGATGTCTTCGTGCGGGCAGCGGAGAAACACGGGCGGTGTTTTTTGCGCTTGCAGCACTTGTGATTCTCTGTTCGCTGCCGCTGCTGCGTACTGGGTTGCGCGAGGGTCACGACCTTATCTATCATCTTACGCGGATTGAGGGTTTAAAGGAGGGTCTGCGCGGCGGACAGTTCCCGGTGCGAATACACCCGCAGGCTATTAATGGCTACGGCTACGCATCATCTCTGTTTTACCCCGAGCTGTTTCTTTACCCCTCGGCACTGCTTCGACTTGTCGGATTTCCGCTGCAGCTGTGCTACAAGGCGCTTGTGCTGTTAACCAATCTGCTCTGCGTTGTGTGCGGCTATTTCGGCTTTCGCGCGATATTTCAAAAGAGGTATGTCGCGGTTGTCGGGGCGGCGCTCTGTGCTTTTGCAAATTACCGATACATCAACGTCTATCTGCGTTCGGCGGTGGGCGAGGCGCTCGCCTGCTCGCTTTTTCCTCTCGTGCTCGCGGCGCTTTGGCTAATATTGCTTGAACCGGTTGAATCTCCTGAATTTAAGCGCGGATTGATATACGGGGTTTTGGGTTATTCCGGAATAATTCAGTCTCACATTATTAGCTGTGAGTTGATTGCGCTGCTGAGCATTCTGATACTTTTAATCGGAATAAGGCGCGTGTTTGAAAAGAAAAGATTTTTGATGCTCGCCAAAACTGCAGGGCTGACATTGGCGGTCAACGCGTGGTTTTTGATTCCGTTTCTCGATGTTATGCGGGGTGAATATGTCGTCAACTCGGCGACTGTCTCCGAGACGATCAACAAAATATGGGACCAGGCGCTATACCCCATTCAGCTGTTTCTAATCGATGTCCCGGCAGCAGGCGGGTCACTGCCGCTTGAGTCCGGTCCGTATGGCGAAATGCCGTTCGGGATAGGACTTGCGCTCTTCGCGGGAACCGCAATGTTTTTGCTTGCGCTTGTTCGTCGCGGTGCACTGAAAGAGCGCTTAATTCGAGCGGGGCTGATATCGCTTGTGCTCGCGGGTGTGTTCGCATTTATGACAACCTGGATATTTCCGTGGGAGATGCTGGCAACGTCCGCAGGAGTGGTGGGCAAGCTTGTCAATGTCATGCAGTTTCCGTGGCGGCTGTTATCCGTCGTTGCCGTGCTGCTCGCGTTCACGGGCTGTGTCGGGGCATATTACATCACCGCCTGCGCGGCAAAACTGGCGTGCGCGATCGTGCTCTCACTCGCGGCGTTGTTCCAAGTTGCGGTTTTCATGCGCGGATATGCCAGCAGCTTCACAGCATACGGCGATTATGCGATACCTTCTGCGAGTATCGGAAACGGGGAATATCTCCCAACTGGATGTGACGCGAGCCTTCTTTGGAACACATGGCCGAGCGCCGACAATGTCGAGATAGCTGACTTTGAAAAACGAGGTCTCAACGTCGATCTTGAGCTTGCAAATCCGCAGTGGGAAAAAGGCGAAAAAAGCGCAGGAACGGTGACGCTGCCGCTACTGTGTTATCCCGGATATACCGCGCGTGACATTGCGAGTGGGAAGAAGCTGAATCTCGGGCGCGCGCCGAACGGTGAGATTGAGCTTGAACTTCCAGAGGGGTTTGAGGGCGAGGTCGAAATACGGTTTGAGGGCAGATTGCTGTGGAGGGTGGCCGAAGCGCTCTCGTGGCTGTCGCTCGGCGGGGCGATATACTTGCGTAAGGAGAAGAAAAACAGGAAAACTTAATGAGTAAAGAGAAAATCAGAGAAAGCAAAAAATGGATTATCGCAATAGCGGTGCAAGCTGTATTCATATTGCTGTTCACGGTGTTTTCGGTGTTCGCGCCCAAAATCAGCGCCGAGATATCGGCAGGGGAACTCACAGCGTTACACGGCAATTTTGAGGACGGCGGGCGAATGATCAACGATTCATTTGGCTATCTCGGGGAATTTGTGAAAACACACAAAATAACCCTTCCGCGCGGATCTTACACAGTATCGCTCGATTGTGAGCGCAACGTTGCAGGAAATACATTTCAAATTGAGCGGGAAAACGCGCAGCTCGGGGTGTGGGCGGACACGCAGTCGATAATGCCGGCGGGCGACCTCCCGTTCAAGACTACTGTATGGGTTTGGGATTCCACAGCAACGATTTCAGCAAGTTGTGTGTATCATGCGGGAAGGGTTGTTGTGCGTGGAGTTGAGATAACGAGCAACAACTCGCTATCGCTAACGATCGCCGTGATGTTATTTGGTGTGTTGGCGATGCTCAATATGCTTGTCTGGAGTTTCACACGGGGAAGACTTAGCAGTGGCAATCGCGAGGCGCGTGTGGTGTTTGTGGCGCTCTCAGCGGTTGCGCTCTGCTGTTCGCTGCCGCTTTTTGCAAGCAACTTATTTTTAGGTAAAGGTCAGGATCTGTGCTTTCATCTTATGCGGATAGAAGGCATTAAGGAGGGCTTACTCGGCGGACAATTCCCGGTTAGAATCGACACGCTTGCCCTCAACAACTACGGATATGCAGACCCTCTGTTTTACCCAAACCTTTTTCTATACCCTGCGGCACTGCTGCGCATTATAGGCGTACCGCTGCAACTCACATACAAAGTGCTCATGCTCGCGCTCAATTGTGCGACGGTTGCAATCTCCTACATAAGTTTCAATGCAATGTTGAAAAACAGGTATGCTGCGGCCGTCGGCTCGGCGGTCTATTCCTTTGCGCTCTATCGCTTTGTAAACGTCTATTTGCGTGGGGCGCTGGGCGAATCACTTGCTATGGCGTTTTTGCCTCTCGTTCTCGCCGGACTCTATGCGATGCTGTGCGAGCCCGTTACCTCTTGCGAGTTTAAACGAGGCTGGATTTACGGCCTTATCGGCTATTCCGGTGTGGTGCAGTCCCATATGCTCAGTTGTGTGTTTATCGGTGCGCTTACAATTGTGTTTTGCATCGTTTTTATGAAACGCGTGCTGGAAAAACAGCGCTTTTGTGAGCTTGCAAAAACCGCGCTGCTCATGCTCGCGCTCAACGCATGGTTTTTGGCACCGCTGCTTGACGCTATGCGCGGACGATATCTGATGAACGAGTGGAGCTATAAAATTCAAACACTCGGCGCATTTTGGTCACAGATATTTGCTCCGCTCGGGATTTGTTCGGGAGAGAGTTTTCCGGCGGACGCCGGTATTGAGGGAGAGATGCCGCTCGCTCTCGGGATTGTCGTGGGGCTGGCAGCGATCGCATTCGTCATTTCGATGTTCCGAAAGTGGTTTTTCAAAGCGCCTTTCTCAAAGTTTGTCACGACAGCGTTCTGCTGTGCGCTAGCTGCGATTTTCGCTTCGACATTATATTTTCCGTGGGACGCACTCAGTGATTTGGGACCGGGAGCGGCGGCGATAATAACGTCAATGCAGTTTCCGTGGCGATCGTTGAGCATTGCGTCGGTGTTGCTTGCTCTGTGTTCGGGTGCCGCCGCGGCAAGACTCGAAATCCCGATTGCAAGGCGGATATTTGCAGCGGTGCTCGTGTTTGCGGCAGCGCTGCAAACGGGCGTGTTCATGAAGGGCTACAACCACTCCTTTGAGGCATACGACACCTACGGAGTTTCAACTCTTAGCATAGTTTCGGGCGAATATCTGCCGCAGGACAGCGGATTTACCGATCTCAATGGTTACTATCCCGTGAACGATGATGTCGAGCTTAAGTCGTTCAAACGGGAGCGGGGGAACGTGTGTTTGAAAGTGACAAATCCGACAAAAACAGAGCAAAATGTCGATGTCTCTCTGCTGTGCTATCCCGGATATGAGGCTCGCGATGCAAAAACCGGAAGCCGATTTGCACTTGAGAGCGGGGATAAAGCCGTACTTTGCGCCGTAGTGCCGGCAGGTTATTCGGGAGAGATCGAAGTGCGGTATGTCGGACGGACGCTGTGGCATGTCGCGGAGATTGTCTCACTTGCGACTGCGGCGGGGATAATGTATATTGGTATCAGAGAAAAAAAGAAAAACGCTCCGGCGAAAGAAAAGGAAATCGCAGAAATTGACTGATTCAAGAAAACGCGTCGTGTTCAAGGTTGGAACCTCGACGCTCACACACAAGACGGGAAAGACAAATATAAAGCGCATGGGGGAGCTCGTGCGCGCGTTGTCCGATCTTATGAATGCCGGTCTTGCCGTCGCGCTCGTAACTTCGGGTGCAATCGGAGTCGGCGTTGGCAAGCTCGGACTGGCCGAGCGCCCAACAGATACTCCAGGTAGGCAGGCTGCGGCTGCGGCGGGGCAGTGTGAACTGATGTTTATGTACGACAAGATGTTCAGCGAATACGACTATACTGTCGGGCAGCTGCTCATAACAAAAGATGATGTTGAGGATTCAGAGCGCAGGCACAACCTCACTAATACGTTTGAAAAGTTGTTTGAATACGGGGCGATCCCGATAATCAACGAGAACGATAGCGTCGCTGTCAACGAGATAGTGTATGGAGACAACGACATGCTTTCAGCGAGCGTCGCAAAGCTCATCGGCGCGGATATGCTCGTGATATTGACCGACATCGACGGACTCTATGACAGAGACCCCTCACATCCCGGTGCGGTGCTTGTGAGCCGTGTGGATGAGATCACAACTGAGATCGAACGCATCGCAGGAGGGTCGCGTTCCTCGCTCGGCACGGGCGGTATGGCGACAAAAATCGCGGCGGCGCGCGTTGCAACGGAGTGCGGTATTGACGTCGTGGTGATGAATGCAACCCCGACCGACAACATATATAGATTGATGGACGGAGAGGTCGTGGGCACTCTTTTTAAGGCGGTGGAACAGTGAGTGGAATGACAGAAACGGGAGAGAGAGCAAAGTCAGCGTCGCGGGCGCTTGCACTCGCAAACACAGAACAAAAGAACAGAGCCTTGATGCTTTCTGCAAGTGCTCTGGACGAAGCACGTGCGAAAATACTTGCAGCGAATGCAAGAGATATTGAAAATGCAAAAAAATGGGGCATGACCGACGCGTTCATCGATCGGCTTGCGCTCACGAACGCCCGCATAGACGGTATCGTTGAGAGCGTTCGTGATATCGTCGGGCTTGAAGATCCTGTTGGAATTGTGCTCTCGCGCTCTGAAACCGACAACGGGCTTTTGATTGAAAAGCTCACGGTCCCAATCGGTGTGATCGCCGTCATTTTTGAATCGCGCCCCAACGTCGCCGCTGATTCCGCGGCGCTCTGTCTTAAAAGCGGCAACGCCGTGATACTGCGGGGAGGCAAAGAGGCGATTTGCTCAACGACTGCCATTTGTGATGCCATACGCGGAGCGCTCTTTGCAGCGGAGCTGCCGCGCGACTGTGTCCAGCTCGTTGAAGACACCTCAAGGGAGGGTGCATTCGAGCTTATGCGGCTGAACGGGTATGTCGATCTTCTCATTCCGCGCGGAGGTGCGGGGTTGATAAGATCGGTTGTGGAGAACGCGAGCGTTCCCGTAATCGAAACGGGTGCCGGCGTATGTCACGTATACATTGACAAGGACGCTAATCTCGAGATGGGAGCGCAGATACTTTACAACGCAAAGACGTCGCGCCCATCAGTGTGCAACGCGTGTGAGTGCGCGCTTGTGCACCGCGATGTCGCGAAGCAATTTCTCCCGATGGCAAAAGCGCTGCTCGACAAAAGCGGCGTTGAGATACGCGGCGACGCGAGAACGAAACAAATTCTGCCCGACTGCACTTCTGCGTGTGACAGTGACTGGGGACATGAGTACAACGACTATATTTTAGCTTGCCGTGTCGTCGATTCCGAAGAGGCCGCAATCGAACACATTTTGAAATACAGCACGATGCACAGCGAGGCGATAGTCACCGACAATCCCGCGACGGCAGAGGATTTTTTAAATCGCGTCGACGCCGCTGCCGTATACCACAACGCATCAACACGCTTTACCGACGGAGGGGTGTTTGGCCTGGGAGCGGAGATTGGCATTTCCACGCAAAAGCTGCATGCGCGCGGCCCGCTGGGTCTTCGCGAGATTGTGTCGTACAAATACAAAATCAGAGGTGCAGGACAGGTGAGATAGCAAGGCGTTTGCCGAAACCGCTGAATTATTTTGGCACAGAAAAGTCGTTTCCTGCCGCGAAGAAGCACAAGTATTCCTGGCGGAGGGGAACGCTTTTTTATTTGACCGCGGAAAAACAGATTCGGAAGGAAATCGCTTTTGAGCAGCAGAGAAAACGTTTTCTTAGTTGTAATTGTTATCAATGCCCGGCATTTCAAGGGAATCAAGGCAGACGGATCAGATCCGAAATTTTCACTGTATTAAAAAAGAGGCCCTTGTTTCATTGTGATTATTGTCTGCCAAACAATCAAAACGCAGCTGTGATGCTGATGTCAACCTCTTTTCAGAATTGCAAATTGAAAGATTTTTTATTAATTGCAATCCAACCCCTTGAAGATGTGAAAATATCCCGCAAAGGAGTCTTTGAAATACAGACGGCAAGCAATGTGCGCGATGGATGCGGAAACTTGTGGTTTTGAGGGTTGTGGCGTGTGCGCCTCGCACATAATGATGTAATTCGCAAAACAATCATTATTCAAGGAAGATATCTATAATTTAATGGCATTTCAAATCGGCCCAATGTCGTCGCAAATTGTCCGAATTTTTATCGACTGCAAAAGAGCAACTCGCAAAAAATGTCTTCGTTTTGCAGCTGTTAATGTCCAGTTTGTTTAATCTGCTTAACACAGCACAAAACCGCCCGTATCTGCCGCTGCCAATAACAGGGCAACACTGTGCAAAAAGAGCGGTTCTCATTCAGCTTCATTATAAAAATCAGTGCCGGTTAAGAGCAATCTTGAGAAGATAGGCGGCATGCGAACCGTTGCGGGATATTCGCAAAGTCCTGTCAAATGCACCCCGCCGCGAACAAGTTTTAAATCTCGATATCAAGCCGATTATAGTGTTAATGTTTTGCAATAGCGCTGCTGCAGACTCGCTTTGAGAAAATGAACGACAAAGAAGGATTTTTAAACCCAAAGCATTTTGCGGCTGTTTTGACCGTGTATGGCAATTTTTAAATTGCCGTGATGATATCAGAACAAGAGATCGAAAATCCGAGCGCACGATATGCCGTATTTGCTGAATTCTCCCGCCGAGATACCGCTTTGCAGCAGTTCTCTTGTTATCCATTCGGGCAGAAAATCACCGTATTTCACTTCGATGACGGCGCTATCTCCGGCAAGCCCCGTGAATGCGGTCGGACGAAACAGGCCGCAGGGGTCGGAATCATAGCGCAGTTCGGTGTCAAATGTCATGCGAAAGCCTCTGTCGGCTGCATGATATGCATAGCGATAATATGTCACAACGGCGAGCGGACGATAGCCGCGCATGGTCAAAAAGGCATATAACATATCTGCATTGGACTCGGCGGATTCGCGAAGAGAGGAATAGTCACCGGATGCGAGTGCGCGCGCGTCGCGCGCGTCTAGCAGACAGGAATATTTTGCACTGACATCGTTTTCCTTGCGCTTCATCTCAAGCCGGAATATCTCGCTGCTGTTGCCGTAAGTGCGCAGTCTCAGTTTTTGGCGCACATTTGCTCCCAGTTCTTTGTCACAGTAATCAGAGCGATCGGGCGTGTCAAAATACAGCGTCTTGACAAGGTACCCGCCGTCGGAGTTTGTGTGTGCGTCACAGAGCAACATCGGGGAGAGCGCCGCTTTGATAGAGAGCGCACGAGACGAAGTGACCCCGTATTTTATTTCGTGGCGAAATGCAGATTCGGTCTCGGGAGAGTTACAGTCTCGGAATATTTTCATCGAGCCACCTCCCACGCAGTTTCAAAAACTCTCTTATCATCTCGCGGTCTTCAAGTGAGCTTTTAGGGTGAAAACTCGGGCTGTTGCCGAAGACATCAAATGAGCCGTCGTAAAGCTCGGGATATGCGGCGTCATTGCGAAGCGATGCGTATTTGAGTTTGGCGTTGACGCTGTCGATTACCTCGTCGACGTGCGACTCGGAAAAAGTCCCGCCGCCGGACCGCAGCTCGCGCCAACGCTCTATCAATCTTGTTTTAAATGCGGGGTGGGCGAGCAGACGCGCGGAGGTTTCAAGTGTTAGGGTGTTCATGCCCTCGGAGTTTGAGAACTCAGGGTTGTAGTCAACGTTTCCGATACCGATATCAAAATCCCACGGTGGGCCGCAGATAAGCTTGCCGCCCTTCGTGCGGTAATAATATGCGGAATAAATCATTCCCTCGGAATTTTTGAGATATTCGTTGAGTAACAGCATGTCAACGAAAGAATCGACGTCGAGGTATTTTTCAAGCTGTTCATCTGTTCCATTGACGATGATGTCGTCAAAAAAATCCAACTCGGACTTGATGGCCTCGGCCTGCGCGTATGTCAGCTCACCGAGTTTCGGATACTTTATCTGAAACGTTTCGCCGCTGGGGGTGGGCATGAGCAGGTAAGCCTTGTCGAAACCCGGTTCAAAATGATCCTGCTTGACGATGAATCCGCCGCCCTCCTCAAACTGACGGTTGGGGTCGAGCGCAATGTGAAATTTTCCGACGTCAATGCGGTTCTTGCCCTTTTTTATCTTTTCCGTGAGAAGATAGACGCCTTTGTAGTCGTCGCGGCTTATCGGATCGTCTTTTTGATTTACGAAGATCTCGACAAACTCACATCGAGGGGAGTAATTCAGCAACTCGCCGCCCAAAGTGTATGCGAGATAGTTGCGTATCATCGAGCGATCGTTGAAAGGGGCATACAGGACAAAATCCGATTCGGGAGGAAGCGAGAGAATAGGCTGTTTCATTATTTTGCCGCTCTGTTGATGCAACTCGAGCGCAAAGGGGTTCTTGTGCTGAGTATATGATGAGGTGCGTCCGCGCAGCCGCATCCAGACATTTTCAAATCGCTGTGCGGGGACGTCGTTTAGAGTGTTGTTTTCGCTGTCGAAGAGATACATCGTCGCTATGGTGATCTCCCGTGGAGGCAGTGCTCCGCCCGAGCCGTCCGGCAACGCGTCCCAGTGTGGGTAGAGCAAATTTATGTCCTCAACAGAGAGATAGAGCAACGGCAGATCGTTGGAAAACTCCTGCATGTAATCGGACCGCTCACTTCGCGGAATCTCGGCGCGCAGCTTGTCGTTCGCAAATCCGATATCACAGTTCAAAAAATTCGGGATAAACACAAAAAGACCGACAGATGCAACCGCACACAGCGCCAGCAATATATAGGAGAGCTTTCTTTTGTTGTCAGCAGTGGGCCTACGCATTTACACCGTTCACAATGTTGACCGAATCGACATTGTCTAAAGATGTGATTGTGGAAAGCAGCTCATCCGTCGAATGGGCGTTGAGCTCATAGATATACTCACAGAAGTCAGAGGAACAGCTCTTTGACTTCACATTGTATGCAATCTTTGCGGAGTCGAGGGCGGCACTGACAGTTGCTATGTCGAGTTTACCGCCGCGCACGATCATCAGTTCGCGCGTGCGCGATTTTGTCGCAAAGTTAAAAATGAGCACGAACGCGCCAATAACGATGCTGGAAATCACCGCGAGCAGGTGATTTCCGGTTCCCGCCGCGAGACCCACAGCGACCGCCCAAAAGATATAGGTGGTGTCAATGGGGTCTTTAATCGCGCTGCGAAAGCGGATTATCGACAGGGCGCCAACCATGCCCAGAGAGAGAGCGAGGTTGCTCTGAATCACCATCATGATAACGCCGGTCACGACCGAGGTGAGCACAATCACAACTCCAAAATTGGAGTAGAGATTCACGCGTTTGGTTGTCGCGACATAAATGCCGTATATAAACAGCGTGATGACAAAAATCACGGCGATGTTGAAAAGCATCTCTCCGACAGTGTAACCGCTGATGTTATTTGTGAGATAGCTGAAGATTTCCTGTTTATTCATTTTCGCTCCTTTGTGCTTTAAACGAAGATACGCAAGACTTGCGGAACTTCCGTCTTTACGCAGATATTATTACATACTTCGGCTGAAAACGCAATCGCGGCACATCTGATATTGTGTGCAAATCATGATAGTGAAACAGTCTTTTTATCGCAGTGAGGAAAACGGGAAAAGCTGTCGCTCCATGCAAGGCAAAGAATCTTTTGCCAGCGCATTGCTTGTATTGCTAAAGCTTCTTTTTAAATAAATTCTTTTAAAATACCCAATCGCAAATTTTCTCATCTACGCCTTTTTATGGTACAATAAAAACAACAAAACAACGAAAAGAGAGAGCGATAATGGGTGACATAAAAACGATAGGTTTCATCGGCTTCGGCAACATGGCGCGAGCGGTGGCCGGAGGGATATTAGGTGCGAAGCTTGCGCAGCGCTGCGAGCTGATAGCATATAACCCGACGAGAGAAAAGATCACCTCATTCGCAGGCGTCCGTGCCTGTGACGATTCCAGAGAGGTCGCGCAAAGCGCGGATTACCTCTTTTTGTGCGTCAAGCCGCAACAGCTCGAAGCCGCGTTTGGCGAGTTTAACGATATGCTTCGCAACGGACAGATTGTGGTGTCGATTGCGGCGGGCGTCTCGGTTGAGAGACTGCTGAAAATGGCAAAAAAAGACGTCAAAATTGTGCGAACGATGCCGAATACCCCACTGCTTGTGGGCTGCGGCGCAACCGCGATATCCCGGCCAAAGGAAATATCGGACGCAGATTATGATTTCGTTTGTGAGATTTTTCGCAGTTCAGGAGATATATTTGAAATAGCACCCGACAAATTCGACGAGGTGATACCCGTGGCGGGCAGCGGCGTTGCCATTCTCTTCCGTCTTGCACGACTGATTGCCGAGAGCGCCGAGCGTGAGGGGCTTGATTACGACAGCTCAATCAACATGTTCGCGAAGACGCTCGAGGGAGCGGCAGCGATGATATTTCGCTCAGGAAAACCAGCGGATGAACTTGAAAAAATGGTATGTTCAAAAGGCGGAACGACGCTCGCACTGCTCGGAAAACTGGATGAATTCGAGTTTAACCGCGCGGTGAATGAGGCGTATGGCGCGTGTGTTGCACGCGCAAAAGAGCTTGGAAAGCAGGTGTAGTGTGTGAAGTTTAATCTCAAAAAAGTAGCGCAGGTTGTCGTGATAGCGCTTATCGCGATCTCGGTGTTTATTTCGATAAAAAAAAACTCACGGGTGAATCTCAGATCTTCGGCAACGCTCAGCAGACATCCCAAACAGGTCAGACAGAGAATGTTCCGCAGCAGGAGGAAGAGCAGGCAGAGACTTCCGCGCCGGACGAGAACGGCAGTTACAGTTCTAAGGAGGACGTCGCACTCTACATTCACACATATGGCAAACTGCCCCGAAACTTTATTACAAAATCTCAAGCTGAAAAATGCGGCTGGAAAACAGATTCATACAGTTTGTCCGACGTCGCACCGGGGTGCAGCATTGGCGGAGATCGCTTTCAGGACCGAGAGGATCAGCTGCCCGACAAAAAAGGTCGCCACTGGACAGAATGCGATATCGATTACGATGGCGGCTCGCATCGCGGGGCCAAGCGCATTGTTTTCTCGAGCGACGGTTTAGTATATTACACGGGCGACCACTACGAGAGCTTTGAACTGCTGTATGGGGAGGGGATTTGAGTTATGCGCGTTGTTCATATTGACCTGCGTGGGGCACAAGAGCGCGGTGAACTTCACAACCGCCTCGCGGCGGCGCTTGCGTTTCCCGATTATTACGGACGAAATCTCGACGCACTCTACGACTGCCTGAGTGAGATTGAGATTCCCATTCACGTTCATCTTCTGCTCGACAGTGAGAATTCTCAGATATCCGATTATGCCCACAAGATCGCTCGAGTTTTCGATGACGCCTCGCGTGAATATTATGGATTTTCGGCGCTGTGGACTGAGCTTGTCACACCTGCCCGCGTTTGACAGCATGGCCTGTTGTTGCTATTATTACATTAAATGAGGCATTGAGCGAGAGTGAAGGCAAGGTGGCGAATTGCAGTGAGATTCAAACATCTAACAGCGGCATTGTTTGCCGCAATACTTTTGTTTTCGGGCTGTGGCGCGGCCTTGACCGGAACGGGATCACAGGAATTTCCAAAATTTGAGGCCCAGGATTCTACCGGTAACGAGGTCGAACTTGACGAGTTGTTCGCCAGCGCGAAGCTCACCGCCGTTTGTCTTTGGTCCGGAGATTGCGAGCACTGCACCGATCAGCTTTCTGCGCTGGAGAAAATCAGCGAAAAGTTTGAGGACAGCGGAATCAGTGCCGTCGGAATCGCGCTTGTCACATCGGCGCCCGAAACGATCGAGAGTGCCCGTTTATCGATCGAGAGGAGCGGGGCTCGCTTTGTTCAAATCGTCGCGCCGTTGAATTTTGATCCGCGCCCGCTCATGACAGAGTACCGAGTGCCATACACCCTCTTCGTCGACTCTGATAGCCGTATAGTCGATCCCGGCTACGTCGGTGTGTTCGATGAGTATGAGTTGGAGGAAATGGTAAAACTACTGCTCGAAACACAGAAAGGAAATAAAAACGAATGGCCGAACCCAGAAACATAAGCGCTCAGGCAATGAAGCTTGTCACCGAGATGCAAATCGGAGAACTGACGGAACACTATATTTACGCGGCGCTTGCGAAAAGACTGCCCGAGGGATCAAACCGAGACACATTGATGCGCATTTCGACCGATGAGCTTGCCCACCATGATGTGTGGAAGAGCATAACGGGCAAGGATGTAAAACCTAACAAATTCAAGATATTCACGATGAAGCTCATCTCCAGAATTATGGGATTCACATTTGCCGCAAAGTACATGGAAAACGGCGAGGATTCGGCGGCAAGTAAGTACGATACGCTCATCGCTGAGATTCCCGAAGCCAAAAAGATTATGGAGGATGAGAACGCACACGAGAAAGCGCTGCTCGATCTGCTCGACGAGGAGCGGCTGCAATATGTGGGATCGATGGTACTCGGACTCAATGACGCGCTTGTCGAGATAACGGGAACGCTGGCCGGACTCACATTTGCGATGCAAAGCACACGTCTGATCGCGCTTTCCGGCCTTATAACCGGCATTGCCGCAACGCTCTCAATGGCAAGCTCGGAATTTCTATCTGCACGTAACGACGGTGACTCCGATGCGCTCAAATCGAGCGTGTACACGGGACTTACTTACCTTGTAACCGTGACGCTGCTTGTGTTGCCGTTCCTGCTGTTCCCGGATCATCTGTATCTCGCTGCCCTTGGAACGATGATCGCAATTGTCATTTTCATCTTGCTCTTCTTCAACTATTACATATCCGTCGCGCGCTCAGAGCCGTTTAAAAAGCGCTTCTTTGAGATGGCAGCCATCAGTCTGTCGGTCATGGCGATATCTTTCCTTATCGGGCTGCTAGTAAAGCAATGGCTTGGCGTCGACATTTAAACGAATCTATTGAAGTTGACAGAAATTTACTGTAAAATCTTCTCAGATGCTTTGCTCAAAACAACTCCGAAGCCGCGAGCTTCGTTGAGGAGGACATATGGAAACAAGAAGGATAAAGTACCGCATACAGCCGACATCGTCCGCAACGGGCATTGCCGCCGCGCTGTCTGTAATGTCAGCGTGCTGTTTAGGTGTGGTTTACTGGTCAGTGTTTGCAAAATACTATACGGCGCGCCCGAACGCCGACCACACACTCACGGCAATGACCGTGATGTATGGTGTTGTGATCGGATGCCTTCTGCTGTTTGCGCTGTTTACCGGTGCGCTGGGGAAAAGAACGATGGCGGTGAGCGCGATGCTCGCCATGCCGGTCTGTCTCTACTATGCCATTGAAAAAAGCGGAATCCGCCAGATGTTGCTCTTTCCAAACGCAAAGGGTGTATTTGGAGTTTACGCGGACAATGCCAACTATTTTTCGGGCGAAAACCTCGGCTATATCGTGATAACCTCGCTGTTTGCAATTTTCGCTATGATATCTTTCTGGTCAATCGTGTTCAATCACGGACGTCCACGTGGATTTGCCACATTCATGCTCGTGATTGCCGCCATAGTTCGGGTGTTGTTTGCAATACATGACGTTCGCGCGAACGCCCTCCCACTTCTTGAGAGCGGGGTGTACACAACCGCAGAGTTCGCCTTTGCAATTCTCGGCCATACGGCGGCTGTCTTGTTCTTCATGACACTCATGATTCTCGCAATTGAGCTGCGCAAGGAGATAATCGATGACGCGGAAACGGAAGAGATTGTGAAATCGCCGAGTGTGCCCGGAGTTTCGTATTCGTCCGCACCGGCAGCGCAAAGCGCTCCGACGCAGCATTCAGCTCCGTCCGCCGAATCCGATGTATCGCAAGCGGTGTCCGTTATAATTGACAAACCGATTGCGGCGCGCCCTGATCCGGGCGAACCCGACATAATCGCGCAGCGAAACGAGTCGTCGGCAAGTGAGGTTTCCGTTCCCAAAAAACGCGCTCCGAGGAAAAAACCGCCGGAAGCGACTGAAATTTCCTCCCCGGAAAAAACCTCGGCCAAACCGAAAACCGCAAAAGTTACGGCTGATTCGACCGAGTGATTGGTTTTGCCGTGCGGACAACAGGTGAGTGCCTTCTCTTGCAACGCATGCAGACAGCCTTTCAAGTGAGCGGCCTTTTTGCGATGCGGGATCAAGAACACATTTTTTAATATCGGATTTTATACAGACAGAAGCTAATGGGATGAATTTTCCTCGAGCAAAGTCATATGTCCTGCGTCAGAGGAGAAAACAAAATGATGAAAGTCAAGTATAGCGGATCCGATATGGGCGCCACAGAACCACAGAACCATGGCGTGCATGAAGTCAAAAAGATTTATGCTAATTGGAAATGGACGTTGTTGCTGATCGATGAAAGCGCTGATGACGAGGCATACAAATATAGTGCAACCACCCCAAAATTGAACGGCGTCCCCGGTGTCACATATGCAGGCAGACATTTTTTCATTGTAGAATATGAAAACGGACAGCTTGCAAAAACTGGTTTGTCTCCCGTAAATGGATAACTGAATGCCGCTTCAACTGGGGACACCTGCGGGTGCAAATGATGGTTCGTGTGACAAGACATAGCAAAAGCGGATAATTCGGCGCACCGTAAATGGGGAAATGATTCCCATCATAAGATTTTTCGATTTAGAAGAAGCAATGGTAGCCGCAAAAACGACCGCAAATGTACGACAGCTTTGCCTCCGGCGCGAGTCGGAGGTTTTTACTACGAGATAAAAGAGTGGGTTATAGATGAAAAAAAACAGCAATTGGCAATCGCGAGTGCGAATAGCGCTTGGAGTTATCTGCACTGTTATTGCGATAATCATCGCGCAGCCGATGCTTCGCGGTTATACTCACGAGGGCTACTATTTTGTGGCATTTTTCGCAGTGGGGGCGTTGCTGCTCTTTGCACCTTATGTTCTGAAAGACAGATATAAAGGCCTCGCCGAGCAGTGGGTGTATAATCTGTTGTCGCTCTTTGGCGTCGCGTGTTTTGTCACTGTGATAACCTCAACGCTCATGGTGGCGAAGATACTTGAGAAGCCGAATGAGCGTGCGGAAACAATGATAGTGCTCGGGTGTAGCGTCTATGGAACAGAGCTTTCACCGATGCTTGCAAAACGTGTTGAAAAGGCCGCAGAATACGCAAATTCCCACCCCGATGTAACGGTGATTGTTTCGGGGGGACAGGGAGAGGGAGAGGATATTTCGGAGGCCGAGGCGATGCGACTCCGGCTGTTGGGATACGGAGTCGACAAGCAGCGGATAATACTCGAAGACAGATCCGCCAGCACGATGGAAAATTTGAGATTTTCAGCGAGAATTATAAGCTCGCACAAGCTAGATAACAACGTCATTATCGTGACGGACGGATTTCACCAATACCGCGCTGCGGAGTATGCCAATGACGCGGGACTTTGCTCGACACCGCTCTGTTCACACGCTTCCTTATGGTATGCCGCCAGCATCTGGTTTCGCGAAATTTTGGCGATTTTCCGCATGTGGATGCTGGGATATTAAGAAGAAGTCAAGAAAGAGCCTGACAACGTGCATTGCGGTTGAAAATGTGCTAAAATACCAGAATTGTCGCAAAAAGCATTTCGAAATTGCGGTGCTGATGCAAAACAGTTAAACCTGAATTCTCGGGGGGATAATAAATATAATGACAAACTCTGTGATTGAAAATATGTTGACTCGTCGCAGCGTGCGGCGATTTGAGGACAAAAAAGTTCCGCGCGAGCTGCTCGAAACCGTCGTCAAAGCGGGAATATTCGCGCCTACGGCGAATCACATCGAAACCCATCGTTTCACGGTCGTGACTGATGACAAAATACTCGCGTCCCTCGTTTCGGCGATTGCTGCGGCGACCGGTAAGGGCGCAGGTTATTCATTTTATGACCCTGCGGCGTTTGTGATGGCGAGCGACGCGCGTGACAACCACAACGGCCTTGCCAACTGTGCGTGCGCGCTTGAAAACATGATGCTTGCATCTCATGCATTGGGACTCGGTTCGGTTTGGATAAATCAGTTTAAACTCGTGTGTGACGACTCTGCGGTGCGAGCGCTGCTCCGTTCACTTGAGGTTCCGGACGATCATATCGTCTGGGGTTGCCTCTCAATCGGGTATCCCGCGGAGGAGTCGGCAGAGCACTGCAAGGACGAGAGTGCGGTTCGCTGGTTCTAATATAGCGCGCAAGCGTGCGCACACGGAGCGTAAATTTAAATGTTGATGAAAAAAAAGCATGTCAGTTACCCAATGATGATTGCGGGTGGGTTTCTGATTTTGGTTTTGACAGGGGCGCTGCTGCTCTGCCTTCCTGCTGCGACCGCCGACGGCTCAAGCACGCGGTTTATAGATGCGGCTTTCACAGCGACCTCTGCAAGCTGCGTTACGGGCCTCGTCGTGTTCGATACTTATACACAATGGTCGGTGTTTGGACAGCTGGTTATACTGACGATGATCCAGATAGGCGGCCTCGGGTTTATGACAGTTATAACCATGTTCTCCCTGTTTTTGCGCCGCAAGATAGGACTTACCGAGCGAACATTGATGCGAGAGAGCATCAACACGATGTATGTCGGTGGAATCGTGAGACTCACCAAGCGCATTTTGATAGGGACGCTGATTTTCGAGGGTGCCGGAGCCATTTTGCTCTCCTTCCGTTTTGTGCCGCTTTACGGCTGGGCTGGAGGAATTTATTGTGGAGTGTTTCACTCGATATCAGCGTTTTGCAACGCGGGATTTGATATCATGGGACGCGTCACGCCATATTCGTCGCTCACAATGTTTGCGGATGACGCAATTGTGAGTCTCACAATCGGAGGACTCATCGTTATCGGAGGAATCGGGTTCTTTGTGTGGGACGATATTGTCACAAACGGCTTGAAATTCAGAAAATACAGACTGCACACGAAAATAGTTTTGGTGACCACGGGAATTTTGATCTTGGTGCCCTCAATTGCATTTTGGCTTTTCGAGCGCCACAACTTAATGGCCGACATGAGCGCAAAGGGACAGATACTCTCGTCGCTGTTCAGCGCAATAACCCCGCGCACGGCGGGATTCAACTCGATAGACACAGCGGCTCTTACCCCCGCGAGCAAGCTGCTCAGTGAGATATTGATGTTTATCGGAGGCAGCCCCGGTTCGACCGCCGGAGGAATCAAGACCACGACGATCGCGATAATATTGCTATCACTCTATTCCAACATGCACAATATGAGTGATGATGAGATATTTGGCCGCCGCCTAGAAGATGGCGCGTTCAAACGGGCTTCGGCGGTCATGATCGTGAACCTCTGCCTCATCCTTACAGCATGTCTCGTTATATGCGGGTCTCAGCCGAATCTCCCTCTCACGGATATAGTTTTTGAAGCGTTTTCCGCGATGGGCACTGTCGGGATGAGCACCGGAATAACCCGTTCGCTCGGCGATTTGTCACGCGTTGCGATCATGATACTGATGTTTTGCGGCCGGGTGGGAAGTCTCTCGTTCGCGCTCATATTTTCCGAAAAAAGAACTGTTCCGGCGGTGCGCCGCCCGACAGAACGCGTCAATATTGGCTAAATTGGAAAGGAAACTGTAAATTAATGAAAACGGTTTTGATAATTGGGATCGGACGCTTCGGCAGCCATCTCGCAGAGAGATTCTCCGAGCTCGGCAACGAGGTCATGATAATCGACCAGAACGAAAATCAGATGAAGAAACTGCTGCCATATGTCACGAGCGCGCAGATAGGGGACTGCACCGACACGGATGTGCTGAAAAGTCTCGGGATCAGAAATTTCGATGTCTGCTTCGTGTGCATTGGAGACAACTTTCAGAGTTCACTCGAGGTCACAAGTCTGCTCAAGGAACTCGGGGCGAAGTTGGTCGTCAGCAAGGCGAATGACGACATCCATGCGAAGTTCCTGCTGCGCAACGGCGCGGACAGCGTCGTCTATCCCGAGCGCGACATGGCGCTTCGCATAGCAGCCCGCTACACCGCAAACAACGTCGTCGACTATATAGGCCTCACAGACGATGTGAGCATATACGAGATTCCTGTGGCGCGTCAGTGGGTGGGGCGGAGCATTCGGGAACTTGACTTCCGCGCAAACTACAAGGTGAACATACTCGCAATCAAAAAGGTCGGGGATATGGAGCTGCTTATGAGCGCCGATCACGTGATCAAACAGGATGAGCACCTGCTTGTGATAGGATATCAGCTTGATTTGCAGAAATTTCTCAAAAAGATAGATTGAGCCGCAGTTCTATAGTAGAAAAAGCGTTTGACACGGTGTGTGCGTTATGTTATTATATTTTAGCCGCGTGTAACAGGCACCCTAAGCGCGTTCAATCGCCGCCTGTGTCAGCGAGTCTGAATATATAAGCGAGGGATAGATATGTACGCAGTTATCGAGACGGGCGGCAAGCAGTATCGCGTATGCGAAGGCGACGTCGTTTATATCGAAAAGCTCGACGTAAAAGAGGGCGACACTGTCAGCTTCGACAAGGTTCTTCTCGTCTGTGGAGACAAGTCCGTTAAAGTCGGCTCTCCTAACGTCGAGGGCGCAATTGTCAGCGGCAAGGTCATCAAGAACGGCAAGGCCAAGAAAATCACGGTCTTCACCTATCGCGCAAAGAAAGACAGCAAGCGCAAGATGGGACACCGTCAGCAGTTCACAAAAGTTGAAATAACCGCCATCAAGGCGTAACGGACACGGAGGTGTAACGTAATGGCACATAAAAAAGGTGTAGGATCTACCAAAAACGGACGCGACTCCGAATCCAAACGTCTCGGCGTTAAGAGGCAGGACGGACAGGAAGTGCTCGCGGGCTGCATAATCATTCGTCAGCGCGGCACCCATATCCATCCGGGCGTAAATGTCGGCAAGGGTAACGACGACACGCTGTTTGCGCTCGTCGACGGCAAGGTGAAATTCCAAAGAGTCGGTCGCGACCGCAAAAAGGTCAGCGTACTGTAAAACAGGTATCGCCCGGGCGTTTTGCTCGGGCGATTAATTTATGTTTGCGAGTTAATAATTATAGGGACAGCAGTATACGGGACGACAAGGACGACAAGGACGACAAGGACGACAAGGACGACAAGGACGACAAGGACGACAAGGACGACAAGGACGACAAGGACG
>JAVXNE010000007.1:0-15679 GCA_036645935.1 Oscillospiraceae bacterium | reverse complement strand
ACAAGGAGTGTTAAAATGTTCGTGGATAAAGCTCAGATTAAGCTCGCGGCAGGCAATGGCGGAGACGGCATGGTTTCCTTTCACCGCGAGAAGTACGTTGCGGCGGGCGGACCTGATGGAGGGGACGGCGGCAAAGGAGGAAGCATTGTTTTTAGAGTTGACAACAATCTCTCGACGCTGCTTGATTTTCGATATAAGCGTAAATATATAGCACAGAGCGGTGAGAGCGGGGGAGGCAACAACTGCTCGGGCAAATCCGCTCCCGACACAGTTATAAAAGTGCCGCGAGGCACGGTGGTGCGCGACGTTCAGAGCGGCAATATCGTTGTGGATCTCTCGGGCGATGAGGATGTTGTCGTGTGCAAGGGCGGGCGCGGCGGTTTTGGAAACGCGCATTTCGCGACGCCTACAAGGCAGATCCCGCGGTTTGCAAAAAAAGGCACTTCAGGAGAGACACTCGATGCGGTGCTTGAGCTGAAATTGCTTGCCGATGTCGGGTTTGCGGGATTTCCCAATGTCGGAAAATCCACGTTGCTTTCGGTTATGAGCGCGGCTCGGCCAAAGATTGCAAATTATCATTTCACGACGCTCACGCCGATGCTCGGAGTTGTCGCGGCACCGGGAGATGGATCTTTTGTCGCCGCCGATATTCCAGGACTGATCGAGGGCGCGTCGCGCGGAATCGGCCTGGGTTTTGACTTTTTGAGACACATCGAGCGCTGCAGAATGCTCGTGCATGTCGTCGATGTTTCCGGCTGCGAGGGCAGAGACCCTATAACAGACTTCGATGCAATAAATACCGAATTAAAAAATTTCAGCGCGCAGTTGGCCGAACGTCCGCAGATTATTGCGGGCAACAAGACTGACCTTGCGCCCGATGGTGAGCTTGAAGTGAAGTTTCGCGATTATGTCATATCAAAGGGCTACAAATATGTCTCGATCAGCGCTGCGACACATAAGAATGTAGACCTTTTGGTTGAAGAGATATGGCGTATGCTGCAAGATCTGCCACCGATCACGGTGTTTGAGGCAGAATACACGCGTCCCGAGCCGTTGACGGGCAGAACGTACAGCATCATCAAAAAGGACAGCGGCAAATTTGTAATCGAGGCGCCGTGGCTGACGAGGATACTCGCGCAGTCCAACATTCAGGATTACGATTCACTGCAATATTTTCAAAAATCACTCGTCGACAGCGGCATAGTGGACGAGCTTATAAAGCAGGGCGCACAGGATGGTGACACGGTGATAATCGGCGATTACAGCTTCGATTATGTTGTGTAATCTCTCGGAGACAGTTATTTCAAGTTCCAATCAGTGGGGAGGAGCGGCGTTGACGCAAACTCAGGCAAAACTTAAAAGCATAACGCTGCTCGCCTTTGTGGGTGATGCTGTTTATGAGCTGTTTGTGCGGGAACACATATCTATTGACAGCGACGGGTCGGCGAATGCGCTTCATCGAAAAGCGATAAGCTACGTGTGTGCGGATGCTCAGGCGGCTGCGTTTGAGCATATACTCCCGCATCTCACTCATGACGAGGCCGATGTGGCGCGCCGCGGAAAAAATGCGCACAAAACCACAATTCCAAGGAATGTTTCTCCCAAAAGCTATCGCTCCGCAACTGCGCTGGAGACTGTGTTTGGCTACCTTCAGCTTTGCGGAAATGTTCAGCGTGCAAGAGAATTATTTCTAATGATAGCTCAATTTCATGAGGAAAACGCTCAAGCCTTTATTGACTAATGGGGCTGAATCTTTATAATGATTTACAGGAGATCAATAACGATTATATACATAAAGGGAGAAACAACATGGATCTTACTGGTGTGTTAACACAGGCACTGCTCGGAGATTCCACAGTTCAAAAGGTAGGTTCTAAATCAGAGGCCAGCGGAGAGCAGGTGCAGCAGCTCATCGCGGCGGCGCTCCCAATACTTATTTCAGGGATGAACCAGAATGCAAAGACCCAGGAGGGCGCGCAGTCGCTCGACACGGCTCTTGAAACTCATGGTTCTGAAGACACTTCCGATATCGGTAAGATGATCGAAGCCATCGATCCTGCAGAGGGTGCAAAAATCCTCGATCACGTGCTTGGAGACAAAAAAAGCGACATTCAAAACGGACTTGCCAAAAAGACAGGCCTTTCAACCACACAGGTGACGTCGGTGCTATCTGTCGTCGCACCGCTGCTGCTCTCGCTGCTCGGAGGACACAAAAAGGAGCAGAATGTAGATTCCAACGGACTTTCCGGCATGTTGAGTTCACTCTTAGGCGGAAGTGCAGCTTCCAATTCAAGCGAGGGATTCGGACTTGACGACATAGCGTCGCTGTTGCTCGGTGGAAGCTCGCAGGGCGGATCGGGACAGTCTTCCACAGGCGGCGGATTGCTTGGGAGTCTGCTCGGCGGAGGTGGTTCAGGCGACGGAAACAATACAACAGGCGGCGAGCTTGTTTCTCTTGCGGGCAGCTTGCTCGGCTCGCTGATTTCGACAAAGACTGACAAACCCTCGAGCGGCAAAAAGAAAAAGAAAAAGGAGAGCGATACGGGTGAGCTTCTCGGACAGCTTCTCGGATCACTTCTGAAATAATGCTTGCGGCATAACACCGTTTGCGAACCTCTCTATGCGGTGATCACAATGTGTGCTTCGTGAAACCCGAAGAGCGACAGTGTTTCCGCATATGCGCTTTGAGAGCCCTGTGTTTCAAAAAGCGCAGGCGCTGTGGCAAAAAGAGCAAAACTCTGTTTCCAACAATTAGAAATGCGCTGCGTAACCCTCTGGGTTTAGGCTGTTTGGTAGGTATTAAAATAATGATTATATCTGTGAACGCGACAAAAGAGAGAAGCCCGTTGCGGTCAACGGGCTTCTCTTCCTGTGGCTGCGAGATATAATACGCAGTCGTGAACGTTCTCAAAATTTCGTTACTCGCAGTTTTTAGTGCGGTTTTGCGCGTTTGTTGCATTTTTTTCATTTTTCGCATTGGACGACTTGTTTGAGCTCGTGGTGCGAGAGTTTGCGCGCTGCGTCGACTGGTTTGCAGCGTTGCCGGAACTCTGCTTGTTTTGCTTGTTTTGCTTGTTTTCCGCCATATTTTATCCCACCTTTCACTGATATTGTGCGCCAATAGCGTGTGTTTATTAATGAAAATATTTGCTATTTTTTTCGTGTTCAATTGTGCTGAAAGGCTATCCATGTTAGAATAGACAAATCAACGATTAAGGGGCTGTATTTATGTCTGGACACTCCAAATGGAACAACATCAAGCGCAAAAAGGGGAAGACCGACTCCCAGAGAGCAAAGGTGTTCACCAAAATAGGACGCGAGATCACCGTCGCGGTCCGAGAGGGAGGGCCGGACCTTGTTTCCAACGGCAAGCTTCGTGATGTTATCGCGAAGGCGAAGGCCAACAACGTACCCTCTGAAAATATAGATCGGATAATAAAAAAAGCAAGCGCCGCAGATAAAGCTGATTATGAGACGATTGTCTACGAAGGCTACGGCCCCGGCGGCGTTGCGGTCATCGTCGAGACGCTGACAGAAAACCGAAATCGCACAGCGGCCGATGTGCGACACTATTTTGATAAGTATGGCGGAAATCTCGGAACGACGGGCTGTGTCTCGTTCAGCTTCATCCAAAAGGGTGTTATCGTGATCGACATGGAGGATAAGAACGAGGAAAAGGTGCTTGAGGACTGTCTTGAAGCGGGTGCGGATGACGTCGAGTTCTCAGAGGGCGCGGCAGAGATAACGAGCGACCCCACCAAGCTGCGCGACGTTCGCGAATCCCTCGAGACGATGGGTTATGAATTTGAGAGCGCAGATGTCGAGTATGTTCCGGACAACTATGTCGCGCTTGAGGGTGAGGACAAGCTCAAGCAGATGAGCCAGCTCATTGAACATCTTGAGGACAGCGACGACGTGCAGGATATTTGGCACAATCTCGAGAACGAAGAAGATTTGCCGTAAAAACAATAAAAAGAAAAGCGCTCGGGAATCGTAAAGATTCCCGAGCGCTTTATGATATTGCTATATATCGATCAAACAGTGACCATAAGAATAATTCCAGATTTCAGCAGGCGTCAGAGAATTGCGGAAGAGCCTGTAAAGACAGAAATATCGCGCAAGAAATCCTGCGGCAATCGCGGGCATCCGGTTATCAATCACCTCTGCTTTCGATATCGAAAACCATCCGATATTTCAAGTGAAGCTGTTCCATAACCGTTGGAAAACACAGCTCACAGCAACGCAGTGCTCGTCGATAGCGCAATTGAATAGTGTCTCGAGAAAGATTCTGCGGAGATTGTGGACAACATGTCATCAATCACAGCCGCTGTCGATATTGCTTTTCGTCGCAGTTGGAAATCTTGTCATCGATGCCGGTGGGTGTTTGCAATGAAGCAGGGATTGAATAAAGGCGGTTATTTCATGGTGAGTTCTTTGAGTTTTCGGCGATCGATTATTTTCACACCGCCGCGCATGAGCTCGACGATGCCTTCCTCTGAGAAATACCGCAACATGCGTGTGACGACCTCACGCGCGCTGCCGATGTATTTTGCGAGCTGCTCATGCGTGAGGGCAATGGTGTCTCCACCGGTGCTTGTAAGCTCGTCCCACAAAAAGATAGCGAGCCTTTTGTCAAAACTCATAAAAAGTATCTGCTGCATCGCCCACATGACCTCGGAAAATCGGTCGCTGAGCAGTTTGTATGAGTGGCATTCGGCATAGATGTTGCTCTCGCACACCTGACCGTATATGTCAGGTGAGATGAGCAGCGCGTCGACGTCTGAATCGGCGTCGATGTGAACGTCAAAGGTTATTGTGCGCAGCACGCAGGAGGCAGAGAGAATGCACATGTCACCGGAAGAGAGGCGGTAAAGCGTGACCTCTTTGCCCTGATCCGACAGCATGTAGACACGCAGTTTTCCGTCAATCAACAGAAGCGCTCCGATGCAATCGAGCGAACCCCGATGCACGGCATCCCCGCGTTTATACCGCACCTGTCGCGCAGCGCCCGCAAGCGCCTCACGCTCACTGTCACTCAGATGTTTCCATTCGGGGTAGAGAGTTTCAAGCGATGTATTTATTTCGTCCTTTGTCATTGAATTGCCTTTCCGCGAGCTCTTTGTGCTCTATATTACACATTCGTGGGCTTCGAGACAAGTCTAAATTAGGTGAGGACACAGTGACAACAAAATACCCCTCGGCAGCGGTGCGCCGCCGAAGGGTAAGGGTTTGTGTCATGTGGTCAATCGAGATGCGAGAAGAGCAGTGCGTTAAAATACATTAATACGCCAATTGTTATCTCCGCTGACAAAGAAATGTTTCGAAAGACAAAAGCGTTACGATTAATTGTTCTGCCGTAAAGATCAGAAAGGCGCTGGCTTTCATAGTCTTTGCGTCCGAAAGCACTGAAAGGGGGAATTATGCCGTCGGTGAATATCGAAATAGCATAATGCCGGGATTTTCCACAAAACAGCAGATGATCTCAATGGCACATTGCTTGCGCCGAGAAAGAAAACACGGTGTCTGATTGATTTGTAACGCTATATTTGAGATTCAGGCAGAGACGATGTCCGATTGATTCAAAATTGGGAGGCAGAAAAAAACAGTGCAAATGCCGGATTTTCCAATTTCAGTCCAATGGTTTTCCTGAGAGCGCTTGCTTGATGGTTGAAATGGCACGTGTAAATTGTGAGAATACGAATTGATGCGAGTTTGTCCGCAGGGCGCGGTACCCAAAATTCACACCACAAAAGCGAACATTATCTAAAAAACGAAATCAATCGAAAACAGAAAGACTGGACCATATACATGATAAGGCTGGTGTTTATTGCTTTGCGCCTCACTTGATTTTCAGAGATAGGCAACAGTTTAATACAAATTACTTTCTGACGTTCGCTACATTTGAAGTTTCAGAAGATTTATCCTGTTGGCGCAGAAACTTTATTGCTGACATTCCGGCAACAGCGCCGTCGTGCACAGCCTTTGCCACCTGCAACAGCCCGCCAACGCAGTCTCCCGCCGCGAAGAGACCGGCTATGCTCGTTGCCATTTCACCATCCACTGCGATGTTGGCTCCTTCAACAACCGCGCCGAGAGAGCGGGCGAGCGCTGCGCTTCCGGCCGTGCCGTAAGCTACGAAAACGCCGTCTGCTGTGATTGAATTTCCATCCGCGAAGCGCACAGAAGCGAGTCGTTCTCCGCCTTCGATTGCCGCGATTTTGCGTTCGTCATGCGCGACACCCTCTGCAAGAGCTGCGGACAGCTGACTGCCGTCTGTGAGCACCGTGACACTGCGGACGAGTGGGGCAAGCTCTGCGGCCTCGTGCGCCGCATATTCGCCATTGCCGAGAACACAGACGTCTTTGCCGCGATAGAAGAATGCGTCACATACGGCGCAATAGCTCACGCCGCGACCCTCAAACTCGACTATTCCGTCAATTTTCGGCACACTTCGCGCCGTGCCTGTGGCGAGCAGCACAGTCTGCGCGGATATCGTCTTTCCATTTGAGGTATTTGCCTCAAATGTTTCACCGTCGTAGCGCAGAGCAACCACCTCGTCCTCAACGAGTTCCGCGCCGAGAGCCAGAGCTTGTTCAATTCCGTTTTTGTGCAGCTGTTCTCCCGATATAGGTTGTGCGACTCCATAGTAGTTTTCAATTTTTTCGGCGCGGGCAAGCGAGCCTGCACCCATTGAAACAACCGTGGTTTTTATCCCGGCGCGCAGTGCGTATAATGCAGCCGAAATACCTGCAGGTCCAGATCCGATTACCATAAGTTTCATAATATCAATCACTCCTGTATATACATATTATACTCAAAAACGGAACATATCTGTAATCCGCTCACAAAGTACCATAATACCCTATTTTGTGCATTATGCAACGCTAATTGGGCATATATTGTTTAATTTTTGTAACAAAACTATTACAGTTGCTTATTTACTGTTGATTTTATCCTGCGCTAATGTAAAATTAGCTTAGTTCGGGTTTGTCCCTTTGCCGAGCTATAAATATAAAAAAAGGGAAATCTGTTTTGTGGGAGTTCCCGCATTTCGGATAAAGGATGAAAGGAAGAATTATGAAGAAAGTATTTGCAATGGTTCTCGTGCTTGCTCTTGCGTTCGCTCTTGTAGCGTGCGGCGGAGCGACCGAGCCCAAGCCCGAAGAGAACGCGGCCAAAAAGGTCGGCGTCTGCATCTACAAGTTCGATGACAACTTCATGACCTATTTCCGTGAGGAGCTCGAGACCTATATGAAGGGTCTTGGCAACTATGAGATCACGATAGTTGACAGCAAGAACGACATGGCCGAGCAGACCAACCAGGTTGACACATTCATCGCTCAGGGCGTTGATGTGCTCATCGTCAACCTCGTTCAGTCCTCGTCCGCCGCGACCATAACCGAGAAGGCCAAAGCTGCTGACATCCCCGTGGTTTACATCAACCGCGAGCCCTCAAAGGCTGACATGGATGCTTGGGACAAGATCTGCTACGTCGGCGCTGACGCCCGTCAGAGCGGAACGTATCAGGGCGAGATCGTCACCGCGCTGCCTAACAAGGGCGACGCTAACGGCGACGGCGTTGTATCTTATGTCATGATCGTAGGCGACCCCGAGAACGTCGATGCGCAGTACCGCACCGAGTTCTCCATAAAGGCTCTGACCGATGCCGGCATCAAAGTCGAGAAACTGCTTGAGCAGCGCGGCGACTGGGATCAGGGTAAGGGTCAGGAAATTGCCGCCTCTGCGCTTTCGCAGTTCGGCGATAAGATCGACGTCATTTTCTGCAACAACGACGGTATGGCACTCGGCGCCTATCAGGCAATCGTAGCTGCCAAACGTACAGTTGGCAAGGACATCTATCTCCTCGGCGTTGACAATCTTCCCGAGGCAAATGAGATGGTCAAGGCTGGCACACTCACAGGCACAGTGTTCAATGACCACATCAGCCAGTCCCACGCGGCCGCTGATGCTGCCATCCGTTTCATGAACGGCGAGCCTAATGAGAAGATGTATATCCTCGACTACCAGAAGGTTACAGTGTAATTAGTTTACAACTGAAAACGGAAATTGCGTGTGCAATGGCACACGCAATTTCCGCGTTTTAACAAGATAAAGAGGAAATTCGCATATGCAAGGGGAGAGCTATGTCTGAATATTTGCTTGAGATGAGAGGCGTCAGCAAGTCGTTTCCCGGAGTCAAGGCGCTTGACAACGTCACGCTGAAGCTGCGACCCGGCACGGTGCATGCTCTGATGGGAGAAAACGGAGCCGGCAAGTCCACGCTTATGAAATGCCTTTTCGGTGTTTACAGCCTGGATGAGGGAGAGATTATTTATAACGGCAAGGCCACAAAAATTCAAAATCCATTTGACGCATTGCAAAAGGGTATAGCCATGGTTCATCAGGAACTGCAGCCTATACCAGACCGCTCGATTGCGGAAAATATATATTGTGGGCGCTACCCGGCCAAGAAGCTGCTCGGATTTATAAAGATGGTTGATCACAAAAAAATGTACGCACAGGCCAAAGAACTGCTCGATGGTCTGGGGCTTGATTTTAACCCGCGCGCGAAGCTCGGAACTCTTTCGGTGTCGCAGATGCAGCTGGTTGAGATTGCAAAGGCAGTCTCGATAAACGCTAAAATAGTAATCATGGACGAGCCCACCTCATCGCTCACAAAAAACGAGGTGGACACGCTGTTCGGCATAATACGCAAGCTCAAGGCAAAAGGTTGCGTCATTATTTATATCTCCCACAAGATGGAGGAAATTCTCGAGATTTCCGACGAGGTCACGATAATGCGCGACGGACAGTACATCGGAACGTGGCCATCCGACGAGCTAACCAACGACCTAATAATAACAAGAATGGTTGGCAGGGAGCTAAAAAATCTCTATCCACCCAAGGTCAACACGCCGGGCGAGGTTGTGCTGGATGTTGAGAATTTCACATCGATTTACAGCAACTCGTTTAAGAATGCCGGTTTCACGCTGCGCAAGGGCGAGATTCTCGGGGTTGCCGGTCTTGTGGGTGCTCAGCGCACCGAGTTTATGGAGGGGGTTTTCGGACTTCGCCACAAAACCTCCGGAAAGGTGCACTACCTAAACAAGGAGCTCAAGATAACTCGCCCGGCCGACGCGATCGACAGCGGCCTTGCACTTCTCACTGAGGATCGCCGCGGTAGCGGAATATTCGGATGCCTTTCGGTCGCCGACAATGTCTCGATTGCGTCGCTCAAACAGTATCTGAAATATGGCTTCGTGCTCAACAGGAAGCGCATTGAGCAGCTTGTTCAGGAAAATGTTGCCAAGCTAAGCATAAAAACACCTAACAGCAAGACACTGATTCAGTCGCTTTCAGGTGGCAATCAGCAAAAAGTGATTGTCAGCCGGTGGCTTGCCAACGATCCTGACGTGTTCATCATGGACGAGCCGACACGAGGAATAGACGTCGGTGCAAAATATGAGATTTACTGCATAATATCCGATCTTGCGAAACAAGGCAAGAGCATCATTATGATAAGCTCCGAGATGGGCGAGCTAATCGGCATGGCTGATAGAATTATGGTTATGTGCGACGGCAGGGTAACCGGTTTTGTCGAGGGTGATGATATGAACCAGGAAAAAATAATGGAACTGGCCACGCGCTTTGCTTCCTAACACACGGAGGGTATGATGACTAAGACAAAAAAGAACGCTATATTACAGTTTCTGATGGACAACGCGCTGATTATTCTGCTTGTCGTAGCGTCGATTGCTGTTGGAATCGCGCGTCCTAAATTTTTCTCGATGAGCAATCTCAACAACCTCATCTCCAACACTGCTGTGCGTTTCATAATTGCGCTGGGTGTTTCGGGGTGCTTAATCCTGAAGTGCAATGACCTCTCTGCGGGGCGGCAGGTTGGTTTTGCAGCCTGTCTTGCGGCGACATTCCTGCAAGCTGCGGATTATCCCAGCAAGGTGTATCCCAAGATAGGAGAGCTTCCGATATTCGTAGTTCTGCTCGGAATTATATTGATACTTATGATTTTCGGACTTGTCAACGGCATGGTGGTGGCCTATCTCAAGGTGCCTGCATTTATCGGCACTTTGGGTATGCAGACGATTGTTTACGGTATCTGTCAGGTGTTCACGGGATCTCAGCCTATCGGAGGACTGCGCAGCGACTACACATCTATCTCGAGCAGCCAGCTCTTCGGAATTCGGTTTTTGCCATACATTGGTGTGTTCGCCCTCTTAATTGGGTTACTTATGTGGTTTTTATACAACAAGACCCCGCATGGCAAGTATATGTATGCGATCGGCGGAAATGAAAACTCTGCCGAGGTCAGCGGAATTAACACCAACAAAACAAAGATAGTCGTTTATCTTCTCGCCTCAGTTTTGTATGCCATCGCGGGATTTCTGCTCGGCGGCAAAGCGGGCGGTGCCTCGGTCGGACTCGGTGCCGGCTGGGAGCTTGAGGCCATCGCGGGCTGCACGATTGGCGGAGTCTCGACCAACGGCGGAATTGGTCGCGTTTCAGGTGTGCTCATCGGCGTGCTCGTATTTGAACTTCTTAAAATTGCGATGCAGTTCATGGGCGTTGAGGTGTCGTACACATATATTGTACAGGGCATCGTTATCATCATTGCCATTGCGCTTGACATCCGCAAATACGTCGCGAAAAAATAATGGGCGACAACTGGATGAAAAAATATTTCAAACGCGACAAAAAAGAGAAGGACTCTATCCAGATTGCGAAAGAGCGGCTGTATGACAAAGTTCCACTTACGGTAAAACAGCTCGATATTATTATCGTTGTTTTGGTCGTAGCGGTTCTCACTGTGCTTGCGGTCGGATACCTTAAGGGCAACGGCATTATTTAGAATATCTGTCATCTCTGGGCGGCATCGATTATATTCGATGTCGCTTTTTTATATCAGCAAAATGTTCGGGTTTTTGAGAGCAATACCTACAAATATTGCTTGACAAAGTTGTGCAACAGGTATAAATTTAGTCAGTCGATTTATATTAAGTCAACTTAATGTTGCGGAAAGGTGATTATGGATAAAATAACCGAGATATTTGATGTGGACCGAGAAATACACAGGCTTTACATGAAATGCTGTTTTGGAATGTTGCGAGAAAACGACTTGCACCCAAAACAGATGCCTATAATGGATATAATGTTAGATTCACGGGCGTGCTCTCAAAGCGATATCGCGAGAGAGCAAGGGGTCAGCTGCGCTACGGTCGGAATGTCTGTGAGACGGCTCGAGCGTGCCGGACTGATTGAGAGAAACGTCGACGAGAACGATCAAAGAGCCAATCGTTTGGAACTCACCGAGCTTGGGAAAAGCTGTGCGTTGCACGGAAGACAAGTGAGAGACGATATCACGCACAAAATGCTTGCGGGTTTTTCCGACGATGAACTCTCGCAGTATTTGTGCTTTACCAAAAGGATTCTGACGAATCTCGAGCAAGTGACCGACGAATGGGAGGCGCGCTGATTTGAAAAAGGTAATCAGATATTTAAAACCATATACCGCAATGGTCATCTTGAGCTTTATGTTCCTGATTGCGCAGGCGATTTGCGATCTCTCACTGCCCAATTTTATGAGCGACGTTGTCAATGTCGGAATACAGCAGGGGGGAGTCAGCGAAAGTGCTCCGAGAGAAATAAGTGAGCAAGGAATGACACTCGTAACGCTGTTTATGACCGAAGATGACAGAGCAGTGTTCGAGGGCGCGTATTCGCATGAGGGTGGTGCGTTTCGGCTTGTTGACGACGCCGATTTGGAAAGCGGACCTGTGGGAGATGCTTTTGGCCGTGCAGCGATGGCTTTTTCAACATATGCGTCTCGTCAGAGCGCAGTGAAGCCGAGTGGTAATCTTTCATCTGACGTGCCCGATTATGACATTTCAACGGCATATGCTCTGATACCTCAGTTGCAACAGCTGCCTGAGGGCGAGCTTGCAGCCTATGGTGCGGACAAAACACAGACGGCGGCAGCGCAGGTAGCGCCGGTGTTTATCAAGTTGTTTTACAGTGAATTGGGTTACGATCTCGAATCGCTTCAGCGCAGTTCAATCATAAAAACAGGGGCGCTCATGTTGGCAGTTTCACTCGCGAGTGTCACGGCTGCGGCGTTGGTTCGTTACTTTTCAGCGCGCATCGGAGCTGGATATGCCAAGGAACTGCGCAGCGCAGTGTTTGCAAAGGTTGAGAGCTTTTCAAAAGGCGAGTTTGACAAATTCTCGGTAGCGTCGCTGATAACTCGCACGACCAACGATGTGCAGCAGGTTCAGATGCTCGTGATAATGGGGCTCAGAATGATGTGCTTCGCTCCAATTATGGGAATTGGCGGAATCGTTATGGCACTGCAAAAAAGCCCGTCACTCAGCTGGATAATAGCGCTTGCCGTTGTGATTCTGATAGGATTTGTGTGTGTCATTTTTTCTGTTGCAGTTCCTAAATTCAGCGTATTGCAAAAACTCACAGACAGGCTTAACCTCGTCAGCCGCGAAAATCTTTCGGGCATGATGGTTATTCGTGCATTTGGAAACGAGTCACATGAGGAAGAACGTTTCGACGGGGCTAATTCAGAACTGTCAAGGACCAACCGTTTTGTCCAGCGAGTCACCTCGCTTATGTTTCCGTTCATGACGATTTTAATGAATGTCGTGACGCTTGGAATAATTTGGATCGGCGGTCAGTCGGTTGCACGTTCTGAGTTGCCGATTGGCGATATGCTTGCCTTCATGCAGTACACTACTCAGATAATCATGTCGTTCTTGATGATTTCGATGATGTTTATCAACGTGCCCCGAGCGGCAGTTTCGATTGGAAGGATAAGCGAGATACTGAGCGTTAAAAACGAGATTTCAGATCCTGAAGTCCCGCAAAAACTGCCGGCAAAGCATGGCGGCCGCACGGTGAAGTTTAACCATGTGTCGTTCAGATATGACAAAGCAGAAGATGACGTTTTAAGCGACGTGAGCTTTATCGCGAGACCGGGAGAGACCACAGCTATAATCGGCTCAACCGGTTCGGGCAAGAGCACACTTGTGAATTTGATACCTAGGTTCTACGATCCGACACAGGGTGAGATAACCATAGATGGCGTTCCGCTTCGCTCACTTGCGCTCGACGATTTGCGCGGAGATATCGGATACGTTCCGCAAAAGGGCACGTTATTTGCGGGTACTGTCATGACAAACGTGGATTACGGATGTCCCGGAGCGGTGCGTGAAAGGACAGAGGATGCGCTTGAAATTGCACAAGCGAGCGAGTTTGTAGAAGAGCTTGAGGATGGACTCGACGCACACATAGCCCCGGGAGGGGACAATCTTAGCGGAGGTCAGAAGCAGCGGCTTGCTATTGCAAGAGCGCTTGTGAGAGATCCAGCTGTTTTTATCTTCGACGACAGCTTTTCGGCGCTTGATTTTAAGACCGACACCGCGCTGCGCGCACAGCTTGCAAAAACAGTTGGAAGCGCAACAGTCATAATTGTCGCACAGAGGGTCAGTACAATTATGAACGCTGAACAGATATTGGTGCTCGACGACGGTAAGATCGTCGGGAGCGGTTCGCACCGTGAACTGCTCCAAAGCTGCGCAACTTACCGCGAGATAGCGGTGTCGCAGATGAGTGAGGAGGAATTGGCATGAGCGCAGATGA
The DNA here is from genome assembly GCA_036645935.1 of Oscillospiraceae bacterium. Taxonomy (GTDB): domain Bacteria; phylum Bacillota; class Clostridia; order Oscillospirales; family Ruminococcaceae; genus JAUNBN01. The sequence goes on along the minus strand of JAVXNE010000007.1, from coordinate 2,017 downwards.
TAAAAAAATATCAACACCGCAGCAACGCATGAATTTCATGAGATCGGGCGGCGGCCGTGGTCACGGTGCAACAATGCCGGTTGTTAAAGCAAAGAATTTTAAAGGAAGCTTCAGACGGCTGCTGAATTATCTGAAACCGTTTGCACTCGCGCTCATAGCAGTGCTGATTTTCGCGGCGGGCTCAACGCTGTTCTCAATCGTGGGACCTAAAATTCTCGTGCGTGCGACAGATGCGCTTGTGTCAGGCGTGCAGCTCTCGATTGTCGGGGCGGGCGCGGTGGATTTCAGATTCATTGGGGGAGTTTTGCTGCTTTGTCTCGCGCTTTATGTGGTGAGTGCTCTTTTCAGCTTTTTGCAGGGATTCATCATGGCCGGAGTCGCCTCCAAAGTTGCGTACAATTTGCGCACTGAGCTTGAACATAAAATCAACAAGCTGCCTTTTGAATTTTTCCAAACATCCAGTACAGGCGACGTCCTCTCCCGGATAACAAACGACGTAGATCTTCTCGGACAAAACCTCAGCACGAGTATTACCCAGAGCATAACGTCAGTTGCAACATTTATCGGTGTGCTGGTGATGATGTTCACGATCAACTGGCAGCTCACGCTCATCTCAATGGCGGTTATACCGCTGTCGTTGATATCGGTAATGGGAATAATCAGGCGCTCGCAAAAATATTTTGTGCGTCAGCAGACCCGCCTTGGAGACGTCAATGGGCACATTGAGGAGATGTACAGCGGTCATATCGTCGTTAAGGCGTTCAGTGGAGAGCAGGCAGCAATCGAGGAATTTGACAAGCGCAACAATGAGCTGAGTGAGGCGACATGGAAAGCGCAGTTCCTCTCGGGACTGCTCATGCCGAGCACACGCTTCATCGGAAATCTGGGTTATGTGGTCGTCTGCATTGCCGGTGCTGCCATGACATTTGGCGGAACTATGACAATCGGCAAGATTCAGGCGTTCATACAGTATGTGCGGAACCTCAACGAGCCGATAACTCAGATGGCCAATATATCCAACCAAATTCAGCAGACAATTGCGGCGGCTGAAAGGGTATTCGAGTTTCTTGATGAGCCCGAGCTTGCAGAAGAACACCCTCGTTTCACTGTCTGCCAGGACGATGAGACGCCGAGCGCCAGCAAACTTGTGATCAATGGCGACGTTACATTCGATCATGTGCGATTTGGATACGACGCGAACTCTCCCATACTCAAGGATTTTTCTGTTACGGTTAAGGCGGGGCAGAAAGTCGCTATTGTCGGTCCTACGGGGGCGGGCAAGACGACGATAGTTAAGCTTCTCATGCGGTTTTATGATGTGGATGCGGGACAGATTCTGCTTGACGGACATGATATACGTCTATTCGGACGAGAGAATCTGCGCACTGAGTTTGGAATGGTTTTGCAGGACACATGGCTGTTCAACGGCACGATCATGGACAACATCCGCTATGGCAAGCTCAACGCAACCGATGAGGAAGTTCTCAGCGCCGCGCGCGCCGCGCAGGCCTATCGCTTTGTCACAACTCTGCCCGATTCCTTTGAAATGCAGCTCGGAGAGGACGCTGCCAACATCTCTCAGGGACAAAGGCAATTGCTCACGATAGCGCGTGCCATACTTGCAAATGCGCGCGTGCTCATCCTTGACGAGGCGACCTCGTCGGTGGACACACGTACCGAGACACTGATTCAAAAGGCTATGGATACGTTGTGTCGCGGCCGCACAAGCTTTGTGATAGCACACCGGCTCTCCACTATACGCAACGCCGACATTATCCTGTGCGTGAACGACGGAAACATTGTCGAGCAGGGAACACATGACGAGTTGATGAAGAAAGATGGGTTCTATTCGCAGCTGTACAACAGCCAGTTTGAAGCTGCAGAGGAAAGCGCATAAAAAGGCAGTTGAATAAAACCCAAAATCGAGAGCACTCATTGTCAACTGCAAATGCTCGATGCACCGGAGATTTCAAGCAACAAGTGCTCGAGGACATTCAAGAAAGCAAATTAAGTCAAC
>JAVXNE010000006.1:0-143439 GCA_036645935.1 Oscillospiraceae bacterium | reverse complement strand
GCACCGTTCAAGCCCTTTGAGCTGAAAACGAGAAAAGGCGTAAGCGTCAGAAACGCTTCGCCTTGTGGAGAGCTTGTTTGAAGTTCCCATATTATATAAAACATCAAAACAATAAACAGACAAATAAAAACGGAGTGTTCTTATAAGGAAACTGAATTCCTATAAGAACACTCCGACTGGTGCGGATAAGAGGACTTGAACCTCCACCGAGTTGCCCCGACTAGAACCTGAATCTAGCGCGTCTGCCAATTCCGCCATATCCGCATTTGTTTCCTACGCTCTCACGCTTAAAAATAATATCATGCCATCTGTGTTTTGTCAATGAGAAACGAGTAGCAATGTTTACTTTTTCGGCTTTGGGCTGTATAATATTAAACACTATGATAAATTTTAATATCCCCCCATTTACAGGCAAAGAATTCGACTATATGAAAGAGGCTGTCGCCGCCGAAAAAATCTGCGGAGATGGCCGTTTCACTGCACAGTGCAGCGAATGGCTGCGTTCGCAGACAGGTGCCGCCGCCGCGCTGCTCACCACCAGTTGCACCCATGCGCTCGAGCTTGCCGCAATGCTGTGTGACATTCGCGAGGGTGATGAGGTCATCATGCCGTCATTCACTTTTGTGTCGACCGCCGACGCTTTTGTGCTTCGCGGCGCGCGCGCTGTGTTTGTCGATGTCCGCCCCGACACGATGAACATCGACGAAAACCTCATTGAACAGGCGGTGACTGACCGCACTCGCGCGATTGTTCCAGTCCACTATGCGGGTGTTGCGTGTGAGATGGACACGATCAACAACATTGCCGGACGCCACAACCTTTTAGTTGTTGAGGACGCAGCGCAGGGTATTCTTGCAACCTACAAAGGACGGGCGCTGGGCAACCTCGCCAATTTCGGTTGTTACAGCTTTCACGAGACGAAAAACGTATCATGCGGTGAAGGCGGCGCGCTGCTCATCAATGATGTGAAATATCGTGAGCGCGCCGAGATAATACGCGAAAAAGGCACTGATCGCTCAAAGTTCTTTCGCGGACAGGTCGACAAGTATACATGGCAGGAGGCCGGATCTTCATATTTGCCGAGTGAGCTGTGTACGGCGTACCTTTGGGCGCAGCTCGAACTTGCAGAGCAGATCGTCGCGGACAGAATGCGCAGCTGGGAGCTATATCGCGCTGGGCTGTCGCGCCTTGCCGAAAGCGGCCGCATTGAGCTTCCGTTCATCCCCTCAGACTGCAAGCACAATGCCCATATGTTCTACATAAAGGCTGCGGATCTCACCGAGCGCACGGCACTGATAAGCTTTCTCAAGAAAAACGGAATAATGTCGGTTTTTCATTATATTCCTCTTCACAGCTCGCCCGCAGGCATGCGGTTGGGCTCAATGCCGTTTGGAGACCGCTGCACGACATCCGAGAGCGAGCGTCTGATGCGTCTGCCGCTATACTACGGGCTTGGTGAAAACGATGTGCAGTACATCGTTGCAAAAATAGAGGAGTTTTACACGGTGACGTCATGATAACAGCGACTGTATCCGGCAAGCACGTCACGCTGCGCGCGATAGGGCGTTCGGACACCTCAAATATAGTTCGGTGGCGCAACGATGAAAGCGTGTTGCGCAATTTTGTGGTGCGCACTCTGCTGACAGCAGAGCAGCATGAAAACTGGCTTGATACGCGGGTCAACACCGGTCGCGTCGCGCAGTTTATTGTTGTGAACAACGAATCGGGACAGGATGTAGGTTCTGTCTTTTTAAAAGCGATCGATCGCGTTAACGGAACCGCCGAATACGGTGTATTTATCGGCGAGCAAGCCGCACGAGGCATGGGCCTGGGGACAGATGCCTGCCACACTCTTTGCAGTTATGCTTTTGATGAGCTTCAACTTAAAAAGGTATACGCGCGCGTGCTTGAAGGGAATCACCCCTCTGCGCGGGTGTTTGAAAAGGTTGGATTTACGCGCGAGGCGTTTTTTCGCGAGCATGTTTTGCGCGACGGGCAGTTCCTCGGGCTGATTTTTTACGGATTGCTGAAAGAGGATTTTAAATGAGCGAGACAATTCTGCTGAGCTTTGTAATTCCCTGTTATCGCTCTGAGAAGACACTGGAGGGTGTGGTGGACGAGCTGCGAGAGACGGTGAAAACCCGCAGCGGATTCGACTATGAAATAATTTTGGTTGATGACAGCTCTCCCGACGGTGTTTTTGAGGTTATTGAGCGGCTTTCTGCCGCAGACCCCAAGATAATCGGGCTGTCCTTTGCAAAAAACTTCGGGCAACACAGCGCGCTGATGGCAGGGCTGAAGGTGAGCCGCGGAGATGTCGTCGTCTGCCTTGACGACGATGGACAGACCCCGGCGAACGAGCTTTTTGAACTCGTTGACTCGCTCGGCGCAGATGTCGACGTCGCCTATGCAAGCTACATTTGGCCCGGTTCTGGCAAGAAGCACAACGGGTTTCGCCGCTTTGGCAGCCGTGTGAACGACCTGATGTTCCGATTGCTGCTCAAAAAGCCCAAAGAACTGGAGGTGACGAGCTATTTTGCCGCCAAAAGATATCTTGTTGACGAAGCGTGTCGATATGGAAACCCATTCCCGTACGCTGTAGGACTGATTTTGCGCAGCACCAATCGCATTGTGAACGTTCCGGTCAAACACCGGGCGCGCGAAATAGGAAATTCCGGATACACTCTCAAAAAATTATTCGCGCTGTGGTTCAACGGTTTCACGACATTTTCTGTCGTGCCGCTGCGCGCTGCGACATTCGTGGGTGCGATGTCGGCTGTGGTTGGGTTTATCTATGCGCTCTACCTTATAATACGCAAACTCGTCGTGCCGACTGTGGTTCTCGGTTACGCGTCGACAATGGCGGCAATACTCTTTATCGGCGGCGTGCAGATGTTGCTTATTGGCATACTCGGCGAATATGTCGGGCGCACATATGTCAGCATTAACAACAATCCTCAGTATGTTATTCGTCGCACGACCGCAAATTACAGCTCCCAAAGTGAGGTTTCGCTATGAACGCGCCGATAAAACTGAGTTTTGTAATTCCATGCTATCGATCCGAGGAAAGTTTGCCCGGCGTCGTTGACGAAATTGTTTCCACAGTCAAAAGCCGCGATGGCTATGATTATGAAATTAACCTCGTGAATGACTGCTCTCCCGACGGAGTATACAATGTGATAAAAAAGCTTGCAAGAGAGGACTCCAAAATTCACGGTCTGTCGCTTGCAAAGAACTTCGGAGAATACAGTGCGGTCATGGCCGGAATGCGGATGAGCACCGGAGACATTGTCATTTTCCTCGATGATGACGGCCAGACACCCGCAAATGAGCTTTACCTGCTTGTCGACGCACTGGACGACGACGCAGATGTCGTGTTTGCAAGCTATCTTTGGCCGGGCTCCGGTAAAAAGCACAGCGCTTTCCGTCGCTTTGGCAGCAAAATCAACGATATCATGCTCGAGGTAATGCTCAAAAAGCCCAGGAACATCGAGGCCACCAGCTATATCGCCGCAAAGCGTTACGTTGTCGACGAAGCGTGCCGTTACCAAAACCCGTATCCATATTCAACGGGGTTGTTTCTTCGCAGTACCAGCAAGATAAAGAACGTTCCGGTGCATCACCGCGAGCGCGAGATTGGGCGCTCCGGTTATACTTTCAGAAAACTACTTGCGCTGTGGTTCAACGGATTCACCTCTTTTTCTGTCGTCCCGCTGCGCTTTGCGACGGGCGCGGGCTGCATCTTCTCCCTCGCAGGCTTTATCTACGCGATTGCTCTGATTATTGAAAAGATGGTGAGCCCCTCCGTTCCGCTCGGCTATGCCTCCACGATGGCGGCGCTGCTCTTCATAGGGGGGATTCTCATGCTGCTAATCGGAATGCTGGGAGAATATATCGGCCGCATCTACATCAGCATCAACAACAACCCGCAGTATGTGGTTCGGGAAACGACAGATGATGAGGTGCGCGATGATTGACAAACTGAGAGTGCTGATTGTCAAGCTGTTCCATAACGAGGGGTTTCTCTATCTCCTTGTCGGCGGCACAAACACGCTTGCAAGCTGGGTTCTCACCTACCTGCTCACGCAATTTTTGCACACGGGCTATTGGCTGACAAGCGCAATCACCTTTGCCATCGGCGGGACTTACAGCTACCTGCTCAACCGCAAATATACATTTAACGCCTCTGAACTCCCTCACAGCCGCACTCTGCCGCGCTTTACCATCAATCTGCTCATCTGCTATTTCATATCATATATATCAGCAAAACAGCTGCTCGACTACATGTTCGCGAACGTTTGGCAGGTGAGTTGGAGCGACGACGTTGTCACACTTATTAAACTTCTCTCAGCCAACGTACTGTATATAGTAATAAATTACCTCGGCCAGAAATTCTTCGCGTTTAAAAAGAAATCGGACGTCGATGACGTAAACAATCAGAATGTCATAGGCAGCTAATTATCTGGTTTGTGCGCAATTGCTTGCGATTCGTCGCAAGATCGTGTAGAATACATAACAACGTCGGAATGAAGCCGACGAGCGTTTCCGATAATGGAAGATGTGCCACGAAGGCAGCTCATTATTATTATGAGGGTGCTTTTGCGGCATTCTCTATTTTCAGGAGGTTTTGCAAATGTGCAATACTAAAAGACTTGTGTTTGCTGGATTGTGCGTCGCACTCGGTGTCGCCCTTCCCATCGCGTTCCATTCCATTCCCAATGCTGGAAGCATCTTCCTTCCCATGCACATCCCTGTTTTGCTGTGTGGACTGATCTGCGGGCCGATCTACGGCCTTGCCTGCGGAATTCTCGCCCCTCTCCTCTCAAGTCTGCTTACCGGAATGCCCCCGATGGCGATATTGCCCGGAATGCTGTGCGAGCTTGCGGTATACGGTCTTGTCACCGGCTTGCTCATAAAATATGTTCACACCGGGATCAAACCCGCCAATCTCTATGTAGCTCTCGTCGGCGCAATGCTGGCGGGTCGCCTCACTTACGGCGTGCTCAACGCCCTAATATTCAAAGCGGGCGCATATTCCATGCAGCTTTGGCTGGGCGCCGCGTTTGTCACTTCGATACCCGGAATTATCGCTCAACTTGTCTTCATCCCGCTCATCGTGCTTGCACTTGAGCGCGCGAAGCTGGTAGAACTGAAAGCATGAGTGCGGGTTTTAATAAACTAGAGCGGGTGCTGCTCTCTCATTTTTCGCGCTATCCGCGCATGGAAATGACTGATATTGTCAAGCTTATCTATCAAAATGAGTTTGCGGGAGGACACGCAATTGCAGATGCCCAGGACAGCGCTCGCTGGCTTTCCGAAGAATGGGAAATCGTTACCGAGGATGAGACCTGCGAACTCAAAGAGGATATTGGCAACGGACTTGTCCGGCTGCATCTTGCGGCCGCCAAAGCGCAAAATATCCCGCAAGACGCCATCAACGACGCTTTCGTCGCAACCTCTAACACGAATGCGGGGAATGTCGTGAGTTTTGAGAGCAAACTCGTTTTCGCACAGAATTTGTGCGAGTGCAAAATGCTCTTCGCCGCGGCGGACTTCAGGCGTTTTCTTGCCGACTACCGCAAACAGAATCTGCCCGCCATTCACCACAGCGAGGTTTTCAGAAATTCTTATTTTCCGCATTACCGCGTTATATCGAGCAGATATTTTAAGTGAAAATAGATTTTGAAATTTTAATCCAAGTAAGCGCACCCCGCCCGCCCAGCATATATGCTGGGCGGGGTGCGCTTTTATGTGCCTGAATTTAACAGACGCTTTGTAAAAAGTGGAGTTGCCACAATAATTAAATTGAATCGCAGAAGAGTGAGTTCAACATGATCAGAAACAAAAAAGCGGACATTGACTTTAAAAAAGGCTATAACCGCAGAGTGAAAACTGCAATTGCAGGCTTTGAAATATGAAAAAACGGAATGCTGTGATAAATCGAAGCAATAAAGTCGCAAATCATTACGGAGCAAAACCCCGATGTCAGTGATGGAACACTTTGCCATACGCACGGAATATGGTAATACACTGTCAATATCTGCATAGAACTTCCGTAGTACAACTTCGCATTTCAGCACCACGCCATGTGATGAATCCGGAAACGGGGGAATAGGGCATCAGATAATTGCAGATGAAGACGGGGAATTATCCACTGCGAAGTTTTACGTCATCGGTTGAAAATAAATGTTAGGTTAAAGCAACGCTTGGTGAATAATGCTCTTTGTGAGCGCATCTGTGCTTTCAAATGCGGGCTTGCGATTGAAACATACAGTAACATAAGTTTTCCGCAGAGGGGATTGGATTGTCGTTGTGCATTTCAAGTTATTGGGGTACTGTCATTTTAAGCAGCACGCTTTTGTGTTGCTTAAGATCGAAGACCGCACTTGCTCATACACAAAGCGCATGCTATCTATAAGCGGAGCGATATCTTTCGATTGTCCGACAGATATTTCACAATTTAAGCGGTGGCACATTTGTGCTTCGCGCACACCAAATTGCCGTTTGCAGAGCGTCATGCTGCAAAAAAGATGGGACTCACGTGAGCACAAACCCCTGCATTCTACGCAGAAAAAGCGCCACAGCCTTCAAATTGCAGGCGTGGCGCTTTCGTTGTGCTATGGTGTTTTGACGTATTGCGGCGTCGCTTAAAGTGGCGCTGTGTATATTCAGCAAAAGCGGTAGTACGACAAAAGGTGGGCGGGCGAACCGCTGAGATAACACGCACTACAGTGAGCGGATAGCCTCAAGAGGAGAGAGCTTGGTGGCGCGTATTGCCGGTGACAGCCCCGCAATCATGCCGACTCCAACAGAGAAGCCGAGTCCGAGCAAGGCCAGCCAAACAGGGATCACCGAGATTGCACCTATTGCCAAATTGATAATCGTTGACAGCCCGAAACTCAGTCCCAACCCGAGAAGACCGCCGCCGAGACCGATCATCCCGGCTTCGACCAGAAACATCGAACGGATGTTGCCGAGCGAGCATCCAAGAACCTTGAATATACCGATTTCCTTTGTGCGCTCAAAAATGCTCATCAGCATTGTGTTGGTTATTCCAATCGCCGCGACAATCAGTGAAACACTGCCGATTCCGGCGAGCACATACTGAATTGTGCGCGATTGTTCCTGCATAGATTTGAGGTAGTCGAGATCGGAGGAAGACTGATATCCCATCTCGCCAATTGCCTTTTGCACCACAGAGACATTTTCGATGTCGTCAACGAGCACATAGGCGGTGTTGTATTCGAGAGGACGAATCGGTTTGCCGTGTGAGTCTGTGTTCTGATTAGGCCACGGATTTTTCTTGAAAATCTTGTTAAAAAGCGCCTCGACGGACTCAAGCTGTGCATATGTGTTGTAATCGTATTGAGACCAGCCGTTGTTGGAATCTTCTGTTCCGAGCAGCGCGGAGGTGTGCACAAGGTATTTTTTTGGCATTGCGCCTTTACCATTCAGCGCCTCATTATAGGCGTTCACGTCATAGACGATAAAGATAGGTGTATCGTACATCTTTACGGGAGGCTCCAGATCCATGTCGCCTCCGAAGTACATCATGTCGTTGCTGCTTGCTTTTGGGTCGTAGAAATTAAAACCCACATGGCTTCCGGCAATCAGGGAGAGGGGGGCGTCCTTTGCGGGTAACTCACCTTTGAGCACGGGAAGCTTCATGGCCGAGAGCATTTCATATGTCATCGCGTTGATGGACAGATACGACTCGTATTTGCCGGATTTTGCTATAACTGTAAACTGATAGACAGGAGAGGAACAAACGACGTGTTCGAGATTCGCGAAGCTCTCAACAGCGGCCTTGTCGAGCTTTTTGTGCTCACTCGTGCTGTTTTTGTCGATGGAAGCGCTCCCCATTCCGCCGCCTGCGTACATCATTCCGCCGCCATAGTTGTCGACAGTTATCAGCGTCAGTGTGCCGCTGTTTTTGATCGACTCAATATATGTGTTGTTAAGTCCGATTCCGAGCGACATCATAACGACAATCGAAGCCGTGCCAATCATCACTCCCAGCAGCGTGAGGCTGCTGCGCAGCTTGCGCCGCCACAGGTTCAAAAAGCTGAACTTGAGCAGTTCAAAAAATTTCATCTCTGGGTGTCCTCTGTTGTGGACGTGGATTTTCTGCTATCGGACTGCCCTTGAAGATACTTTGCATTAAGTTCGTTTGCAGTGGCGCGGTCGCGCATCATGCGCTGTTTTGCCTTTTTCTTTTTGACGATAATCAGAGTGACCACTCCGCCGATGACAAGCGCTACAATAAGCCAGATCCACCAGAGCGATCCGGAATCGTCTACGGGTTTAAGGTTGGGATCGACCATTGGAGGAATCTCTATACCCCCGCCGCTTTCCATAACGACGATATCCGAAGATTCCTCATATGTGAACTTTGTTCCGTTTTCATCCTCGTAGTTCACGGTCATCTTCGCTTTGCCGCTGCCTGCTTTCTGCGGTGTTATGTAAAGGTCAATCGTGCCTGTGCCGCCCGTGTCGATGTTGCCGAGATAGGCCTCTCCAACGGCGAGCAAGCCTCCGCTGTCGCTCACGTTGACGTTAACGTTGTATATCTTCGATTTGCCGGTGTTGTTGACAGTGGACATCACGTTTATATCCTGCCCGACAATAATGTCGGACGGCTGAATTTGCAACTTGGTCACCATCACCTTTGGCACCTGAATTACAGGAATTGCGATGATCTCGGTGTCTGTCACTGGCGCGTGGTCCTTGGTGTTGGGAGCGTCATAGTTGAGAGAGAAGGTCGCATTGTATGAGCTGGGGGCGGTGTCCGGTTTGGACGTAAGGCGGATTGAAGCGGATTTTGATTCGCCCGGTGCGATGGAGGGAATGAACAGCGTTGACGAGCCTGACACTGGCTTGAAAGTGCTGTCGCCCGCGAGGGAAGCTTTGAGGTTTGATATGGTGTGGCTGGAAGAGGTGTTTTTAAATGTAACGCCGAGCACGAACGGCTGGCCGGCGACAACGTCCTTTGGATTTGTTGAAAAATTGGAGATGATGATCTTGGCGATGTTGCCGTCATCGGTTGCAGGCTGCGACGTTTCCGCGATAAGAGTGCGGAAATATAGCGTTTCGCTGCCATCAAGCCTTTTCCCGGGAACCGCAATGTTGTCATAGGAATAGCGCACGATTATCGGGATATCATAGTAGCCGGCAGGTGCGTCTCCGCGCACGCGCAGCGTTGGTATCGAGTAAAGAACATAATGGTCTGCGACCCCGAACGACTGGAGATAGTTGAGTTGGTCGACTGCGAAAGGAAACCCGGTTACCTTGATGTCTGTGCCCATTTCAACCGATTCTATCTTCCAGTCCACCGGTTTAGCGGCAGCGGTATATTTTATGGAAAGCGTCCCGCCGCCCCAGGTTTCGCCCTGAACGAGGTGCGGGGTCTGCTGAATTGTCCCTTCGTTGGACAGCATGAAGCTTCCCCCGGACACAATGAGTCCGGATGTGGCTGAAACGGATGGTGCAAACGGGAGCGTGCAGACGATGAGCGCGAAAAGGAGGGCGAACGCAACAAGCTTTTTCATCTTAAAGTAATCCTCTGCTGATATCTGATTATATTTTTGATTGTACATTGTTTTCGTTTTCGACCACGCGGCCGTCAATGAGGTGGATAAGGCGGTCGGCCTTTCGAGCGAGCGTGAGGTCGTGTGTGACCATTACCACAGAGAGGCCGCTTTCGGTGACGATGCCCTTTATTAGGTTCATGACATCTGCGCCGTTATGGCTGTCGAGGTTGCCGGTTGGCTCGTCGGCAAACACGATTTTCGGGTCGACGACGAGTGCTCTTGCGATTCCGACACGTTGCTGCTGGCCTCCTGACATCTGAAGCGGCTTGTGATCTGCATGATCCGCAAGGCCCACAACTTCGAGCATTCTGCGAGCTTTTTCCAGACGCTCGCGTTTGCCTTCACCGCGAAATGTGAGCGGCAGCGCGACGTTTTCTGCAGCAGTCATTGTCGCAACAAGATTGAACGACTGAAAAATAAATCCGACGTTTTCGCGCCGAAAGGAAACAAGCTGATTTTCAGTGAGATTCTCAATATGCTCATTGCATATGACAATTTCGCCGCTTGTTGCGGGTTCAAGTCCTGCAAGCACGTTGAGCAAGGTGGACTTTCCCGAGCCGCTCGTGCCGGTTATCGCGAGAAACTCGCCGCTCTCAACGGCGATTGACACTCCCGCGAGTGCGTGAACCACGTTTTCTCCGACACGATATATTTTATGTACGTTTTCTGTCGTGATGATTGCGGACATGCGGTCCTCCGAAGAAAGATTAAATGCTGGCAAATCCATTCCCACTCAGTAAGTGCCAGTGAGAGGAGAAATTGTTGCGAGGCGTGTAGAATTAAGTATAAACCGATACCTATTATACCTTTAAAAGATCGAACAAACAAGTTTGTTCGGTTAGCTGTGTGGGCATTGCAAAATAGGCCAGCTGTTTTAAGTGCTTTCGGTTTGGGTTGACAGCAGTGCCATTTTTGTAGAGCTGGGAACACAAAGCGCGATTCTCATCTGTCAGAACTCATCATAGCGCTGCGGGACACACGGGTTTAGGCCGCGTGAAAACAGAGAAAAGGCAGAGATATATCTCTGCCTTTTGCGAATCCGATTTAACCGGAGAAATACCGCAAGAGCGACAGCGGCCGCTTCGCAGAAAGGCAGACAGCCAAGTTGCATTGCGGCCTTTTCATATACGTACAGTATATGCGGACCGAGTGAGACGGTATGTATATTGTATATCGACTGAAGGAGAGCGTGGCCGCAATATGGCAAGGCGCGGATGGCACCATGTTCATCGCCTTAAATGATGGTGTCCAACTCACGGTGCGCAGTGCAGGCGCACTCACGTCAACACGCTTCGATCCCGGGATTTCACTAATTTGCTTTCCGCGCACAAATGCGGGATGAGCATCCACTCATGATACCAGCAACAAGAGAACTGCATTTCTGTCATTCTGAGCGACGTGAAGAATCTCTCCCTGCACTTGTTTTTGAAATCATCTAAATTATCTGAGAGTAAAACAGGGAATATGCCGTCGGAAACAAATTCTATCTCGCAACACACAGCATCAGATGAGGAGCACAAGGGTACCTGCAACGGTGACGGCAAGCCCGATCGCGGCCTTTGCGCTCAACTTTTCCTTGAGAAAGATGTAAGAAAACGCGACGGTGAGCAAGATGCTCAACTTGTCGACCGGAACTACGATATTCGCAGGTCCGTCGTGTAGCGCGCGATAGTAACACAGCCAGGACGCTCCAGTAGCAACCCCTGAAAGCGCAATGAAAATCCAGCTTCTGCGGTCGATTGCGCGAATTCCGCGCTGCTTGCCTGTGATCAACACCATGAACCACGCCATCACGAGCACCACTGCTGTGCGAATCGCGGTGCCGAGCGTTGAGTCAATGCCCTCAATCCCGATTTTTCCGAGTATCGAGGTGAGGCTCGCAAATACCGCCGACAGCGCCGCATATATCACCCAGCGGTGATCCGGAGCTTTTTCGGAAGAAGGCTCGGAATCGGTGCGGCTTTTCAATACCATCAGTACAGTGCCCACTCCGATTCCAACCATTCCAACGAGCTTGAGCAGCGTTATCTGCTCTCCGAGCAGAATAAACGCGAGCAGCATCGTGAGAACGGTGCTCGATTTGTCGATTGGAGTGACTTTGTTGACATCGCCGAGCTGCAGCGCGCGAAAATAGAAGAGCCACGAGCCGCCTGTCGCGAGCCCAGACAGCACGAGAAACAGCAGCGTTTTTCCTGAGACATCTGCAATTGTGTTCTGTGACCCAACAATAAACACCATTAGCCACGAGAAGACCAGCACAACGACGGTTCGCAGCGCCGTTGCGAGGGTGGAGTCGGTGTTTTTGATTCCGATTTTTGCGAGGATGGCAGTTATTCCAGCGAAAAATGCCGAACCGAATGCAAATGCAAGCCACATAATTTCAAGTCCAATCTCTATGTTAGCACAACATAAATATTGTAGTACCGTTACCGTTTGATTGCAAGCGTGAAAGACAGAGACTCACAGTTTTCGCTATTGACAGTGACCAAATGCCGGGTTGCAATTCCGAAGAATATATCAAAGGGACCGGATACTCCGGAGCTATCAAAGCGCGTCGAGTTCGCAGGCGGGAGCAAGGTGCAAAAGAGAATATGTGGGCAGTGGAACAAGGACAGACAGGACACATCTTTCCTCCGTGCAGAGTTGTTTTCCTATTGTTTTACAAAGAAATGTGAAGCGCGATTGTGTTTGAGCATCAACTGGAACATCTGTTTTACATCAATATATGCGTGACAATAAAAGCTTGGTTGTGGTAGAATAAGCCTCGGTGTTCGCGATATTGACACGAACACAAAGGAGATGTTGTTATGGGAAGAACGATCACTGTGCGTGGGCAAGCGAGTGTTTCAGCCCGTCCTGACTTGATAATAATCGAATCGCAACTCTGTGCGCAGGCTGCGGATTATGACGTCACGATAAAGACCGCCTCTGCACAGCACGCCGCGCTTATAGCGTCGCTCTCACAGGTCGAATTTTCAAAGGAAGAGATAAAAACAACTAATTTTTCTGTCGATACAGAGTATGACAACGTAAGCGACGAGCGGGGAAACTACAAACGAATTTTCAAAGGATATCGCTGTGAACATGCGTCTAGAATTGAGTTTGCGCTCTCGCTGCAAAGGCTGTCGCTTACAATCGCGGCACTGTCAGTTTGTCGCGCAAAGCCGCAATTTTCGATCATGTTCACTGTAAAGGAACCGGATAACCTCAAAGAACTCGCACTCGTGCAGGCCGCAGATACCGCGCGCCACAGAGCTGAAGTGCTGTGTGTGGCCTCGGGAGTGTCCCTCGGAGCGCTGCTCTCTATAAACTGCGAATTCAAGGACCTTACGATTCTGTCGCCGACGATGTTCACGATGCGCAATGTCGCTGCCGCGAACACCGAGGTTCCGGAGCTCAACCCACAGGATGTATCGGTCAGCGACAGTGCCTCATTTACTTTTGAGATTGCATAGGAGTGACCTATGTCTGCGACAGTATTAAAACTCATCGCCCTCGCGCTTATGCTGGGGGATCACATTGCCGAATTTATTCCCGGAGCGCCAATCTGGCTGCATTGGCTGGGCAGAATCTCGGCGCCGCTGTTCATCTTTTGTATGTGTGAGGGATTCTTCCACACACATGACAGAAAAAAATATCTGCTGCGCATCTATCTCTGTGGCGTTGGTATGAGCCTGCTCGACGTTGCATTGATTGCAATTGTTCCAAAGCCCTATAATATGCCGGTTAACAACATATTCGTGACGCTTGCAATCATCAGCGCAATTATTGGGCTAATAGAGGGTTTCCGTGCCCGCAAGCGAGGGACATGGAAATGGCTCATCGCGTTTTTGGCGTTGCAGCTGGTGTCGATCTTTGCATGTGCTTATGCCTACATGGGCACAGGAATCATAGGGGTGCTGCTGTTTACAAGCGCGTTGCTGCCGAGCATTTTCTATTGCGAAGGTGGAGTTTTTGTCGTGCTTCTCGGTGTGATGCTCTACTATGTGCGGGAAAAGCGTGTCACGCTTGCGGTGGGCTACGTTATCTATTGCGCCGTTTACCTTGCTGCAACTCTTGCAACGGGCGGTGTTACCGTCCAAAACCTGCTTTACGAAGGCTATCAGTGGATGATGATTGGTGCGCTTCCGTTTATGCTTGCCTATAACGGCGAACGAGGTGCGGGATTGAAATATCTGTTTTACATCTTTTATCCGCTGCACATCGCAGTGCTCTATCTCATTGGGAATCTCTGTTTTTAAATGTCAACAAATTTGAACGGTATATCCAAAAGCAGAGTAATAATCCGTGATCGCAATGGATTTAAGTGCCCTGTTGCTCGGGGCTGCTGTGCCATTTTGCCGATTTTCAATACACGTTTAAAAGAAATATGATCTGATAAACGGATTTGCCATTGAGACCGGAAAATTCGGAGACGTTAGCGCACTTTGTTTTGTCCTAATTGATGATATACGAAGTTGCGGTAGCTTGCCTTGTGTGTCGTCTTGCAATGGCAGTTTCAGAGGTAAGCTTTTCAGCCGCAGTCATTGCGGCAGTGGTCATTGTTGCTCTCGGCACCTCGCGCTGAACAGCATAAAAATCCGCATCGCACAGATAATGCCATCCTGAAATGCAGGCCGATTGAGTGCAAATTACAGAGAGACTTGAGCTTCACTGAGACCAAAGAAGAACTAAAGCGGAATAGTTTTCGAAATGCAAGACAAAGAGTACGACCCAATTGGCCATTTAAAAAGCTCAGGACAAAGTGAAAGAGTGCTACGCTTCATTGCAGCGTAGCACTCGGACGGATGCTCAGATTTGGAACATGGCAAAGCAGTCCGGGTGTGGTTGCCATTTAGATTCAAAACAGGTAAGAACCTGCAACTTGCCACAGTTCAGTAAACTACTCTTTTTCATGACGCTATTCTTTTAGTTCGCGGCTGCTTGCACAAATTTCGTTGCGTCGGCTTATTTGAATGTGCAGGGCGTCGCATACGGATTCGACCATCGCAAGATTGTCGTAATTGTGGAGATCATCCAGTTGATAGATGTAGCGTGCGATGGCGTCCTCACAGCTCGCGGTGTCAAAGTTGGAGAGCGGATCGCTAAAAAGCAGTGCGTCGTTCACAGAGCCGATGAGCTCGCGCGCGCGATGGTTGTCACAATGGGTGAGAATCTCGCGAATTTCACTCTCTGCCGCACGGATAAAAACGGGCATTTCCTCCGTGAAATCGCGCGCCGGAGAAAGACGCCGCGCCGCCGCAAAAACCGTGAACGACAGCAGCGAATAGAGGACGAGCAGGAAGCTTTCAATTACAAAAGTGACTGCGGGATTGAGCTTTTCAAGAGATGCAAAAAGGGCACTGATGAGGGAGATAAGCGACATAAAACCGAGAGTGAACGCGAGCAGCACCGCTGCTGTGCGTTTTTTTAAGTATGCAGGACGCAAAAAGGCGATGCGCGCAATGACAAGTGTTCCGAGTGTCAAAGACGCAAGCGCGATTCCTATCGACGGTGCAAAAGCTCTTCCTTGCGAGGGAATTGCTGCAAATACATAAATGCAGAAGAGCGCAATCAACACAAACGCACAGATAAGAGGAGCGGCGCGGCGTGCTAAAGGTGGCGTATTCTTTTTTTTGGGTTTTGCGGGAGCTTTGTATTTCATATGGTAATTATAGGCTGAGATAAATGCGCTGTCAATTGAACATAAGCGCAAAATGTGTTATTCTATTTGCTATGAAAACTAACTATCATACACACACTTTTCGTTGCAAGCACGCGATGGGCTCGGATGACAAATATGTGCGCTCAGCTATCATGGGCGGATTTCAGGAGCTGGGATTTTCCGATCATTGTCCGTTTCCGTATGACGACGGATATGTCTCTGACGTGAGAATGGATCTTCCGATGCTGGATGGCTATGTTGAGTCTGTGAAGCTGCTGAAAGAGCGATATGCGGACAAGCTGTCAATTAAACTCGGACTGGAATGCGAATATTTTCCCGAATTTGCGGGATGGATTGATGAGTTGATTGCTGAAAAGCAGTTGGACTTCGTGATTTTCGGAAACCATTTTTATCCCGATGACCGAAAGTGTGAGTTTTTCGGTCGCTCGGTTGTCGATCGAAAATCACTCGACATCTATCTTGAATCGGCTATTGAGGGAATGGAGCTGAAATGCTTTTCCTACATGGCACATCCCGATCTGTTTATGCGCAGCTACGCCCACTTTGACAAGCACTGTGAAGAGGCCAGCCGTGTTATCTGTGAAAAGGCGGCGTCTCTCGCTCTGCCGCTCGAATATAACATTTCGGGCGCGTGGCATCGCGACAGCCCGGGAGAAGGGTTTCCGCACCCTGAGTTTTGGCGGATAGCCGCGCAGTGCGGTTGCAGTTGCGTTATCGGTGTGGATGCGCACGACAACCGAAATCTGTCCTCAGCAAAAGGCGTCGAGCTTTACGACCTTGCCGTAGCAGCCGTTGCCAAACTGGGACTTAATAGACTTGAGACGATCAGATTTCTTCGCTGATATGAAGATGAACAATTCAAAAAGGCAGCATTTCCTGAACCGGACAAGAAAAGCACTAATGAAAAGTTTCATCGACGAAATTGACAAATTGCAATATTGAAAAGGGGAGTCTTCGCATGAAGGTGCTTATTGTTGACGGGCAGGGCGGAAAAATCGGGAAATCCATTGTGGAACAACTCAAGGAAAAACGTTGCGATTGCACAGTGATTGCGGTGGGTACCAACACCGCGGCGACCTCAGCCATGATGAAAGCGGGAGCTGATGAATGCGCCACGGGAGAGAATCCGGTGATTGTGGCCGCACAGAGAGCTGATATAATCGTCGGCGCTATGGGCATAATTGCGGCAAATTCACTGCTAGGAGAAATAACCCCGGGCATGGCACTGGCAATCTCCGAGAGCCGGGCACAAAAGGTGCTGGTCCCGATGAACAGATGCGCGATTGCAGTTGCGGGAATCGGCGAGCACAGCCTTAGTGAATATATATCGATGGCCGCAGACATGGTTTGTGAGCTGTGCAGAAAATAAAGCAAAAAAATAAAAAGATGCTATATTATATTCACAAGTAAATCCATCAGTTCATAACTGACATTTTTGGCATTGCAAAGTTCATTAAAGCGTGGTGGGCCATTTTATTTGGTTTTGTATGATTGTGTTCCCATCTGTTCACAGAAGTGAAGCCACCATGAAGCCCTTGAGCGAGCCTTTCTTGAGACATTACCAACGCAGAACGCACCTTTTTAATAATTGCACTTAACTCCATGCAGCATCACCTTGTCAATATATAATCACCTACGTCGCAGTATATAACAAGCTATATCATTTGACAATAAAACCCAATGAAATCTTCCGTATTGAAGCGCAATAATATAAACACAGCCATAGAGATTCAATCCTCACTGGGAGACCGCTGAGCAGTTTACAGAACTCTTTTTACAGCTTACGAGAGTAATAGGTTTTGGATTTGCAAGGTTGTGAATGCGTTGGCGCTGCTGTGCAGGCATCGAATCTCCAAAAGCGATTGATGTGCAAGCAATTGCGGATGCAAAAAAATTACCGTTCTTGAAATTACATCAAGAACGGCAATTGATTTTGGTTGCGGAGGCAGGACTTGAACCTGCGACCTCCGGGTTATGAGCCCGACGAGCTACCAGCTGCTCTACTCCGCGACGTGCAACACTCTTTAGGGGTGCTTAAGCATTATATGAGATCTACGATAATTTGTCAAGAGCTTTGGTAAAAATAAATAAATATCAAGCAACTCTTTTGGCAGATTAAACAAATAAATGACAAGAGAAAATTGAGTTTACGGTGTCAATGTTGTTGCCGTGTTTCATTTCGGAGTTTGGTTGCGGTTGAATCAGATTGTCACAAGCGCAAAACGCAACGTGTCACTCAAAGACAGTTGCTATAGGGAGATGGGCACGTTCTTTTAATAAAATGCAAAATAAATCAAGCAGTAAGGGTAGATGACGGTAAGTAGCAATAGTCTATCTTTACGGGGCTGAAACGAAATGCGCTGAATCGCTCAATGTGACACATGGGAGTCAGAGCGATCAAGTGCAATTGAGCGCAGGATGACAATGGCGGGTGTGCAGAGATATCCAATTTGCCAAAGCTGAAACGAAATGCGCTGAATCGCTCAATGTGACACATGGGAGTCAGAGCGATCAAGTGCAATTGAGCGTAGGATGACAATGGCGGGTGTGCAGAGATATCCAATTTGCCAAAGCTGAAACGAAATGCGCTGAATCGCTCAATGTGACACATGGGAGTCAGAGCACGGAAGTAAAGTTGCGCAAGCAAAAACAATAGCCGGTATGTTTAATTAACAGATACTCTAATCAATATATAGTCAATTCGAAATGCAGGGGACAAAACAGTTTGCAATCACAGATGCCCATCCGGCAAACTACTCGTAATCGGTCTCCCCGAATTCGAGATCAACTGGCACTTCGCGGACGACGCCGACAGCCGCAAGGGTGCGCTCGCATCCCTTTCTAAGCTGGCGGTTGACGCACTCGAGCTGCTCGTCAAGTGAGACCTTTACACTGTGCGCAAGTTCGCTTGCTGACACAATCGCGCGGTCGGCAAGTTCTGCCGCCTTGCGGTCGACGAGCTCGTCCAGCGGGCGTGTCACGGTTTCTCCGAGGTCGTTTTCATAGGTTACCTCGACGTTTACGATGCCTTTTTTCTGGAAATAGTACGCAGCTGCGGCAACCCCTGCACCGACAGCCGCCATACCTGCGACAAAGCTGACAAGCTTTTTCATATATTTTCCTCCTGTAATATCTGTTTTGTATATTCTAAGCTACTAAAACGAAAAAAGAGAGCGAACTCAGTCGACAAGTGTATCAAGTCCCAGAACAATCATGTCATCCAATCCGTTCTGGCGCTCGTCAGTGCTTATCTGAACGCTTTCGTCTGCAATAAGCTCACGCTTGCCAAGCTCTGCTTCAGCGTTGACAACTACAGTCATTATGGTAAGTGCCTGCTTGCGATAGTGGGCAGCGACAGTGTAAAGCGCCGCAGCTTCCATCTCTGAGGCGATCACGCCGTAATCTGCCCAGACCTTAGGGTCGTAGCCTCGTGGGTCTGTATAGAGATGATCGTTGCAGATTGTATTGCCGACAAAAGCGCGTATTTCGTGTCGCTGTGCGATGTCATAGGCAGAGCGAAGAAGTGAAAAATCGGCAATAGGTGCGAAGTGTCCTTGAAAGATGTGATCGTTTAGCGACGATGTTGTGCATGTCGCCTGAGAGAGCACGATATCTCCAAGGCGCAGATTGTAATCATATGCTCCAGCAGTGCCTGTTCGTATGAGCTTCTCGCAGCCGTATTCGGAGCACAGTTCTGTCGCGTAGATGAGCACAGACGGAATGCCCATACCCGTGCCCAGCACAGATACGCGCTCCCCCTTATACAGCCCCGTGAAGCAATAGGCTCCTCGCAGTTCGTTTACGCATACGGAATCCTCAAAAAAGTTTTCGGAGATATAGCGCGCTCTCTGCGGATCTCCCGGCAGCAAAATCCGCTCGGAGATTTCGCCGGGGCGGGCTGTGATGTGCATACTCATTTTCAATACCTCTCGGTTGTAATTTTGCAGTTCCACAAGCTGTCTGATATAGATTTTATCACGGGCGGTGAAATTTGCAATGCGATTCCACTATAACATCAAGAGAACTGAAATTCAGGCGCATTCAACACCCTTAACGTCTGTGAAACAATTTAAAATACAGCCGTTATGCGGCGACAATCGCGTTTTCGTTTTTTATGTGTAAGGGCTTTCAAAGATTTGAATTAAAATCCTACATTAAAAGTTGTGTGCCGGTGAGACCATAGACAGTGTCTTTTGCAATAAAGTGTAAATCAAAGGAAGGCTGATATACATGAGAAGTTTAAGGTGCGTATTTCGTACTTAAAACAAGGCGCCGTTTGAAAGCGATATTATTCAGCAAGTATTATGTATGAGATATCATCCCGCGCAACAGAAAAAGGGAACAGCCGTGAATAGCCGTTCCCTTGAGATGTATTATTTACTTATCAGTGTCTTGCCGTCCATCTCGAGCGGGACGGAAATTCCGAGCAGGTCAAGCATTGTCGGCGCGAGGTCGGCGAGACGTCCGCCGTCGCGGAGCTTGCACTTTTTGCCTATGACAACGAGCGGAACGGGATTGGTTGTGTGTGCTGTGAACGGAGAACCGTCCGGCTCGTACATCTTGTCGGCGTTTCCGTGATCGGCTGTCAGCAACACAGTTCCGCCCATATATAGCATTGCTTCAACGACCTTGCCCACGCACTCATCGACAGCCTCAACCGCCGCTACAGCCGCATCGAACACACCTGTGTGTCCGACCATATCGCAGTTTGCAAAATTGAGGATAATGACGTCGTATTTACCGCTCTCCACACGGCGTACAACCTCGTCCGCAACGAGATAAGCGCTCATCTCGGGCTGCATGTCGTATGTGGCAACCTTAGGGCTGTTGATCAGGCAGCGTTCCTCACCCTTGTAGGGAGTTTCGTTTCCGCCGTTAAAGAAGAATGTCACGTGGGCATACTTCTCGGTTTCTGCGATGCGCAGCTGCGTCAAACCCTTTTCGCCGATATATTCTCCGAAAGTGTTTGTGAGATCGGTCGGTGTGAACGCGACCTCAACGTTGGGAATTGTCGAGTCGTATTCGGTGAAGCAGACATAGTGAAGCGGGAAGATGCCTTTTTTTCTCCCAAAGCCCACAAAGTTCGGATCGACAAACGCGCGTGTTATCTCTCGCGCGCGGTCGGGACGGAAGTTGAAAAATATAACACTGTCGTCAGGCTTGATGACACCGTTGGGCTCGCACACAACGGGAAGGACAAACTCGTCGGTAACTCCGGCAGCATAGCTCTCCCGCACTGCGCCGACGGGGTCGTGATCGGAGCTTGAGCCCTCACCATAAACCAGTGCTGAATAAGCCTTTTCCACACGATCCCAGCGGTTGTCGCGATCCATTGCGTAGTAGCGACCCATTACGGTTGCGACGCTTCCGATGCCCGTCTCGTCGAGCTTGTCGACGAGCTGCTGAAGGTAACCGGCACCGCTCTCGGGAGGGGTGTCCCTCCCGTCGAGAATCGCGTGGATATAGAGCTTGCTCGCCCCGCGTTTTTTTGCGAGATCGATGAGCGCAAAGAGGTGCTCAATGTGGCTGTGCACGCCGCCGTCCGACAGAAGCCCGATGCAGTGTATCGCGCTGCCGCATTTTACAGCGGCATCCATCGCTTCACGCAGCGCTTTGTTGTCGAAAAAGTTTCCGTCACGTATCTCTTTTGAAATACGCGTCAGCTCCTGATAAACGACGCGTCCGGCGCCGATATTGGTGTGACCGACTTCGCTGTTGCCCATCTGCCCGTCTGGCAGACCGACATCGAGACCGGAGGCGCCAATGAGGGTGTGGGGGTTTTCGGCGAATATTTTGTCGAGATTGGGAGTTTTAGCAGCTGCAATTGCGTTTCCATAACTGTCGGGATTATTGCCGAAACCGTCAAGAATCATCAGCATAAGGGGTTTTTTCATCAAATAGAAATTCCTTTCTGACGCCCCAATTAAAATCGGGACATCGGCAGGGCTGTGAAGGGATGCGGGAATTTATTTAGAGGCTGCTGTAACTATCGCTGCGAAATCGTCCGGTTTGAGCGCTGCGCCGCCGATGAGACCTCCGTCGACGTCGTGCTTTGAGAGAAGTTCGTCGGCGTTTTTGGCATTCATCGAGCCGCCGTACTGTATCGTGAGGCCGTCGGCCACATCTTTGTCGTACAGTTTCGCGACTGTCGCGCGGATGAGCGCGCAGACCTCGTTCGCCTGATCGGAGGTCGCTGTCTTTCCCGTGCCAATCGCCCATACGGGCTCGTATGCGATGATCGTGTTTTTAAGCTCGTCTGCGGTTACGTCCAATAGAGCGGCTTTCACCTGATCGGTGACCACTTGCTCTGTCGTGCCCGATTCGCGCTGCTCAAGCAGCTCTCCTACACAAATGATCGGCTTGAGCCCCGCGGCGAGCGCCGCGCGGGCGCGCAGATTGACGGTTTCATTGGTTTCGCCAAAATACTGTCTGCGCTCGCTGTGACCGAGAATGACGTATTCAACGTTTGCTTCTTTGAGCATGAGAGGGGAGATTTCACCGGTGTAAGCTCCGGATTCCTTGAAGTGGCAGTTTTGTGCACCGACGTGAATGTTGGTGCCGCGGCAAAGCTCGACCGCAACGGCAAGATCGGTGAAAGGAACACCGATTATAACGGTGCAGCCTGCGCCTTTAACAGCGGGAATGAGTCCTGCAATGAGCGCCTTTGCCTCGCTTGCGGTTTTGTTCATTTTCCAGTTGCCAGCTATTACGGCGGCGCGTTTGCTCTTGTCCATGGTATGCTCTCCTTCAAATTATTGTATTTTATTGCAGCCCCAACCGATGGGGTTATTTATCGTTTAGCGCGGCGATTCCGGGCAGTTCAAGCCCTTCGAGGAATTCAAGCGACGCTCCGCCTCCGGTGCTGATGTGGGTCATCTTGTCGGCGTAACCGAGCTTCTCCACAGCAGCGGCCGAATCTCCGCCTCCGATTATGCTGACAGCGCCGCTCTCAGCAACCGCCTTTGCTATCGCCTTTGTTCCGGCAGAGAAGCGCTCCATCTCAAAGACGCCCATAGGCCCGTTCCACACGACAGTTCCCGCGTTCTTAATGGCGTCGCTGAAAATCGCAATGCTCTTCGGCCCGATATCAAGACCCATCCAGCCGTCGGGGATATCGTCTGAATTGACGAGTTTGCTCTCACAGTTGGCGTCGAATTTATCGCCGACGATGTTGTCAACCGGCAGAAGAAGATTTACACCCTTTTTTGCGGCTTTATCCATCATCTCTTTTGCGAGCGGAACCTTGTCCTCCTCAAGCAGAGATGTGCCAACGGTGTTTCCGCGGGCGACAAAGAACGTATAGGCCATGCCGCCTCCTATTATAAGGGTGTCGACCTTGTCGATGAGGTTGTTGATAACGCCAATCTTGTCCGAGACCTTGGCTCCTCCGAGGATCGCGACAAAGGGGCGCTTGGGATCATCGAGTGCCTTGCCCATTATTTCGAGTTCTTTTTGAATGAGATATCCGCAGGCGGCGGGCAGATAGTCCGCAACACCCGCCGTCGAGGCGTGGGCGCGATGCGAAGTCCCGAACGCGTCGTTGACGTAAAGCTCTGCGAGTGAAGCGAGTTCTCTCGCAAATGCCGGGTCGTTTTTCTCCTCTTCCTTATGAAAGCGAACGTTCTCAAGCAGCATAGCCTCGCCGTCTTTGAGTTTTGACACGAGTTTTTTTGCATCTTCTCCGATGACGTCTTTCGCCATTGCAACAGGTTTGTCGAGCAGCTCTGAAATTCGTTTCGCCACAGGCGCGAGGGAGAATTCGGGTTTGAACTCGCCCTTCGGGCGGCCGAGATGTGAGCAGAGGATGACGCGAGCGCCGTTGTCGACAAGATATTTGATCGTGCGCATACTCTCGCGAATGCGCTTGTCGTCAGTTATAACGCCATCCTTGAGCGGAACGTTGAAGTCGCAGCGCACGAGCACGCGCTTGCCCTTTACATCGAGATCTTCCACCGTCTTTTTGTTGAGTGCGTTCATGAATACTCTCCTTTGGCTTTTATAAAAAATTAATCGTTTTTCTCATGCCATTATATTACATAAGACGAATATTATCAAGAAATTATGTTAAGAAAATAACAATATACAGTTTATAAATTCCCTTATTCAAACAAAAACGGCGTTCGTGTTTAAGTTTGACAAGCAAGTGCGCCGCGTGATATTCTCTGATTCAGGCAACACATCAATGAAAGAGAGGCGGCGCTTTATGAAAGGCGTGACGAACAGGCGAAGACTGCTTGCGGTAGCGGCAATTATATCGGTGGCGGTGCTCTGCGGCTGCAATGCTGTCGGAGAGGGAAGCGAGGCTCTGCCGGCATACACAGTTGATGTCCCGCAACCTATTGACACCGGATCCAACTATCCCGGAGGAACTTTTAACGAGACAAATCTCGTATTTATAGAGGAAATCATGTCCGATGACGTCGTGACGGTGTCAAGTTCGCAGGACGGTGGAACTTACACGATATCGCGCGATGTGAATAAGGAGCAGTTTGGTGATCAGTGCGAGCACTATCTATCGAGCGACGTCATGAACTCGATAGCGGACGACTGGCAGGTCGAAACATGGGAATTTCTTCTCGATAACGTGAGATTTAAATCGATTCAGCCGCAGATAACATTTACCGATTCCACAGGTAAACGATGGGTGAGATTCTGGCTCGATTCCAAATTCGCGGCTGTGTTTAACAACAGTGGAGGCATTACATTTAAGATAAGCGACGAGGTGGTGGAGGCGGTAAAGGCGCAGTATTCCGAACTTCCAACGCGCACCTCCTCGCGCCGGACACCGGAGGAAACGGTGGAGCTTTTTCTAAAACGCCTCAACGATGACGATGCGGAAGGCATGAATGAGATGCTTGCAAAACCGCTCGAAAAGCTTGAGTTCTATCCCGCCAAGATAAAAGACAAGATAGTTGAGAGCTACAATCTCGGGCATATCGGCGGATTCCCCGCTCAGTGGTATGAGAACCCATATTCAAACCGAGTTGTGGTGGTACAGTTCGAGCGCACGGTGACAAAAAAGACAGGGCTGTTCAAGAGCGAAACAACGAGCGGCAAGCTCACATGGGACTTCTATCTAATACGCGCGGCGGCGCAGGATGAATGGAAAGTGGCGGCATACGGAGCGAGCTGAGCGTGAATAACCGCAATGCTGCTCAAACTGGCGGCATGAAGCACGCGTGAAGGCACACACCGTCAGCGGTGACAAAAAAGACAGGGCTGTTCAAGAGCGAAACAACGAGCGGCAAGCTCTTGGACTACGACAGTCGGCCGTGCCAATGTGTAATTTTAGATTCAGCGCAGCTGCGAATTCGACAGCTAAAATAGAGTTTGACAAAACTGAGGGTTTAAGAATTGATATCGGTTCAGCAGAATGGGGGCAGTGTGCGGCTGCCTGTGGATTGCTTTTGGGCAACACTTCACAAGTCCAACCGAAGCCGCCATGCGATCAATTTGGCACAAGTGAGCGGCGAGCAGTCTGTGTTTTTCCGATTACTCCGGAAGACGGTGAAACGGGAGAAGGCACAGTCGATGACGGTTGGAAATCACGATCGTAAATACCCAAACTCGACCGATTTCGCCATTGCCCGTGACATCAGCTCACAGGTTTTGTGTCAAATGTGCTTTCATTTTTGATGAATAGTGAATTTTCAAAAGACCGTCCGTCAGGGAATTCTCCCCGACGGACGGTCTTAAGTTATGCAAAAACCAATCAAGCATTAAAGAATATCATTTTTTCGCAGTGTCGGTTTTCATAGCGGACGCTGAAGTTTTGGTGCCACCTGAGACTGCAAGCGGCAATGCGGCGGCTTGGGGAGCGTCGTTTTCGACAAGCGCCTTGAATGAAGTTGCAAGCCCCGCGAGAGACTGTATCTCGCTCGGGATGATGATCTTGGTTGCTTTTCCATCCGCGGCTTTGGCAAACGCCTCAAGACCTTTAAGGGCCAGGACGCCCTCGCTGGCGTGAGCGTCGTTCAGAAGCTTGATGCTCTCGGCCAGCGCGGTCTGGGTGAGTTTGATAGCCTGCGCCTCGCCCTCGGCCTCAAGGATCTTCTGTTCACGCACCGCGTCAGCGCGCAGGATAGCGGCCTGCTTTTCAGCCTCAGCAACGAGAATCTGGCTTTCCTTTTGACCCTCGGCCTCAAGAATCTGCGAGCGCTTGACGCCCTCTGCGCGCAGAATGCTCTCGCGGCGCTCGCGCTCCGCTTTCATCTGCTTTTCCATGGCGTTCTGAATCTCTTCGGGAGGAATGATGTTCTTCAGCTCAACGCGGTTGACCTTGATGCCCCATTTGTCAGTGGCTTCGTCGAGCAGCGCGGTTATTTTGCTGTTTATAACGTCGCGGCTGGTGAGCGTGTGGTCGAGCTCCATCTCGCCGATGATGTTGCGCAGCGTTGTCGCAGTGAGGTTTTCAATGGCGGAGAGCGGGCGCTCTATACCGTAGGTGAACAGTTTTGCGTCGGTCACCTGGAAGAAGACGACAGTGTCTATCTGCATTGTGACGTTGTCGCGCGTGATAACGGGTTGGGGACGAAAATCGACGACCTGTTCCTTGAGTGAAACCTTTTTTGAAATTCGCTCGATGAATGGGTATTTCATGTGGATTCCGGTCTGCCAAGTTCTGCTGTAAGCGCCGAAGCGCTCGATGACAAACACTGTTGCCTGCGGTACTATCTTGACGTTGATAACGGCAACGACGATGAGAATGGCGATTAAGGCAAACAGTAAAATTAGTACGGGCATTACTTCTCCTCCTTTTCGGGAACGACAATTAATTTTACGCCGTCGATGGCGCACACACTGACTTTAGAACCTTTTTTGATTTTGTTATTGTAATAGGAACGCGCGGCCCAGTCAAGATTGAGAGCGTAAACGCGTCCTTTGCAGTTATCGTTATCTATATCCTCGGTTACAATTCCGATTCTGCCAATCACCATATCGGCGTTGGTGGGAACGCGGCGTTTGACCAGATGCCGTTTCATTAAAGGACGCAGCAACAGCAGTGTAATAATCGAGACAATGATGAAAATCGCGATCTCCCAGGCGATGCCAACGTGGAATAGTGACGCTATGAATGCGGCTATTGCGCCCAGAATGAACCACAGTGCAACCATTTGAACCGTGGCGGCTTCGAGAATGATAAAAGCAATGAGCACGACGAGCCAAGCCCAGCTCAATTCGGTAGGTGATAACAATCGAATGACCTCCTTTACGTAGACTTGCTGACTTGCGACATTTTATCACAAGAACTTGCTATTCACAAACGCCGAATTGCGGTGAAATCGGGCTGTTTAACAGATAACTGGCGAGATTTTCGATTCCCTGCGCTTTCTTCGACCTCCGGCGCGTTTCCACTGCATCTTGCATGCCGTGATAAAGATTGCCCGACTGCCAATATACTTTTTGTATAAGATGCCGTATTTATACCGGGGACAGCGGGCGTCAGACAGTTACTTGTGATAAAGTCGCTTTGTTTGGTAGACGGGCTCACAGGTGAGATTTATTCCCAGACGGCGGAATACGTTGTCGTCAACCTGCGAGAGAATCACGCTTGAATGAGCCTCACATCCGGTGAGCTTTTGTATCTGCTCCATCGCAACCTCGGCGGTCGGGTTGGTGGCAGCGCAGATTGACAGCGCGATCAGAATTTCATCGGTGTGTAGACGCGGATTGTGGTTTCCAAGGTGGTTTATCTTAAGGTCCTGTATCGGATTTATTATGACCGGAGCGATCAGGTGTATTTCATCCTGGATATGCCCGAGAACCTTGAGCGCGTTGAGCAGTGCGGCCGCCGATGCTCCGAGTAGAGACGACGTTTTACCTGTGACGATTGTGCCGTCGGGTAGCTCGATCGCAACGGCGGGGGCGTCGGTCTCCTTTTCCTTTGCAAGTGCCGCCGCGCAGACGGGTCTGTCTGCGGTTGAGACGTCAGCCTGTTTCATGAGCAGCTCGAGCTTGCCTATAACGGCTGGGTTTTGCTCGTTTTTTCTGACGCAGCACAGTGTCGCGTAATAGCGCCGGATGATTTCGTCACGGGCGGCTCGGCATATGGCCTCATCGTCAACAATGCAGAATCCCACCATGTTTACGCCCATGTCCGTCGGGGACTTATAAGGACATTCTCCCAGTATCTGGCGAAAGATCTCATTGAGAACGGGAAATACCTCGACGTCGCGGTTGTAGTTAACTGTGGTTTTGCCATAAGCCTCAAGGTGGAATGGGTCAATCATATTTACATCCTGCAAATCGGCAGTCGCCGCTTCATAGGCGAGATTCACAGGGTGTTTGAGGGGAAGATTCCATATGGGAAACGTTTCAAATTTCGCATAACCTGCGCTGACACCGCGTTTGTGCTCGTGGTAGAGCTGGGAAAGACAGACTGCCATTTTGCCGCTGCCCGGACCCGGAGCTGTCACGACGACAAGGGAACGGGTCGTCTCGACGTATTCGTTGAGGCCAAAACCCGCATCACTGACAATCTTTTGAACATCGTAAGGGTAGCCCTCGATAGTATACTGACGATAGACCTTAATACCAAGATTTTCGAGCTTATTTTGAAATTGTACGGCAGACGGCTGGTTTGCAAAGCGCGTGAGTACCACGCTGCCGACATATAAATCCTTTTCGCGAAACGCGTCGATGAGCCGAAGTACGTCGAGATCATAGGTGATGCCAATGTCTCCGCGAACTTTGTTTTTTTCGATATCCGACGAATTGATGACGATCAGAATTTCAGCGTCATCGGACAGTTTGCACAGCATGTTCACCTTGCTGTCTGGAGCGAAGCCGGGAAGAACCCGAGAGGCGTGAAAGTCGTCGAACAGCTTGCCGCCAAACTCAAGGTAGAGTTTGTCGCCAAAAAGCTCAAGTCGTTCCAAAATTCGCGCTGATTGCAGTCTGATGTATTTCTCGTTATCAAACCCTGTTCTTCGCATCTGCTCCTCCGCACCTGTTAGGACTTATGTTTATTAACAATCTTGTCCATTATACATTTGAACGACGTGCCTTTCAAGTTTACACAGCTCCGACTTTGAAATTAGTTCATGAAAACGGTAGTAATCATAAAACAAAACATCACAGCACACTGGTTTTACAAAAGAACAACACAACCGAAGGCCGTTTGACCGAATCGGTTGTGTTGCATGCGGTACTATATAGAGGTTAATGGCGTGTCAGCTACTCAACAGTCACGG
This sequence comes from Oscillospiraceae bacterium, assembly GCA_036645935.1. GTDB lineage: Bacteria > Bacillota > Clostridia > Oscillospirales > Ruminococcaceae > JAUNBN01. The sequence continues at coordinate 114,991 of JAVXNE010000006.1, read as the reverse complement.
TGCCGTCCTGTGCGACGGTTACTTTCATTCCGCTCTGGACGTAATCGAGAAACTCGTCGCCGAGCGAATCGATAGTGGGCATTGATTTGTCGGTCCAGACGTGGGCGAGCACAGCTCCCGCCGCCGCAAGGGAATCGATTGGTTTTGAAAAGAGTAGGCAGGCGGGTTGGCGACCCATTGCGGCCGCGCAATAGAGCACCATGCCGCCCGTTGTCGAGCCGATGGTCTGAGGCATACAGAGCGCCGCACCACAGATCGGTTTCCCGAAGATGTCGGAGTTGTTTTGGTCTGAGCAAGTGGCTTTCTTGTCTCCGAACATGAGCGCTTTCTGAAAGCTCGCGAGTGTGTTGAACCCACCCTTTGAGACCAGTGCCTCGGCGCTGACAGTTCCCGGCACGACAGGACGTCCTTTAAATTGTTTCATTTAGTTCGCCCCCCTTGTGAGTTGTTCGAGAATCTCGGATGTCGTGTAATAGCGCGCGCTTGTGTAGGTGCGCAGTTTGTTGGAGTTTGTGATAACGGGCATCTTGCCGCAGAGCGGATTGTTCATGTACATCAGCGCGCATATGCTCGACACGACGACGCCGCAGTTCTTGAGCCGCGCGGCATATTCTGTTTTGTCAAACTCTTTTTTGACGGCGGGAGAGGTGGTGGCAACGGTAGGGATTGCGATCTTTGTGCGTTTGTTTGCCGCAAGGCCGCTCTCGAGCTTTTCAGTCCAATCCTTGAGCTGACCAAGCGTCAGATGCGGGCATCCGATGAAGCAGAGCTTCGGTGTTGAGGAAGGGTCTTTCCACATAACGGGATAGCTCGCCTTGACTCGCGCAAGCTCGGCGTCGTCGACGATATAGGTTCGCGCGTTCTCGGATATCAGCTTTTCACCCTGGGCTTTTGCCTCGGGGGTGAGGTTTTCAATGTGATAAAGCCCGACAGCGCCGTTTGATGCGGTAGCCGCTCCGAAATCCTTGAGATAGGCGGTGGTTTCATCTGTGAGTTCAGTGCCGAGAAATTTGTCTAGCCCTTTTATGTAGGGAACGGATTCCATGACTTTCATGCCGATTGCCGAGCCCAGAATTTGTGCTTCGGGAACGGCGGATGTCTTGACCTCGACCGTCCATGTCGCGATGCGGCCTTCGTCGGTCAGCAGTCCGAAATACGGAACCCAGCCGACGACGCTTCCGAACAGCTCGAGTATTCCGCTGTTGCGGTTGCATCGCGCACCGAGCACACTGTTGGCAAAGACAACCGCGCTGCTCTCTGCCCACGACAGGACTTCGCCGGGATTGGGCTTGTTGCCGACCTCGTCGAGGTAGCAGGTGCAGGTGAATGCGTCGCGGTCGAGCAGCCCGACCTTTTGCAGCTGTGCTTCATAGTCGTCTTGCTTTGAATACATAAATTTAAAGAGCAGGTTTTGCATAAAATTGCAGGGAACTGCGGGGTCGAGTGGGCGCGGATCGGCGCTGAATTTCTGTTCGGACAGCGCGTTGCCCTCAATTAGCTGATCCATAATGTTGTAAACAGGGCCGATCATCGAGAGTCCGAAACTCGTTACGAGGTGTCCGTATTTTCCGGTAACCGGAACCATCTCTGTCGCTCCGAACGCCTCGCCGTACATCATGAGAGTTCTCATGATCTTGGCTTTAACCTCGCCGCTCCCGCCGTCAAGGACGGCCTGTTGCGCAGCGGTCAATTTAATTGGCATGGTTTTGATACTCCTTTGCGTCTTGCGGCAGTGGCCGCGCGGTGTGAATATAAGCTGCGTCCAGCTTATCACTGTGAGGAGGCTGCTGTCAATTGACAAAGCAATCAAAACGCGAAGGATTTGTTTGCTCAAGTGGCGGATTCGGTGGTATACTTTCTACAACAATTCCACAAGGCGGTGTTTCGATAGATATGGCAACAAAAGAGGAACGGTGTCCCAATTGCGGCAAAAATGTCACAGTGGAGGCAGATACGCTCGAGCTGTTCTGTGTTTACTGCGGGACAAAATTTGAGGCAGATATCCCGCGCGAAGCGGGTGTAAATGACGAGGAGCGTGTGATGCGGCTCTATGATGCAGGTGATTTCGACGCGGTTATTCGCTCGGGTTACGACGGAATTTTCGAGCGCAGCCGCACAATCGGACTGTTGCGCCAGGCGGCATCATATTTTGAGATATATAAAAAATATGTTTTTGAGGCTACGCAGCTCGGCGCTCAAAGAAGCGTGAAAAGCGGTCTCGGACAGCTTTTTCTCGGACGTGACAGTTACGGTGACGATCCGATACACAAGCGCTATTTTGATGACGTCCGCAATTGCGCATCAGAGCTTGCAAGATTAGTTTCGCTCTGTGAGGGGGACGCGTGTGCACTGGGCAAACGGCTTGCGCTTGATGTCTGCCGCTCGATAACGGCAAGGAAAACGCCCGATGAATGCGGGTCTGATATCTATTGGCCGCTTGCAGCCGCAGAGCATTGCTGTCTGCCGCTGCTGTCCGCAATCGAAACCTGCGAGCTGCTCGATCTCTATTCCGATTATGGGTCATATTACAAAAAATATGAGCGGCTGCCAAATCAGATTAGGGTATGCAGCGCTATGGCGGATGAGATTGCGTCGCGCGGAGAGCGGATACCCACGATAAAAGCGGGCGGGATTTTCGGCAGAATATTCCGATAGAACAGATAGATAATATTTACACAACAGAGCGGGGCAGGGAGCGGGCGGAAACCGCGCGGCATGAGGCAGTACACTTTTCTGCCGTTAACAGGAGATTTAATTTATGGCATGGAACGAAGGAATTGTAAAACAGCCAAGAATTGCGACAATTCAGGATTTTTCCTGCTTCGGACGCTGCTCGCTCACTGTCGCACTGCCGATTATTTCGGCGTCGGGTGTCGAGGTATGCGGAATTCCCTCAGCGGTGCTTTCGACGCATACCGGCGGTTTTAATGGGTACACATTTCGCGATCTCACCGATGATATTCCTAAAATTACCGACCACTGGCAGAAGCTCGGGCTGTTCTTTGACGTGATCTACACAGGTTATCTCAGCTCGTCACGGCAGATAGAGCTTGTCGAAAACTTTATCGACGTGTTTGCGGTGAAAGAAACGACGGTGATTATCGATCCCGCTATGGCAGATGGAGGATCGCTTTACAGCGGATTTGACAGCGTTTTTGCAGCGCGCATGGCGCGGCTGTGCGCTCGTGCGGATATAGTGATACCCAACCTCACCGAGGCGGCGATGATCACAAATGAAAGTTATGACCCGCATCCAGACAAAAACAGGGTGCAAAAGCTGCTTAACTTGCTTGTGGAGCGTGGCGCACGCAACGCCGTTATCACGGGGGTTAGCCTTGAGGAGGGATTCCTGGGTGCCGTGGCATATGGCGAGCGTTGCAGCGAAACGGCATACGAGTTTGCACGAGCCGTAGAGGGCTACTACCACGGGACAGGAGACATTTTTTCAAGTGTCGTCGCTGCTGCAACAGCGCGTGAGCTGTCTCTTCGCTCCGCAGTGCGAGCGGCGGTGGAGTTCACTTCGCTGTGCATACAAAAAACGCACGACACCCGGTGCGACGTGCGCGGCGGCGTGCGCTTTGAGCAGTGCATCGGACAGCTTGAAGGCTTATTTCAGGAGAGTGAAAAGAATTGAGTCCGCAGTGCGCGCGGCGGTGGAGTTCACTTCGCTGTGCATAACGAGCCATGAGTGCAATGCGGAAACTGGTCATTCTGTGCAAATCGAAGAATCTTATGTTCAGTGAATCAGCGATATTTCAGTACCTTAGCCAGCGGCTTTAATTACTTTATTGAACGCATGTATCGTGAGCGCCACTCACGACCAATATGAAAATGCATGACACTCGGTGCGACGTACAAGCGGTAAAAATAAACGCCACCCGATGAGAACCCGAAAGTTTTCAACGAGTGGCGTTTGTTTTAAATCAGTTAACTGTTAACTTGTGTGGACTGTATCGAGGTATCGTTGTTTTTGCGGTTGAACACGTAGCCGAGCAGCATTATGACCGCGAAGACGATGAGGTAGTATACAACGGCCATCTTATGAGCGAATATCGCCGCGACGACCATCATTATGCAGCCAAGAATAGCAAGCAGGGGCATAACTTTGCCCTTAAACGGCGAGAGTTCTTTTTCTTTGATCATGAATGAGATGAAGATAGGAATGTACATAGCGTAAAGAGTTATGATCGGAATCTCCGAAGAATCGAAGCAGAACGGTCCGAACCAAGGCGCAGTCGCGAGCGGGTTTGCGGGAGCGAGATTTGCACCGTAGAAGTACATATACCAGAATCCGCACAGCAACAGCCCCACGATCGAGCTGTTTGCGGGCATATTGGTGATTGGGTCAATCTGCTTGAACACTTCGGGGCAAGGACCCTGGTTGCGTGCCGCGACTGAGTACATGCCGCGGGTGCAGCCGAGCATGAGCCCGTTTAGAGTTCCGAGGCAGGAGATTACGACGAGCACCGACAGCAGCGTGCCGCCGATTTTAGAGAAAGCCGTCGTGAAAGCCAGCTTTGCTCCGGCTTCGCCCATCTGCATGAGGTTGGCGTTGGTGACGGTGCCGGAAAGACCGATGTAATAAAGAATATAAACGGCCATGACAACAGCCGTGCCTATCATAAGAGCTTTTGGAAGATTCTTTTTTGAATCCTTGAGTTCTGCGTTTATGCTTGTTGCGATGATCCAGCCCTCATAGGCGAATGCCGTCGCGCAAACCGCAGTGAAGAGCGCGGTTCCCGTGTCTACGTGCTCGACAACCGTCGTGAAGTTCTGCTGTATCATGCCGTTTGAGAAGCCCATTATCGTGCCTACAATCGCCATGAGGAGCAGTGGGACGAGCTTGATTATCGTTGTGGACACCTGGAATTTTCCGGCGAGTATCGGGGAGAGGGCGTTGAGCGCATAGCTTGCACAAAGGAAGAAGCATCCGATGACCCATACTTCGACGCCGGCCACAGGGTTCTCAAACCCGATCAGGACGCACAGGTAGCGCGCGGAGATCCACGCGAGCACTGAGGTCAGCGTGGGGTAATAGATAGTAGCCATAAACCAACCGACATAATATCCATATTTTTTGCCCATCGTGACTTCTGCATAGTCAACAACTCCGTTGACGTACTCCCACTTGGTCGCCATAAGGGCGAACGTGTAGGCGCACACGATCATGATGACACCACCTATGACCCATGCGAGAATTCCGATGGGAAGGTTGCCGCCGGTAGCATTGAGAATCTTCTCGGCCTTAAAGAAGACGCCGCTGCCGATGACTATGCCCACGACCATTGCGATGGCGGTCAGCAGGCCGAACTTTTTCTTGAGACCGTTTTCCATTACCTTACCCCTTTTCAGTATGTTTACCCCTGCCTTTAGACTTTTAAAGTGCAAAAGTATTAGTCCCTATTATCGAATATCTGAGGGCAGTTTGTCAATGCGCAATAATGAACGACTTACTGTGAACAACGGCGCACAATTTGATGCAAATATGACTAAAATGTGTCCAAACAATGACTTTAAGATAGATAAGCTCGGGTTTTGCATGAAAAATTGCAGGAAAACTTCCATTTCACAAAACAAAAACCGCCGTTTTTGGGAAGCGGCGGTTTAATTGGCAAGAATGTGAGACAGCAATACTGGTTGAGTGTGTGCAGTTCGGCGGCATTGTTTGCGTTGCGCTCCGAGCACGCCGAGCGCGGATAATTGTGAAGGGTCAAGAGCTTGAGGGAATGTTGGCCTGTGTTTCGCAAAACAAAGAAGATCTATTCCAACAGCGGCGAAAAGGACAGCGACCGACGTCAGTTTTCCTCTTTTGTTATGTATATAGGGCGCTTTTTTGTTTCGAGGTAGGTCTTTGAGAGATACTGCCCGAGGATGCCGATACAGAAAAGCTGGATGCCTCCAATTAGCAGAACAATCCCGATCAGCGTCGGAAAACCCGCAACGGGGTCGCCCCACACGAGGGCTTTGATTATGTAAACCAAAAACAGCACAAAGGCGATGAAGCAGAAAGAAAAACCGGTGATCGACGCGACGGCGAGCGGGGCGGTCGAAAACGCGACGATGCCATCGAGCGAATAGAGAAACAGCCGCCAGACCGACCATTTTGTCTCTCCGGCGACGCGCTCGACATTTTCGTATTCGAGCCATTTGGTGTCAAAGCCGACCCAGCTGAAAATTCCTTTTGAAAAGCGGTTGTATTCTGTCATCGACAGTATCGCATCTACCATCTGGCGCGTCATCATGCGAAAGTCACGGGCACCGTCCACAATTTCCGTTTTAGAGATTTTGTTGATGAGCTTGTAAAACTGGCGCGCGAAAAAGGAGCGCAGTGCGGGTTCTCCCTTTCGCGTCACGCGGCGAGATCCGACACAGTCGTAGCCCTCTTCGGTGATTCCCTTGTACATTTCAGGTATAAATTCGGGGGGATCCTGCAAATCGGCATCCATTATAACAATATAATCCCCCTTGGCCTTTTCAAGCCCGGCGAACATTGCCGATTCTTTGCCGAAATTGCGTGAAAACGACAGGTACTTTACCCGCTTATCATTTGCGGCGAGCGCGCGGACGACCTCGAGCGTCTTGTCTTTTGAGCCGTCGTTTACGAAGACAAATTCACAATCGACCAAAGATTTCATATCCTCGGCGGTTTTGACAATGTGCTCGTAAAATATCGGCAGCGCCTCCTCTTCGTTGTAGCAGGGAACTACGATTGAAATCAGCTTCATTGTATGCCTCCTATGGTATGTCAGTCGCATCTTGGGGTTTCTTGTCACTAAGGCTCATCGATAGCAGCACAAGCGCCGTGCATTCAAACAGTGTCATGAGCGGGTAGACCGCCGAGAGGTACATCGTGTATACGCCGAGACCAAACGCGCTTACGTCGGCAAAGGACACCATCCCAATGCGCAGAGCGGCTGAGAACAGCAGTCCGAGGCAGAGCGCGAACGCGGTTCCCGAGTTTTTCGGAAGTTTTCGCCGAGAGGCAGAGCGGATGACGAAGCGCCCGAGAGCATATACTGCCGCGCAAAACAGCAGCGTTCCAAGTGCGCGGTAGATCCAGACGATAATCCGCATCGCGCGATAAAGCCACAGCTCGACAACGCCGTATTCGGTGGAAACCTCTGGCGCGGCGCCCGCGTACTCGACGCGGTAGGTTATGCGTCCCGACGTTGTGACAGGCGTCGTCTTCATTGCGGGGATTGAAATGCGCTCGATCCCGGAGGACAGCTCAAGAGACGCGGCGCCGTCGTTTTCAAAATAAAGCGTCTGCCGCGCTCCGGCAGTGTTGCGCAAATCTTTGCCGCGCAAGAGATTGTCAAGATACAGATCACCCGCAGAGGACGCTATATTGTCGCAACGAATGTCGCTCCCGTCTGCTGCGAGCAGACGCGCAGAGACTGGAGCATCATCACATATTGCCCAGAATACAACTTTTTTTGAGAGAGGGGGCTTCTCGGCGGCGGTGAAGCTGTAGTGCTCGCGCTGCGATTTGCAGTGGAGAAACTGCTCCATTTCGTCGATCAGCAAATCGGATCCGACGCTGTTTTCCGGGTCACAGCGAAGATCGGCGTAGGTCACGACTGTGTAGAGGCTCTTTAGTGACGACACAAGTGTCGGACCGACATATTGAGCGGTAATCGGCGTGTTGAGTCCGCTGCGTTTGGGCAGTACCTCGCCGAGAGCGCCGCTGTCTGCCGCCGCATTTATCTCATTTGCGACGTTTTCATAATAGGCTTTTGCACTTTCTGGGCTGTCATAGTGTCCTGCAAGGCTTGCGGCGCCGCGCACTGCCCAGTATATCCCGCCGCCAGAGAATTCGAGCTGTCCGTCGCCGCAGTCCTTTTGCCAACGCAGGAAGTCGGGCGCTTCAAGATATTCGCGAAGTTCGGCAAAGGAAGGGGAGACGGCGTACAGTTTTTCGCGTGTCGACGCGGGAACGGGGATTATCGGGTTGCGCTCATTTTTGGGGATGATCACGCGGGTCATCGCGCCGTAGGCGTCGGCAAATTCCGGGCTTGAGAGATCGCTCACGGCGAATCTGCCGTAATTCTTGCAGTTGACGAAGCTGTATGCGGATATCGACGCGATTGGAAGCGCAACGAGCAGCGAGAGAGCCGCAAAACGGGCAATCGAACGCGCGCCTTTGAATATTTCAAAAAATGAGAGCACAAGAGCGAGCGCCGCGAAAGGAAGCAGCCACGCCGCATCTTCCCGAAGCAGCCACGCGGCGCCGAGAGAAAATCCCGCCCCCGCTCCGAACAGCCACAGCGAGCGGCCGCTCCCGCGGCGCGCGCGAAGTGCGAATCCTGCGCAGCAGGCGAAAAAAATCAGCGTGACCGACGACGTTATGTTGTCGCGGTAGACACGCAGAGTAAAATCGGCATAGGAATTGGGAGAAAAGAGCAGCAGCGCAAGAAATGCGAGCCGACGAGCATTGTTTTTCAGCAGCGGGCGCAATGCCGCCGCCGCGCAGAGCGCCGCGGTCACAAAAAGCAGTTGACCTGCAAAGAGAACTGAGACTCCGAGCCGATTGAGCAGCGCGAGCCACACTGCGAACAGCGCGTGTTTGCCCATCGCAAGATAACTGTACGCGCCCAACCAGTTGCCGGACACCACACTGCGCGCCATGTCATACATGAGCATGTCGTCGAGCATGCTGATCTCCGGACAGAGAAAGAGCTTTTGCCATGCTGTCAGCAGCAGTCTCGCGGCACACAAAATCCCCGCCGCAAAGAGATAAGTTCGCAGTGGGATATCGAGTGCAAGCAGTTTTTTAGCGGCACTTTTCATGCGGAAAGTATAACATAGCGCACCGATCTTATCAATGTCGGGTTGCTCGGCTCTGCGAGCCGAGCCCGTCTTATTCAATATGACGGACAGCGCAAGACGCGACGATGGTTACAGCGGGGTGATTTTCGCTCTTTTCGCAACCACGCTGAAGACGTTTCCCATCGGGCAAACTCTCTTTTTGAACCGCTATCGCGTGGAAAACGGATGTGTGAAGCTGTTATAAAAAAGCAATGCAACGCGTTTGAAGTGTGGACTCAGGTCGCGCAGAAAAATTGCCGACATCTTCTAAAACCATTTTTTGCGTTTGAAGATCGCAACACACACCAGACCGATTGTGACGCTTGCGACAATCACCGACAGGTATCCGTATTTCCAGGTGAACTCCGGCATTGGAAAGTTCATGCCATACCAGCCAACGAGAAGTGTCAGCGGCAGAAAGATCGAGGTGACAACGGTAAATATGCGCATGAGGTTGTTCTGCTCGATGTCGACCTGAGCCTGATACGCTTCGCGCACCTGCGTGACGTACTCTCGCATGTTGACGACAGACGCCAGCATGCGGTCGACGCGGCGCTCGAGAATCACAAAATAGCGCAGGCTGTCGGAGCTTATGAGACCGTTGTCATTTTCCGTCAGCGCCTCAAAGATACGGTGCAGCTGCTCATAGTATTTTTTGAGACGCAGCAGCCGTTTGCGAAAGTGCACGATATCCTGTGTGCACTGCTCCCTGCGGCCGGTTATGAGCGCGTCGTCGGCTTCGGTTATCTCGTCCTCAAGCTTTTCAAGTGAGGACACGTCGTCCTTGAACAGTCTGAGAAAAAATTCGTAGAGAGTGCGCTCGTTTGAGTCGTTTGCGTCGTCACGAAAGAGTTCGTTTGCGCGCCGAAGAGCGCTGTCGTTCTCGCAAAAAAAGAAGATGTCGTCGGCGTCGATATAGACCATGATTTGAGACGGAGGCACGTCGACGTCGTTTATATCGTACCAGTCGAACGCCACGATATCGAATCCGTCGAAGCTCTCAAAGGTCTCGATTTGTCCTTGATTGATGTAATCGATCACCTCGCGCTCGACGTACGTCTCAACTGTTCCGATGTCACTTGTATATAAAATCTGTTTCATAAGCGTCGCCTCCCGCCGAGAATTATAGCAACCGGCGGGCACTTTTGTCAAAACCCAATCGAGATGGTGGAACGCGCGAGCACACTGCTCACAGACTCCTCTTAAAGCATGCTGCAAAACGCCTAAAAAATCCACCCTGAGCGCGAGGCCCACGGCGGATTTTAAGTGAAATTCATCAAAACACGGCTATCTGCGCCTCGCTCTTATGTTGTTTGCGAGTTTCACGAGATCGTACCACAGCACGGAGACACCCGCAACGAGCAGCGCACAGAGCAACTGAAACCCCGAAAGCGGAGCAAGCTTGAGAAAGCCGCAGAGCGGGGTGTAGAGAATGGCGAGCAGCAGCGCCACAGTTCCGATGTTGACCGCCCACATGACGCGATCGCGCGCGAGACGCACGGCAGAGCGGAAAGCATAGTCGTGCGTCGAGCTGTTTACCTGAACGAGGAAGAGATTTGCGAGCATTATAACGGCGAGGCCGAACGAGCGGGCGAGCGGCGCGTCGCCTGTTCTATTGTAAAGATACCAGTATGTTCCGAAAGATGATGCGAAAATGACGAGGCCCTGAATGACGCTCTTGACGAGAGTGCCCACGTTGAGCAATTTTGCTTTGGGGTCGCGCGGCGGACGGCTCATTATGTCGGTTTCCGCCGGCTGCCGCTCGAGCACTATCGAACAGGTCGGGTCGATGAGCAGCTCGAGCAAAACGACGTGGAGCGGGAGCAGCAGCAGTGCTCCGGGAGCAATTCCGAGTATCGGAGCGAGCAGCGAGGCGAGCGCTATCGGAATGTGAATGGTGAAAACATACCCAACGGCTTTGCGGATGTTGTCGTAAATGCGGCGACCGTCGCGGACGGTGTCCACAATGGTGGAGAAGTTGTCGTCGAGCAGAATCAGATCGGCGGCCTCGCGGGAGACCTCCGAGCCGCGCCCACCCATAGCAATTCCGATGTCGGCATATTTGAGTGCGGGAGCGTCGTTGACGCCGTCCCCCGTCATGGCGACTGTCTCGCCGTTGCGCTGAAAGGCTTTGACGATGCGCATTTTGTGTTCCGGGATGACGCGTGAGAATACGCTCACGGTTTTAACCGCCTCGCACAGCTCCTCGTCGCTCATCTTCTCGAGTTTGTCGCCCGTTATAATGTTGTCGCAGTTTTTCATCCCGATCTTTTTTGCGATTGAAGAGGCGGTAATGCCGCTGTCTCCGGTTATCATGACAACGCGGATTCCGGCCTCGTTGCAGGTTGCGATATCGCGCGCCACGCTCTCGCGCGGGGGATCGGCCAGGCCTACAAGACCGAGAAATTCGGGACGGCAACATGTCATATCGGACGGGATATCGCTGTCGGATTCAAATGTCTGAGCGGCTACCGCGATAACGCGCAGCCCCAGACCGGACATTTCGACAACCTTGCGCTCGGCTTCCTCTTTTTTATCGGAAAGCATATCGCATAGCCCCAGTATGCGCTCGGGAGAACCTTTCAGCGCGGCGGTTATTTTGTCATCCCTGAACCAGACATGCCCCATCATTTTGAGCGCGTCGGTAAAGGGGTATTCCGCGAGTAGCTCTCCGGAAAACAGCTGCTCTTTTGTGATTCCGAGACCTTCGCAATATTCGAGCATGGATTTTTCCATCGGATCGTACGGATCGGTTTCACAGCCAAGACCCATCGTCTCACAAAGCGTTCGGGTGTCTTTGTTTTGAGCCCACGTATTCTGCACTGTCATTCGGTTCATTGTTATTGTTCCGGTTTTGTCAACGCACAGCACCGACACTGCGCCGAGAGTTTCAACGGAAGGAAGCCTGCGCACAAGAGAATTTTTTTTGGCGAGACGCCACGCGCCCATCGATAGAAACACGGTCATTATAACGGGAAACTCCTCGGGAATCATTGCCATGGCAAGAGTTATTCCAGAGAGTATGCTCGCGGTGATGCGGTCGGCGGGGAGCATGTTCGATGTGTTGAAGTAGGTCACGAAGCCGACGAGGGCGAACAGCACTGCTGCGATTCCGGCACAGGTCTTGACAAGGCTTCCGGTTTGTTTTTGTAGCGGTGTCGGAAGATCTTCGGACGAGGCTACGCTGACGCCGATTCTGCCGTATTCCGTTTGCGCACCTGTCTTGTCGACTATAATCGACGCGCTGCCCTGTGTGACGAGAGTTCCGGCATAGACGTAATCCGAACGCCAGTATTCTTCGGAGCTTTGAGCGCTGTGCTCTGCGGTCTTCCACACACCCTCAGCCTCGCCGGTGAGTGATGATTCATCGATGCAAAGGTCAAAGCAAGTGTCTATGACGCCGTCTGCGGGTATTTTGACGCCCTCCTGAATCATCATGAGATCGCCTGGAACGAGCTCGGTGCTCGCTATCGTTTGTTTTGAACCGTCACGAAAAACGACAATGTGCGGAGCGCTCAAATCTCTGAGCGCCGCGAGTGTTCTGTCGGTCTTCCATTCCTGAACGATGTCGATGCCGATCATCGCAAGCACGCATACGAGCATGATAGCGCCGTCACGCGGTTCTCCGAGAATAAAATAGATCACTGCCGCAGCAATTAAAAGCAAAAACATCGGCTCACACACTATGTGCAGTGCCTTTTTGAAAAAATTATCTCTTTTTTTTGGTGTGAGCTCGTTGGAACCGAACCTAACGAGCAGCTCCTTTGCGCGCTCTGAGGTGAGACCCTTTGCGTCGTTTTCGTCTGTCATAACAATGTCCTCCGTGATTTCAAATAAGCGCGGCATTTTGACACGCGCTGTGCCTCTTTATAGAGCGCAAAAAAAGCGCGCCTACGGAACATACACTGTCCCGCAGACGCGCTTCGAAAATTCGTCTGCTGCCGCCCGTGCGGCCCGGCTTTGCGAGCAAAAATTTCGGCTCGCCGCCTGCTCAGTTTGTACTGTGGTCTTGCGCAAAAGTTGTCGGGCGCATTTTGCGTTACGCAGTGCAAAGAGTGCTACGCGTATTTTAGTGTATGCACTTGCGGTTAGTCAAGCGCAACATTTTCTCTCTATCTGAAAACTTTTTTAAAACTCAGTTAATGTCATGAAGACTGTTGAGCGGCAATTTGAAGCTCATTGTATGTACGCTTAAAATGCGCGGCCTTATCCTCGATTGACAAATCGCAAAAAATTTTTATTAGCGGGACGCGGGGATTTTGAAATTGTCGCAGACTGCGCGACATCTCTTTGAATCTAAAGCCTATCTGACACTTTAAAAGTGAGCGAATATTGACGTTTTGCGGCAGTGCCCGCAAAAACCCAATAGTAAAAAAATGTTCATCGCGAAAATAGAGCAGTGATTGCTGTTAATTTTTATGTAACATTTACGCGTTATTCTTACAAAATATGCTGATTTCGGATCATTTGACCGTTGCGTTTGCCGTGTTTTTCAAATTAGCATTGAAATATCGGCGCGGTGGGCGTAGTATTTCAAAAAACAGCGGAGTTGTTTATCGGAGGATTCGTTTATCATATGCTTAAAATCAAAGCATTTTTAAAAAAGCACAGGAAACTTGTGATTTTCACATGTATTGTGCTTATAATTGCAGTTCCGGTTTTGACTGCACTGATTAAGTCGCCCGTGTCGTCGCTCGTTGAGGAGCAGGCGGTGCTCCGTGATATTCATACATATCGAAGTTTTGTCGGAAACGTTGAGCCGGCGACCGACACGGCAGTTATCTCCAAAGTTTCCCAACAGGTAATCGAGCTTCCGGTCAAGCTGGGAGACTCTGTCAAAGAGGGAAATGTGATTGCCGTGCTCGAGAGCACGACACTTGAGCAGAATATAGCGCTGAAAAAAGTAGCGCTGAACTCCTCAAACACCACAAACAGCTATAACGTGAGCGACGCGCAGCGCAATTATGACAACTTTAAATATGCGCTCGACAACGGACTCAACGGATCGCTTGTTTCGGCGCGGCTGAGCGCCGACAACGCCAAAACTGCATACGCAAAGGCAAAGAGCGAATATGACACAAGGGCCGCGGCGATTGACAGCGGAAACGATCCCGCAACGCAGAGTGAATACAGCGCAGTTGCGAGCGCGAATGCCGCATATACCTCCGCCGAATCAGAGCTGAAAACCGCGCAGAGCGCTTTGGATGCGGCGCTTAGCGCGGCGGGGGTGACGGAGGCGGAGGTCGAAGCAGATCCTGCAAAATATGCTGCCGAGCATGCGCTTGTCGTCACGCGCAACGACAAGCGCACGGTGCTTGCGGCAAAGACCTCGGCGCTGACATCGGCACAGAGCGCGTTTGCAACGGCGAAAACAGTTGCGCTCGCCCCGCTCAAATCTGTGGCAGACAGCACTGACGCGAGTTACGGCGCAGCGCAGAAAAGTTATGATGTCGCGAAGCTCGCCGCACAACAGCAGCTGGAGTCGTATGCTGCGGCGCTCGACAAAATAAAGGCAACTTCCAACACGACCTCGACGAGACTTGAGCTTGCAAACATGCAAAAATCGCTGAAGGATTACACAATAACAGCTCCGTGCGACGGGACGATAACCGCTCTCAACGTCACCAAAGGGGGCATGGTCAGCGGCGGCGCAACCGTCGCGACAATCTCCAACCTCAGCGCGATGCAAGTACTCATCAGGGTTGACGAATATTCAATTTTGGATACAGGAGAGGGAAGTCCCGTTTCGATATTGATAGATGCGACAGGCAGGACATATTCGGGGAAAATATCGAGAGTATCTGACGTTGCCACGCTCAACAACGGGGTGTCGTATTTTGAAGCTACAGTGAAATTCACTGCGGATGGGTACGCCAAGAGCGGTATGAGCGTTGAAGTTCGACTGACAAGCGCCGACGTGAAAGACGCCGTCAGCGTTTCGGCGGGAGCGGTTCGGTACAACGATGACAACACTGCATACTTGCTCGTCCAGACATCCGAGGGCAAGCAGGAGATACGCAATGTTGAAACGGGCGTGTCGGACGGAAGCTACGTTGAAATAGTCTCGGGACTTTACAGCGGTGAGATTGTTTTGGCTCAGGCTGCGGCGGATTTTGTCATGCCCGAAATGCAGATGATGCAGGGCCACCCCGAAGGGACGAGGTAACAGAGATGAACTTCAGGGTCACAACCCCAAAGAAGAAAAGCTTTACCTTTTTAAGGACACCAAAAGCCGGGCCGCCCGATCCGGAATCACTGATGCGGACATATGATTCCGAGGAAATACTGAACATGACCGATATAGTGAAGCAATACAACATGGGAGGAGAGATTACAACCGTTCTCAAGGGGATAAACTTTTCGGTCAGCAAGGGAGAGTTTGTCGCGATACTCGGGCCGTCCGGCAGCGGAAAATCGACGCTGATGAACATAATAGGCTGTCTCGACACTCCGACATCGGGCGACTATCGTCTTTCGGGACTTCGCATCGCAGACCAGGACGAAAAGACACTCGCACACATCCGCAACAAGGAGGTTGGGTTCATCTTTCAGTCCTTTCAGTTGCTCCAGAAACAAACCGCTCTCGAAAATGTTGAGCTGCCGCTTATCTATGCCAATATGCCTGAAAGAGAGCGCAAAATTCGGGCGAGGCAGATGTTGGAAAAGGTGGGTCTTGCGGATAAGTTCGATCACTTCCCAAACCAGATGTCGGGAGGTCAGCAGCAGCGTGTCGCCATTGCAAGAGCAATCTCGACCAGACCCACCGTGCTGCTTGCGGACGAGCCCACAGGCGCGCTCGATCAGAAAACGGGCAAGCAGGTTATGGATATATTTCACAGCCTCAACGATGAGGGCCGCACGATTATCATGATTACACACGATGCGAACATCGCTCGGCACGCCAAACGGATAGTGCGAATTCTGGACGGTGTGATGAGCGAGGGGGCGTTTGAGGATGCATAAATTTGCAATGCTTAAGCAGAGCGTTCGCATGTCCATTCAAAACATCAAGAGCAACAAAATGCGCTCGTTTCTCACAACGCTCGGAATAATCATCGGTGTCACGGCCGTTATAGCGCTTATCACAATCGTGTCCGGCGTGTCGGGATACATGATGAATTCCTTTTCCAGCATGGGCGCGGGCAAGCTGACGGTCTCAGCGCCAGGAACCTATCTCAAGCAGGGACTGTCCGAAAGCGACATTGAAGCACTGGCATCTCTCGACAACGTCGCGGGAGTCTCTCCTTCAGTTAGTGTTTCGACAAAGATTGTTTACGGCAGAGAGGTGCATGATAAAATATCGGTTTCGGGCAAAAACGCGATATATTTCCTCAATAATGACACGGTCTCGAGCGGACGCGCGTTGCGGCAGACAGATATGCGCGGCGACGTTTACGTCTGCGTGATTGATGAAGAGGGAGCAAAAACACTGTTTGCTGGTCGCAATCCGCTCGGACAGGCCGTGCAGGTGGGGGGTATCTTTTACCATATTGTCGGCGTTGCAGGAAAGGACAACAATCTGATGAACGCGATTAGCGGCGGGGGCGGGGATGGCACTATATATATCCCTTACAAAAACGCGCTCTCGCTTAACGGGAAAAACAGCGTGACAAGTATTGAGGTTTACATTGCAGACACCGATTTCACGGATCAGCTTATTGACGACATCTCTGCGCTGCTCGACAACGCATTCAATGAGACCGACGGCGCTTATTCGATAATAAATATGGACAGCCTGCTGGAGACTATGGCTACGCTTCAGAACATGATGACCTACCTGCTCGCGGGAATAGCGTCGATAGCGCTCGTGGTCGGCGGCATCGGCATCATGAACATGATGCTCGTTAGCGTGACAGAGCGAACGAAGGAGATCGGGCTGCGCAAGGCGCTCGGCGCACAGCCGAGCCTTATCCAGATTCAGTTTCTTGCAGAGTCCGTAATCCTCTCTGTGCTGGGCGGGGTTATAGGCATTGCGCTCGGAGAGATCATCTCATATATTGCAGCACTGCTCATCGGGACCGACTTTGCAGTCAAGTGGTATGCGGTGTGGCTCGGTTTCGGCTTCGCGCTCGGTATCGGGGTGATATTCGGCTGGGCACCTGCGAGAAGCGCGAGCCGACTCAATCCTATTGACGCGCTCCGAAGCGAATAATCGCTGCGCTCTGACTGTAGGGTGAAGTGTATTTTCGGAAGCAGTTGCGTTTCGGTGACGGGCGTGTTCACACGCGTGTCACAACTTTTATATAGGCTAAGTACATACTATTACAGGATAAGGCGGCATTGTGGTGAATATCTGCGTTTTTGGCGACTCTCTCGCTCGCGGCGTTGTACTTGACGTGACCAAAGAAAAATATCGGACAATTAAAGAGTGCTTTGCAAATCTGCTCAGTGAGTCGCTGGGTTTTGAGCTTGAGAACTTTTCAAAGTTCGGCTGCACCGTCACCAAGGGCTCGGAGCTGGTTCGGCGACATGCAAACGATATCGCGCGCGCTGACTACACAGTTATTGAATTCGGCGGCAACGATTCCGATCGCATCTGGAGTGATATTTCAGCCGCGCCGAACGAGCAGCACAAGGCGATAACCCCTCCGGAGCGTTTTCACGAGGAGTATTCTGCGCTGATAGACGATGTGCTCGCGGCAGGGGGTCACCCGATCTTGCTCAATTTGCCGCCCATCGACGCTGAACGCTATTTTGCGTGGTTTTCACGGAACCTGAATGCAGACAATATTTTGCATTGGTTGGGCGGGGATATTCAGTACATCTACCGCTGGCACGAACAGTACAGTGATGATATCGGCAGGATTGCATTCGAAAAAGGAGTTAGGCTGATCGATATCAGAAGTGCCTTTCTCGCGCGAAGAGATTTCAGGGCGCTGCTCTGCGGCGACGGCATTCACCCGAGCATCGAGGGACACCGCCTAATCAGCGACACGATCAGAGAGGCTGCGGGAGAGCTTCTGTGAGGCGCATTTGGGCGCGTTGATGGCGAAGCGCTAACAAAACAATCAAGCATTTATATTTGACGAGTTCTTTTCGCACAAAGCGCCGCCGTTGCGGCAGCTTCTGAATGTGTGAGCGCAATGCTCACAAAAATATTATTTTTTGGTTTGTCATTTTTGCAGGCAAATCGATTTTTGCCATTTTCCGGGCGGTCATTTCATTTCAACTTGAAACCCAAACAGCTGCACTGAAAAGTTTATTTGCAAGGCAACTTTAGTGAGAGAGCCGTTGTCATCGGGAAACAGCAAAAACAAATAACTGATTTTTTGCCATCGATTTATTGGCATCTTGTAGCGCCTTTTGTTGAAAAACGGCGCTTTTTTGTTTGCCTTCAAAATCTCAATTGCAAAGGAGGAATGATAAATACAAAAACAGGCGGCCTGTTTGTGCATTATGTAGATTTACATTGACCGAATATCCTAAACGTTGTAAACTCAGATAAAGAAAGTAGCAATGTTTGCAGTTTTAAAACCAACGAAACGAGGTAGCTTTCAATGCAGGAATGGTGGCGCGAACGGGTCGTTTATCAGATATATCCACGAAGTTTTCAGGATACGAACGGCGACGGGGTGGGTGACATACCGGGGATAATAATGCACCTCGACGAGCTGGCTGATCTCGGCATAGGTGTGCTGTGGCTCTCGCCGCTCTACCGCTCGCCCAACGTTGACAACGGCTATGATATCAGCGACTATCGTGATATCAACCCCGAATACGGAACGATGGCGGACATGGACGAACTGATCTCCCAGGCGGCGAAACGCGATATAAAAATCATAATGGATCTTGTAATCAATCATACATCTGATGAGCACGAGTGGTTTCAGAAGAGCCGTGACAAAGACGATGAATATAAAGACTATTACATATGGAGCGAGGGCAAAGGCGGCGGGCCGCCCAACAACTGGACAGGGTTCTTCGGGGACGGCGCGTGGGAGTTCGACGAACATCGAGGGGAATATTACCTGCATCTTTTTGATAAGAAACAGCCCGATCTCAACTATAACAACCCGAAAGTCGTGCGCGAGGTTGAGGACATAATGCGGTTCTGGCTCGATCGGGGCGTCGCGGGTTTTCGTTGCGACGTCATAAATGTGCTGTGGAAAAGCTCGCTGGAGGACGGCAAAAAGCGTCTGGTTTTAACGGGACTTGAGCACTACCTCTCTCAGGACGGCTGTCACGAGATAATCGCGCAGATGCGAAAAGACGTGCTCTCGCGATACGACTGTTTCACCGTTGGAGAGACGGTGTTTGTCAGCCCCAAAGAGGGCAAGGAGCTATGCGACAAGGCGCGCGGCGAGCTCGATATGATTTTCTATTTTGAGCACATGGACGTCGACTGCTTCTTTATGAAATATTTTGACAGACCGTTCTCTCCTCGGCGTTTCATCAAGACAATATCCAAATGGCAGGGCGCGCTCGAATGGAATGCCAACTATTTTGAAAACCACGACCAGCCGCGCAGTGTTTCGCGTTTTGGAAACGATAAAAGATATTGGGAGCAGAGCGCAAAACTGCTTGCTACGATGTTGTTCTCGCTGCGGGGCACACCTTTCATGTTCCAGGGGGAGGAGATTGGAATGACCAACGCCGATTTTGAATCAATGGATGACATAAAAGACGCAGAGTCGCGCGGGGCGGATGCCATATTGCAAAAAGCGCATATGCCCGCGTGGCTGCGCTGGAAGATGATCAAGTCCAACACGCGTGATAATGCGCGCACCCCGTTCCAGTGGAGCAACGATACCAACGCGGGGTTCACGGCGGGGACGCCATGGCTGCGGCTCAACGGCAACTATAAAAGAATAAATCTCAAGCAGCAGAAGAAGGACCCATTCTCGGTGCGCAATTACTACAAAGACATGATCTGCATTCGCTCGGTCAGCGACACGTTAAAGTACGGAAAATTCAAGCTCATTTCAGCACGAGGACCACTTGTCGTCTACGAGCGCTCTCACGAGGGACGCCACGCCACGGTGCTGCTGAACTTCTCCCGGCATCCCAGACGGATGCGCTATTCCGGACAGGTTGTTGTCAGCAGCGCGGGGCGTGAGGCCTACGACGGCGTGCTCCAGCCCTACGAGGCCGTTATCCTCAATGGGGGTACAAAGGTGTGATAAGCTTTGAAAACGGCGTCTTTAAGCTGCAAAGCGCGCACACGAGCTATTGGTTTCGGACGACCGAGTTTGGGCATTTGGAGCATCTGTATTACGGTGTGAATATACCGCTTGACACACCGGCAGACACGCTCGCGCTCAAACGCACGATCGTGATCGGAGACAGCGTGCTCTACGACAAGAGCGACAAAACCTATTGTCTCGACAATATCTGTCTTGAGTGGTCCGGCATGGGACGCGGAGATTTTCGGGAAACGCCGTGCGAAATCAAGATGCCGGACGGGACATTTGCGAGCGATTTTCTCTACCGCGAGCACCATGTTTCTGCAGGGAGCGCCGCAATGGCAAGTTTGCCGACGGCGTATGGCGCGGATTTAGAGTGCGAGACGCTGATCGTGACGCTTAGCGACACGAGCTGCGATGTGACGCTTGAGCTTTTCTATACAGTTTATTTTGATTGCGACGTGATAACCCGCCGGGCGGTGCTTAAAAACTTCGACGCGCGCCCTCTCGTGATGAAGCGTATGCTTTCGATGTCTTTGGATATGCCCGACGAGGGATTCGACCTCGTGACTCTCGACGGCGGCTGGATCAAGGAAGCGAACCGTCACAGCCGCCCGCTGCAATATGGAATCTACATCAACTCGTCGGTCACGGGGGCAAGTTCAAATAAGCACAATCCGGGGCTTATGCTTGCGCGGCGCGGCGCAAACGAGGAATACGGAGAGGTTTACGCGTTCAATCTCGTTTACAGCGGCAACCACTATACGGCGCTGGAGCTTTCGTCCTGCGACCTCGTCCGTGTGGCGAGTGGGATAAATCCGATCGGATTTGAGTGGGAACTGCGTCAGGGCGAGTGTTTTGAGACTCCCGAAGCTGTGCTCTCTTACAGCGACTCGGGGTTTGGCAAACTTAGTTCACGACTGCACGACTTCGTCAACAGGCACATCGTGCGAGGGGAGTGGAAAAACAGAGAAAGACCGGTGGTTGTCAACGACTGGGAGGCGTATTTTTTTAGATTCACCCGGGGTAAACTCCTTCGGCTTGCCAGACGCGCCGCGAAGCTCGGAGTTGAACTGTTTGTGCTCGATGACGGCTGGTTCGGCGAGCGAGACAGCGACCGCGCAGGCCTTGGAGATTACAATGTCAATCTCAAAAAGCTGCCCGGGGGTCTTGGAAAATTCGCAGAGAAGATAAATGCTCTTGGAATGAAATTCGGGCTGTGGTTTGAGCCGGAGATGGTGAACGAAGACAGCGGTCTCTTTCGCGAGCATCCCGAATATGCCGTCACGACCGAAGGGAAGATTCCATGCCTCGGACGGAATCAGCTCGTGCTCGATCTGTGCAATCCGGCAGTGCGGGACTACATTGTGGGGAGTGTCGGCGGCGTGCTTGATTCGGCGAATATCGAGTATGTGAAATGGGACATGAACCGCCGTATGAGCGACGCGTGCTCACCGCATATACGGGGCAACGGCGAGTTCTGTCACCGATATATTTTGGGACTGTACGATGTGCTCTCCCGCATTTTCGGACCGCGGCCTAAAATTTTGTTCGAGAGCTGCTCGAGCGGGGGAAACCGGTTCGATCTGGGGATGCTCTGCTTTTCCCCTCAAATTTGGGCGTCGGATGACACCGATGCGCTCGAACGGATCAATATACAGGGCGGACTCTCGCTGCTCTACCCGCTCTCTTGCATGGGGGCGCATGTCTCGGAAACCCCCAATGCCCAGACGCTGCGCGAGACGCCCATCGCAACCCGATTCAATGTCGCGTGCTTCGGGTGTCTCGGCTATGAACTGGATTTCAACAACCTCACCCCTGTCCAGATGCGCGAGACGCGCGAACAGATTGAATTTTACAAAGTGCATCGCAGGACGTTGCAATTCGGCCGATTTGCACGAGCGGACTGCAATAAAGACAACAAGACGGTGTGGCAGTGCATCGCGGATGACGGTTCGATCGCGCTCGTCGGATTTTTTCAGAGTCAGGCGAGGGCGGCCGAGGGCAGCGACAAGCTGCCGATGAGAGGGCTTGAACCCGACGTGCGCTACACCGTCGAAACCAAACATCAGCGTGTGTTTGTCAGCCGCTTCGGGGCGCTCGTGAAGCATCTGCTCCCATTTGCGCCGCGACCCGACGGGCTGCTGCTACGCCTTGCCAACCGCTATTACGCGCTGCGCGACTGTGTCGAGCGACACGAGGGCAGCGGACAGGCGCTCATGCACGGCACACAGCTCAACTGCCAGTATATCGGAACGGGATACAACGGCAACATACGAATGCTCGGAGACGGTGGCTCAAACATCTATGTAGTCGCGAGAAAAGACAACAACCAAAAGGAAGGGCAACTGTCATGAACAACGCAACTCGCAACCGATACGCATTCGGACTGGGGACTATCGGACGCGATATGTTTTACACAATGGTGAGCATGTTCCTCGTTGTGTACCTGACCGAGGTGCTCAATCTTCCCGATGCCACAATGTGGTGGATGACCGGTGTGCTGACGGTCATGAGAATTTTTGACGCATTTAATGACCCGTTCATGGGAGTGCTCGTGGATAACACCAAAACACGCTGGGGCAAGTTCAAGCCGTGGCTGGTTATAGGCGGAGTGCTTGGCGGTTTGTTTATGATTTTGATGTTTACAGATTTTGGGCTTACGGGGGCTCGTTACATAATATTTTTCGCCGTGGCTTATCTCTTGTGGGACATCCTTTACGGCACTAATGATATCGCATATTGGTCGATGCTTCCTGCGCTTTCAACTGACCAAAAGGAGCGCGAGCGCATGGGCGCGTTCGCGAGAATTTGTGCCAATATTGGACTTTTTGCGATCGTTGTCGCGATTCTTCCGGTTACCCATGCGCTCGGACAGGCGGTTGGTGATCTGAGGCGGGGCTGGTTTATCTTTGCGCTCGCGGTGACGGGGCTGATGCTCGCATTTCAGATGATAACGGTTTTTGGCGTTAAGGAGAACAAGAGCTATTTCAAAGAAGAGGAACACACGACGGTCAAAGAGATGTTCGGTGTGATTTTCAGGAATGATCAGCTGCTGTGGGTCGCGGTGTCGATGGCACTCTTTATGATCGGATACTGCACGACCACGAGCTTCGGAACATATTTTTTCAAATACGCCTACGGTGACGAAAACATGTATTCGGTGTTCGCGGCGGTGCTCGGCGTGTCCCAGCTCACCGCGCTTGCGGTCTTTCCGCTGTTCAGCAAAAAATTCTCCCGCAAGCAGCTCTATTCGGGCGCGACTGCCGTTGTCGTTGTGGGATACGTGTGCTTTTTCCTCGCTCCGATGAACATGCTGCTGATTGGAATCTCCGGTATGCTCATGTTTTTGGGTCAGGCGTTCATACAGCTGCTCATGCTCATGTTCCTCGCAGACACGATTGAATACGGTCAGCTCAAGCTCGGACGGCGCAACGAGAGCGTGACATTTTCGGTTCAGCCGTTCATCAACAAGATAGGCGGCGCGCTTGCGAGCGGGGTTGTGCTTGCCACAGCGATTATATCGGGCATAAACTCTGCGAAAACTCCTGCCGATGTGACCGCCGAGGGTTTGCTCATCATGAAATTCTCAATGCTGATTCTGCCGCTTATCTGTATTTTGGCGGGATACATCATCTACAAGAAAAAATATAAGATAGATCCCGACAGCTATGCCGAGATTCTTTGCAAGCTCGAAGAGCGAGGGGACATCCATTCGGAAACGCAGAGATAATTGTGGGCAGGTGCAGCGGCTGGGTGCTCGCGCCTCTCGTGTGACAGCGGTTGATTACTTACACAGCACCGCCTGCAAACGGCATTCGATTTGAGGTGAGAGCCGCGCGCAATTAAAAACCGCTGCACTCTGCCATAAAGTTTCTGCGTCCTGTGCGCGGCGATTTCTGTCCGTATTACAAACGACAGTGGCAGTGTTTTGAAAAATTGTAAGGCTTTGTCATAAGGCGCCAAAAAGCTCTTAGTGTGAAGAACTTAAAAATTAGGTGGAAATGGCATCGCGCTGCAATCTGTACTTGTAATGCAGATGCTCCCAAACCATTGTTGAAAGCTTTTTTCTGCGAAGCTCACAAAAGCCTCGCGTGGGATGTTTATGCCTCGCGGGGCATTTTGCTGCCGTGCACCCACAAATGGACGGTCGGAGCTTAGGAATTAGAGGGTGGCAGATAAGAGAGGCGAACTGAAAGGTGCGGGTGCGAATTTGTCTGCTGTGCGGCAGACAAATCGAGTTCATCGGTATATTGCTCAAAACTATCGGAAGAGACGGGCTGCACGGTGTTTCAAGGCCGCGTGTGTGCTGCTTTGAGACAACGGTTAGCTTCAAGCGTTGCACCGAGGTTAAAAGTTGTGTTTTAAGTGATCACCCGCTATACTTTAAGCGCATAGAATAATAGGATGGAGCGGACATTCGCTCGAGATAAGGAGTGTGACACTGTGGCTATTATAGAGGTTAATCCCGATGCGCTTGTGCTTGCGGCGCGTCGGATTTCCGACGATCTTCGGCAGATGGATGACTCGATAGAACAACTGAAGCGGGTGAAAGTATCAATATTTGATTTTGGGTTCAGTTTCGATGTTGTGCGCATGCGCAAGGCACGTGCCTCACTTGAAAAAACCAGACTTTTTTTGCTTGAGAGCGCAAAGCGCTACCATGGTGCGCATTCGCGTGCAAGCGAGCGCGCGCAGACGGAGTGACAATAAACATGGGCGATGATATCAATATCAATATGGCATGCGAACAATTTGCTCTCGCGCTGCAAGACGCGCGCAGCGCGGCCTTTTCACTGCGCGAGAGTTGGCAGGGCGAGGCGGCAAACTCGTTTTTCGATCAGCTTATAAAGCTTGACAAAATGAAACTGAACCCGCTGATCATGCGACTCGCAAAACGTGTGGGGAGGCGCGGGAATGGAAAATGATATCCTGTGTGATGTGCGCGCGAGCGCTGCGGCGCTGCTGTGCGCGCTGCATCATTTTAAATTTGATGCAGTTGACGGCAAGACGACGGTTGCAGAGATAGCGCGCGCCATTTGCAGCAAGCCATATTCTCTGGACGCGAGACAGGACAGCTTTGTGCTTGAGGGCTTTTTGCGTGTCATGAAAAAAATTCCGCAGATCGGATGTGCGCGCGATTTTGTCATAAATGATCAGAGCTGGCTTATGGGGTACGACCGTGATGGTCTCAACGCATGCACATTTGAAGATCCCCATTCGGGCGACGTTTACGTCACATACAAAGGCACGGCAAAGGGAGAATGGAACGACAACGGCATCGCGCTCGCAGGACAGCGGCAGACCAATGCTTTTTATTTGTATGACTCGCGCGGCGAGGCGGTGAGCGCGTTTATCGAGGAGGATTTCCTCTCGATACAGCAAGCTCAGGCGCTTGATTATTTTGCAAGGGTGAGTGCAAAACACAACTGGAAAGCGGGAGAAGTGATCGTCGCGGGTCACTCAAAGGGCGGAAATAAGGCGCAGCTCGTCGCGATCTTCCGAGATGAGGTGAAAATCTGTTTCAGTTTTAACGGGCAAGGCTTCTCGGCAGAGGCGCTCGCGGCGTTCAAGCGCGATTTTCCTGATTTTGAGCGCCGGGTGAGCCGCATATACTCGATCTCGTGCTGCAACGATCCGGTGAGCGCGATGGGGGACAGACTCGTGTCCGAGCAGGGCAGGAGGTATGTATCGCAGTACGCTGCTGATAAGCCTCGGGATTACCACGAGATGTATACGATTATCGGGGAGGATCTGCGCATAGAGTCTTCCTGCGAACGCGGGCAGGTGTCACTTGCGGCAGAGCGGCTGTGGGACGCCATTCGAACTTCACCCGACAGAGCGCTGGCCGTCACGGCGGCGATGAACGCGAGCGAGCGCTATCTTGGAAGCGGCCTACCTGTAAACGGCGAATACATATCACAGCGCGACGAAATGCGCGGAGAGTTTGTGACAGCGCGTCTTGTGCTCAAATCGGCTATCGAGTCGGTCAAGGGGTTGGAAAAGGTGAGGACTCGGCTATCGGAGCTTAAAGCGATAATCGGGACGGTGCGGACAGGACAGAAAAAACGGATCACACCGCATTTGTTTTCTTCGTCCAGAGGCGAGCGGATTTCGGTTGACACGGCCGAGCTGCGCTCAAATGCGGCGGGACTCGCGGTGCAGGCCAATGCGCAGATTTCCCAGATTAACGCTTCTGATCGCGAGATAAAAGTGTTTGAGCGGGAGCGCACGCGCCTTATTGCAGCGGCAAATGTGCTGCAAGGCCAGGCGCAAGATTACGAGAGCGCCGAGGCGGCGATAGCGCGGCTCGCGCGCTGGACGATTAACTGATAGGTTCAGCGGCAATATTCCGGTTGCGGTGAGCGGCGGGCAACTATATAATAAGAGACCGATAACAAATTCAAGGCGGTGCGAGATGAAGCAGACGGCACTCGAGTATTTTAAAAGTATCAAAGGGAAGAAAGTATATTTTTTGGGGGCGGGAATCAGCCATCGAGAGCTGATAGTTATGTTTGCGCAATACGGCGCGCAGGTAACTCTTTGCGACAAGCAGGATGAGCGCGGACTCGGTGAGTTTGCTCTCGAGATAAAGCGGCTCGGCGTCGCCACGATACTCGGCGAAGGATACCTCTCGAGTTTGTGCGACGCCGACATAATCTTTCGCTCTCCCGGAATAGATTACACAAAACCAGAGATTCAAGCGGCTGTGGCGCAGGGGAAGACCGTAACATCCGAGATAGAGACTTTTTTCAAGCTCTGCCCCGCGCGAACAATCGGGGTTACGGGCAGCGACGGCAAGACGACGACAACCACGCTCATCGCAAAAATTCTCGAGCGTCAGGGATACAGAGTGCATCTCGGAGGGAACATAGGCACCCCGCTGCTTCCGAGAATTCTCGAGGTTGAACCAAGCGACATCTCTGTTGTCGAGCTGTCGAGTTTTCAGCTGATTTCAATGCGCAGCAGTCCGGATTTTGCCGTGGTTACAAATCTTGCACCCAACCACCTTGATCATCACAAGGATATGAAAGAGTATGTTGACGCAAAACGCAACGTGCTGCGCTGGCAGAGCGAGAGCGGCGTCGCCGTGCTCAATGCCGACAACGACATCACACGCGAGATGGCAGCGGATGTGAAAGGCGAGCTGCGGTGGTTTTCGCACCTCGGACCTGTTGACAACGGAGTTTATATCGACAACGAGGGCAGCCTCGTCAAGTCGGTGCACGGGGAGCGCACTGTCATAATGAATCTTGCGGATATCAAGCTTCCGGGCGAGCACAACAAGGAGAATGTTGCGACTGCGGCGGCAGCTGTGTTTTCGCTCGCTGGAGATGATACGATTCGCGACGTTGCGAGTGAATTTACGGGGGTCGAGCACCGCATCGAACTTACACGCGTGAAAGATGGCGTTTGGTGGTACAACGATTCGATTGGAACGTCGCCGACGAGAACGATAGCGGGGCTGCGCTCCTTTGAAAAAAAGGTTATACTCATTGCAGGAGGCTATGACAAGCACATCTCCTATGCGCCGCTCGCGCCCGAGATAGCGTTGCGGGTGAAGCATCTGCTGCTCTGCGGGCCGACAGCGGCGAGCATACGCGCCGAATCCGAGGCGGCTGGAGCAAGCTGCCCCATTGAGGATGTCGCCGATATGGCACAAGCGGTGCAACGCGCAAACATGATCGCGCGCGAAGGCGATATTGTGCTTATGTCGCCGGCATCTGCAAGCTTCGACGCTTATCCGAACTTTGAAGCGAGGGGCGAACACTTTAAAAAACTGGTAGGTGAATTAAAATGACGTTCGAGCTGATAAAAACACTGTGTGAGTGCGGCGGAATTCCGGGCAGGGAAGCGCCTGTGAGGGACAAGCTTAAAGAACTGCTTTCAGATTTTAAATGTGAGACGGACGCGCTCGGAAACCTGCTCGTCACAGTATGTGAGCCACGTAAAGGAGGTATTTCGCTGCTTTTTGAGGCGCACTTAGACCGCATTGGGCTGATGGTGGGCGAGGTTGGGGATGACGGGTTTGTGCGCGTGGTGAAATCCGGGGGAATCGACCGAAACTGTATTATGGGTACGCAAATTGAGATAGCAGCAAAGGACGGAATGATCACAGGGGCTGTCGGGGCGCCGTTTCCGTATCCCGCGAAGCCGCACAACAGCGCGCCCGCGTCGGAATACAAGTTGCCCGAGATAGACGAGCTGTTTGTCGATACTGGGCTTTCCGACGCAAAGTCGGTAATAAAGCCCGGCATGGCGTGTTATATCAAGGCAGAGGCGCTGAAATTGTTGGACGGCCGCGTTTCTGCACCGGGACTTGACGACCGCGCTGGCTGCGCGGCGCTCGTGCTCGCGGCGTTTGAGGTGAAGGAGCAGGCGACCGACAACGGCGTGAAGCTTTTGTTTTCATCTCGCGAGGAGACCGGAGGGCAGGGAGCAAAGACGGGGGCGTTTGACTCGCGCGCGGATATGGCGGTTGCGGTCGACGTCGGATTTGCGATATCTCCAGACGTAAAGGCAAAGGACGGCGTGATTATGGGCAAAGGCCCTGAAATTGACAGTTCATCGGTGCTCGACGAGCGCTTGACCGACGCGCTCATATCCGCTGCAAAGAGTGGGGGAATACCCTATCAGGAATTGGTGCTTCCCGCTCGCGCCACGGGAACAGACGCGGACGATCTCACCGTTGTCGCGAGCGGAATGAGAACCGCGCTGCTCTCAATACCGGTGCGATTTATGCACCACCCGAGTGAGACGGCCGATCTTGCTGATATAGAAAATACAGCGAAGCTGCTCGCGCGCTTTGCAAGGGAGGTAAACACCGATGTATGAGCTTATAAAAAAACTGTGTGATCTGCCCGGAATATCGGGACGCGAGCGCGCGGTGACCGATGAGATTGAAAGAATTGCCAGGGAGTATACTCGCGAAATCGAGCGCGACGCGCTGGGAAATTTGATTGTGCGCAAGCGGGGCGCAAAGACACCTTCACGGCCGGTGATGGTGGCGGCGCACACCGACGAGGTTGGATTCATGGTGAGCGACATCGATGATGACGGGCTGCTCTCGCTCGTGTCGGTTGGCGGAACTTACGGACACACGCTGTCGGGACGCTCTCTCATCTTGCCGCGCTCTGGTCTTGCTGGAATACTCGGCGGCGCCCCGCTACATTTGCGGCACGACAATCTAGATGAGATTCCAAAACTCGATGACATGTATCTCGATATCGGAGCGTCGTCGAAAGAGCAGGCGGAGAAGTATGTGCGGCGGGGAGACGCCGTTCTGTTTGACACGAAGCTCGCCCGCTTCGGCGACGACAACATAATAGGCAAGGCGATAGACGACCGACTCGGCTGCGCCATTATGCTCGAGCTGCTGCGGGAGAATCTGCCGTGCGATGTGACATTTGCGTTCACAGTTCAGGAGGAATTGGGGCTAAGAGGCGCAAAGACCGCCGCGTTTTCGGTGCGCCCGGGAACGGCTATCGTACTCGACGTGGGCGGCGGTGCCGACAACGCGGGCTTTGAAGGTGCTGCGCGAATTGCGCTGCAGGGCGCGGGGCCGATAATCAGCTTTATGGACCGCGCGACGATTTACGACGAAAAACTCTATGAAGCGGCATGCAGACTTGCCGACGACAACAACATCCCAAGGCAGACCAAGACCCGAGTTTCAGGAGGAACTGACGCCGGCGCAATTCACTGTGCTGCGGCGGGCGCGCGCGTCGTGGGTATTTCAATTGCGGGAAGAAACATTCACACATCGGCAAGCAGCGTCTCGCTCTCGGACACGAGAAACGCCTTTGAACTGGCCAAACTGATGCTGGGACATCTCTCCGATGTTTGATGAGATTTTTGGTCTGTCACATGAGCTTGTAGCGCTCGATCGGAAAATTATGTCGCGCTGCGCCGAGACGTTTGCCGACATTGACCGAGTTAAGGAATACAACCAGCTCAAAACCCTCAAGGCGTTCTGCGACAATCGCGTTGGCGCACAGCATTTTGCGGGTTCTACGGGATATGGATATGGCGACGCTGGGCGCGATAAACTCGATGAGGTTTTCGCCTCGCTGTCAGGCGCGCAGGATGCGCTTTGCCGCGCGCAGTTCATGAGCGGAACGCACGCGCTCACTGTCGCGCTGTTTGGGTTGCTGCGCCCGAACGATACGCTGCTCTGTGCGATGGGAGCACCATATGACACTATGCTCGGCGTCATCGGAATAGGCGGGGAAAACAGTGGTTCGCTCGCCGAGTTCGGAGTGAAATACACACAGGCAGAGTTATTGAACGGCGGGCCCGATCTGCATGCAATATCGGAAAAAGCAAAAAATGCGCGTGTTGTGCTCGTACAGCGCTCGCGGGGATACTCCGCGAGACGTGCGCTGTCCTGTGCGGACATAGAGCAGATAACGCTCGCGGTGAAAAAATCAAATCCTAAGGCGATTGTTCTTGTCGACAATTGCTATGGCGAATTCGTCGAGATGCGGGAGCCGACCGAATGCGGCGCCGAACTGATCGTCGGCTCGCTCATCAAAAATGCCGGCGGCGCCGTCGCGCAAACGGGCGGATATATCGCGGGTAAGGCGGAGCTTGTCGAACTCTGCTCATACAGGCTGACAGCCCCGGGAACGGGCAGGGAGATAGGCTGCAATCCCGCGGGATTGCGTGAACTGTATCTCGGGCTATACCTTGCGCCCGGCATAACAGCCGAGGCGCTCAAAAGTTCCCACTATGCTTCCGAGCTTTTTGCGGAGCTGGGATATGCCGTCTCACCCTCGCCGCGTGAAATGCGTGGGGACATCGTCACGGCAATCACTCTCGGAAGCGCGAGTGCGCTTGAGGCCGCATGTGGCGCGATACAGCGCACGTCTCCCGTCGATAGCTTTGCTCGGCCGGAGGCGTGGGAAATGCCGGGTTATGATGACAAAGTTATCATGGCCGCCGGCGCGTTTACAGGCGGATCGTCCATTGAACTGTCGTGCGATGCACCGCTGCGGGCTCCGTACACGGTATACTGCCAGGGTGGAATAAGCCTCGCCGCTTCACGTCTCGCCTATCTGCGCGCGGCCGATGCGGTTCAAAGCCGCAAGGCAGAGGAAAAATAAAACCACATTCGATTGATTGCAAACAATAAAAAACAGGGGCAGAATCCGCATCGACACGCAAATCGGGAAACTTTTCCTGAAAAGCGAGCCGAAGAGGACTGCCCCTGAATCTTTTTTCAAATTGAATAAAACACATATGCGGACATCGCGTCGAACGGTCGCGCCAATCAATATTTACAGAACGATATCGTTTGCGAGTAAAATTATCTTTTAACTGCGAGAGGCACACTCGAAGTCCATAAAGTCCGCAAACGTGCAGGTTCGCAAGTCCGCAAACGTGCAGGTCCGCAAGCCAGTAAACGTGCAGGTTCGCAAGCCAGTAAACGTGCAGGTTCGCAAGCCAGTAAACGTGCAGGTTCGCAAGCCTGCAAACGTGCAGGTTCGCAAGCCTGCAAACGTGCAGGTTCGCAAGCCTGCAAACGTGCAGGTTCGCAAGCCCGGAGAACCGGAAAACCCATAAAGAAAGTGTCTCCGGTGCGCTTTGATTGTCCGCTGTATTTAGTACATTGACCGGTAGCATTTCAAAAAAGTGCAAGTCTTTTGGAAAACAACACAAAGCCCTGCACGAAAAGAGTCGGAAAACGCAATCGCGGCCTCAAATAACGGCCGTGTTTTTTGATTTCCCAGATGTCAGCTAGGAGGTGTTTGCTGTGCGTGGCTTTTAAGCAGAGGACACAGCGTGATACGATGGCGCAGGTGAAGATAAAAATCTGAGCCGCGCTGTCATAGCGAGAGGAGCAGCCGAGGCTGCAAAGGGCGGGTGTGCAACTGTGCAAAAAGTCATTCGCGATTGTTTTTTATAATGCGAATATCGTCTCCGAAGAAAGGCAATACCGTGCAGCATCCGACAAGCCTGGAACAGATCTTTTCACCGTAACGGCGGGTGAGAGAGGAGGAGTCGAGCAGATTTGTGGTGTAGACGGTTGGGCGCTTTTCGATGAGCCTCGTGTTGATGAGATCGTATAGCGCGGACACTACAAACGGCCCATTGAACTCTGCGCCGAGGTCGTCGAGAACGAGCAGTTCACACCGCTTGAGACTGTCAAGCGTCGAGTTTGCGCGGCCGCGCTCGAAATGCTCCGCTTCGATCTGCTTGAGTACGCTGGCCGAACTGCAATATACGACGTCGAATCCGTGGTGAAGCACTTCATTTGCGATGCTGAGAGCAAGATGAGTTTTGCCGAGCCCCGCATCTCCGAGCATAAGAAGATTTTTCGAGACCCTTGGAAAAGCTCTTGCGAACGCAACGCACGCGTTGAGATTGCGCTTTGCATTGTCGCGGGGACTGACGCCGTATTCCGGATCGAAGGCCTCTGCATAATAATCGAGAGAAAATGTCTCAAAGCTCGAGAGCTCAAGCGGGGACACACGGTTTATCTCATCGAGAGACGCGCGGCAAAGCAGTGCTTTTACGCATTCACACAGGTTGCCGTCTGAATCAACTCCGCTGTCGCAGCATTTAACACAGAAAAATGACGGATCAAGGGCGTTTTCGTCCACCCCGCACTCGCGCAGCAGCTCGCGCTGCGATTCCCGCAGGTCACTGATTTTGAGATTCAGATTGTCGTTATCCGTCGACGACCCAGAGAGGGACAGCCGAAGAGACGCGATGCCGAATTCGTTTATCTGAGTTTCCCGTTCGCGAAGTCCCGGGATGCTCGCGAACAGCTCGGCACGTCGGCGTTCAGTGCGCTCGGCAAATTTTCGTCGACGTTCCTGCAGTATGTCGGACGCCTGCATTCGCGCTTGTTCGCTATATGCCATCAGTGTTCGCCCCCGTTGTTTCTGCCAAGTACTGCTGTTTTCAGCAGTGAATCACCGCCAGTGTTCGCTCGCGAACTCTTTGTCGGCGCGTTGGAGACCTCAGAATAGGTGTCTTTTATTGTTCGGTAACCTTTTTTGTGCCAGCTTTTGAGAATTGTGTTTATGTAGGCTATCGAGTCGTTGCCCGTGCGTTCGTGCGCTTCGCGGGCAAAGGACGCGTCAAATCCAAGTTCCTCATACCAACGTGCTATCGCAGCTCGCTGGCTTTTGTTAAACGAGCCGAGCTCATATCCGAGCGCTTTGGCAACCTCGATCTCCCGCCGTTCGCGCATCTCAAGTAATTTGATGCGCTGTTCGGCACTCGTCGCGTTGCACACACCCTCGTCTGACCAGTCCGAAGCGGTGCGGGCAACCGCCGCTAAAAGCGAACGCTTATTTTTAATGCGGGGCATACAATAGGCGGTTATCATCAAAATCACGTCAACAGGAAGCTCGTCGCACTCGTAAATCTCAAGCAAAATACGGCTCTCAAGGTTGTCGAGTGTCCGTCCGATTATACTCTGGGTCTCCTGCATAAGCACCGAGACATTCGGATCTCGCAATGCGAGTTCGCCTGCTCTCTCAGAGGTAAGCGTGCGTCGCGCGCGCTTTTTCGGTTCGTGAGTAACTTTCTGCAAGGCGGTGTCACATTGCTCGTACACGAGACCAGCGCTCGTCCAAAAAATCAGCGCACGTTCAACCGTCTCAAGCGGCAGCGCGAGTGAATCTGATATATTTTCCGAGCTGGACTCACCCTCGCATACAAGAAAAAGCGCCACTTTTAGCGCGGGCCCGTCGGCCGAGCGGTAACGTTTGACGAGTGCGTCAGGGAGCGAACCTCGTTCTGAATTGTTGCAAAGGATGAACAATATCCACCTCGTGTTTTTTATTAAGAGTACTAGTCTAATCTTATTATGTTTGTGCTCCGCTGTCAACGTCGCAAAGAGCAAAGAAAAAAAGAGAGCGCAATTTGTCAGGTGGAGAAGTGAGGTCAGAACATGTGATTTTCTCGCGATTTAAGGAGGAATCCGATTCAGGGTATTCTGCTTAAAAAACAACGCAGAAAAAGACCATGAAAGCGTCTGGTAAGAACATATTAGGGTCTGCATGTTTTGGAAAATTGCGTCTGTCTTTTTGAAAAATTTGTGCTTGCCACTAAATAAAATTTATTGAAAGACAATCCGATTTCCCCAAAAGAACATATTCATTTTCCATTTTCTTTTTGGTTTTCAAGGGGTCTTTCAAGGCGGCACCCTGCGCTCTCCAGAGAGCCTCCGCCAATCCCTCTTTTCCTCCAAATCTGCCGAGCGCTATTCTGATAGGACTCCACAAAAACCGCCAAGGCTCTGTACAAAAGCCGCGTAACAACAGCGTTTATGTGACATAATAAGCCCGATTGACGGGGAGGAGAGGGGGGAATTAACCGGAGGGTTACAAAGGGCTGCTTTGTAAGATTTTTATGCTTAAATTAGGACAAAAAAAGACCCCGAAAGCGTCCGATAAGAACACCTTGGGGTCTGCATGTTTTGGAAATTTGCGGTTGCCTTTTTGGAAAATTCGACTTGCCACTGGATAAATCCGGGTTCAGCTCAGTGCTTGGGATTGACAATATTGCGCCAATCGAGATCGCCGCGCTCAAGTCCGTGTATGAGGACTTCGGCGGTGGCGATGTTGGTGGCGACGGGGACATTCTGCATATCGCACTGTTGGAGCAGTTTCATCTCGTTTGGTTCGTGCGCTTTGGCTGAGATGGGATCGCGGAAAAACAGCAGCAAATCGATCTCGTTGCATGAGATGCGAGCGCTTATCTGTTGATCTCCGCCCTGCGCGCCGGACATGAATTTTTGAATTTTGAGGCCGGTGGCCTCGCTGACGAGCTTTCCGGTGGTCCCTGTAGCACAGAGATTGTGGCGGGACAGCACGCCGCAATATGCTATGCAGAACTGAACCATCAGCTCTTTTTTGGAATCGTGTGCGATAAGTGCGATATTCATTAGAACTCTCCTTGAGTGTTAGTCCATTGCGAGGGGAACTTCGTGACCCCTCATGCGCTGGGCGATATTGTCAAAAACCACCACGCAGGGGCTTTTTTGAGGAAGCGGCTTGCCGGACGCGGTGGCGAGCGCTATATCGTCATCTTCCGGAATTACGCCGATGAGCCGCGCGCCGATATTGTCGATGCAATAATCGAGATGAGGCACGACGCCCGCTTTTATGCGGGATGTAACCACGCGGTTTATGAGTAACCGCAGGGAGGGAACCGAGAGATCCTGTAATCGGTCGGCCATTATTCTGCCGTCGCGAACGGAGAGAGGATCGGCGGTTGCCACTATAATTGCGTTCATGGCGACTGCACTCGCAGCGACGATAGCTCCGGTATTGTTGGCGGTATCGATTATGATGTGATCATATTTTTCTCCGAGCACAGTGCACAGCTTGACGAATTGCTCTCCCTTAACAGGTTCGTTTTTGTAGGGAGCAGAGAGAACATAGACCTCTTTGCGCGGCGACGGGGCATGAACGATAGCACCTTCCGGCTCGCAGCGGCCGGCAAGCACGTCGAAGATGTCGTATACGGTCTTTCCAAACGCTCCGGCAATAACGTCGAGACTGCGGCGTCCTGTGTCAAGCTCGATAACAAGCGTGCGCTTGCTCAGCCTGTCAAGGGCATCCGCAATAAGCACTGCTGCAGTCGACTTGCCAACCCCGTCCTTTCCGGAGGTCATCATTGTGATTATGCCCATTTACTATACCTCACCTTACAATATAACAAAGATTTTGCAATAATAAAAGCAAATTTTTTGTAAATAAATCTAAAATATTTAAAACTCACAGCGCATTCAGCGCACGCAGTTCCCGCCACAGCATAGAAATCGGCAATCCCATAATGTTGAAATAGTCTCCGGTGATCGAATCGACGAAGCGGGCAGCGCGCCCCTGTATGCCATAAGCGCCTGCTTTGTCGTATGGCTCGTCGGTGTCTGCATACGCCTCGAGCTCGTCTCCGGGGATATCGATGAACCGCACGTAGGAACGGCAGACGAAGCTTGCGAGTTCTGCACCACGCGCGATACACACTCCCGTGTAAACCGAATGGACAGTTCCCGAAAGCAGCGAGAGCATGCGAATTGCATCGACGCGATCGCGCGGTTTGCCGAGAGTTTCGCCCCTCGCCTCAACGACGGTGTCACAGCCCACGACAACGCGGTTCGGATAGAGTGCGGCGGCGGCGAGACACTTGCGGCGAGCGAGCAACAGCGAGAGTTCGCTTGCGGGTTCTCCCGCAGTTCCGCTTTCATCGGCGGGAGAGCGGACACACAGAAAATTGTCGGTAATCAAGGAAAAAAGCTCGCGTCGGCGCGGGCTCTCTGAAGCGAGAATGATTGGCTGCGGGTTCATCTCGAAAGTTCCTTTCTATCTGCCTGTTGAGCCGAGGCCGCCCTCGCCGCGCTCGGTTTCGGAAAGCTCGGCGCACTCTTCAAAAAACAGCGGCAGCGCATTCGTAATCATCAGTTGTGCTATTCGATCCCCATGCGATACCGTGTACGGCAAGGCGCCGTGGTTGATTATACCGACCTCAATCTCCCCGCGAAAATCGGAGTCTATGACCCCGACCGAATTCACAAGGCTCACGCCGTGCCGAAGACCCTGTCCGCTGCGGGAAAACACGAGCGCGACAAGATCGGTGCGCGGGAGTTCTATGGCAATTCCTGTCGGAATGCGTACAAATTCTCCGGGAGCTATCGTCATGTCGCCATCGACGTAGGCGAAGAGATCACATGCCGCCGCCCCGCTGCTCGCCCTGAATGGAAGTCGTGCACCGTCTCGCATGAGTTTTACTTTTAAGGTATCCGCCATGTTATATCTTCAGCGTCCAGCTGAGGTCAGGGTTTGCGGGAGAATCATCATCAGAGTCAAATCGGCAGTCGAGAGTGACTGTTCGCTCTTCGGCATCGCTGTTATTAGAGAGGGCATTCTCATCGATGTCAAAGCCCTCAAACTCTTCCTCGGTGCTGTCATCAAAAGGCTCGATTGCACTTTCAAAGTCCGGCTCGGGCTCACTGCCGGACAGAGAGTCGGCATCAAAGCCGGCAAAGCTCTCTGCAAGGGAAGCTGACGGAAACGCGTCGTTCGCTTCGTCCGACAGTTCGGGTTCGAATACGCCCTCTTCGCTGAGCGTTTCACAGTTGGAATCGACAGCAAGCGGGGGATCGCCGCCGTCGCTCGAAAGCGGAGGCAATAAATCACCCTCTTCGATGGGAATATCATATCCGTCATTGACATCCGAAGGGTCAAATCCGAATTCGCCATCGTGTTGCGGGTCCTCCTCGTCGCACGCGTCAAAATCAAAGGGCCTAGGCCTGTTGCCCGTGTGTTCTGTTGAAAATGCATGTGGCACTGGCTCCGAAATGAACGGCTCCGGCTCGGAAGCGTTGTCCGGCAGCGGGTCGGACAGCGAGTGCCTTTCGCAGGATTCTGCGGGTTGATTATCATCGGACGGAGCGCAGTCTAGAGCGTCCTCAAAGCCGTCAAAAACTATTTCATCGCACCCGAGCGGCGCCATTGGGTCAGCGACAGTATCGGCGGCGATGTCGTCGTCCTGCGTTTCGACTGCTGATGAGATATCTTCCGACTTCACGGAATCGCCGTCAGGCTCGCTTGAGAGGTCAGCGGCAGAATCAGCGGAAGATATCTCTTCATAAGAGACATCATCGGAGTGACTCAAGATCGTTTCGACGGGCGGGGAGACGACATTTTGTGCCCTCTCGTTGGATGCGAGGTGCGCTGATGCTTCGCGATTGCGCTTTTCGTCCTCGAGCATTATGCTCTCGAGCGTGTCGAGCTCGGTTGTAAGGCGCGCTATCTCGTCTTTTGAGCGGCGAGTGTCGAGCGAAAGCTCGTCGATGGTGCGTGCCTGTCTCGCAATGGTGTCGTCGCGCATGGCGAGTGAAGTTTTCAGCAGCTCGCTCTCCGATTTGAATCGCTCAGAGTTGTGCTCAAACCCAGAGATCAAATCGGACATCGCTGCAGATTTGTCAGAGAGAGATTTGTTTTGAATGATAAGCTCATTGGTTTTGGAGCGGAGCGTCGACAGCTCATTGGTCGCCGCGGACAGCTGTGCCTTCATCTTGTCCGTGACGGTGTTGTCGGCGTCTATCGCAAGCCTGGTGAGCTGGGCGCGCAGTGTCTGTATTTCGGCAGAGAGCTCAAGGTTCCGCTTATGCTCCTCATCGCACTCGAGTTTGGCGCTCGCGGCGTCCGCGAGGTATTCCTTTATCTGCGTGCGCATATTGCTTGAGGATTTTGCGGATTTGCGCTCATTGTTGAGATAATCGATAGCGCACAGCAACGCCGCGCTCGTCACGGAGGCGCCCTCGTTGGCCTTAAGGATTGCGCGTATGTCGCTGTCGAGTTCTTCGGCGAGACCGGCCGTGTACTCCTTGTCTTCAGGGGTGTTGACAGTTATCGATATCCCCGCAATATTCAGTTGTACCTTGTTGTCTGTCATATTAAAACCTCGTTTGAGTATTGTAACAATTCATGCAGTCAAGTTATGCTTTACCGAATTTGTCCTATATAGTATAATACAAAACACAGGAATTGACAAAATAAAAATTGAGCGCTTGAGAAATTGGCGTTCATGGCGTAATATTGTGGAGTGATCGTGTCGCTAAAGTTGTCAATCATCGAAAGAGGTTTTATATATTGAAAACAATCAACGTCACAAAAGAGTCGTTCAAGAATGATCTTCAGTCTGCGCTCGACCGGTTATACACCCTGACACCCAAAACCGCGTCCGACGAGCAGATATATCGTGCGACGGCGTTCATTGTGCGCGATATTCTCGAAAACAAATTGCGTCACCACGATGCCAAGGCCTACGGCGAGGGCGCGAAGCAGGTTTGCTATATCTCGATGGAATTTCTCGTGGGGCGCTCGCTGAAAAACAATCTATATAATCTCGGAATCAACAAACAGGTTGAGGAGGCGCTCGCCGATTTTGACGTGTCGCTTGACAAGATATATGAACTTGAACCCGACGCGGGTCTCGGCAACGGCGGTCTCGGGCGGCTCGCCGCATGCTATATGGATGCGCTCGCGACGGGTGGATACGGCGCGACGGGATATTCGATAATGTACGAATACGGTATTTTTAAGCAAAAGATAACGGACGGCTGGCAGCAGGAGACGCTCGATAACTGGCTGCTTGCGGGCGGAGACGTCTGGCTGGACGAGAAGCGAAACGAAGCGGTCGAGGTTCGCTTTGACGGTGCAATCAAGGAGTCGTGGGAGAGCAAGTACCACCACGTTGAGCACGTTGGATACAACGCTGTGCGCGCGGTTCCGTGGGACATGTATATCTCGGGCCACGACACCTGCGCGGTGAGCCGTCTGCGGCTGTGGAAGGCCGAAGCCGTCGGCATTGACATGGACAGTTTCAATCGCGGAGATTACACAACGGCGCTGCGTGCAGGCGGAAACGCCGAGCTGATAAGCAAGGTTCTCTATCCCAACGACAACCACATGGAAGGAAAGATTCTTCGGCTGCGGCAGCAGTATTTTATGTGCTGCGCGTCGGTGAACGACATTGTTTCAAAGCATCTCGCGCAGTATGGAACGCTGGAAAACCTTCCGGATAAAATTGCGGTTCAGCTCAACGACACTCACCCCTCGCTCGCCATACCTGAGCTGATGCGCATTTTGCTCGACGAGTGCGGCTATGATTGGGATGCCGCCTTCAGTCTCACCCACCGCACATTTGCGTACACGAACCACACCGTTTTGAGCGAGGCGCTCGAGCGCTGGAACGTCGAGATGTTCCGCTCGG
Organism: Oscillospiraceae bacterium; assembly: GCA_036645935.1. GTDB lineage: Bacteria > Bacillota > Clostridia > Oscillospirales > Ruminococcaceae > JAUNBN01. The sequence goes on along the minus strand of JAVXNE010000006.1, from coordinate 75,323 downwards.
CGTTGCCGCGAATTTTCCAAATCATTGAAGAAATAGACCGTTCGTTGCGGCGCGAGCTGAATGAGCGCTTTCCCGGAGACATCGGCAAGATATCGTACATGAGCGTTATCGGAGACGGATTCGTCAGAATGGCCAATCTCTCGGTGTATATGTGCCACAGCGTCAACGGCGTCTCGCAACTGCACAGCGACATAATCAAGGAAGAGGTCTTTCACGACTACTGGCTGTTCTCCCCGGAAAAATTCACCAACGTCACGAACGGTATCGCCTATCGGCGCTGGCTGCTTCAGAGCGACGAGGGACTAACCTCGCTGCTCTGCGACAAGATAGGAGCGGGATTCAAAAAAGATGCGAGTGAGCTTGCAAAATTTGCAAGATTTTCAAGTGAGCGCGATGTTCAAGTGAGGCTTGCCGAAATCAAACGAGAGAACAAATTGCGGCTCATTGATTATGCGGGAAAGAACCTTGATTATCCGATAAATCCCGACTCGATATTCGATGTCCAAGCAAAGCGGCTGCACGAATACAAGCGGCAGCACCTCAACGCGCTGCACATAATACACCAATATCTGCGGCTTAAAAACAATCCCAATATTGATTTTGTGCCTCGCACATATTTCTTTGGCGCAAAGGCCGCGCCGGGTTACTACATTGCGAAACAGATTATAAGGCTGATTTGTGGGTTGCAGGAGCTGCTCGAGCACGACGAGGCAGTGCGCGATCGACTTCGAATCGTCTACCTTGAGGACTACCGGGTCACGCTGTCCGAGATACTTATGCCGGCGGCTGAAATCAGCGAACAGATATCCCTTGCGGGCACGGAAGCATCGGGAACGGGCAATATGAAGCTAATGCTCGACGGCGCACTCACGATCGGAACTCTCGACGGGGCAAATGTCGAAATACGCGAGGCGTGCGGTGAGGATAATTTCTTCCTGTGCGGCATGACCAAGCAGGAGGTGCTGCAGCGCAAGGCGCAGGGGTATGATCCGCTAAAATGCTACAATGACAATCGCGACATAAAAGAGGCGCTTGATTTTGTCGCGGCTGGTTTTGGCGGCAACAGCTATACCGAGCTTGTGAGCAACCTCATGCACCAAGATCCATATCTGGTGCTGGCTGATTTTGCGAGCTACCGCGATGCACAGCTCCGAGTCGACGCGACTTATCGCGACCCGGCACTGTGGAATCGCATGTCCGCAATGAACATCGCGGGCTCGGGAGCGTTCAGCGCCGATCGTGCGGTTGGGGACTATGCACGGGAAATCTGGAATATAAGGCCGGTCGTTTGAGATGGGTGTATTTAACAGCCGAGACGGAGAGAGCAAGCAACCGTTCGGGGCGGTGGAAACGGGACGGCAGGTAAAATTTACAGTGAACGCGCAGCGCGGTGACAAGCCCACGCTGTGCGTTTTGCGCGACGGTGAAAAGAGACCGAAGATTGTCGAGATGGAATATCTCGTCGGACGCTATGAAGCATCGCACTTGTTCGTAGACCCGGGTCTCTATTTCTATTGGTTTCGTCTCGCGAGCGGCAGGGAGATAAGACGCTTTGCTCGTGGAGAGGGAAGGGAGTGCAACGCGGGAGACGGCGCTCTTTTTCAGCAGACCGTTTATGAGAAAGGATACCGCGCGCCCGAGGGATATGCGGGCGGAGTGATGTATCAGATATTTCCCGATCGCTTTGCGATAGCCGGCACGGTGCTGCCGTCGCGCTTTGACGACCGCGTGATACGCTCCGATTACAGCGGAGTTCCCAACTTCACCGCCGACAGCATGGGACGCGTCAACAATGACTATTTCGGAGGAAACTTTCTCGGGATAGAGGGAAAGCTTCCATATCTTGTCGAGCTTGGGGTGAGCTGTATATATCTCAATCCAATCTGCGAGGCTCATTCAAACCACCGCTATAACACCGCTGATTATATGAAGCCCGACCCGCTCCTGGGCTCGGCCGATGATTTTGCGAGATTGTGCTGCAAGGCTCATGAGGCGGGAATAAAGGTAATACTTGACGGCGTGTTCAGCCACACCGGCGCAAACAGCGTCTATTTCAACAAATATGGAGTATACGATTCACTGGGGGCGTATCAGAGCCGCGACAGCCGATATTATCCGTGGTATAAATTCAACAGCTTTCCGGATGACTATGTTAGCTGGTGGGGCTTTCGCAGCCTGCCGGAGATCGATGAGTTTGACGAGAGCTACGCTGAGTTTGTGTGCGGGGAGGGCGGGGTGATTGACCGCTGGCTGTCGCTCGGGGCAGACGGGTTTCGCCTGGATGTCGCCGACGAGCTGCCCGACGCGTTTATCGCGAGACTGCGTGCGGCGCTTAAGCGCTCGGGAAATGACAAGCTGCTTCTTGGGGAAGTATGGGAGGATGCCAGCAACAAGATAAGTTACAGCGCGCGCCGCCGCTATCTTTTGGGAGACGAGTTGGATTCTGTCATGAACTACCCGTTTAGAACTGCAATTCTCGATTTTCTCAAACGACCCGACGCCGAGCTTTTTTTTGATAGGGTCGGAACGATAGTGGAGAACTATCCGAGACCGATGCTCGATGAAGCGATGAATATGATTTCCACACACGATACAGCGCGTGCGATAACCGTGCTCTCGCTGTCCGACGAAGAGCTCGCATCCCTTCCGCGGGAAGATCAGGCGCATCGCTCTCTCTCCCGAGACGAATATCTGCGCGGAACCGAGCTTTTGAAACTCGCATTTGCGCTGCAATTCACTCTGCCGGGTCTTCCGTGTATATATTACGGTGATGAGATAGGAATGCAGGGATTCCGCGACCCGTTTTGCCGGGGATTTATGCGCTGGGACGCTCCAGACAACCATATTCGCGACGAGCTTGTGAAGATTTCGAGATTGCGGCAAACGTGCAAAGACGTCTTGAACAACGGCTCGCTCACGGTGCTGCTCTGCCGCGACGGAGCTGTGGCTTTCGAGAGAGCCAATGAAAACGGGCGTGTGGTAGTCGCGGTTAATCGCGGTGAGGCGGCAATCGAGATACCTCTCGGAAAACGGAGCGTGCTGCTCGAGCCGTGGAGGTATATCATCGAAAGAACGGAATAGCGCGTGTTGCTGCGGGGAGGACAGTTGAGATTATCTCGCGGAGAATTCGCAGCCGCAGTATCGCTGGCGGTAGATGTCATGCTGCTGTGCAAGGCGGATTGAGCGCAGATATCCGTCGCGTTTTTTGAAATCGGAATAGAGCCAGTTGACGCCAAATTCATCTGCCGCGCGCGCGCCGGCCGCGTTGACCGAGATTGCGTTTTTGTGCGGGCTGACTGTTAGTGTGGAGCAAAAGAGGGATATGCTGTGCTCGCTTGCGTAACGCGCTGTTGCGCGCATGCGCAGCTCGAAACAGCGCTCACATCTTTTGCCGCCCTCCGGCTCGCTCTCAAGTCCCGATGCCACTGCGAGAAATTCGCCGTGATCGTAATCGAGATCGGCGACGCCGATGGGATTCGGCCAGTTTGTTTCTCTTATTATCCTCAGCTGCTCGGACTTGCGTTTGTCGTATTCCTCGAGGGGAAAGATATTCGGATTGCAGTATACGACAGTGATTTCAAAGTGCGGTGACAGCAGCTCGAGTACCGCCGACGAACACACTGCACAGCAACTGTGCAGAGCGAGCTGTGCGTGTGTGCATGCGCGTGCGCGTGCGAGTTCCTTGTCAAAAAGTGCAAGATAATCCATAAAAACTGTGTCCCCTCGATATCCTTTGCGTTGTGGGAATATTATAATCCCAATTGATGCAACATTCAAACGAGGGACGGACACTAAACAGACAGACTGCGGCAAGAGACTCCGTTACGCTTATTTATTGCGACGGTTTCTGTTATGTGATACAATATCGTAGGCACAAAGCATCAACGACATTGTGTAATTCACTTGTCGTTTGTTTTTGATCGGCGACACTTGCGGGGGATGCTCCGGAGTGGCCGTCGCGGTGAATTAAAAACGACAACCCAAAGCGGTTGTTTTTCACGCAGGTGAAAGGAGCGAAGATCCGCAAGATGGACGATAAAAGAAAAAACAAACCCAATGAATCAGCGAAAGATGGAACGCCCGGCGAGAAAGTCCGCGTCGATGCGTTTTTGGACAAGCTCAAACAGGGTGGAGCGCTTGAGGACACCTCTGAATCGCAGAGAATAAAATCCGACAAATACGACCCCGACTATATTGACCTCGGTGATTATGAAAAATCTGACACGGGTTATGTCAGCCTGTCCGATAGCGAACCCGACATGCGGGTGTACGATTCGGCAGCGGAATCGTCAAAGCATGATACAGCGGACAACGGAAAGAATCACGACAAAAACAAGAGCGTGAGCGGCAAAAACGCCAAATCGGAGAATAATACGACTGATAAGACTGATGGAAAACTTGCCGGGGTGAAAGCCAAAGCCGGCGCAATGTTAACAAGGTTTGGCAAAAAGAAAGACACCGCTCATTTTGAGGGAGAGGTCAACAGCAAGAGAAAGCGCGGTTGGGCGATCTTCGGAAAAATTGTGCTGTTCGGAGCATGCATCATGACAATATTGATGTGCGGTGTTGCGATTGCGGCCTCCATGTATCTTGCAAAAGAGACAGTGAACGACGACACGATGCTTGACCTCAACTCTCTTGAGCTGTCATACGCCACGCGCTTGATGGCACTCGACAAAGAAAAGAACGAGTGGTTTGAATACGAACGCGTGTTCGGGGATGAAAATCGCGTGTGGGTGTCCTATGCCGACATGCCTCAGTCACTTATCGACGTGACGATTGCGTCGGAGGACCAGACATTCCGCAAACATCACGGCGTCAACTGGAAGCGAACTTTCGCCGCATTCGCAAACGAATATATCCCGGGACTCAAGGGCAAACTGCTCACCGGTACGCAGGGCGGCTCGACAATCACCCAGCAGCTTGTCAAGAACATCACGAATGAAGCAAGCGTGGCGGGAAAATCGGGAGCGCTGCGCAAGCTGCGCGAGATTTACCGAGCGCTCATGCTGGAGCGAAAATACACTAAATCTCAAATTATGGAGGCTTACCTCAACACCATTAATCTCGGCGGAACTGTTGCAGGTATTGAGGCCGCTGCAAACCATTATTTCAACAAAAGCTGTAAGGATCTGACGCTTGCAGAGAGCGCGTCGATTATCTGCATAACAAAGTACCCGACTAAATACAACCCTTTTATTAACCCCGATGAGAACAAGAAGCAGCGCGAGGACGTCGTTCTTTGGATGATGCACGAGAGCGGCAACATCGACGACGCGACATACAACAGCGCGCTTGCGGAGAGCAAGACATTTAAGTTTACAACACCCGGAGGCGGTTCTGCCGGCGTAACGGATATTTACAGCTACTTTACCGAAACTGCCATCGACGAGGTGCTCGCCGATTTGCAGGAGCTGAAAGGGCTAAGCTTCAAAGAAGCGAACGACATGTTCTTTGAAGGCGGACTCACCATCTACCTCACTGTCGATCCGTTTGTTCAGGAAACGATGGACGATGTTGCGGATAACGGCAAGATGTGGCCGGGTCTCGAGTATGTCACCGATAAAGAGACAGGGGAAAAAGTGCTTGCCGATGATCAGATTCAAGCCGCAATGGTCGTGATGAAGTTTAACGGAGAGGTGCAGGGTGTTTCTGGTGGCATCAGGGGCAAAAAGGTCTCGCGCGGGTCGAATTATGCGCTGCTTCCACGAAACACGGGATCTTCAATCAAACCGATAGCCTCCTATGCACCCGCAATTGAGATCAACGCGATAACCTATTCCTCAGTGTTTGCGGATGCTCCGGTGACAGTGATAAACGGACAGCCCTGGCCGCGAAATTACGATAACAGCTATGGCGCCGCTGTGACGGTGTATGATGGCGTGCGACGCTCGCTCAACACGACAGCTGCGGCGGTTTTGCAGCTTATCGGACCGGATTTTTCTTTCGATTTCATGACGACGAACCTCGGAATAACGACACTCGTCGATAAGCTTGAGACAGACAACGGCATCCTGTCCGATCGCAATATCGGACTGACGCTCGGAGACCTGACCCACGGAATAAGCCCGATGGAGATGGCAGCTGCGTTTCAGATATTTGGTGACGGCGGAGTCTACACAACCCCCCACTGCTACACCAAAATTGTCGATGTCCGCGGCACTGTCGTCCTCGACAAGACGCGCAACGTGCAGGTCATACAGGCTATATCGAAAGATACGGCGATGATCATGAACAAGATTTTGCAGGGAGTTGTCACCGGAGGAACCGCGACCTCAGCGCGCTACGGCGCGATGCCACTCGCGGCGAAGACCGGAACCAGCTCGGACAACAGCGACTTCTGGATGATCGGAATGAACCCATATTACGTCATGAGCGTGTGGGAGGGGTATGTCCCGACTGTCAAATATATGCGCACACTGCGTCCTCACCCGACACAGCTCGCGTTCAAAGAGGTAATGTCGCGAATTAGCGAAAAGCTTGAATATATGAACTTCCCGGTGAGCGAAAATGTGATTCAGGCGACCTACTGTACGAGCACGGGTTATCTCGCTTCCGAGGGATGCCCGGGAGCGGTTGGCTGGTATAAGAAAGACAACGTTCCCGGCTACTGCTCTCACCTGTTTGTCCCGACGGAAGAAGAGCTGGCGGCCGCGGCGGCTGCCGCCGCAGGTTAATACCCAAAGTGATATAAGAAAACAAGAGAAGACCGACGGCTGTGTTTTCACCGTCGGTCTTCGTCTTTGTCCTGGGTGGTTTCGGGTCAACACGATATTTCGTGTATAAAATACCGAAACCCAAAGGACTGCGGCGCATTTTCCGCTTAGAGATCATCCGCGTCCTGAACGGGGCGCGTGTCCTCGCCGACCGACGCGCCCGTATAGCTGCCGTCGGGGTCGAACTGCGTGAAATAGTCCATGTTTTCAGTCTGAGGTTCTCCGAGTATCTCCGCTATAAGGTGCTCGGCGACCTGAACTCCGTGCGGTTTGCCGCGTTTCTTCCTGTCCATGATTTCACTCCTTTGCACAGTTATTATTACCGCGCATCCGATAAATATCGCTTGTAATATTTGGAGCGAAACTTTTGTTCAGTGGGCAAAAAGCGTTTCGGGATCGAGAGCGGTGTCGCCGCTCCAAAGTTCAAAGTGCAGGTGCGAGGCTTCGGAATTTTCGAGTATTGCGGATTTTCCAACTGTGCCGAGCACGTCGCCCTGTGAAACCCGATCCCCCGCCCGCAGACCGGATATCGGACCGAGATTGCCGTAGAGCACGCTGTAACCGGTGTCGAGCTTGAGACGGACGATGTTGCCGAGAAACGGGTCAGCTTGTGCAAGCTCGATTTCACCCGAATAGGTCGCAAAAACTTCACTGCCCTCAGCGGCAACATAATCTGCGCCGTTGTGCGTTCGCCAATCCCCGAGCGTCTCGCTACGCACAAGATCATCGCCCGAGAACGGCTTTTGAAGCGCACCCTCAACGGGACGTGTGTAGAGAGGTATCAGCGGATCCGCACCCTGCAAAGCCTCAACTACTACATCGTCCGGAACAGGTTCAACTGCGGGAGGGGCTTCAGGCTCGGCGTCCGATGGGGTTACCGGCTGCTCGACGGCGGGTGGGGTCACAGGCAGCTCGGGTTTTGGCTTGAGTATCGTTGTGACCGCCGCATAGGACAAAGCCGCGCCTGCGATGACGAAAGCCGTAACCGCGATGTAAAATCCATTCTTTTTGAGAAAACCACGCACGGCGCGTTTGGGTTTGATTTTCATATTTGCAAAGTCTCACTTTCCCATTGTGTTTTGACAGCAGCAAAACGACCGCATGTCATTCCGTATGTTCGTCGAAAGACTGGTTTTGCAATTGGCAAAAATTTATCTGTTTGACGCAACTTCAGAATGTCCAATTATTGTGTTTTGTTTGTCTTTATATATTTTGAACAAGCCTGTGCGTGTTTATACTGTGTATTGACATTTTTACATGCACTGTTAGAATAAAGTCCGTGGCAGAAACGTGGAGGAAGAGCTATGTCGGAGAATGCAAAGTATGTCGTCGGCGTGGGCGCCGCCAATATCGATGTGCACGGACGCGGGAGGGGCGCGCTTATAATGCGCGACAGCAATCCCGGAAGTATGAACACGTCGTGCGGTGGGGTAACTCGCAATATCCTCGAAAATCTCTCGCGGCTGGGTGTTGGTGCAAAACTCATCTCGGCCTTGGGTGACGATGTTTTCGCCGACAAAATTAGGCGTGATTCTCAAAGTGCGGGCATTGATCTTTCCCATTCGCTCACTGTTAAGGGTGCGGCATCGAGCAGTTATCTGTCAGTGCTCGACGGAAAGGGAGACATGCTCGTCGCTGTTTCCGATATGTCGATAATTAAAAATCTTACACTGGAATACCTTGATGAGAACAGAGATATGATTCAAGGCGCGGCGGCTGTCGTGACCGACACCTGCCTTGCCCCTGAGCTGATGCGACACCTCGTCTTTGAGACGGCGCGGGGCATTCCGGTTTTCGTCGATCCGGTCTCTACGACATACGCGCGTTCCATATCGGATTTTGCCGGTGGATTTTATGCCATTAAACCAAACCTTCTTGAGCTTGAGGTTCTTGCGGGCATTCGAATAGACGACGACAAGTCGCTTGAGAGAGCCTGTGATATAATGCTGGAAAAGGGCGTTCGCAGGCTCTATGTCAGTTTGGGCTCAAAGGGGTGTTGTTATGCCGACTGCGACGGTGTGCGCGAGAGGCGCTCGCTCGCCCCGCTCACGGTCATGGTTAACGCCACTGGCGGTGGCGACGCATTCACGGCGGCGGTGGTATACGGAAACGTGTTGGGTCTTTGCGTGCAAAAAACGCTTGACTACGCGCTCGCGGCGGGCATCGTTGCCATATCGCACCGCGAGACGATCAATCCTGATATCAGTGCCACGCTGCTCGAAAAAACGATTGAGGAGAGAAAAGCATGAACATCGAAAAATATCTTGACATCGCGCCCGAAATCAAAGAGGCTCTCGCATCCGGACGTCCGGTTGTGGCGCTTGAATCGACAATTCTCAGCCATGGAATGCCCTATCCGCAGAATATGGATTTTGCGGCGGAGGTTGAAAAAATAGTTCGCTCGCTCGGTGCTGTGCCCGCGACGACCGCTATAATCGGTGGAAAGCTGAAGGTTGGGCTCACCTCTGATGAGCTGAACATGATGTGCAATCCGAAGGATATCGGCAAAGTGAGCCGCCGCGATGTCGCCGTGTATATCGCCACAGGCAAAACAGGAGCGACAACTGTTGCGACGACGATGATGCTCGCTGCAATGGCCGGCATAAAGGTGTTTGCAACCGGAGGAATCGGCGGAGTGCACCGCGGGGCTGAAACAACGATGGATATCTCGGCGGATTTGCAAGAACTCGCCAACACTCCTGTATGCGTCGTTTGCGCAGGTGCAAAATCACTGCTCGATCTCGGGCTGACGCTTGAGTATCTCGAGACATTCGGCGTGCCGGTCCTCGGGCTTCGCACCGACTATCTGCCCGCGTTTTACTGCCGTTCAAGCGGCTTTAAACTCGACTACAACTGCTCGAGCGAGGCAGAGGTCGCGAGAATTGCCGCCACCAAATGGGATCTGGGTCTCAAGGGCGGTGTCGTCGTGGGCAATCCGATACCGGAGGAGTTCGCACTCAATTACAGTGAGATGGAAACTGTCATTGTCAAAGCGCTTGCACTTGCGAAAGAGCAGGGAATACGCGGCAAGGACACGACGCCGTTTCTGCTGACGCACATCAAAGACCTCACGGATGGAGTGTCTTTTGCGAGCAATCTTGAGCTCGCGTACAACAACGCACGAGCCGCTGCAAAAATCGCAGTTGAGCTGTGCAAACTCGCATAGAAAAACAGCACAAGACGCTCGAGGGGGAAGTTTCATCCCCTCGAGCGTCTTGTTTTTGCGTCTGCGAGATCTGAAGCAGAGCTGTTTTTTGCTATTTGATGCGGGAGCAGCGGGAGCTCAATGGTCATGGATGGAATATCTGTTAAGTTAACAAGCGAAAAAACACGGTCGTTATTGGGTTTGCGATGCATTTTCAGCTTGTCCATGCGCAAGCGTTTTTGATCCGGCACTCTCAAAGCTTTGAACTTTTGACTCAGCGCAAAAAAAGGTTAAACAGACGTGGCAATCAATGCGTGTTCATTCAAAAACCATACGACTGCGTATTTAAAGTGTGCATTTTCCCAAATATAGTGCCGTTCACAAAAAGTGTTATTCGGCGAGCATCAGGATATTGTCATCAGTTAAACTGATTTTAACATGACCGGTTGAGCTTCGCGGAACGTCTTGAAAAACGGCGCCCTCTTGCGGCATTTCGTGCAGAGAGGGTGTGCGGCGTCACTTTATTCGGAACAGCGCTTTTGCGTTTGCCGTCGTTATGTCAATGATCTGCTGCGGCGTGACGTTGCCTTTGATTTCCGATATCCGCTCCGCAACGATGGAAATCATCTCGCTGGTGCTCGTCGTGCCGCGACGCTGTGCGGGAGCAAGATATGGACAGTCGGTCTCAAGAAGCAATGATTCAAGTGGCAGTTGTTCGACAGTGGCGATCTCTTTTTTGGAGTTGTGATAGGTCAGTGCGCCTCCGATTCCAAGATGCATTCCCAGCTTTGCGTATTCGTGCGCCTGCTCGGGAGAGCCGGAGTAGCGGTGAAGGCAACCGTGCGGGCGCAGCTCGCTTATGATTGCAAACACATCTCCGTGTGCGTCGCGGTCGTGAACCTCGATCGGCAGCTTTAATCGGTTTGCCAGCAGAACCTGAGCGCGAAAGGCTGCTTTTTGCAGCTCGCGAGAGGGCTCGGGATAGTGGTAATCAAGCCCGATCTCGCCGATTGCGACACACTTCGGGTGCGAGGCGAGAGATTCGATTCTCGCGAGCCATCCGTCCTGTACGCTGCCCGCCTGCTCGGGGTGAACTCCAACGGCGGCATAGATAAAATCATATTTTTCGGCAAGCGCAATCGAGTGTTCCGAGCTTGCCTCATCGCTTCCACAGTTTATGATATAGCTCACCCCGCCTGCGAGCTGGCATTCCAAAACCTCATCCAGCAGTTCAGCGAAACGCGCGTCGTCGTAATGTGCATGTGTGTCAAAAATTCCGTGTAGCATAAGTTTTACCATTTCCCATTATCATTTATTCAGAATGTCGCTGCGTGCAAAAAGATCGGAGCCAAAATTAAAGGGGATGCCGTGTGCGCGCATTTGAGCGCGGGACAGCTCCCCTTTGGTTACCATTAGATCAGCGAATGCGCGAGCCTTCCGGGACGCTGTCGTCAACGAACACGACCTTTGCGGCGTCACCAATATCTCCCGAGAGTATCATGCCCTCGCTCATTATGCCGCGAATCTTTGCGGGTGCGAGATTGCACACCACAGCGACCTTTTTCCCCACGAGATCGGTGGGAACGTACCACTGCGCTATACCTGAGAGCACTGTCCTCTCGCGCTCTCCGTCAAACAGAGTAAACTTGAGCAGTTTGTCTGCCTTTTCAACTTTTTCACATGCGAGCACACGGCAGACACGCAGCTCTGTTTTCATAAAGTCGTCATATGTGATTTCCGGAAGATGTTCGATTCCCGCAGCACCATGAGTCGGGGAGCCGTGTTCTTTGTCAAGATTCGAGAGCTCTGCCTCAACGTCGATACGAGGGAAAAGAGCGTCGCCCTTTGTAACGGTGAGTGCTGTGGGCAGTTTGCCGTAGACGCACGAATCAAGAGTGCAGATGTCGGGCGCTGCACCAATTTGCAGTTGTATCTTTGGGGCGGTGGACGGCATGAAGGGGGAGAGCACTATCGAGACACAGCGCAGAGCCTCACAGAGGTTGTACATGACGCTCGCAAGACGCGCGCGGTTTGCGCTGTCCTTCGCGAGAATCCACGGCGCGGTTTCATCGATGTATTTGTTTGCTCTCGAAACGAGCTTCATGATTTCGGTGAGAGCGGTTGGCAGCAGCAGCTTGTCGATGCAGTCGGAGACCGTGGCGTATAGCGAATCGCACATCGAAATAATCTCTGAATCAATCGGTTCTTGCCGCCGCTCGACCGGCAGGGTGCCGTCGAAATACTTCTCGACCATCGAAACGGTGCGGGAGAGCAGATTGCCGAGATCGTTTGCAAGATCTGAATTTATTCTCGTGATGAGACCTTCATTTGAAAAAACACCGTCATGTCCAAACGGAATCTCCCGCATGAGATAGTAGCGTATGGCGTCAACTCCGTAGCGCTCGCACAGCACGACCGGATCGACTACATTGCCCTTGCTCTTGCTCATTTTGCCTGAATCAAGAAGCAGCCAGCCATGCCCGAAAACCTTTTTCGGCAGCGGTAGCTCGAGCGCCATCAGCAGCGCGGGCCAGATGACTGAATGGAATCGGACGATCTCCTTTGCCATGAGATGAACGTCGGCGGGCCAGTATTTGTCGAAGTCCTGATAGCGTTCGTTGTCGTACCCGAGCGCGGTTATATAGTTGGAAAGCGCGTCTACCCACACATATACGATGTGCCCGGGATCGAAATCGACGGGCACGCCCCATGTGAATGAGGTGCGGGAAACACACAAATCCTCCAGCCCTTGGTTGATGAAAGCCTTCATTTCGTTAAGACGTGAGGCGGGCTGCAAAAACTCCGGTTTGTCCGCATAGAGCTGAAGCAGGCGGTCAGCGTAATTGGAAAGGCGGAAGAAATAGGCCTCTTCGCGCGCTTCGACAACGGCGCGGCCGCAGTCAGGGCACTTGCCGTCCACAAGTTGACTCTCAGTCCAGAACGACTCGCACGGCTTGCAGTAAAGCCCCTTGTATTCTCCCTTATATATGTCGCCCTTGTCGTAAAGCTGTCTGAAAATTTTCCGAACCGACTCCTCATGGTAGTCGTCGGTTGTGCGGATAAAACGGTCATAGCTGATGTTCATCAGCTTCCATAGTTTCTTTATCGTTTCGACGATGTCGTCGACGTATTTTTTAGGAGCGACGCCGGCCTCACGCGCCTTGTCCTCTATTTTTTGTCCATGCTCGTCGGTGCCGGTGAGAAACATCACATCGTAACCCTGCATTCGTTTGAACCTCGCCACAGTGTCGGCCGCGACGGTCGTGTAGCTGTGACCGATGTGCAGCTTGCCTGAAGGGTAGTAGATAGGTGTTGTGATGTAAAAAGTTTTTTTGTCCATTTTATCGTCATCCTTTCGAATACAGAGCCGCTGGCCTTAATATTATAGCTACATAATCGCGATTTGTCGAGGCCGTGCGCGATAAAACCACAAACGCGAAGCGGGAACCGCAAATTATGCGATTGTGTTATCCAGGGGTTTACCTTTCGCGGTGTCCGTTAAACAGCGCTGCATGGGTCGATGATACCCGTATCTGTGCGCTGCGCGTGGCGCGTGCAGTGCAAAGACAACCTTATACGCCGATATGATGTCTGCGATTTGCAATACAGTTGGAAATGGGGCTTGACAAACCGGGGCATAAAGCGTATGGTTGTTGTCAAATGAATATTGTATTGTTGTTTTGACCGCCCTCGGGCGGCGAAAACAATGGTAGAGGCGCAATAATCAAGAGTAGCGTGTCGCAAAAGGGCTTTAAGCGCCTGCGACCGCCAAAGGGATTGTTGCCGAAGTGAGGGGCGGTGCTTAAAGCCGTGTCGCGCTGGGACGGGGGATAATATCCGCCGCACTGTCACTTTATGTGGAGCGCTATCATTGGCAGAGAGGCCGAAAGCCTTTTGTCGTACCAGCCATGGAGTTTCACGTGAGGTGAAATGTTCATGGCGTTTTTATTGTAATTGACTCATAAAACAAACGGAGGAATTTCGAGAAATGAAAAAAACACTTGCAATTGTACTTGTGCTCTTGCTAACCCTGAGTTTTGTCTCATGCGGTAAATCCGGTTCGGATTCAGACAAGAAGGTTCTGCGTGTTGGCATGGAATGCGGATATGCGCCATACAACTGGGCGCAGTCGAGCGACGTGAACGGAGCGGTTCCTATTAAAGACAGTTCCGATTATGCATATGGCTACGACGTCATGATGGCACAATATCTTGCGGACAAGATGGGATACGAGCTCGAAATCTACAAGATAGACTGGGACAGTCTGCCGATAGCGGTGCAGTCGGGAACAATCGACTGCGTCATTGCCGGTCAATCGATAACGGCAGAGAGACTTGAGAGCGTTGATTTCACGACCCCCTACTACTACGCGTCGATAGTGGCGGTCACAACAAAGGGCTCTCCTTTTGAAAACGCAAAGTCTGTGGCAGAGCTTGAGGGCGCGGTCTGCACCTCACAGCTCAACACAGTTTGGTATGATGTCTGCCTGCCACAGATCAAGAACGCCGAAATAAAGCCCGCAATGGAGAGCGCTCCCACCATGCTCATAGCTCTCGATTCCGGAAAGGTGAACCTCGTTGTGACCGACGAGCCGACAGCGCTCGGCGCAGCGGCCGTATACCCCAACATGGTCACGCTCAATCTCTCCGACGGCGATTTTGCAGTTTCTGAAGAGGAGATCAACATAGGAATCTCGGTCAAAAAGGGCAATACCGAACTGCTTGACGCGCTCAATGCGGGTCTCGCAACGCTGACAGTTGACGATTTCACCAAGATGATGCAGGATGCGATAAAAGCGTCATCCAATCTGTAAGGTTTTTTTAGCGCGCTTGAAACAAGCGTATCAGCGACGGCACGGGAGCGCGAAGATGCGGCTCCCGTTGCTGCCGTCTTTGAAAGGAATAGGACTAAATGGCCAATCTTCCTTCCGGATTTTTTGATCGGATAGTGTTCATTATTGAGCGTTATGGACTGTCGTTGCTGCGAGGCGCAGGCACCACGCTCGCAATCGCAATAGTGGGCACGGCGATAGGCTGCGTCATCGGTTTTGTGTGCGGCCTCATCAAGACCATACCAATCGAAAAGAACGACAGCGCGGTAAAAAAAGTTTTTCTCAAAGCAATACACGTTTTAATCAACATATACGTTGAAGTGTTTCGCGGAACGCCGATGATGGTGCAGGCTGTCTTTATTTACTACGGGCTCGCGATGATCGGCGTCGATATGTCAAGATGGTTTGCGGCATTTTTTATTGTCTCGATAAACACCGGCGCGTACATGTCCGAGACGGTGCGCGGTGGCATACTTTCGATCGATCCTGGCCAGAGCGAAGGCGCTAAGGCGATTGGCATGACGCACACCCAGACAATGCTTAATGTGATACTGCCGCAGGCGCTGCGCAATATCATGCCCCAGATAGGCAACAACCTTATCATCAACATTAAGGACACCTGTGTGCTGTCGGTGATAGGCACTGTCGAGCTGTTCTTTGCGAGCAAATCTGTCGCGGGAACGTATTACATCTTCTTTGAGACATTCACCATCACAATGGTTATGTATCTCATCATGACGGTCTTCTTCTCGAGGTTGTTGCGCTGGATTGAAAACAAAATGGAGGGGCCGGCGGGCTACGATCTTGCGACACAGGATCAGCTCACACACACGACGGGCATGTACAACTATCCCGGCTCCGATCACGCCCACCCGAATCTTGATGTGCGCGCAAAGCACGAGCAGGAAAAACAGGCGCGCGCCATAAGCAACAACGGCATTCGCACGAGGGAGGGCTGAAAAACAATGAGCACACAACCTATATTAGAGGTTAAACATTTAAGTAAATCTTTTGGCGACAACGAGGTGCTTCGTGACATTGATTTCTCGGTGTGTGCCGGAGATGTGACGAGTATCATAGGAGCCTCAGGTTCCGGAAAATCCACATTGTTACGCTGCATCAACCTGCTCGAGACACCGACGAGCGGCGAGATAATTCACGACGGCGTGAACATCCTCAAGGACAAGATAAACATTTCAGAATATCGTTCAAAGGTCGGGATGGTCTTTCAAAACTTTAATCTGTTCAGCAATATGACGGCACTTGCGAACTGTACCGTCGGGCTCGTGAAAATTTGCAAATTGCCGAAAAACGAGGCGACCGAGCGCGCGATGGCATATCTCGACAAGGTCGGTATGGCGCCGTTCATAAACGCGAAGCCGCACCAGCTTTCAGGCGGGCAAAAGCAGCGTGTCGCAATCGCAAGAGCGCTTGCAATGGAACCTGAACTGCTGATGTTCGACGAACCGACCTCAGCTCTCGACCCCCAGATGGTCGGAGAAGTGTTGGCCGTCATGCGAAATCTCGCGCAGGAGGGACTTACGATGCTTGTCGTGACTCATGAGATGGCGTTTGCACGCGATGTGAGCAATCGTGTCGTCTATATGAGCGAGGGGGTTATCTGCGAGGAAGGCCCTCCCTGCGATATTTTTGAACATCCCCAAAAAGCACAGACGAAGGAATTTCTCTCAAGATTTACCGACAGGTAAGTTTCACACAGCAAAGACCTCAGCCGGCGCGTCCCGTTCTTTCGGGACGCGCCTTTAAATAAAAATTCGCATCACAAGGGGTCTGATTTTTTCAAAATCATTGCTGATTATTGCAATCGCGCCGTTGGTGTCTCAAATACGAAAGAGCGACTTGCCCCTGTGTTTTGTCCACAGCACAGCGAGTACAGGAACATTTCGATTCGATTCGTGAGTTCGGGGAATACCAGCTCGGTAGGCGGCGCGCTTGTGCGCCGCGCAAGATGACATCTTTCGCATTTATTGAATGTAATAAGTGTAATGTGGTACAATCTTGAAAATGGGGGTGCAGCTTTGAACGGTATGAATATAACGGCGCACGATGTTCGCGAATCGGAAGAAATACGCACTTATATAGCGCGCGCGGACTCAGCGCTGCTCTCGCTGGGATACACAGAGCACAGCTTTGCGCACGTCGTGAGCTGCGCCGAAGAAGCGAGTTCGCTGCTTCGCAATCTAGGGCGCGACGAAAGACAGTGCGAACTCGCGTGGATAGCGGGATATATGCACGATATCGGAAACATAGTTAACCGTGAAAACCACGCCCATAGCGGCGCGGTAATGGCGTTCACGCTGCTCGTCGGCATGGGAATGAATCCCCTTGACGTCGCGGAGATAACCGCCGCGATCGGCAATCACGACGAGTATTCGGCGAGCCCTGTGAGCGATGTCGCCGCGGCGCTGATCCTCGCCGACAAGACCGACGTGCGCCGATCGCGTGTGCGAAACTGCGACACGATAAAATTCGACATCCATGACCGCGTGAATTACGCCGTCGAGAAGTCCGAGCTGCGGCTCGAGCTTGAGGTCCGAACGATAACGCTCCATCTGACAATTGACACTTCCATAAGCGCCGTCATGGACTATTTTGAGATATTTTTGCAGCGCATGCTCCTCTCGCGCAAGGCGGCGGAAAAGCTCGACCTAGTTTTTGAGCTTGTCATTAACGGGCAGCGGCTGCTGTGACAGCATTTTAGCCGACAAAATAATTCAAGGGTATTTCGATAAATGAAGAAGCTCGCATTGGTTTTCAAAAAACACAAGCACTGGTTCATATTGATTGTCGTGGTCACGCTGTCCTTCTTTGCAGCGCTGTGGATATCCTACGATCGAGTGCGCCCGACGGTCGGACGCGTGCGATATGAAAAAGTGTGCGACGACTATGCAAAAACGTCACTTCCGCTCTCAGCTGACACGGTGATCACGCAGCAGCTCAGTATCCCTAAGGGTACAGAGCTGTTTGGAGTTCGGATGAAATTTACATCGTTTGATGAGACTTCCTCTGGTATGCTGCGAATTGAGCTGTGCGAGCGTGACGGTAAAAAGCGAACCGTTGCAACGGCGGAGTTGGACGCGGCTTCACTCAAAGAAGACCATTTTGCAGAATTTTTGTTCGATAAACCGCTCTCAAAATCACGCGCGGTTGGTCTGTATGCTTTAAACATAATATTCGAGGGAACGAGCGGAGAGAAAGGGCTTGTGCTCTGGCGCTCTGACGGCACGGCTGCGGGATTCAGCTGCTCCCAGCAGGGGGGGGAGGACGGCACGCTTGTGCTGCAGCTCGCGACAGGTATTGTCGACAGCGGACTGTTCGGCGCTTATTGGACAGTTGCGGCATTTGCAATTGCGGGAGTGGCGCTGCTTTATGTGCTTCTGTTTATTAGACACGCAAAAGTTCACAACATATTTGCAGTTGCGGCAGCGGTGTTCGGCCTGTGCTTTTGCTTTTTGACTCCGCCTCTTTGTGCTCCTGACGAGGCGGTGCACTACAAGACAAGCTATTTTTACTCGAGTAAGCTGCTGGGAGAGCCAACGCTCGCAGATGGTGGCATGGTGATGCGGGAGTGCGATGCTCCGGCGATGACAGAGGAGCGCAGGGAGATTCGCGACCACAGTGTGTGGGGATATCAAGAGGTATATCAAAATCTGACGGCTCGTCCGTCTGAAGATGATGAGAACGTGACAGTTCCCGCAAATATCGCGCTCGGAATATTTCCGGTGCTTTATGTCCCGCAGACGCTCGGAATCTCACTCGCGCGCGCTCTCGGTGCCGGAGGCACGATGACGCAGCTGTTTGGCAGGCTTGGGAATCTTGCGGCGTATATCGGGCTCGTGTGGTTTGCGATAAAGAGCATCCCGCTCGGAAAGACGGTGCTTGCAGTGATTGCACTCTTCCCCATGTCACTGCAAATTGCGGCGAGCATGTGTTACGACGCCCTTTTGATAGGCATTGCGTTCGCGTTCCTTGCACTATGTTTTAAATGCGCATACTGCAAGGATAGACCCACGTGGCAGGATATTGCGGCGCTTGCTGTTTTTGCGGTGATGCTCGCTCCGAGCAAGGGAATCTATCTTCCGATTGTAGCGCTTGCGTTGATCGTTGCGCCTCGGCTGTTCAAAAACAAGAAAAACGGCATGATTGTCATCTGCGCGCTTGTCGCAGTGGCGGTCGTTGTGTGGCTTGCGTTTAATGGGCAGAGTATTCTGTATGAGATAACTGGTTCACGCGCGCAGTCGACCGTTTACACCGACGCCGAGCTTGGGGCTCTGCGCCCGAACGGAGAGGCAATTTTGAACTACACGCTGGGATATATAATGGCGCGTCCGGACATGGCAATTGAGCTTGTTGTGCGAACGCTGCAAACCAATCTTCCGATTTATTTGCAGGGCTTGGTCGGCGGCAGACTGGGCGAGCTGATTCTTGTCAACATCGAGGTCAATTGGGTGTTGATCATTGGGATCGTTATTGTGACGCTGCTTGCCATCGTCCGAACCCCGGAGGACAAACTAAAGCTGAATGGATTTGCAAGGGCGTGGAGCATTTTAATAGCGTTAGGTGTGTGTGCGCTTATAGCGCTTATCTGCATGACATGGACGCCGATCAATTTTTCGACAATATACGGAATTCAAGGCAGATATCTGCTGCCGGTATTGCCGCTATTGCTCATAGCATTGAGGTCTGACAATTTGACACTGAAGAGAAATATTGATTCCCGGCTGATGTTTGCGCTTGTGTCGCTCGATTATCTCGTGATGCTCGACGCGTTTGCCGTCGTGCTTTATCGATAAAAACATTTCATCAGAAAGAGTGATTTAAGGTTTGGATTTCAAGGTGCAGAGCAATGCGCTCAAACTAATAGCGCGGATGCTTGACAGTCGCACAAGCACTGTCCCGATAGTGCCGCGCAAAAGACAAAAGGCGCGATTTTATCCCGCAGCGCCATCGGGCACACCACTGCCCCGGTGCGCGAGCGAAGTACAAGGACTTCGTTCGCGCTATATTGAGGATTACCTGGTTGAACTTGCGTCCGACCCGATTATTCACCCACAATGCGTGGCGATTGTGCGCGGCGGAAATATGATTGCCATGGCTGCGGTGCCGCCCTACCTTACCGATGTTTGGCATGCAACCCACTCGCTGTGCAAGAGCGTGACCGCGCTTGCCATAGGGCTGCTCATCGACGAGGGAAGGCTGTCGCTTGACAGTCAACTGTCAGAGTTTTTCCCTGAGGTGAGGCGGCCATTGTCCAAGTTGCGTCCTCGCGCAGATGGTGTCACTGTGCGTGAGCTGCTCAACATGAGTAGCGGAGCTGTTTTTAACGAGGCCGGCGCAGCGGTTGAAGAGGACTGGGTGAGCGCATTTCTCGAGACCGGTCTGCACTTTGAATCGGGCAGTGAATTTTCCTACAACAGCATGAATTCCTATATGCTGTCTGCCATCGTCAAAGTCGTATCGGGAGAAGGACTCTCTGAATATCTCAAAAGCAGACTTTTTGAACCTCTCGGAATAGAAAAATGTTTTTGGGAAAAGTGCCCAAAAGGGATAGAAAAAGGCGGCTTCGGCATGTATCTGCGAATTGAGGATATGGCGAAGCTTGGCTTGCTCGTGCTGCGCCGGGGAGAGTGGAACGGCGCACGCATAGTTTCCGAAAGCTGGTGTGAGCAGATGACATCGGTGCAGAACAAGGTTCCGAACGAAACAGGCCGCTATGATTACGGCTATCAGGTTTGGGTCGACAAAGACCGCAATTCCTTTTCGTTCAACGGAATGTTCGGGCAAAATGTCATTGTTTTTCCGGACAGCGATATCGTAGTCGCCTGCACTGCGGGTAACGACAACATGTTTCAGCAGAGCACATTCTTTGATTTGACAGCCCGATATTTCGCGTGCGAGTTGCCACGAGAACCGATTATGCCTGCACCTTTTGCACACGCGTCATTGCTGCGAACGTGTGGTTTGCTGGGACAGCCGAAAAAAGGCCGGCTTGTGCGTTCACTCTCAAGGCGGTTGGGCTCAAAAAAGCTCCCGAAGCGCTGCTATGCGCTTAACGGGAGAAGATATATTTTTGAGCCTGTATCATCGTCGGCCGTCGGCGTGTTGCCGCTGATTGTTCAGCTGCTGCAAAATACTTTCACCGACGGAGTGCGCGCGATCTCTTTTAAAATTTTCGACGATATATTTTATGTGAACATAGATGAGGGGGAGGAGACACACGTTTTTGCGGTCGGCTTCGACGACGCCGAATACGGCGAGCTTGAGATATGCGCAGAGCCGTATTACATCGCGGTGAAGGGAACCTTTACGCATGACGAGGATGACACTCCCGTGCTCAAATTGACGCTGTCATTTCTTGAGCTACCCAACGTCCGAACGATAAAAATATTTGGAGACGGAGATCAGATCACAACCGAGTGGAGCGAGGTCCCGGGGAAAAACGTCATCACGAGAGGACTTAGCGAGATATTCGGAAATTCTTCAGGTCGCGCGATGAATGCAATAAGGCAGAGCGTTGCAGCTGAATATCCTCCGTATAAAATAGACAGCGTAATTGAACCTGTTGTCCGCGCGACGCGCGAACGCAATCTCGATTAGTATTCTTTTTGAAGCGTGATGGTCTGGCCGGTGCGCGCACACGTGACGTGCAGTGTGTTGTCCAGATCATCCAGTAAAAATGTGAACTGCCATGTCCATGACTGTTTCTCGTCTGAACCTATGTAGAAAACATTGCCGATGAACTTGGAATAAAGTCCATAATATCCGGAAAAACGATAGGCGGGAAGGTTGTATACCCAGTCGTCCCGATCGTCGGTGCCGAAATAATATCCGTTGGAGTTGGAGAATCGGTGTCCATGCAGCCTCAGCACGAGAAATCCCGTCTCGCGCACATTGCGAAAATCTCCGAGTGAATAAAGCAGATTTATTTCTTTTTCTGAATTTTTCGGATCCCATGCGCTTGCTTGAAGCTGTGCCATAACGATGTACTTGCCCGAGTCCCGATAATCTGCAAGCAGCCCAACGTCAAAGCCGTAAGGGACGACAGAGGTGCGTTCGTATTTTACTACCAGTGCATCATACGCCGCGGCGCGGCAGCGCTCAAGATCGCGTGCGGAATTGTAATAGTCGTCATCGGGAAGCGATGAAAAGCAGTCAAAAGCGGTTTGATACAGCCCCGACAGGAGCATTGACTCCGCTGTCGCTTTGACGGAGTTGCGCACATCTCCTGCCGCCTCCGAGGACCGATCTCCTATCGATTCATAATTTTTGCCAACAGACGCAAAGTCGCGCAAGGCCAGCGCGCGTGTTGCAAGTTCGGCGCCCGCCTCTCCGCGCAGCAGCCATGAGTCTCGGTAATTTCCGAGCTCATCAAACTTTTCAAACGCTGCCGCGCAGTCTCCCTTTAGGGCGAGAGCCCTCGCCGAACGATATGCTGTTTCGGGAATTACAATCGTGAAGACGAGCAACAGAATGAGGACACAGATTGCGAGCATCTGTACTATTTGGCGCTTACTGAACGTGTGTCCATTGGAGTTGTTATCGGGAATTTGAGTTTTATGCATCATAATCTGAATTATATTGCCGCAGCGTGGCTGTGTCAACATTTGAAATCGGCAGAGGATAAAAGTGCTGTTTTGATGCAAAGTCAAATTCTGCTGATTGCGCCTTTTGGAGTGTCGAAAATCAGACACGATAGGACGGTATATGAAAATTGAAACGGAGCGGCTTGAGCTGATTGTGCTCAATGCGCGCAGATTGAAACTGTGGGTCGACGAGCTGCCGACACTTGAACGAGAGCTTTGCTGCCACTACAAAGCGGAGCCGTTGGAAGGCTTTTTTCTTGAAATAGTGAGAGGACAGCTTGAAATCACCGAAAGCGAGCCGAACAACTATATGTGGCACAGTTTTTGGCTGATGATCAGAAAAAGCGACAGAGTGGTTGTCGGCTCGTTGGATTTCAAAAAAGCTCCCGACAGCAGCGGAAATGTCGAGATAGGCTATGGGCTTGGCAGACAATTTGAAAGCAACGGATATATGAGTGAGGCGGTCAAGGCAATATGCGCGTGGGCGTTCGCGCAGCAAGGTGTAGCACACGTCACGGCGGAAACCGAAATTGACGGATACGCATCCCAGCGGGTGCTGCGCCGCTGCGGCTTCGCCCTTGACAGTGAGGGACAGACACTTTGGTGGAAACTGTGAGCCGGATCTGCCGCGCGCAGTTGCAGTTGCGTTGAGAATGTACAAAAAAATCCAAGGTTGCACAGGGTGTATGTGAACTGATTCCAAGATGAAAGAACCAGACATTGAAAGACTTGAAGAGAGCGCTCGCAAGATGGCCGCTCGGTGTGGATGACGACTGCATACAAATTGATCCTTCATGGTTGTGGAATTTGGCGCGTCTTGTAAAGACAGAGACTCTGTATTTTGCAGTGCAAAAGAAGCGAGAACGGTAAAACTTTACAAGTCGAAAGTTGTTTAATGGCGGCGTTTCTGTCTCTGATTTATTTGAACTTGAACCAAATTCCGCGCGGTAAATTAAATTTTTTAAAACCGCGAGCCAAAAATGTGCGCCGGACTGTATGAATACTGACGGTCGCACTTTTTGGCCGGACGAGTTGTTCGCGTGTGATAGGATACTTATTATGACGAATGGACATACGCTGCAAAGGTGCACGTCGCTGTTGGAAGCTTCTTAAAACATCAAGATGAAATCAGCATAAGATCGGACGCTCCACGTAGAAGCCCGAAGCCCATGTCAATCGTGTTCGGTGTCCGATGCTGTTGCAATTTCAGAAAGATGATTGGGTTCCGACTCGGTGCTATCGTCCGATTCATCGTCCTCAATCACGACATCGGGATTCTCGGTCTCGACGTCAACCGCGTCTTCCGAAGAGCTGTCGATCGAATCATTTGTTTCACGTTCGGGACCTTCGGATTCCGAATCGGAATTTTCGTCGCCGGCGGAATTGTTGTCGGATTCCTCGTGTGATTCGGCGCTATCCTCTGCGTCATCCAACATGTCCCACAGCTGCTCCAGAGACATGTCGGACATCTTGTCTGTCGAAAAGTTCGGATACAAATCTTTCAAAGAAGATATCAATTTCATCTTGCCGACCGAGACTGAATATTTTTTTGCGTCGTCCTGTAACGCCGTATCGTCGTCGAGCTCCTGACAGATTATTTTCGGCGTCACATTGATCTCTGCAAGTGCTTTCTCTATTCGGGAGATCAAGCGACTTTCAATCCGGAGAGAGAGATCTTTGTTTTTGCTCTGTACTGAAAGCAGCACAACGTTGTTTGTGCCACCGAAGTAGTGGCTTTGCCCCAGTGCGGAAAACAAAACCTCCGCAACATCTTCGGCTTCCCAGCCGCGAAAATTTTTTCCATCGAGAAAAACCTTCGCATCGTCATTGAGTGCTTTCACATCAATAATCCGATCTCGTCTGTTAAGTGAAAACTCGAAACTAGGGTTGATATCGATGGTGACGATTCCCGTCGCAATTTCATTTTGCCAGATCCAACCTGTGCCGAGCAGCAACAAAATGCAGCATGCGAGCGCGAGGGCAAATCCGCGTCTGCCGGCTACATTTATTGCGGGTTTTTGGGAGCGCTCGAGCGTGTCCCGGGCGGGATTTTTTTCTATCGGAGCGTTGGCGATAATCTCAAAAGATGCGCGCGGCAGTTCATCAACTCCGCGATTGAGCGCGTCCTTTATATTTTTATTCATTAGAACTCCCCCCGTCCGACTAAATGTTTCTTCAGCTTTTTAAGCGCTCTGTGATATCTTGAAAGCACGGTGGACAAAGGCAGTTGCAGCGCCTTCGCGATTTCCATATGTTTTACACCCGACACGACGTGCAACAATATAATCTGCCGCTCGTCCTCGCTCAGAATATTCAGAGCCGTCGAAAGCACCAATCTGTCTGTCGGATCGCTGACGCAGGAAAATCGCAAATCATCTTCGGGCACACAGTCTTGAGATGGAGTTTCACGTGAGGTTTTGCGCAGAAAATTGAGCGAGATGTTTTTTGCTATTGTGAGTATCCATGCCAGTGGTTTTCCGTTTGGCCGATATAGATGAGAGACCTCGCGTATTTTCATGAAAGTTTCCTGAACCGCATCCTGCGCATTGTAGGGATCTTTCAGAATCGACAGTGTCATCGCATGAACAGCGCGCTCGCTGAGCAGAAAGAGCTCTTCGAGCGCGCTTTTATCGTCATTGCCGATCCGGATAAAAAGTTCTTCATTGATTTCCGGTTGCTTCTTTTTTTGATGAGCAGAGTTACCCGCCACAAGCGTGAAACAAATCATAGGCAGATTGCCCTCTCTATCTGTGGATTAGCCGCGTTCAGCCTGCAATGAGTTTATCATATTTTATGCAGTTCTTCAAATCTTACAGGCAGGGAGGGACGCGCCGTTTGCTCGAGTGTGGGAGAGAGGCTTACGCCTCGTTTTAGTCATCCTGTGCGTTCTCTGCGGCATCGTGAGAGGCGTCTTGATCTGTTTCCATGGTGTCCCTCAGATCGTCCGCTGCGTCAAGAGCGGCACTTTCAGCGTCTTCTCTTTTATCGTTTGCGGCGTCTGCGGCATCCTTGGCGGCCTCACGGGCTTTTTCTGCGGCTTCCTCGTCAGCCTCTCGCTTATCCTCAGCAGCCTCTCGCGCAGCTTCTGCCGCTTTCTCTTCGATTTCAGCCGCATCCTCCGCTGCGTCCTCGGCCTCGTCTTGCAAATCCTCCAGTCTGTCCTCCAGCTCCTCAAGAGGTATGTTGGATTCTTTTGAATATGCAACGAGATCGCTGATTCGTGCATTGGCCAGATCATCGAGCGTGAGGGCCGTGTTTTCATGAAGCAGTTTTTCTATAACGGCCATCTTTCCTTCAGATATATCATGTTGTGCGGCACTCTCGGCATTGGCCACGTCAGATGTTATTGTTTGGGTCAAAATTTTTGCAGCGAGGTGCTGCTTGTCCAGAGTATCCTCAAGATCATGCCCGACCTGCTGCAAGGCTTGCTGTGAAACACTGCCCTCATAGCCTGTGAGCAAAACGTCATTTTTGCTTTCGGCGCTTAAATATCCGCTTTCAACCATGCGGGTGACGAGCTGCTCCATAACGGGTTTTATTCCGCTGTCCGTGATTTCAAAATCATTAAGCAGCACCTTTGCGTCTTCATTAACGGCGTTTACCGCCGATACCCGGTTTAGCCGGTTCATTTCAATGCCGATGCTAGGGTTGACGTCGAGTATGATATATCTGCTGGGATAAAGTAAATACACTGCCGCACCTCCGAGCAAAAGCAGTGCGATCAACAGCGCCAAAACAGCTTTTTTAATTCCTTTTTTAGACTGCTCCATCACAGTTCTCCTTCATTGTAAAGTGATAAGGACCTCTTGTCCTCTCATTCATATAACAATTCGGCGCGCTGTTTTATCGCACAAAATAATAATAAATTTCAGCTTGTCATCAAGTCGTGTCAAAAGCAATTTGCAAATGCGCAAATTATTGAAGAGCGCTATTGCTCCAATATGCAAAATCCAACATTGCGGAAAGACGGGAAAATTTGACGATTGCTCGGTAGCGGCAGCGGGATTTTGTGCTGCCGTCAGTTGTTCAAGCGAGTACAGGGTGCGAAAACCGCCGAAAATATGAAACTGCGATCGTGTGGAGAGGCGAAAGGAACGAATGAGAAAATTTGCACCATTATATGGACGGGAATCTTCATTGCGGCCGCGTTTTTACACAGCACAAAAAAATCCGCCCTCAATGGATTTACTCCATTGGAAGGACGGATTTTTTCAAGTCCGCAGTTTTTGCTGCCTGCGCTGTGATGGCTGTCAAAGCTTATCTCAACAGCGTCTTGCCAACGAAAATCAGCTTTCAGTTAGAAGTCTTTCAATGGTGAGAGACAAGGCAAACTGTCAGATTCTTGCTGCGAGGTTGTAGGCCGCTCGCGTGGCTTCCAAAACTTTTCCTGCGGCAAAGCTGTCGCCAATGTTGAACAGCTCAGACGCAGTGTTGGATCCGAGAGCCTCGTTGTAGAGCGTGTCGTCCGGTCTTCCGCCCATCGCGAGCACGACGAGATCCGTTTCGAGTGAAAAGTCCTGAGTTTCGGGTCCCAGTTCTTTTGCCATGGGGTTCGGAATATTTTCAGGCAGCAGAGGCTGCCACGTGTTGTAAGGGTTAGGAGCGCCCTTCGAGATGTTTCTGGTTATGTTGATCTTGCCCTCTCCGAACGAGGTCACACGCGCGCAGTTGAACATCTCAACTCCGGCTTTGTGCAAATAGTGTATCAGATGCCCGCGGTTAGCGGTGCAGACGCCTTCCATGAAGTTCGGAAGCATTTCAACGAGCTTGACATCCTTGCCTTGCTCGTATTTGAGCCAGTATGCCGTTTCACAGCCGACAACGCCGCCGCCCGCGACCACGATGTTTTTGGCGTTGCCCAGCAAAGAGGGGTCGGCAAGCAAATCAACAGCCTGAACAGTCTTCATCTTTTCGATTCCGGGAATCGGGGGACAGGCGTTTTTTGTTCCAATAGCGAACACGATTGAATCGTATTTCTGCGCCTTGAGCCATTCCGCGGAGGCAGTGGTGTTCATTTTGACTGTGAAATTAGGCAGTTTTTTGGCGTCTTCAATCTGCACTTCGAGCCATTTCAAGTAGTTCAGGAAATCGAATTTGACTGCGGGGACGCAACCCGGCAATATTTTACCGCCAATCTTGCCTGCTTTTTCAATCAGCTCAACGGAATGTCCGCGTCTCGCAGCGTTTATTGCAAAGATAATTCCGGCGGGACCTGCGCCCACAACGCCGATTTTCTTTTTCGTTTGCGCAGCGCTGGCAATCTCCGGAAGCAGATCTTCAAATCCGGTTCTCGCATTGACGGCGCACTGGATGTGTCCGCCCTCCACAAATTCATTGACGCAGCCTTCCTGACAGCCGATGCAGGGGCAAATCTTGTCGACTTCACCGGCATAGGCCTTATTGCACCACTCTGGATCGGAGAGCAGTGGACGCCCGAGCATGACCATGTCGCAGTATCCCTCTCTGAGCGCTCGCTCGGAGACATCGGGATAACCTAGTTTTCCGACGGCGACGACGGGAACCTCAACGCCGGCATTCGAGAGAATGTTTTTCTCCTTGAAGTGGGTTTTGACAATTTTTGAAACGTCGATGAAGCAGCCGGCCGGCATACCCGCCGGGGGATGCGGCAGCCACCAGTTGTCATAGCAGCCGAGATCGACGTCGAACATATCAACTCCAGCCTCAACGAGCATGTCCATATATTCAAGTGTCTGCTCGATAGTACGTCCGTTTTTGAATTTTTTGAGTGACGGAACCTGATCCATGACCTCACCGTACGTTTCGTTGAGCGCGAGGCTGAGGTCGATTCTGTACATGATCGGGTAATTTGCACCAACTCTTTTGCGTATCTCTTTTACCATGTCAACACCGAAACGGTGCCAGTCGGAATATTTGCCGAGAACACGGCGGTTAAATGCGGTGTTGGTCATCTGCTCGAGCAGATAGCCTTCATGTCCGTGAAGATATACGCCGTCGATAAGGCATGCCTTTGCGTCCGCAGCAGCCTGTCCCGCGTTTTTGATAATCTTATTGAGCTTGCCGTCGCTTATTCTCATGCAGGGTAGCTCGGGAATATAGAAATTGCGGTTAAAAGACGAAGAGACAGGGAATTTCATCTGGTTCACGAGGCATGTCGGCGGTCCGACACGCCCGAGGCCGGGAGTGAGCTGGATGAAGAAGCGGCTGCCGTATGAATGGCATCCCTGCGCGAGATCCCTCCAGCCGGCCATAACAGTGCGCGAGCGGTCGATGCGCGGCATCATTGTGAGTTTGTCGACGTCGGTGACGGTCGGATCCTGTCCATGGCTTATCGGAATAAGTCCGGATGTGATGAGCCCGACACCGCCCTTGGCTCTTGCGATGAAATACTGAATCATCTTTGTGTTGGGTCTTCCGGTCTCTTCGCACATCATTAGGTTGCCCATCGGCGCCATGACCACACGGTTTTTGACGGTCATGCGGTTGATTCTTATCGGCGAGAAGATAGACGTGTAAGGATAAAGCTCACGGGTCATTTCAGCCGCGTTACCGGCTCTGTTTTCGCGACCGTCTTTAAACCAGTCGCCGCAGCTGTCCACAATTTTTTGTACGGCCGCATCTTTTTTTAATTCGCTCAAAGTATACCTCCGTTCGTTTGTTCGGTCATTTTTTGGTGAATTTCTTTCATGCCCTCAACCTCGTCGCAAACAGGCTTCCACTCGCACGAGTGGCAGTCCATCTTGAGATCGGAGATGAGGTGATTCAGCGCGCGGGATATGTTCACGGATGTGCTCGCAAGTTTTTCAAGCTCTCCGTACGGTCCGTCGTCAAGGCTGATAAAGATGATTCTCACTGCCTGCACGTGGGAGTTTTCGTGATATTTCTTTATGAACAGGTTTCCGATCTGCTCAAAGGTAATGCCGCTCTTTACTGCGCCTTCCGACACGCGAACTTGTTCGCGGTTGGAAAGCGCCGAAGCTCGCAGCATATATCCTTTCGGCGATACGTCGTATTTTTTGATCTCGATACTCTTGATGATTTCATAGCTTGCCTGTTCGCCGTGCAGCTCAATATCATCGGTTCGGAGCATCGCAATTCTTGCAAAATTGCAGTCGGCTCCGATTTCGCACAGGTCTTTGCCGTAGAGCAGAATTTCATCGGCAGGGACGAGGTCTTTGCCGGTTGTATAAACGGTGTAGTTGATGCTTGCAAGAGAACCCGCACCCAGTTCATACGCTGCATCACGCCGCATCACAAGCTCGTTCTTGCTTCCCTCAACCGCCGAGCCTTCCGGATTATAGCTGAAGCGCTTTGGCTGAAGACCGGCAAGCAGCGAGACTGTCTTTTCAATAACAGCGTCAAAAATTTTCATTACAGTGTTTCTTCTTTATGTTGTGCGTCGTGTTTGGCTATAAGCCCGTTGTAAATCTTTTCGACGAGCTTCATGTCCGAATTGGTTATGTAAACCAAAAATGTCAGAAGAAAAAGCGACACTATCACGATTGCAACTATCCAATACCAAGCCATAGTTTACTCCTGTTCCATACCCTTTTGACGGGCATATTCTGCGGCGCCCAACGCCCCCATAAGCTGCGGGTCAACGCTCAGTTCAACCACTTTGATGTTCAGCACCTGTTCAATTGCTTTTTTAAGGCCCCTATTTTTCGCGCAGCCGCCCGTCAGTGTCAAGCGATCGCTTGAGCCGGCTTTCTTCGCCATTATAAAGCAGCGTTTGGCGACTGCCTGCTGTATTCCCGCCGCAATCTCCTCGCGCGGCTTTCCCTCACCGACGAGAGTGATAACCTCGCTCTCCGCGAAAACAGTGCACTGCGCCGTTATCGGGATTGTGTTTTTTGCGCCGAGCGAAAGGTCGCAGAAATCCTCAATGCTCATCTCAAAGGCGTTTGCCATCGCCTCGAAGAAGCGCCCTGTTCCTGCGGCGCACTTGTCATTCATGGCGAAAGTCTTAACTGTGCCGTCATCGTCCACGGCAATACCTTTAACGTCCTGGCCGCCGATGTCAATAATGGCTTTAACACTCGGGTCAACAACATGAACACCCATAGCGTGGCAGGATATTTCGGAGATATTCTCATCCGCAAAGGGGACCTTGTTGCGGCCGTAGCCCGTTCCGATGAGATAGGCAAGATCTGAGGCTGTTGATATTCCATCCACCTCGCTGATCGCCTGTTTAAGAGCGTCCTCTGCGCTGATTTCCGCATTGATTTTGCTTCTTATTGTCACCGCGGAACAGATCTTCCCGCTTTCGTCGATAATCACGCATTTCGTGTAGGTTGAGCCTACGTCGCATCCACCAAAATATTTCATTATATTTCTCCTCACCAAGTTATATCGTCGTCGTAGTCAACAAGCGATGGATCCAGCGGCTGTGCGCGGAAAACCGTTGTCATATAGCGGTTGACGCGGTCGCGCATCGCCTTTCTCGAAACAGTGCGAGGATCCATCAAATCATGTTCGACCCAGATAAGATTGATTCCGTGATCTCTCGCTTGATCCTCAAACAATCCCTGAAGTCCGGCAAAGTTTTTGCATGAAACGTGGTTATACATGAAAACGATGTTGGCGTTGAACTTTTCACACATTTTCCAGCATTCGTCGAGAGCATTGACATAACCGCCGTTGGAGTGGGAGCGCATGGTCATACGCTCATAGCCCTTCGCCATGTCGACGAGGCTTTTTTCCTTGTCTTCAAGGTCGTAAAAATGATGGGTCAGCATGCACTCCATGTCGACCAGGGTTTTGATTCCCCAGCAGTTCTGCGCCCAGTAGGTGAAGTTGCTGTAATAATGCGCGGGGCAGGACCAGACGATTGCGCGATAGAGAGGCTTATCGCCGACTTTCTTAGCGTGCTCATAGCCCTTCATCATAAGCTTGTTGACCTTTTCGTCGGCCTTGACGAAGTAGTCGTCCAGAGAACTTGCAATTTGGAACTCATATTCGCGGTGAAGAGCCAGCCCGGCTCCGCAGATCTGGGGATAGTCGGTGCAGTTAATGTCCCATTTGTCCATCATGTATTGGGTTTCGGTGTTGTGGCGTTTCATAACGCTGAAATAGGCGTCCCAATCGAACTTAACGTTCATGCGGTCTTCAATGAACTTTATGCAGCCCTTAATGTTCTTGACGGCGTATTCCTGCACTTCTTCTTCATTGAATCTCTGAGGAGGTGTTATCTGGTAGCAGTCAAGCTCTTTGAAATATCTCTCGGTGTACATGCAGGAGACAACTGAGCCGTCGCACGGCATGATGCTCGAGACGTAGAGTTTGCCTATTTTGGGATAGTCGTCGACAACGGCACAGCCGCATTCCGCAGCGGGAAGGGGGCAGACGTCAGGTGCCAGTCCAAAATGCTCAATGGCGTCGATGTAATACATGTTGGCCTGCTGGTCAACCTCTCCCGCTTCAAAAATCGGAATCATCTGAAGAGGGATGCCCTTGAGAGTGGGGAAACCGGCCATGACCTGAATCGGCATCATCTCGTCAAAAATGATGGTCTTCTCGCGAAGTGCCGCCGCTTTTTTTGATTTCGGATTGAGATTTTCGTCTCTCTCGAGAATGTCCTTAACCATAGCAACGGAGTTTTGCAGCAATGCATAAAATTGTTCGTGAGTATAGCGTAGATCGTAATCTCTCAGCCCAATGGTATGTCTGTCAACAAAGGCGGGAGTTGTGAGGTAGGACACTATCCAGCGATACCGGAAGAGTGCCTTTGCCATCTGGGGCAGAACGGGGAAAAGCTTTCCACCGAGCAAACCGAGCAGTTTCAGCCAGCGGAAATAATCGTAGATGGTATCTTTAAATCCTCTCCACTCGCGGTGTCTCATCGCGCGGTGTTTGGCGCTGTAAAGATTCCCGAGACCTTTTTTTCTTTCTGCGGTGGCCATTTATTCTACCTCCTTTTGTAGTTTTGCGCTCTTTATTCTTTTGATTTCAAGGCTTTCGACAAATGCTTGCACTCTTGTGCGAAGCTGTCCGCTTGTCCTCGACATATACGGACGGTCTATAGACAGCGAGGGAATGCCTCTTTCCTCCGACATAACGTGGCTTGCAAGTGCCCGCTCGTATGACCAGTATGTGCAGAACTTGATCTGTTCATAAATTATGCCGTCGGCATGATACTCATGGAAAAGCTGCTCAGCAACGTCGTATCTCTTGTTAACCTTGTGCGGGCTTATATGGCGCGGGCAGAGGGTGTCGTGAAGATAGCGGCGGCAGATCTGCTCAAATGCGGGCTTATCCGGGTCGAGAACGATTTCCGATCTTCCTGGAATCGTACCGTAGCAGAAACGGTCGGCAACGACCAATGCACCGCTCTCCTCTATCAGAGATATCAGATCGGGGTCATCGATTTCTGAGCCTACCACAACGACTTTTGCACGGAAATGCTTTTTTTTGTCGGCTTCCCGGGTTTTCATCTCCTCAACCGTTTCGCGGAGTTTGTCGATTATGAGATATTTCGGGCAGCAGTAGCTGACAAGGCTGAGAATGTGGAATTCATGACCCGTGATGGTCGGGTTGTCGAGCTTTCTGTATTCGCCAATCTCCGCGAGCAGACGGCAGATCTCGTTGTGTTCGGCAACCGCCTTGCGCATTGCCGAATCAGAAATATCAACGCCGAGTTTTTCCTGCAAAACTTTCAGCACCTTTCGGTTAATCTGTTCGCAATAGTGTTTGACGCAGTCCTCATCGTCCGAAAAAGGAACGTCTATATTGCTGAAAAAGAAATGATCTTTTGGGTTGATTTTGAGAAGCTCCATGTTTTCCATGCTGCGGTTCATGCACTCGCACGCGTCAACTCCGGCGAGTGCGTCGAGAAACTTGTATCCCCCCTCAAGACCTCTTTCGAGCAGCGCTCTCGCATACTCGCACGTCGAGTTGGACATGTAATACGTTGCAATGTCCAGCGAACCTGTGCGCGGAGCGCGCAGGCGAACGGAAAAGCAATTGCCGAGATTGAGTAAAACCTCGGGCATATGAAAGCAGGTATAACCTATTGCATATTTTCCATCCCGCTGCGCCTGCTGTACCAGTTCGTTGTTTGCTTCGGTCAGCAAATTTTCGAAATAGTACAGATGCTTTAAATCTCTCACTGCCGATCCTCCTTAATGGCTCTATAATTTGATACTATCTGCATCCGATTGCGTCCAGAACCTCTTTTACGCCTATGACCATGTTTGAACTATCCGGCAGATCCATGACGCTCTTGCCCTGAACATCGAGCATGGCAAGCTGCTTGTCGTCCGGGATGTATGCAAGCACAGGGACGTCTCCTGTACTGATATACTGTTTGAGGTCGGGGTCGTTGAAGCGGTTGACGATGGCTCCGACTTTTTTGTACATTACAAGTTCGTCGGCAACTTTCTTGATCGCGGCAATTACACCGGTTCCTTTTTTGCTCGGATCTGTGACCAGCAGCAAATGGGTGACGTTGGTCATAACCCTGCGGTTGACCTGCTCTATACCCGCTTCGCCGTCGATCACTATATAATCGAATTCGTCCGCAATCATCTCGATTACTTCCTTCAGATAAGAGTTGATGCTGCAATAGCACCCGGCGGCCTCAGGCCTGCCGATCGCAATAAAAGCGAAACCGTCTTTTTCAACCATAGCGTCGAAAATGCGAAACTTGCTTTCTGCCAGCAACTCAATGGCGCGCTTTTTTTCCTTGTCGCCCTCTCCCGATTCGGTGATCTCCTTTCGGATGTTATCAAGTGTCAATTTTACGTCCACGTCGAGTGCAGTTGCGAGCCCAACTGCGGGGTCTG
Organism: Oscillospiraceae bacterium; assembly: GCA_036645935.1. Taxonomy (GTDB): domain Bacteria; phylum Bacillota; class Clostridia; order Oscillospirales; family Ruminococcaceae; genus JAUNBN01. The sequence goes on along the minus strand of JAVXNE010000006.1, from coordinate 41,265 downwards.
CATCAATTGCAAGGATTCGGGAATCGCCGTGATCGCGCACGAGCTGACGGACGATTGCGGCGGCAATCGAGGTTTTGCCGACACCGCCCTTTCCTGCAACTGTGATGATGATGTTCTGCATTCAATACCTCCTTTGTTCAATAAAAAGAACGCGATAAACAAAAGACGTCCATAAAAAGTCAGAAAAAACGGAACCGAAGAACGGTAATCCGTTTCATCAGTGCTTCTGTAGCCGTCAATTTTGTTAATATTATAACAAAAAGCGCGCGCATAGTAAATCATTTCAAACGGAAAAATCATACAAATAAGTGCAATTTGGCAGATTTTGTTTTAAAAACGCCAATTATTTCTATTTTAATATTTTTATACTCCGTAAAGAGGATGAAATTTCCCGATTTTAAGATTTCTCATCCGTCGATGTGCTGACTTTTTATATTGGCACGGCTGCCCCGTTCGGAAGAGTGCAAAAGACGGAGATGAATATCTATATTCGGCAGCTTGTGCGCAGAAAAGATGGGGGGTAAAAAAGTGCAAAGAAAAAAGGCTATCTGCGCGATGCACGCAAAACGAGCTGTCAATACAGCGCAATCAACGCAATCAACTCTTTCAAGCTGCCGATGGCAGCAGTGCTTATTATTTGCAATCAAGCCGCAGCTGCAAAGCAAGGAAAAAATGCGCGACTCTGCCATGTGAGGCGCAATTACATCGTCAGGTTATTTGTTTGCCCGATTCTCCGGAGATTGAAGGGGTCGAGATCCGATCATTCGGTCAAAAAGGGAATCGTGATTGAAGAAGGACGCTGAAGTCAAAATGACGGCACATCAAGGGCGTTCCGCCGCGCACAAGCACGGCGGAACGCCGAAAGAAAGCTAACGCTCAAATATTCCGGATTTGCGAGCGTAATGAAAGATGTATTGCTGCGCGATTCCCGCGATAGGCAGCGCGTAATCGGGAAGGCCGTTAGGGAAAAGCTCCGCCATCGCCCGCTTTATCCACACGTCACGGGGAAAAGCATCATAGCGCTGTGCGCCGAAGAGCAGCACACAGTCGGCGACCTTGGGCCCCACGCCCTTGATTGTCATGAGATGATCGCGCGCGTCACAAAGCGGCGCGCTTTGCACGAAATTCTCGTCGATCAGTCCGTTTGCGAAACGCTGCGCCGCATCCATTATGTAGACGTCGCGATAGCCGCACACAAGACAGGCAAGGTCTGCTCGGTCAAGCTCTGCAAGTGCACGGGGAGAGGGAAAATCAAAGTACCCTCCGAGATCGGTTCCGAAGCACCGACATAGTGTGTCCACGATTTTAGTAATGCGCGTAATATTGTTATTTTGAGAGATAATAAAACTGCAAAGCGTTTCCCAAAGCGGCTGCTTCATAACGCGAATTCCGGGCGCATAGCTGATTGCGTCGCACAAAACCGCGTCGCGGGACAGCGTTGCCTTAAAGCTGTCATACGGCTCATCAAGCCCCAGATAGGATCGCAGCCACTCTTCGTACTCCTCTTGTCCGCAACCCTCAATCTCAAGCGTGTCACCACACTGGGAGATGGAGAGCAGTTTGCCGTGTGCGACGCCGACATAGCGCCCGTCGCTGTCGGGTCGCCAGCGGAAGCATTGACCGCATTCCAGAGTTTGCCCGAGAGAAAAATCACTTGTCGTAACAGTAAAACTCATGTTATCACCACCGAGTTGATTGTACCACAAGCAAGTGGGATCGCAACGGATGTATATACGAGACAATATGGAAAAAATGGGCTAAAATTTGCTCGAAAATTATTGAATCTTCCAAAAAATATGACATTTCTAAACGGATAGTTTTGTTCAACTGTTTCAACATTCAGTTGAATTCATCCCATATCCGAACGGATGTTGACACAAACATAACGTTATAACGCGCTTTTTCAACATCTTCAACCGACTTTTCAACATGCGATATTCATACTGACAAATTACGGATTGTACTATGCACAAACTGTAGCCATATAAAACAGAGGTTGACAAAACGGTGCCGCAGTGCATTGGAAAATAAACGGACAGCGCACCGCACAGATATTTCCTTTTGCACAATTATTGTGATATAATTGAAACACATAAATAAATGCGGAGTGTGAGATTTGGCAGACAATATTGAAAGCGTAAAAACAGGGATGAATCCCGATGACGGAATCGTATTCGGAAAAAATGCGGTGACCGAGATACTCAAATCGGACATGAGGGTGGACACGCTGTTTATCTCCAATGAGAGCGACGACCGCGCGCTGTCCTATCTCGCGGCGCTCGCCAAGGAGCGCGGGGCGGTTGTCAAGCAGATACACCCGATTAAGCTTCAAAAGCTGTGCGGCAGCGAGCGACATCAAGGGGTGGCGCTGCAGTGTGCGTTGTGCGAATACTGCGAACTTGATGACTTGTTTGAGCTTGCGAAAACCCGAGGTGAGGATCCGTTTTTCATAGTACTCGACGGTGTGGACGACCCTCATAATGTCGGAGCTATAATAAGAACAGCCGAGTGCGCGGGTGCGCACGGAGTAATAATTCCGAGGAGAGGCGGATGTGCAATCACTGCATCTGTGGTGCGCGCGTCGGCAGGAGCGTGTGCCCATGTGAAGATTGTGAGAGCATCCAATATCGCGGGCGAGATACGTGAGATTAAAAAACGCGGCGTGTTTTGCTATTGCGCCGAGGCGGACGGAGAGAGCTGCTACGATGCGGATCTGCGCGGGGCGGCTGTGCTTGTAATAGGTTCTGAGGGCTTTGGCGCTTCGCGGCTGGTTCGGGAACTTTGCGACAGGACGGTTAGTCTGCCGCTTATGGGGGAGTTATCCTCGCTGAACGCATCGGTTGCGGCCGGAGTGTTGATGTATGAAATAGTCAGACAGCGTCGTTAAACAAAGACGCTGGCCGGAGGTATAAATGGCTGACGACAGCAAAAAAAGAAGTGAACAGCTCGACGAACTGATGCGTGAGATGAAGTCCCGGCGTCCGACTGACGCCGAGGCTCCCTTTGGTGTACAGCTCGCGAAAGACGAATACAAAATGATAGGCGACAAGGGCTTCGCAAGGACGACGATTGATGAGAATGAGATTGCGGAGAAAAACGCCAAGAAAAAGCTCAATGACCTCATGTCAACCCTTGAGCTGAATATTGATAAACAGGCAAAGAGCCAACGTGTGAATGACGGCCCACCGTCATGGTCGGATTCCGACGGGGATAAATCTTCCGCTCGCGCGCCGAAAAAAGCGCACGCGGCGTCAGCTCCCAAACATGCCGAGACTTCATCCGCAAAGCACGATGTGAAGCCCTCCCACTCAAGCGGAGATGTGCGGCCACAGGTGCAGAGCGGTGACGGCCGTGGGAAAGTTAACGTTCACACGGAGAAGACTGCAAAGGAACAGGAAAAGCGGAATAATGAGCCGCATGCCGCAATCGAATATGTGGAACTTAAAAAAGCTGAATCGGCTCGCTCCAATTCGGCAGGAATCATAGAGACCGATCCGTTTGCCGATTCCTTTGCGGAGACATTTGGAACGTTTCAGCCGTCAGTGACGCCGACGTATACTGCGAACAAGCAACATCCGACTCAGTCGGAGAAAATGGCAAAGTCGGAGACCGATTATCCGACGGGAATCGTAACTGAAGAGCGTGTGCCCGATGTAGCGGGTTGCGAATCGACGATGCAGCGTCCGGAGCAAACGCAGGGGATGTCGCGTGAAGTTGAGCTTTCTGACACGGAGGAACTGGATTTTAACCGCCGCTCAATAATACAGACACTGCAAATGGATAAGCGCATGTCGGAGCAGGATGACGACCCGATAAATAAAGATATGCTCGCGCCGAGCATCGAGCGCGGTGTAACTTATGATTTTGAGCCGCCCGGCGAAACAGAACAGCAGGCGCGGAACGATGATATGGGCGCACCATTTGCCGACGAGCCTGATATTTCGCGCGATTATGCCGCAAAGCACCCGTTGTTCAGCGAGACGGGGAGCATTGAAAAAGTGATACCTGACGAGAAAAAAAGAGCGCGGCAAAACGCTGAAACGGCGCAGACGCGGGTTCTGCCGAATTCGTTTGGTTCTCTTGACAGCAGCGCTAAAAAGGCAGAAAAAAAGGGCGTTCTCAATGTGCGCGAGAACGTGGACGACAATTTCCGTGAGTTTTTTGGCGACACTGTTATAATCGACCGCGAAGCGCTCGGTGAAAAGGCGGGAAGACAGCGCAAGATAAAGGATTTTGTGCTCTCAGACGGAAAGAGCGGAGTTGGAGGGCCGGTTTTTGAAGACGAGGATCTTGAGCCGGGGGAGGTTGATTACCGCACCGACGAGGACACCGAACTGGTGCTCAAGGAGCTGCTGACAGCACGAGCCAGACTTACACTCAGGGTTGCGGTGACCGGTGTGTTCGCGGCACTGCTCTGCATGCTCGGGGCGATGGCGGAATTTCGTTTGCTTCCCACCGCGCTTGCGGCACCCACGGTGTTTTATCTTTTTAACCTCATATTGCTGACGGGATGCGTCCTGTGTAACGTTAAGGAGATATTCATAGGAATAACCAAGCTCGTGACACTCAAGGCGGCGGGAACCGAGCTCGTGTCTTTTGGAGTGATTGCGTCGCTCGTGGAGGGTGCGGTGCTGCTTGCGACATTCAAAGGCGACTACGTTGTTGGCCCGAGCGCGTTCGTTGCGGGCACGGCTCTCTTTGCATGTGCGCTCGGAGAGCTTTTGGATGCCCGAAGGGTGCTCGACTGCTTCCGAACGGTATCCGACAACTACGAAAAATACGCATGTTCGGTGCTCGGAGATGCCGCGTTCACACGCAGCATTACACGCGAACTTGAGGTTGAAAATCCCACCGTTCTCCTAAAACGCAAGACGGGCTTTACCGATAACTTTTTACAACATTCATATTCGCGCCCGGGCAACGAAAAGAGTGTTTCTGTAACGGCGTTTGTGCTGTTGATTATCAGTCTTTGCATAGGTGGGATTGGATTTTATTTCGGCGGAAACATCGAATCAGGCGCGAGATATGCGGCGGTTGCGGCGGTTTTCTGCGCGCCGTTTATCTCGACACTCTGCGTCAAGCTGCCAATAGTGAGTATGCAGAAATATCTCTCGAAATACAGCGCGGTCGTTCCCGGATACAGCGCGGCCGCGGAGGTTTGTGTAGCCAACTGCGTGGTGCTTGAGGGGCGGGAACTGTTCCCCAAAGGCAACGTCATGCTTCACGGGATAAAGACATTTGAGCGCGAGCGTATCGACAAGGCGATTCTCTATGCCGCTTCTGTGCTGATACAGTCGTGTGACACTATGTCTCACGTGTTTATGAATGTAATTCAAGGTAAAACAGAAATGCTCTATCATGTGGACAGTGTCGAATACGAGGGCAGGAGGGGCTTCAGTTTTTGGATCGACAAGACGAGGCTGCTGCTCGGAACGCGCGAGCTGATGAGCGCGCATGAGATTGAGGTGCCTTCGCGCGATTACGAGAATCGTTACACCAAAACGAGTACGCGCGACGCCGTCTACCTTGCGGTTGCAGGCAAGCTCTATGCGATGTTTGTCATAAGTTATTCGCCCAATGCCGAGGTCGAGAGCGCGCTGCACAGCTTCGAGCGTGAGGGTGTGAGCCTGCTCGTGCACACCCGTGATTTTAACCTGAATCCGGAAAAGATAGCGATGGTCTATCATATACCACGTCGAATGATCGCAATTGTGCGGGAGAGCGACGTCGCCGAGCTTACTTCCAAAACTGAATATGTCAGCCACGCACCGTCGTCACTGACACATATAAGTTCGCTCACCTCGTTTGTCAAAGGGATAACCGCCTGCTACAGTGTGCGCTCGGCGGTTAAGCTCGCCAACACTGTTGAGATCGCCTGCATGATATTGGGGCTGCTGGTCGCCGCAACTCTTGCGCTCACAGGGGCGCTCACAACAGTCGGTGCGCTGTCGGCGCTTATGTATCAAGTTATATGCACTTTGCTGTTAGTGATAGCTATTTCGGCTCATAAATACTAATTTTAGTGATAATAGACAAAACATTCGGGGGTAATTCTACCACCCGGGTGTTTTATTTTACCCAAAAGGTATTTAATTGCCATCGGTAATTTGCTATCATTGATAAGTATCGTCATAGAAACAGAGGGGGACCCATCTTATGGACTACGCTTTGGAAAACATCCGAAATATTATGATTGCCGGACACAGCGGCGACGGAAAGACCTCGCTCACAGAGGCGCTTTTATTTTTGACCAAATCGTCTGACAGACTGGGCAGCATCGCGGACGGAAACACCGTCAGCGACTTCGACCCCGAAGAAATTAGAAGGCGCGCGTCTATATCGGCTGCAATCGCTCCGTTTGATTATTCCGGCTGTCACATCAATGTCATTGACGCGCCCGGCCTTTTTGATTTCGAGCTCGGGATGTACGAGGGCGTCAAGGCGTGTGAAACCGTGTTGATATCGGTATCTGCCCGTTCGGGAGCACTGGTTGGGACGCACAAGGCGTTCAAACTCGGCACCAAGCATAGCAAAGCCAAAATGTTCTTTGTAAGCAAGCTCGCTTCGGAAAACGCGGACTTCGACAAGGTTTACGATGGCCTTAAAGCTGAATTCGGCTCGGGCGTCTGCCCCGTTGTATACCCGGTGCTCGAAGAGGGGAAGCCGACAGTTTATGTCGACATCGTCAACGGCAAGGCATTTACCTATTCTGGCGGCGAAGCAACTGCTGTTGCCATGCCCGACACCGGTGGAATGGTCGATGAGTTGCTGCATGCGCTCAGCGAAGCTGTCGCAGAGACCGATGAGGCGCTCATGGAAAAGTTCTTTATGGAGGAGCCTTTCACACATGATGAGCTTGTGCAAGGCATCAAAAATGGCGTTAGGTTGGGGAGCCTCATGCCCGTGATGTGCGGAGACAGCATTGCGCTTGAGGGAATAGATCTTCTTCTTGATGCAATAAAGAATTTGTCACCTTCTCCCGCCGATGTGGGCGAGAGCACGGTGCTCGACAAGGACGGGAAGGAGACGACTGTGAAGTTCGACTCCAACGGTCCGCTTGTCGCCTATGTGTTCAAAACCGTCGCCGACCCCTTCGTCGGCAAGCTGTCCTTTGTCAAGGTGCTTTCCGGCAAGCTCGTCTCGACAAATCTCGTCAACGCAAACACCGGTGAGCAGGAGCGCCCCGGAAAGCTACTCTCGATAAAGGGAAAGAAACAGACTGATGTCGACGCGATTATGGCGGGAGATATCGGAGCTGTAACCAAGCTTGACAAGACGAAAACAGGTGAGACGCTGTGTCTGCCCGGAAAACTTTTTGTCTGCCCGTCAATTGAATTCCCGTTCCCGAGCATGTCAATGGCGGTGTTCTCCAAGAATAAGGGGGACGAGGGCAAGATTGCGTCCGCAATACAGAAAATCATCGACGAGGACAGAACAATCAAATACTCAGTCAACGGCGAGACTTCGCAGCAGTTGCTTTCCGGTTTGGGTGAGCAGCACCTTGAGGCCGTCGTGTCCAAGCTGAAAGCGAAGTTTGGCATTGAAATCGGACTTGAGCAACCCCGAGTTGCCTATCGTGAGACCATTCGCGCAAAGGCTGAGGCTGAGGGCAAACACAAAAAGCAGAGCGGTGGTGCGGGGCAGTACGGCGTCGTCCAGATACGTTTTGAGCCGCTGAATGACGGCACTGATTTCGAGTTTGTCAACGCGGTTGTCGGCGGAACTGTTCCAAAGGAATTCATACCTGCCGTCGAAAAGGGTCTTAGGGAAGCAATGCAGCACGGAGTGCTTGCAGGTTATCCGATGACCGGAGTTCGCGCAACGCTTTACGACGGCAAATACCACCCCGTCGATTCCAAGGAAGTCGCGTTTAAATCGGCCGCAAGGCTCGCTTACAAGGCGGCGTGTGCCAACGCAAAACCCGCGCTGCTCGAGCCAATCGGGCTGCTCAAGGCGTTTGTGCCTGATTCAAACACGGGAGACCTCATGGGCGAGGTCAACAAGCGCCGCGGACGTGTTCTTGGAATGAACCCCGCAGAGGACGGTTTACAGCTCGTGGAGGCAGAGGTTCCCATCTCCGAGATGTTCGATTTCACGACTTATATGCGCTCGACCACACAGGGCAGAGGACACTATGCAGTGGAATTCCTGCGTTATGAGCCGCTCCCCGGACAGCTTGAGCAGAAGGTTATCGATGAGGCGAAGGAGCTTCATGAGGCCGAGGAGGAGTAGGCTTAACGCAAGTTTATACGGAGGATCGGCGACGTGGGTGTAATCGGATGAATGGGATTTGCCGCGCGCAACCGTGAACTTCGTCCACTAATACAGACATAACAATATAGAGAGCGCCCTTCCGAGAGGTGGGGCGCTCTTTTCTTTTTGAACATACGCAGTGCCATTTGAGAATCCACGACTTCAACTTTGAGTATGGGCCTCGATATCGACAATTTTTCTCGGAATGTCAGACTACAATGTCGATATCAAAGATGAGGGAGGCGGTAGCAGAACGGTTGTTTACCTTGATGTACTATTGTGTGTCAACCTGATTGTCAATTATTTTTTGATACTCTCAAGCTGCTTTTTCACAAAGGAGATTCGCCGACGAGGGCGATTTGCGCTTGCCGCTGCTGTCGGAGCGCTCTTTTCTCTATCTGTCGTGCTACCGAGTCTCGGAATCATGATGTCTTTGATTATCAAGCTTGCAGGTTGTTGCGCGATGACTCTGACAGCGTTCGGATTCGGGAACACAAGAAGATTCATCATGAATGCGCTCTATATTTTTGCGATATCTGCGCTGTTCGCAGGTGCTGTTGCCGCACTGCGCGAGACAGGACTCGGGAATGTGCTCGCAGAACGCAACATGAGTGTCTATGCCGACATCAACGCGATTGTGCTCATTGGACTTGTCACGGGGTTTTACGTGCTACTCTGTATTGCAGAGCTGCTGTTCAAACGTCCGAGACAGCTCTCGAGTCGATATGCCGCCGAGATTGCCGTGCAGGGAAAAACTTTGAATTTTTCGGCAATGCTCGATTCGGGAAACAAGCTGCGCGATCCGCTGACAGGTAGGCAGGCCGTGGTTCTGAGGCGTTCGATGGCTCCCCGGCTGCTTGACAGAGCTCAGCTTGCCGCGCTCGGAGAATATGAAAAAACCGGTCTTGGTATTGAAAAACTGCGCCTGTGCACGGGAGCTGTGCTTTTGCCGTTCGCTACTATCAGGGAAAAAGGTCTGCTGCTCGCGTTTCCCGCGCAGCGGTGTGAAATTAAAGTAGGGAAAGAACTGCGTGCCATAGAGCGACCGCTCGTGACGTTTGCAGACGGATCGCTGCTGGGCGACGCCGATGGAATCGTCAGCGCGGATATATTGGAGGAGATTTATAATGCTGCTGCAAAAAATAGCAATGAGATTGCTCGAACTCGCACAGGCACTTGTAAGGCGCGGCGAGATATTTTACATCAACGGGCCGGAAACACTGCCGCCGCCGATCAGCAAGGAGGAGGAGCAGAGGGCGTTTGCGCTGCTCGAACAGGGCTCGACCGAGGCGCGCGAGACGCTGATTACGCACAATCTGCGCCTTGTGGTGTACATAGCGAAAAAGTTTGAATCTACAGGAGTTAACGTCGAGGATCTCATATCGATTGGAACTATCGGATTGATAAAGGCTGTCAACACCTTCAGCCCCGCAAAAAACATCAAGCTTGCGACCTATGCTTCCCGCTGCATTGAGAACGAGATACTCATGTTTTTGCGCAAAAGCTCCAACAAGAAACAGGAATTTTCGCTTGACGAGCCACTCAACGTCGACTGGGACGGCAACGAACTGCTTCTTTCCGATGTGTTGGGAACTGAGAACGACGTAGTATACCAAGAGGTCGAACAGGAAGCGGAAAACGGTCTTCTTGTTCAGACAGTTCGCTCACTCTCAGGACGTGAGCGAACGATTATCGAACTGCGTTTCGGTATGGGCGGAAATAACGAGCACACGCAAAAAGAGGTTGCCGATTTAATCGGAATCTCGCAGTCCTATATCTCAAGGCTTGAAAAGAGAATCATCAAAAAGCTCAAGCGCGACATTGAACGCGCTCAGGCATAAAGTGATAAGATCAAAAGGTTATATTGAAGTGCCAATCGGCGCGCGCGATGTTTTCTGTCGTGCGCGCCGATTTTATCAGGCGACGATTCATTTGTGCCATGTCAAAAAGAATGATCAAAAGTCCCTCTTGCACACATCTCAGCAAAAATTATCTGCTGAGATGTGTGCATTGTAATTTGTGTACAAAGATGTTAGAACGTGTGCTTACACAGAGCGGGAGAGGGGTTTCGCATGCGTGGATTCACGGCACAGTCTAACGACGCAACCACGGAATGACTGCACAATAAATTACTGGCACTAATTAACACAGAGTGCTAATAATTAACAATAGATACATGTCCAGTTAATATTTAGTACATATATCTCCACTAAAATGATGACAGAAACAGCATAAAACCTTGAAATTCAAAACAGGGGGAATGACATATGAACGCACAAAAATATACGCAAAAAACGCTCGAGGCAATCAGCTCGGCGCAGAGTATAGCCATTGAAAACGGAGCGCAGGTGCTCGAGCAGCAGCATCTTCTTTGCGCGCTGCTTGATCAGGAAAACGGGCTGTGTTCCGGCATACTGCAAAAAATCGGAGTGCCGCTTGTTCAGGCTCGCTCTGTGGCATACGAGATGGTGTCGGCGCTGCCGAGGGTTTCCGGACCTGCGCGCGAAGCAGACAAGGTTTATGTCAGCGCAGAAGTTGACAGAACGCTCGTGACGGCGGAAAAGACTGCCGAAAACATGAAGGATGACTATGTCTCGGTCGAGCATCTCTTTCTTGCGTTGCTAGCGAATGCAAACGGAGCGCTAAAAAAGTTTTTCGAGCGTTTTGACATAACAAACGATCGAGTGCTGGATGCGCTGCTTGCGGTTCGCGGCAACACACGTGTGACCACAGACACTCCGGAAGAAACATACGAGGCGCTAAAAAAATACGGCTCCGACCTCGTTGAGAGGGCGCGCAGCACCAAGACGGATCCCATAATCGGGCGCGACGATGAGATAAGAAACGTGATTCGCATCCTATCGCGCAAGACCAAAAACAACCCTGTGCTCATAGGAGAGCCGGGAGTTGGAAAAACTGCAATCGCGGAGGGACTTGCGCAGCGCATCGTGCGCGGAGATGTGCCGTCGGGACTCAAGGATAAAACAGTGTTTTCGCTCGACATGGGCGCGCTTGTCGCGGGGGCAAAATATCGCGGTGACTTCGAGGAGAGGCTTAAAGCGGTGCTCAGCGAGGTCAAAAAGAGCGAGGGCCGAATAATCCTGTTTATCGACGAGCTGCACACAATTGTGGGCGCGGGCAAGACGGAGGGCGCGATGGACGCCGGAAATCTGCTCAAACCGCTGCTCGCCCGGGGTGAGCTGCACTGCATCGGCGCGACTACGCTCGATGAATACCGCCAATATATCGAGAAGGACGCGGCTCTCGAACGCCGCTTTCAGCCGGTGCTGGTGAACGAACCGTCGGTTGAGGACACTGTTGCGATACTGCGGGGGCTCAAGGAGCGATATGAGGTATTTCATGGCGTAAAGATAACAGATCCTGCGATCATAGCGGCGGCGACGCTGTCCCATAGATATATTACCGATAGATTTTTGCCCGATAAGGCCATCGATCTTATCGACGAGGCGTGTGCGATGATCAGAACCGAGATAGATTCGATGCCGACAGAGCTTGATGTCATACAGCGTAAGATTATACAGCTTGAAATTGCACAGGCAGCGCTTAAAAAAGAAAAGGACAAGCTTTCGCTTGAACGGCTCGCAGAAACTCAAAAGGAGATTGCCGAGCTGAAAGCGGAGTTCGACGGGCTAAAGGCCAAATGGGAGAACGAGAAAGAGTCAATTACCAACGTGAGGTCGCTGCGCGAGCGGCTGGAAGATCTCAACGCCAGCATTGAGCGCGCCGAGCGTGAATACGATTTGAATAAGGCCGCCGAGCTGAAATACGGCGAGCTTCCGGCACTTCAGAAAGAGCTGGAAACGGCGGAGGCAGCGTCGCAGGAGAACGACAACTCGCTGCTGCGCGACAAGGTCACTGAGACGGAGATAGCGCGGATAGTCGAGCGCTGGACGGGAATACCCGTAAGTCGCTTAATTGAGGGCGAGCGCGAGAAGTTGCTCGCGCTGCCGGAGATTTTGCACCGCCGTGTAATCGGTCAGGATGAGGCTGTCGACCGCGTGTCCGACGCGATAATTCGATCGCGGGCAGGCATAAAAGACCCGAGGCGGCCGATAGGTTCGTTCCTGTTTTTGGGACCGACGGGTGTCGGCAAGACTGAGCTTGCGAAAACGCTTGCCGAATGCATGTTTGACGACGAGAACAATATCGTGCGAATCGACATGAGCGAATATATGGAGAAATTTTCGGTCTCACGGCTAATCGGTGCGCCTCCCGGATACGTTGGATACGAAGAGGGCGGTCAGCTCACCGAGACTGTGCGTCGCAAGCCATATTCCGTCGTACTGTTTGATGAGATTGAAAAGGCTCACCCAGATGTGTTTAACGTGCTGTTGCAGGTTCTCGACGACGGGCGCGTGACCGATTCGCAAGGCCGCACGGTGGATTTCAAAAATACGGTTATAATCTTGACTTCAAATCTCGGCTCGACACTTCTGCTCGACGGTATTGACGGGAGAGGGGACGTGAAACCAGAGGTGAGGCAGGAGATAGAATCACTGCTCAAGCGGTCCTTTAGGCCGGAGTTTCTCAACAGACTCGACGAGACGGTGTTTTTCAAACCTCTCACACGCGAGGACATCACAGAGATAGTGAGCTTGCTGCTCATCGACCTCAACCGCCGTCTCGCGGACCGCCAGCTCTCATGTGAGGTGACATCGGATGCGAAAAGAGCGATTGCCGATAACGGATATGACAGCGTCTATGGTGCGCGGCCTCTCAAGAGATATATTCAGCAGCATGTCGAGACGCTCATCGGGCGCGCGATAATCGAGAGAGACCCGGAACCGGGAACGGTATTTGAAATCGGGCTTGACTGCAACGGAGAACTGTCGCTCGAAATACACAGTTAGAGCAGCAGTTTCCAAAACAAAACCCCTTTGGTGTCATCAGTGTGACACCAAAGGGGTTTTACCTGCTGATAGAAATATGCGCTATTTGCCGAGATACGCTTTTTTGACTTGCGTGTTTGCAAGCAGTTCCTCACCTCTGCCCTCAAGCGAGATGACGCCCGTTTCAAGGACGTAGCCGCGATCTGCAATTCTCAGAGCCATATTTGCGTTCTGCTCGATGAGAAGTATCGTGACTCCCTGCTTATTTATCTCGCGAATAATATCAAATATAGCGCGCACCACAAGCGGTGCGAGACCGAGTGAAGGTTCGTCCATCATCATGAGTTTGGGGCGGCTCATGAGAGCTCTTGCAACTGCGAGCATCTGCTGCTCACCGCCCGACAGTGTCCCTGCCAGCTGCCAGCTGCGCTCTTTAAGACGGGGAAACAGCTCATAGACCCAGGCGAGATCTTGTTCCAGGCTGTCTTTACGAAGATACGCGCCGATTTTTATATTTTCGAGCACCGTGAGATCGGGAAAAACCTTTCTCCCCTCGGGCACAAGAGTTATGCCCTTTTGAACGATGAGAGCAGTGTCGGCGCCGGTTATATCCTCTCCGAGAAGTGTCACCGTTCCGGAAACCGGTTTTTCAAGCCCGGCGATGGTGCGAAGTGTGGTGCTTTTGCCGGCTCCGTTCGCGCCGATGAGCGTCACGATGCTGTGATCAGGAACGCTGAATGATATGTCCCTTACGGCCTCGATCGCGCCGTAATTGACGCGTAGGTTTTTGACCTCAATCATCGTCGCCCACCCCCAGATACGCGTCGATGACGCGCGGATTTTCGCTCACCACATCAGGAGTCCCCTCGGCAATCGTCTCGCCGAAATCGAGCACATAAATGCGGTCGGAGATATCCATGACGATCTGCATGTGGTGCTCAATCAACAGAATGGTCAGCCGAAAATCATCCCGTATCTCGCGCACAAATTTCGTCAGACTGTGGGTTTCCTGCGGATTCATTCCAGCTGCCGGTTCGTCGAGCAGCAACAGACGCGGCTCTGCAGCAAGCGCGCGCGCTATCTCGAGACGGCGCTGTTTTCCGTAAGGCAAACTCGTCGCGGGGTCGTTCGCGTGCTCGGCAAGTCCCACGCGTTCGAGCAGCTCCATTGCCCTCTGCTGCGCTTTGCGTTCCTCTTTGCGGTAGCGTGGGAGGCCCGCGACCGCCTCAAACAGCGTGCTGCGAACTCTCATGTGCGTTGCGGTGAGAACGTTGTCGAGCACCGTCATGTCCTCAAAAAGGCAGATGTTCTGAAATGTGCGGGCGATGCCTTTTTTTGCGATAAGATCGGGACGCATATGCGTGATATCGACGAGAGCTCCGTCACACTGCAACTCAATTCGGCCCTCTGTTGCGGGGTGAACACCCGTAATCATGTTAAAAGCGGTTGTTTTTCCCGCTCCGTTAGGTCCGATTAGAGCGACTATCTCACCCTCGTTTATAGTGAGGTTGAGATTGTCTACTGCGGTCACTCCGCCAAAACGCACAAAAGCGTCTGCGGTTTTAAGCAGTATCATTCAGCGTCGCCCCCCTTCGCTTTTTTGACAAAGAGGCTCTTAAATCGTGTGATAATTCGCCCCAGTCCATCCCACGAGAACTCATTTGAGCCGAACAGCCCTTTGCGGTAGAAGAGTATAACCAGCATCAGAAGGGCGCTGAAAACGAGCATTCTCATTCCTGTTATAGCGGGGAAAGAGAGAGGACCTATCGAAAAACCGTTGTCCAGGAAGCGAAGCCATTCTTTGGAAATCGTGAGCAGACACGCGCCGACAACGGAACCGGTCACGCTGCCTTGGCCTCCGAGCACGACGATCAGCAGTATTTCATATGCGAGAGTAAAGCGAAAAAAACTCGGGTTGATTGCCCCGACGACGCTCGCGATGAGACCGCCGCTGACACCCGCCATAAATCCGCCGATTACAAAGGAAACCATCTTGTGCTTAAACAGTGAGATTCCCATGGTCTCAGCTGCGACATCGTTGTCGCGCAGCGCCTTGAACGCGCGCCCATAGCTTGTCTTCATGAGCCGCAACATGAACACGACCGCAAGGGCGGCCGCACCTGTCGTCCACCAGACGTTGGCGCTCGCGGGTATGTTTTTAAGTCCGAGCGAGCCGTTGGTCAGCGGTATGGCGTTAGTTATGATTATGCGTATTATTTCAGAAAAACCGAGCGTTGCAATCGCGAGATAGTCCCCTCGCAGCCGAAGCACGGGAAAACCAATCACAAAAGCCGCTGCAGCCGCGAGCAGGCCTCCCAGTATGACCGCGACAACAAACGGGAGCTCGACGTTTGCGAGCCAGGGCACGATCGGATTGACATAAAAAAGCTGGGCTTTGGATGCCGGAGGGATGATGCAGAGCGCTGTCGTATACGCGCCTATCGCCATGAATCCGGCTTGGCCGAGAGAGAATTGACCTGTGAAACCGTTCACGAGGTTCATTGAGAGCGCGGCGATCGCATAGACTCCGCACAGCCGAATCACCCGCAGCTCGTAACTGCTCAGGATGACGCCATTTTCAACCAGCAGCAAAAAAAGCGCGAAAAGCGCAATCGAAATTGCAGTGAGCCACACCCTGCGGTTTTGCAAGGCGGGAGCAAGTTTGTTTTTCATCTATGCATCCCCCTTAAACCTTGTTTGTGGACTTGTCGCCGAGCAATCCTGTCGGGCGCACGAGCAGAATCACAATGAGCATGACGAATGCGAACGCGTCCTTGTATCCCGAGAGAGCTGGAAAAAACAGCACGACCATTATCTCGATAAACCCGAGCAGCAGCGCGCCGACAACCGCGCCCTTGATATTTCCTATGCCGCCGATTACCGCGGCGATAAAGCATTTAAGACCGGGCATTATTCCGACGTAAGGCTCGATTTTTGGATATTTCAGACCCCACATCATTGCTCCGACAGCGGCGAGAGCGCTTCCGATACAAAAGGTTAGCATGATAATTCTGTTGATATTGATGCCCATGAGACGCGCCGTCTCGTAGTCACGGGAAACAGCGCGCATCGCCATTCCCGTTTTGGTCTTGTTTATCAAAAAAAGCAATCCCACAACGAGCGCGGCGGTTATCAGCGGCACAAAGAGTACAAGGCGCGGTATGCGAACCGATCCCAGCACGACTATGTCCTGAAAAAACGCAATCTCGGGAAATTGCTTGGGAATTCCGGAAAAAACGACCACCGCAAGGTTCTCCAACAGGTAGGACACCCCGATGGACGAGATGAGCAGCGATATTCTCGGCGCGTCACGCAGCGGGCGGTAGGCCACTCGTTCGATGAGCATTCCGAGCATTGCGGTGGCTGCGATAACGAGCGCGAACGCGACGTACCACGGCATGTAAAAAATGGTGACCATATAAAAGAAAAAATACATGCTCATCATAAATATGTCGCCGTGAGCAAAATTTATAAGCCTCAATATGCCGTATACCATTGTGTAGCCTATGGCGACGAGGGCATAGAGGCTGCCGAGAGAGAGCGCGTTGGCTGCCGATTGCGCGATCATCTCCCAGCTCGGTATTAGGACGGACATATCTGTTCCCCCTTCCTATACAACGCGGGCGGCCGGCACACGACCGACCGCCCGAAGTGTTGTTTTAGTTTGTTCCCTTAGCCGATTGTGACAGTGTCAAGGTAAGTGAACGCTCCGTCTTCGACAGTTTTAAGTATGGCGGTCGATTTTTCAGCATCGCCGTTTTCATCGAACTTGATGGGACCGGTGCAACCATCAAACGACAGAGCTGCAAGCGCTTCGCGCACTGCCGGCCCGTCTGTTGAACCTGCGGCCTCAATTGCCTTGATAGCGGCGAGATACGCGTCAAATCCGAGCGCTGAGACGGCGGCGGGGGACTCGTTGTATTTTGCTTTATAGGCCTCGAGGAAGGCTGCTGTCATATCGTTGAGCTTGGCGCTCTCGTCGAAGAATGTGGAGAAGACGCAGCCTTCAACAAATTTGCCGCCAACTTCAATAAGCGGATTGGTTTCCCATGTGTCTCCGCCGAGGAAAACAACGTCATTATAGCCGAGCTCGCGCGCCTGTTTCATCACGAGCGCGCTCTCGGTGTAGTTTCCGGGCGCAAAGATCGCCTGAGGTTTCTGCGCCATCACCGTGAGCAGCTGTGAGCTGAAGTCTTGATCTCCGGTGTTATACATGCCCTCGGCAACGACTTCGCCGCCATTTTTCTCGAGTGCCTTGACAAAGGCGTCACGAAGACCGACAGCATAGTCATTCGAGACTTCATATATAATTCCGATCTTGGTAGCGTTGAGATTCTTTGTCGCGTAGTTTGCCATTATAACGCCCTGAAACGGGTCGATAAAGCAAACGCGGAAATAATAGTCATTGCCCAATGTGACATTTTTGTTTGTGCAGGAGGTTCCGATGGCGGGGGTTTCGCTGTTTTTAAAGGCATCTCCACCGGCCATGGCAAGGCTGCTACCCCACGAACCGAGAACGACGTCGACCTTTTCAGATTCAACGAGTCTCGCCGCTGCGGTTGCGGCTTCTACGGTATCCGACTTGTTGTCGGCCTTGACAAGCACGACCTTTTTTCCAAGCACCTCGGGGAACATCTCGTTCGCAAGCTCAATTCCGCGAACCTCAAGCTCACCTCCGGCGGCGTTCGCCCCCGTGAGAGGCTCGAAAATGCCAATTTTGATGACGTCTGACGAGCCGCTGCCGGCATTGCCGCCGGAGCAACCGACCAAGAGCGCTGTGGCAAGAGCGAGACAGAGAATGACGGATACTAACTTTTTCATGCGTATTCCTCCTTGTTTATCTCGACTA
Source organism: Oscillospiraceae bacterium (assembly GCA_036645935.1). GTDB lineage: Bacteria > Bacillota > Clostridia > Oscillospirales > Ruminococcaceae > JAUNBN01. The sequence continues at coordinate 23,313 of JAVXNE010000006.1, read as the reverse complement.
CTATTAATAGTCGTATATATTTTACAATTCTATTTCCCGAAAGCTGCAATTGCAAGGGCAAAACACTTTAACACATTAAAATCATTGAATTGTCCTAAACATTGTGATAAATATTCAAAAGATATGTGCAAATTAACATGTGTAGGCGAATGGTCCACAATGAGCGGGGCGGGGCGTTAACGACTGAAGTGACAGCGCGCGGCGGCTGCGATTTGCGGCGGGCTGGGGTTTTGAAGAGCGGTCTTCTTTGCTTACAAATGAATAAGTCGAGGTGCTGTTTGCGTTGCTTCAAAAGATGAAAAACGGCGGCTGCGTTATTGTTATCTCGCATAGGTTGGACGAACTGCCTGAGGTATCCGACAGAATAGCCGCCATTCGCTGCGGAAAGATCGGCACAGTTGCAGCCGAAGATATAACGCCAGAAGAGCCGATTCATCTGATGAGAGGTATGAGTTGAAGGAGATGTTTGCAGCATCTCCATAGAGGGGGCATTTTGGCAAAGCGCTGCTATAGGAAAGAGAGGCACACACAGGGCGGGTTCAACACCATATCATTTGTCGCGCAGTCGCAATCTGAAAAATCCATATGAGCCTCAATATAACAACTGCACTCCTTGTGGGGGAATGCAGTTGGAAGATATCTCGTCGGCAAACGGAAATTTCCCCAAATTAAGAAAATTTTACGGTGAAAATTGTGAGATGTGCAGACGTTGCGAGAGCGCTTGCAATTATCTCTCGTACTTTTTCAAAAAAGCTTGAGTGCGCTCGTTTTCGGGACGGCCTATCACATCGCGCGCCGAGCCCTCTTCAACGACAATTCCATTGGCCATGAATATCACGCGGTCGGCTACTTTTTCGGCAAAGGCCATCTCGTGCGTGACGATTACCATCGTCATGTTGTCCGCCGCAAGATCGCGGATTGCGTGGAGAATCTCTCCTGTGAGTTCCGGATCGAGCGCCGAGGTGGGCTCGTCGAAAAAGAGCATCTTGGGTTCGATTGCGAGCGCGCGCGCAATTGAGACGCGCTGTTGCTGGCCGCCTGAGAGCTGGCAGGGGTAGGCGTCTTCCTTGTCCTCAAGCCCGAGTTTTTTGAGCAGTTTGCGGGCACAATCGACCGCCTCGGCACGATCTCGGTGTTGCACGACAAGCGGCGCGTCGATAATGTTGCGCATAACCGAGAAATGGGGAAACAAGTTAAAATCCTGAAACACCAACCCGAACTTCGATCGGATTCGGCGCAAGCTCTGCTTGTCGGCATATTGTGCAGAGCCATCTTCGTGTGTCATGGCGGCTCTCTCTCCGAGGTAAATGATTTCTCCTGAATCGATTTGCTCGAGCAGCGTTGCGCAGCGCAGCAAAGTGGACTTGCCCGAACCCGAGGGTCCGATTACGGCGACGACCTCGCCCTCATGCACCGTCATCGAGATGCCTTGCAGCACCTCAAGTTCCCCGAAGCTTTTTTTGATATTGTCAAGACGCAAAACTTCCATGAAAACTCCTCAGTTGTAATAGTTCAGCTTGGTCTCGCACCGCTCCATCAGCATGGCGACGACAAGGTTGAACAGATAGTAGAATACGGCGGCTGCAAAAAAGGATACCATTGATTTTTCGGCCGAGGCGATCGCTTTCGCAATCGTGAACATTTCCGAAACCGCTATCGCAAAGGCGAGCGAGGTGTCCTTGATGAGCGTTATGATCTCGTTTGTTATCGATGGCAGAATGCGCTTGATAACCTGGGGAAGGATGATGCGCAGAAAAGTCTGTATCTTTGTATAGCCGAGAACCTCGGCGGCCTCATACTGTCCACTTGGCATCGACGCGATTCCACCGCGATATATTTCGGCAAAATAAGCGGCGTAGTTTATCACAAACGCAATTATCACCGCCCAAAAGCGGTAGTTGCGCGAAACTTCCATGTTAAAGAGGAAAAATGGCCCGAAGTATACGACGAGTAGCTGAAGCATGAGCGGTGTGCCGCGCATTATTGATATGTAGATTTGCGTCGCGACGCGAAGCGGCGGTATTTTTGACATGCGCCCGAATGCTACGAGCAATCCGAGCGGCAGCGAGCCTATCAGCGTGAGAATGAAGATCTCAGTTGAGGTGAGCATTCCTGTTCCCAGCTGAACCAGCATAGTTTGCAGTGACATTTAAGTCTCTCCGATGCGGTAATATTCGCACAGTGCCGCGCGGCGTACAGCGGTTACGCCGCGCGGCACTGCGAGTTTTGATTGTGCGATCTACGGCTTGATTATGCAGATGTTCTCGCCGTCAAAGAATTTTGCGGATATCTCTGCGACTGTGCCGTCCTTGACCATCTCGACAAATTCGGTCTGAACCGCGTCGCGCAACGCCTTGTTACCGAGCTTGAATCCGATTCCATATTGCTCCGCCATGAGCGCTTCGTCTAAAATTTTGAACTCGCCCTCGCGGCCTTTCATCTGGAACTTCGCGACACCAATATCCATCGCAACAGCATCAATTGCCCCCTGCTCAAGATCCATAAACGCGGTGTTGTACTCTCCGACCTCAATCAATTCGCCGAAGGTCTTTTTTAGCTCTTCGTTGTCATTGAGTGCCGCAAGTGCTGAGCTGTCCTTCTGAACCGCAACGTTCTTTCCGGCAAGTGCGGCGAAATCAGACACTCCCGAATCGGCCTTGACGACAAAAACCTGACTGTTGTCGACATAGGGCTCAGTCCACTCATATTCATCCTCGCGTCCGTTCATCGTGAATCCGTTCCAAATGCAGTCAATAGCGCCGTTGTCAAGCTCGAGATCTTTGGCGGCCCATTCGATTGGCTGAAGTTCGATTTTCCAACCGAGACGTGTGGCGACAGCTTTGGCACACTCAAGGTCAAAACCTGTGAATTCGCCGTCTTCGCCAACATATCCGTATGGCGGAAAGTCCTGGTCAAAACCTACGACAAATGTGTCGTCCGCGCCGAGCAGCGCGGGTGCATCGGTTTTGCCTGAGGGCTCTTCAGGTGTTGTTGCTGGTGCAGCGCCGCATCCGGCGAGCAGTGTCGCGGCAAGCGCGAACACGAGTAATACAGTGATGAATCGTTTCATTTTCTCTCTCCTCATTCTGGTGAATAGTGTTTTTGTCCTGTTGACTTCACTACACTACCACACTACCATAATAAAGTCAATAGTACATCAACAATTTTTCAAGTAAAGCGCCGCGTCACATTTTTAGGCACCGTGGGGTATTGATAAAAGCCTTCCGAGCCGCACGGTAAATGCAGGGGGTTGAAATAAACACTGAAAAGTTGTAATATTAGTCACAGCTATACTCATTAGTTTAATAGTAAGGCACAAGGAACGAAAAATTCTTGCAGCTCGCGGAACCCACGCGATTACGGAGATTGACTATATGAAGTTTGCCAACATGAAAAAAAAGCTTGCGATGGCGATTGCCGCGCTGTTGCTGTTCTCGTCGATTGCGCCGCCGGCGCTTGCGAATGACGGTGCGCCGACTGATCTTGCGCAGGGAGGCGGCGTCTCGGCACGTCTTGCGCATATCGAGAAGGAGAGCGGTTATACCGTAGGTACGCCAGAATATAACTGCTATCTGTTTGTGAAGCGCGTTTTCAATAAGCTTTATGAATACGACAGAGACCCCAATATAAACTATCATGGTGATTACGATTCCGCGACGTATACCACACAGCTTGTCGGACGTTTGTATACGCCTTATCCATGCTCAATTGTCGGATGCGGCGGACATGACCCTGTTTCGACCGAGGCGAAGAGCTACACTATCGGAGCAGTCACGGCAGGCAACGTGTCCGTGTTGCTTGCAAGAGCGGAGCCGGGTGACGTGCTTCAGGGTCACAGCGGAAACAACGTCCACACAATGATTATTGAAAACATTAACCGTGCGGGCGATACCGTTAAAAGTGTCGACGTATATCATGGTAACTACAACAGCATGATCTCTCGAAACACATTCACCGTTGAGCATCTTGCAAAGACATATGATCACGCGCTGTCTGTATACCATGCGGCCAACTACGATTTAATCGATATCGGAGCTGCGGTTTATTTTGAGCCCACAGGCGGCGTCGCGAGCTTTAAGAGCGCCTTCATCGATGGCGGAGGCACAATAGGCGAACTGCCCACGGCAACCCGTATCGGTTACAACTTTGACGGATGGTATTCTTCGGAAAAGGGTGGCTATGCCGCCGATCCGGCCACAGTTCCGACACAGTTTGAGCTGACTTATTACGCGCACTGGTCACCCCAAACCTACACGCTGAATTTTGATGTGAACAGCGGAGGAATCGTGCCTGAACCAATATCGGTGAAGTTCGGCTCGACTTACGGTAAACTTCCGTCAGCAGGTGAGCGCAACGGGTACACAATGTCTGGATGGTCGCTCTCACCCGACGCGAGCGCGATGGTCTTGTCGGACACTGAAATATCCATACCACACAACCACACGCTGTATGCTTGCTGGACGCCCAACGAATACAAGGTTAGCTTTTCCGCAATGGGCGGCAAATGTGATGCCGAAGATAAAACAGTCGTTTACGGTGAACCTTACGGCCAATTGCCGATTCCGACACGCGAGGGATATATTTTCACAGGCTGGGCCACTGACGAGCACGGAGTAAACCGCCGAACATCGACGACGCCCGCCGTCAAGAGCTCCGACCACACGCTCTATGCGCAGTGGGAAAAGGGCTTGTCGGCGGCTCCGACAGAGCTTGTCGCAACGGCGAGTGGGGTCTCGGCAACGCTTTCGTGGAGCGCCGCAGAGCAGGCGAGCGGTTACATGATTTATCGCCGCGCAGCAGGCGAGGAATTCTTTACTCGGCTGGGTTCCGTTGATGGCGGATCCACAACGAGTTTCACGGATTTGCAGCGCCCATCAGGCTCGGCTTGTGAATACAAGGTTCGTGCCTATCTCACGATTATGGGCGGTACAATATATGGAGATTGGTCGAACATCGCGCCTCTGTGAGAGCCAATTGATATTAGCAACCTTTAAAACTCGCCTTGCGGCGGGTTTTAATTTTCGGTAACATTGAAAGAAAGAGCTCTCATAAAGAACAAAGTAATGCATGCAGTACAAGGCATGCTGCTTGCAAACGACATTATAGTTTAAGTGCGAACTCACACTCGCAGCGCACGAAAGCGCAATGCTTTTTTGTCTATGCGGTTTGATTGCGCATCGTGTTTCAAAACCCTCGATACGGAGAGTTGGAAGATTCAGGTTTAGCGCACAGGTAAGTGTTATGAAATAACATCCCCAAAGGTCATTGAAGTCACAGAGCGACGGATTTATTGTACAGTTGATAATAAATCAGCTCAAAAGAGATGTTTTACCGAAGGAAAACTGCGACATTAGATGAAAGGTTGCCGTGAGAGTTGAAATTCGAGTTCTGAGTCAGCAAACTTCTTCCTCTCAAAGCATTAGAATTTTGCGAGAGGGGCAATCGCACCAATACTCGGAGACTGAAGCCGACTGACCTTGTTGCCGTCCGGAGTGGTTTCTGCTGAGCTGTGAAATAGGTCAAGGTTTTCACATTTGGGAAAAGACAACGGGGTGGGAAAACATTTTTTCTGTGTCGCAATTGAACGGCGGCTCAAGCCGTGATTTGCTCTTATTTCCGATACCGGTTGCCAAAAAGTAGTAATTAGTGTATTCTTAATATGTAAGAGACTAAAAAATCAGACAGGCGGGAATCTTTGCAAAGCAAAGATGCAATATCGAGGGAAAGCAGCTCGAGCGCACTGACAGAGAACGGTGATTTCCGAAGTTGAGCGCCGTTTTCTTAAACACATAAATTACGAGATGTGCGGGATATTCTCTCGGCGCGATGCACAGACGGTGTTGGACTTTTAACAAAACAAAGATGAACCCATAGCAATGCGAAGATCTGACTTAGCATTCACAGGACGATCAATGCAGCTTCTTGTGATGGGTACTGCGGCGAGCTGGGCACATGCAGATATTATTAAGACTGCTTTTCATAACCCCGACGGTTCCTGTTTTTGCGCAAGGCCTCCATTTGAACGCCAACAAAAGTTATCTTGAGGTATTTTATTGAATATCAAACTTCTTTCGCTATCGCTCTTTGTGCTCGCGGCGGTGTCCGAGCTCGGCGCAAGCTGGTTTGAAAACAGCAAATGGCGCGCGATATTCAAGCCTTTTGTCATGCTGACGTTGCTCGCATGCTATCTTTCTGCGGCGCGGTCGGTGCGTCCTCTCTTCGCGGCGGGAATCGCGTTGTGTCTGATCGGAGACGTGCTGCTCATATTCAAAAGAACATTCTATATCGGCGGCATAGCCTTTTTTTTGGCTCACGTATGCTTTATATTCACATTTACGCGCCACGTAAAACTTGTTGCCGTGTGGCCGGCGGTGCTGCTCGCGTCGCTTTATGCGGCGACAGTCATAGTTATCTCCTATAAAATCCGTTCCGATAAGAACAGATTTTCGAGAGGAATGTCAACAGCCTATCTTGTCTTTGTCTGTGTTATGAGCTTCACGGCGTTTTTGCAGCTGCAAAGCATTGACTCACACGCTGCACTGCTTGTTTTTGTGGGAAGCTCGTCTTTTGTCGCGTCGGACAGCGCGTTGCTCGTGCGAGAATTTCAAAGCGATATAACCGTTCCCAAAATGTGCTTTATAGTCATGCTGACCTATATAGCAGCGCTCGTGTTCATGGTATACGGAATGATAAAAATCTGAATACGTCGAATTATCAGCTTGACAACATACAGATGTATCGGGTATAATAATTGAGCGAAACGACATTTTGTTCGCCCGTAAACGGACGTAATTGTGGGGGTGTAGCTCACCTGGGAGAGCGCCTGACTGGCAGTCAGGAGGTAAGGGGTTCGATCCCCCTCATCTCCACCACACGTTGTCCAAAAGAAAAAGGTCACGCTTTTTGAGCGCGATCTTTTTTCATATTTAAATTCGGATGAACCAAAACGAGATAAATAAGACAGAAGCAGCGTTGGCAAGGAACAAGCGAGAGTGTGCACTCAATCGAAGTGAAAGTCAACAAGAACAACCCTTTGCAAGCGGGGAGGCGTGTCGACGCTTGAATACAAACTTGCGATTACGATTTTCGTACCGGCCTGATATACTTCCAGAATCGTTCAGGATCATGATAGAAGTAAATGATTCTTCCGGGGGAAGTATCCATGCAGTAACCGGTGCCTGCAAAGTCGAAAGCAGCCATTGATTTTTCCATTTTTTCTTCCACTGTGCGGTTTTCCTGCTCATAATCGAACGGCCCATGTTCAAAAACAATGTACTCAGCTTCGGGGACGTCCATCATAATCATTTGTGGGGGCACCTCTCCTTTATAATCGACAGGAAGGCGCACACCGTAGCACTCAGTGCGTGGAATACCCCAATCACAGAGTCTGCCGTCAAGGTCGTTGATGTATGCCATAATCTGACCGCTGCCGCTGTTGGATTCACTCCCGCCAGCGTCGTCCAGTTTGCCCTTGATGCTCTCAAGCAAGCCGCAAATCGTCTCGCAGTCCTGTCCCGGAACAAGGCTTTGCTTTTGCCAAAAATCCCAATACCCATTGCTCTCATAGTTTTTAATGTGCAAAAATTTGTGTGCGGGAATTGTGACAAAATAAATTTTAATGTCCTCTGCAGATTTTATCATGCCAATCTCTCCAAATCCGAAAAAGTAGCGATCGAAAGGGTTTATCTTTGTGCGAAGTACGACAGGGCTGGGATTTTTCCGATATTCACTCGGAGCTGCATTATATGTTTTCTTGAAAGCTCGGGTAAACGCTTCATGTGATGCAAAGCCATAATCAAAAGCAATATCCAATAGGCTTTTTTTGCTGTCGCGAACCTCTTTGAGTGCAAAGGCCAGTTTTCTTTGCCGCAAATAATCTCTGAACTGCATACCTGATATTTCCTTGAATTTTCTGGTGGTATGAAATTCGGAATAACCCAATTTGCGAGAGAGAAATCGCAGTGTTAGTGCTTCATCGTTATGAGCTCTGATACACTTGTCAATTTCATCAACAATCATTTGGATTTGTTTGTGCCACTCGTACACTCGCGTGTCACCTCGTCTCAATCACTCTATGAGAATTATAGCGCAGTTGAAATTGCATCGCTTGATTTTACTTGCGGAAATCAATGACATTTTACCGAAGATTGCATAAATAGCAATACAAAACACGGTACACTTATACATAACACAGAAATTAAGATCTGTTTTCCAATAGGAGAGAGGACAGGTCAGCAGGTGCACCATTCGAGAGTCCTGCAAACCCCAAAAAATGTCTGACACACCGCTACCCCTATTTTAAAAATTTCCCTGCTTAACGTCAACTTGCAGTATGCCTTGAGTGAATACCTGACAGTAAAGCCAATTTTGATTGTATCACAACATCTTGCACATTATTTTGGCGGAATGCACCAGAGAATTTTTTTGCAGTTATGTTATAATACCTATATGTACCGGTACTGTCCTTTCATCGGCAAGGTGAGATCGGGTCTTAGCGAATATTATTGAAAAGGGTGGAGTTTTAACATGATTGATTTCACGAAAATGACTAAATGGGATATGGGAAAGTGTTTCGATTATTCAATACTTCCCAAAGAGACAACCGAGGCGACAATTCGCAGTGGGTGCAAGGTTGCCATCAAGTATAATTGCAAGGCGTTTTGTTTTTCGTCATCCTATTGGACTAAGGTTGTTGCGGAAGAGCTTGCGGGGACAGATGTGATGATTGGCGCCGCCATTGGTTTTCCGTTTGGACAGCAGAGCTCGGCCGTCAAGGCGTTTGAGGCTGAAGAAGCCGTGCGCTGGGGCGCGACAGTGCTTGATAACTGCATGAACGTCGGCGCGCTGAAAGACAAAAAATATGACGAGGTTTTGCAGGAGTTCAAGGATTACAAAAAAGCAGCCGGTCCTGCAATGACCAAGATGATACTCGACACCGAGTTCCTGACACCCGACGAGATAGCGACAGCTTGCAAGCTGATTGCCGAGGCGGGAATAGACTGGGCCAAATCAAGCAGCGGCCAGTATACCGGACCTACCATGGAGCACGTCCTTCTCATGGTCGACACACTTAAGGATACAAAAACAAAGGTCAAGGTTGCCGGCGTTAAATATCCCCGTCCGCAGAATGCTTACGCTTTTCTGCTTGCCGGAGCCGAGCTGATCGGATCGCGTGCGGCGCCTGAAATCATCGAATCCCTCGACACAATGCGCAGAATAGGCATGATTTCGGAATATAAGGGTTAAGGAAGGCAAGAAGACGGTTCTTTTGTCTTGACAAGCTACCCCCGATGCTATGCTAATGGCATCGGGGGTATAGTATATGCCGAGAACGGCGCGGAAAAAGAGTGAGAGTAGCAATCTATCACGTCATGTTGCGTAATTAATGGACAAGTGATTTTCCAGAACGATGAAGATTGAAGAAATATAGTCAATGCCTGTTCGAGTGCAAAACCGTCAGCGGTTTTACGCTCCACTCCGATTGCCTGACGTGAAACCATCTGCATTTACTCATGCAAGAGGGAAAAGAGCTGCTGGAGCAAATATGCAAGCGCATTGGCGTCTGTTATATCTATTGGTATAACTGGAATTACAAGCGCACGAGCCATTTATTTCAGGGTCGATTCAAGAGCGAGCCGGTAAAATGATGATGTCTCTTTTCTAACCGTTCTGCGCTATATTTCTCAAAACCCTGTCCAGGCGGGTCTGTGCAAGAGCGCCCCGGATTATCCGTGGAGCAGCGAAAACACCGCTCGGTGTGCTTTTTCGGTTGAGCGCACCAACGTGATGGAATTATTGACGGGGGACAAGTTGCGGATGCTTCTGGAGATTCCCAGTGAGGAATGCTGTCTGGATATCGGATCAGATGAGAGCCTAAATGACCGAGAGGCGGTTGACTTGTTGAAGCAAATTTGCGGGCTGAAGTCTGTGACTGATTTTGTGCGGATGTTCCCGGGGCGGCAATCGCAATACCTTTGTAAACTCCATGAGCAACGGTGTTCTATACGCCAGATTGCAAGACTAACAGGGGTAAGTAAAGCTCAAGTAGAGAGAATGTTAAAACAGGAGGAAGACAAAAGAACCGTCTCCTTGTCTCTAAAACATAGAAAAGACATATCTTCCCCTGACGGGAGATATGTCTTTTTGGCCACAGGGTTCTTATAGGAATATCCCGCAAAGCCTTTGTTTATGCGGGTTTGCAGACCTGTACACAGAACAAATTCCGCTTGTGCAGATTACAATAGCCTTGCAGCCAATAGAAAAGTCAAATACTCATAACATTATCGGTCCACAATTCACATTGCAGCATTACCGTAGAGATTGCATCTTCCATACCATCAGGCGGATACCGATGGCTTTTTAACAACCGTTTAATCATTTTACGCATGGCTGCTCTGGCGGATTCTTTATTTTGCCAATCAACTGCTTTGTTTTTTCTTAAGGTATCTGCCAACTCTTTTGTTATTGCAACCAGCTCTGTATTTTCGTAAAAATCCTTAATGGCTTGAGGTTTAGTTAAAGCATCATAAAAGGCCAGTTCATCAACGGTTAATCCTAAACTATCGCCCTCAGCATTTGCCGCAGCCATCTCTTTTGCTAATTTTAGCAGTTCGGCAATAACCTCCTCATTCGTTAGCATACCGTTCAGATAGGCATTCATCTTTTGTTGAATAATTTCGCTGAATTTTTCCGATTTCACAACATTGGTGCGACGATAAATAGAAACTTGTTCCGCAATCAGTTTTTTCAAAAGTTCAACCGCTAAGTTTTTCTCTTTCATTTTTGAGATTTCTTCCAAAAACTTAGGGTCAAACAAAGAAAACTCGCGATGTACATCTGAAAACAGATTGATTACGCCATCGCTCTTAATACTTTCTTTCAAAAGATTGTTGATGCGTTCATTTACCTCTGGTAACGATATCTTTCCATCACTTCCGCCGCTGCGTAAGCGCACAAGCAAAGTTCTCACCGATTCAAAGTAAGCCGATTCAAACCGTTCTTCATGAGATGCCATACTGCCACACAAAGACAAGGACTGGCGCAACAACAGCGCTTCCTTTATAAATATACTATCAGTACGCTCATTCTCTTGCAGATGCTGCTCATGTACAGTTTTACCCAAAATATAGTTTACGCCGCCGCTAATTGTCTTTGCTCGCTCCAAGTCAGTGCCGGTAGTGAATTTACTATAATCAAATCCATGAAAGAAATCTTTACATATAGACAGCTTTTCAAGAAATTTCGGGTAAGCAACCTTTGCGATATTTGTCTCTAAAAATCTGTTTTTATCACGTGCGGTGTAATCATTCATTGCCTGTTTCAATGCCGCCGCAATACCGACATAATCTACTACTAAACCGCCCTCTTTATTTTTGAAAACCCGGTTTACCCTTGCAATTGCCTGCATCAAATTGTGCCCAGCCATAGGCTTGTACACATACATTGTTGCAAGTGAAGGCACGTCAAAGCCAGTTAGCCACATATCCACAACGATTGCTACCTTAAAAGGGCTATCATTGTCTTTGAATCTTTTAGCAAGTTCTTCTTTGTGCTGCTTATTCCCAATAACATCTCGCCATTCTTCTGGGTCGTTATTGCCGCTTGTCATCACGACTGCAACTTTATCGCTCCATGCAGGACGAAGTTCTAAAATTCTTTTGTAAATTTTCATGGCGATTGGGCGTGAGTATGCAACAATCATTGCTTTGCCTGTTAACAAATTTTCCCGGTAATTTTCATAATGGTCTAATATGTCATTTACAAGAGAGTAAATTGTTTGCTCTGCGCCTAAAATGGCATCCAGCCGGCCCAACTCTTTTTTGCTTTTTTCAATCACAACATTATCGGCTTGCATTGCCATAATGTCATATTCCGCATCAATCAGGGCAAGAACATCTTTATCAAGATTTAACTTTATAACGCGGCTTTCGTAGTAAACCGGACGAGTAGCCCCATCTTCCACCGCTTGTGTCATATCATAAATATCTATATAATCGCCGAAAACTTCGCGCGTGCTGCGGTCTTTACTTGAAATCGGAGTACCTGTAAAACCGATATAAGTTGCGTTTGGCAAGCTGTCACGTATAATGCGCGCTATGCCCACACTGATTTTGCCTGTTTCAGCATTTACTTTTTCATCAAGTCCGTATTGTCCACGGTGTGCTTCATCGGCCATGACAATAATATTTTTGCGTTCGGACAAAGCATCGTCCGATTCTTCAAACTTTTGCATCGTCGTAAAAATAATGCCATTCGCCTGTCGGTCTGCCAACAATGTTTTTAGATGCTCGCGGCTTTCAGCCTGCAACGGTGTTTGGCGCAAAAACGTTTGGCACTTGGCAAATTGTCCGTATAATTGGTCATCAAGGTCATTTCGGTCGGTAATTACAACAATTGTAGGGCTTTCCAACGTTGTTTGCAAAAGATGCGCATAAAACACCATGGAAAGCGATTTTCCGCTGCCCTGCGTATGCCAAAAAACGCCGCCCTTGCCGTCGGTTTCGGTGGCACGTTTAGTGGACTGAATCGCTTTATTTACTGCAAAATACTGATGATAACCCGCTAATATTTTAAAATGTTTCACGCCTTCATTTGAAAAACAAATGAAGTTTTTTAGTATGTCCAAAAATCTGCATTTCTCAAATATACCCTCAAAAAAAGTGTCAAAAGAAGCGGCCTGCGTATTTTCATAACTACCGTCTGTGGTTTTCCAATCCATAAAACGGTCTTCGCCCGAGGTAATGGTACCGCCTTTTGTCTTTAGTTGGTCGCTCATTACACAAATCGCATTGTAAATAAACATCGAAGGAATTTCCTTCATATAGTTGCGCATTTGGCGGTATGCTTCGGACGCATCAGTTTCTTCTCTGGAAGGAGATTTCAGCTCAACCAAAACCACCGGCAAGCCATTTAAGAATATAAGTACATCGGGGCGCTTTTCACTGTTTTCAATAAAAGTCCATTGGTTTGCAACAATAAAGGAGTTGTTGTCAATATTGCTGTAGTCCACCAAATACGCAATATTGGAACGTTCTTCACCATTTACAAAATACTTAACCGGAATACCGTTTTGCAGGTAATCCATAAACACCATGTTTTTTTGCACAAGCTCGCCTGCCTCGAAATTGCGCAGTTTATATAAAGCATCATTAAGAGCATCAATTGGCAAATTTCTGTTGATGCGCATGAGGCTGTCCTCTAAAACACTATCGTATAGCGGACTGTGATAATCACGAACAATCTCCGGCCCATAGACATAGCTATACCCTAAACCGTTGTTGATTAACTCAAGTACAGCACTTTCAAAGTGTTCTTCGGTGTAGTATTTTGACATGATTTCACTCCTCGCTTGCTGAAAATTCTGATGAAGAATTTAGCATAGCATTTAGTATTTCATTTGCTATTTTTTTACGGTCTATGGCAGAATATTGTTCTGCCAATATTTTGGATAAGTCCAGTCTGATACATTACAATAAAATGTTTCTTTTTCATCAAATAAAGTCTTTTCATTTACGTTGCCACAATTAGCACATTTCATAATTTTATTTTTCCTTTGACTTCAAGTAAACAATAATTTAGAGCAGCAAGCGCAGGCTCTTTTTAAGTCTTGGTTTGTTGATTTTGAGCCTTTTGATGGCGTTATGCCGAATGATTGGATAGATATTACTCTTGGTGAATGCGTTGTAGTCAAGCGTGGAGGGTCACCAAGACCTATTCAAGAGTACTTATCCGACAGTGGTTTGCACTGGTTGAAAATTTCTGATGCTACAGGGATTAGCTCTCCATTTATCAATAATATCAAAGAGTATATTATTGAAGATGGACTTAAAAAAACTATTTATTTAAAAGCTGGAAGTCTGGTTCTTTCTAATAGTGCAACGCCAGGATTGCCTAAAATACTTGATATCGACACCTGCATCCATGATGGGTGGTTATATTTCCCGAAATCTCAATTATCTAATGAATATCTTTACCTTTATTTCAAACATATCAGAAAACATCTTGTTGCACTTGGTAATGGGAGTGTTTTTACGAATTTGAAAACTGATATTCTGAAAAATTATCCTACCGTACTTCCAACAAATGATGTTCTAATTAATTTTGATGAAATTATAAAAGTGATTTTTGATAATATCCTTGAAAGCACAAGAGAAATTCAGGTTTTAACAAATATTCGAGACTCGTTGCTCCCCAGACTTATGTCTGGTGAACTGGATGTTTCCCAAATCAACCTCTAAGCCGCTAAATTATTGTTTATCTTATTATTTAGCTCGATTTTATTGTCAAGCATCACTAAATAGTTTGCTATTATTTTTTGTTCTTCTAAATCCGGCAAAACCAATAAAATGTCATTTAATACAGCAGTAGTTAAGCTTGGCACTGCCGTACCAACATTGTATGTTTCTAAGTTTAATGTTTTAAGTTGGTAATATAAAAATTCGGGATATATAACATCTGTGTTAATATCAGTCCAAAACAAAGTATCCACGGTCCAAAAGGGTGGCTCCACAAAGAACAAATTTTTCAAAGAGCCTTTTCTTGGTATTAAAACGGACTTGCTATTATGAATAGCTTTATCAACATAGCGCATTAACCCACCAGAGCCATACACAGGAATGTTACCGTCATTTAATTTTTTGTGGTCTTTTCCGTATCTAATATTGCAGATTTCTGATAGTTTAACCGTTTGCCATTCGCCCATATTTCACACTCCCTATCCTATATATTTTCTATGAGCAATTTTCACATTGCTTTGCTTTACCATTGCATATTGCAAGGTTGTGTCGATGCGCCTGTGTCCTAAAAGCTGTTGTAGCTGCTCAATAGGCATTCCTTTGTCGATTGCCATTGTGGCAAGAGTGCGCCTGAATTTATGCGGGTGGACCTTTTTAATGTCAAGCCGTTTGCCAAGCTCTCGAAGCCTTACTTCCACGCCACCAATTGCCAACCGGTTAAAAGGCAATTTAAGCGACACAAACAGTGCAGGGTTGTTATCTAATCGACTGCCCAGATAGTCTTGCAGATGTATTTTTGCACGAGCATCAAAGTAGACTACTCTTTCCTTGCTGCCTTTACCAAATACGATGCATTCTCGTTCGTTGAAATCAATATCTTCACGGTTGAGCAACACCATTTCACCGACACGCATACCGGTAGACGCAAGCAAATCTATCATAGCCAAGTCCCTGATGTCACCACAGTTGTCACGCATCATTTCTAATGCTTCGTCAGTATACGTTTCTTTAATATTGCTTGCCGTTTTCACTTTGTGAATGCGTCTTACGGGGCTCTTTAAGATATAATCTTCATCTTCAAGCCAAGAGAAGAAGCTGGATAAGATTCTTCTGATGTTGTCGACTGTAACTCGGCTGGATTGATTTTGCGCTTGATATTGCGTAAGGTAATTTCTTATATCGTCAGTGACAATATGCTTTTCGCTTTTCTTAACATATTTAAGCATAGCGTTGATAGTGGTTTCATAATAATGCAGCGATTTTTCCGAGCAGCCCTCAATACGCTTCGCCGATAAAAAAAGTGCGACTAAATTCAATGACTCGTGTTTCTCAACAGAATTGATTTCGGCTACCTCGTAACTAAACAGTGCGTGTTGCAGCACTGCTTGCAGCTTTTCCGCTTGTGCGTTATTCATAAAAGGCAACATGCCCTGAATAACATCACTAATTAGGTGTTGTTTCATTGTCATTTCTCCTTATGTTAAATGTTAGAGAACGACAAAGGCGGCAGTTCTTAGTAATTACTCTCGCCACCTGTGAGAGTTTTCAAGATAAATATGGTAAACAATAATTTAGCGGCTTAGAGGTTGATTTCGGAGACGTCGAGTTCGTCGGACATCAGCTTAGGGAGTAAACTGTCACGGATTTTCTGCAAACGGCAGATTTCATTGTAATTGTTGCGGATTGTGGCATCCATTGGTGCAACTGTCCTTTCAAATTCCTCGATAACATCAATGGTGGGAATAAGAATCGGCATATCATTCAGCGAATTGCGATTGATAGAACCAAATACTGTGCCTTCACCATTGAATACATCTAACTGCTTTTTCAGTGAAAACATCGTGTAAAATACAAATGATTGATGACCGGTTTTAGAATGAATGGCAGCCAATCCACGACCGATACAACAATGGGTATGCGCAACATTAAGGTCGCCAACCGGTGCTCGGACACTCATCAATGTATCATTTGCACAAGCCATTCGTTTTGGCTCGGTGGTGTATAGGCGAACTGATGAAAATCTAAATCCAAATTCAGCACGACCTTGAAAAAAAATCGTTCCATTACCGTCCTTATGATAGCTACTGCCACTTGGTGATTGCCCCATAGTAATTTCAGCAATGTCGCTCAAAGCACCTTCTACCCAATTGGAATTGGCGTTGTCAATAAACATCTGCCGATATAACACTTGCGCTTGCTGCTCTAAATTATTGTTTATCTTATTATTTAGCTCAATTTTATCATCAAGTGAGCGTAGTATGCTTGCTATTTTTCGCTGTTCTTCAATACTATAATTTGGCACCTCAAATTGCATTATTGAAGCTTTATCTCCACGTGGCATTTTAGTTCCTTTTGATGTTGCCATAGAGTAACTAAAAAAGGCATCGTCGGCTAAGACATAACATAAAAAGCTTTTATCAACATTTTCATTTGCTTTAAACACTAACACATCATTGGAGCAACCACCATCGTATTTGGCTTGCCATATTTTTTTGAAGTATGGCCTGATGTTGGAAACCAACATGTCGCCTTTTCTATATTCTTGCGTTTGTGGAGTAGAAGGAAGTGAGGTAGCTTGAATGATTCCTGCTTTATTCGGCAACATACTTTCAGTTGAGACATAAGTATCTTTATTCAATTTATCGACACTTACTTTACCTTTTCTGTATTCACAAAGAGAAGATAAATTAAATTTCATACCCAATCGCCCCCAAATTCTTGCGGATTTCTTCTTCAAGTTGGTGCGATTTTACAAACATATCTGAAAGCTCACTTGTCAGCCTTGCCATTTTTTCTTCAAAAGGCTCTGCGTCCTCTTCTTTTTCTTCAATTCCAACGTATCGGCCGGGGGTTAAAATAAAATCTTGCTTTTCAATGTCCTTTGTTTCAACTGCGGCGCAAAAGCCCTTTACATCTTCGAGTGTTCCGTTTTCAAAAGCGGTGAAAGTATCGGCAAGTTTTTTAATATCATCAGTTGTCAGCTCTCTGTTTTTGCGGTCAATCATCGTGCCCATATTACGAGCATCTATAAATAATGTTTTTTCCTTTTGCTTTTTATTCTTGCTGATAAACCATAGGGAAACCGGAATTTGTGTTGAGTAAAAAAGCTGCGTAGGCATAGCAATAATGCAGTCAATTAAATCCGCTTCTATAATATTTTTGCGAATTTCACCCTCGCCGCCACTTTGGGAGGAAAGCGAGCCATTCGCGAGCACCATACCCATTTTACCAAAAGACCCTAAGTGATGAATCATATGCTGAATCCATGCATAGTTTGCATTTCCTTCGGGTGGCAACCCATATTTAAAACGCACGTCATCTTTCAGCTTGTCCGCGCCCCAGTTGGAAAGGTTAAACGGCGGATTTGCCATAATGAAGTCAGCTTTTAATTGTGGGTGCTGGTCATCAAAAAAAGTATCCGCTGCATACTTGCCAAGGTTTGCCTCAATGCCTCTGATTGCAAGGTTCATTCTTGCCAGCTTGCGCGTCGTCGGGTTGGCGTCTTGCCCATAAACAGATACCTTGTTGATGTTTCCCTGATGCTCTTTAATAAAATCATAGGACTGCACAAACATACCGCCACTTCCGCAGCAGGGGTCATATACAATGCCATTAAACGGTTGCAAAATTTCCACAAGAGTGCGAACCACACAAGATGGCGTGTAAAATTCACCGGCATTTTTACCTTCTTGTGCTGCAAATTGAGATAGGCAATATTCGTATGTTCTACCTAATACATCTTTTTCATCAGAATGGTCAACCATCTTGATATTTGTAAAAATATCTACAATTTCGCCAAGCCTGCGTTTGTCAAGCTCAGGTCTCGCGAAATTTTTAGGTAAAACATCTTTTAACTGCTTCGGGTTTTCAGCTTCAATGTTCCGCATTGCTGTATCAATAATTGTGCCTATTTCAGGGGCGTGTGCATATTTAGCAATTTCTTCCCATCTGGCACTTGCAGGAACAAAAAATATATTTTCGGAGGTGTATTCATCCTTATCGTTTTCAAAGCCTTCACCTTCGGCCACCAACTCGTTATATTTTTTTTCAAAGCTGTCCGATATATACTTTAAAAATATAAGTCCTAAAATAACATGCTTATATTCCGCTGCGTCCATATTGCCGCGCAACACACATGCGGCACTCCATATTTGCTTTTCAAAACCCAGATTTGCAGTTTGCTTTTCAGCCATTGTAATTACTCCGATTTCTATTTGAATCTTTTATTTTGCTTTGCTAAATTGCTGCACCAGCTCTTCATCAAGATTATGCTTTCTGCAAAGCTCTATAATTGCATAACGAGCAAGCTGATTGGGCTTGGATTTACAGTTTTCCCATCTGTTAACGGAAGTAAATCCAACATGAAGCTCTCTTGCGAAACCTTCCTGTGAAAGCCGCAGCTCTGCGCGAATGGCTTTTATAATTTCATTAAATTCCATCAGGACAATCTCCTTGCACAAATTACAATTACTCAATATAAATTATATCGTAAGCTATAGCATTATTCAAGAACAATATGAATGCGATAACATTTTAAATGAAATTCCCTTTGTTGATTTTATCCGAAAAGTAAAATATAATATAAGTGTAAGATATAGAAGATATTATATATATCAATTTCGTAAAACGTAAATGCAAACCGAAACAGGCACAGCCCTGCTCGATTTGGATGGCTACTTTTAAGTAGCGACATTCAATCGGGCAGGGCTGTTTTTATTTTGCAGTGCACTTTCCGGCGAATGAGCCGGTGTGTGCAACGTAAGACAAAATCTGCGGTTTGTGAGGGAGCAAAACCCTACGTGGCTATTTTCGATTTAGAAAATAACCAGCGTAGGAAGCTGGAGAGTTGAGAATTATAATTGTTTTCCTCTTTGGCGGCTCCTGTTTTCAAAGCTGCTCGGCAGCACATCTCTACTTTGGGAAACACATTCAAACGTTACACCACCTTCATCCAGATGTGAATGTGAGTAATTGTGGGTGGCGTCCCGGCAAAAAAATTAAATATGACTTTTTTGCTGACAAAAAATGCCTGTAACGGTTTAAAATCCGATTCATATCGGTGGGGCTTGCAACCTAATGCAAACATTTTCTTGAGCCGTCAAGGCTGTAATCTTCTGCGCCAAAAAAGGAGGGATTGCTATAAGTGACCGCAAAGGCTTGCTGTTCGAAATGAAACAGTATATTAAAAGTAAATATAAAAATAACACTACACAAAAAGTGTATCGCAAACATGCAGAACATTTTTGCGATTATATTAAAGAAAACCATTTAACCGCTAATCAAGTTCGTGTAAATCCGCAGCCTGTTTTGCAGGAATATACCGATTATCTTGTGGCAAAAGGTCTATCTGCCGATACGATACACACATACCTCAGTTTTCCGTGTGCGTTTTTTAATATTCCTATGAACGAGATTAAAAAGCCCAAACGTATGGCCGCCGGCATTACCAGAAGCCGCGACAACGGCGGAAATACACAGGGTACGCAACAGGAAAACGACGCAAAGTACGTTCGCTTGGTGGCTTTTCAAAAGTGCGTGGGCATTCGCCGTTCCGAACTTGGAAAATTGACTGGCAAAAATTTCAAACAAGATGAAAATGGCAACTGGTGTGTTGAGGTCAAAAAAGGCAAAGGCGGCAAATATCAGTTGCAGCGTATTTTACCTGATAATGTCGATTTTGTGAGAGCATATTTTGATGGCTCCACAAGCAAGGTGTTCAGCGACGATGAAATGAACAACAAAATCGACCTGCACGCTATGCGCGGTGCCAATGCACGTAAGGCATATGAGATGTATTTGAAGTCTTGTGACACCTCTGCGGGTCGTCAGCAGCTGCAACAGGAGCTGATTGACCGCTATGTGAAATATAACAAACGGTATCTTAAAAACGGATGTAAGCCTACTGAGCTTGTAGCGTTTGAAGATGAAATGCAGGGAGACTACAAGTTGCGCGGCAGCTGCGCCACAATGGCAAGCCGAACAAGACTTTTTACAGCATAGTACAGAAAACTATCTGTTATACGCCCCTCGACCGGAATTCTGTGAGACATTTATAAAATATTGTCACCTTGCAGACACGCCGGATACACCGTACCTCTTTATACGCAGAGATGGCCGGCTTGCCAGTGTTTTTTGCCTTAATAGGGATGGAATTGTTACACAACGTAAACACATTTATAGCATGCCCGAGATGGCCGATATTTATTATAGCTTTGAAAACACCCTTCGACAGTACAGACCTACAAGAAATCTTCCCCAACCTACACTGGCTGTTGCAAAAGAGGTGGTGGCTGTATGACGCTGGATTTTTCAAAATACGTTGTAAGTAAAAGCGACTGCAATAATTTCTCAGACAATGACGCTTGCCGTGTGGCGGCATACTTTGTGCAGCAAGGTCGGTGTTATATAACAGGACTTCCATTAGAAAAAGGCTGGCGGGAGCTGCACCACCGTCAGCCACGATATTATGGCGGGGAAGATATTCCCGAGAATCTTATTTTGCTGAACAAAACGGTACACTTAATGGTTCATGTTTGGACCACCTATGAATTCAATTTCCTTTTGCAGGAATTTCCGCTGACCGCTGAACAGTTTAGAATGGTCAATCAACTCAGATATGAAGCACATCGCCCTCTCATTAAAATCGCTTGTTAAGAAAAAGGAGAAAAAGATGGAAAACAATTTATACAGAAAAGACTATTTACGCACCGCACTTCAGTTCACTTACACACTGCCGTGGGGCGTCCGTGTAAAAGCAATGGAGGAGACTCCCATCAAAATGATTTCAGTTTGTTGCAAACCTGACTTTGAAGATAACTTGCAATTCAGTTATAGCCTGATAAACGAAAAAGTCGGCGAGCTGTTCTTCAATGCGTTTGATGACACACCGCTTGCGAATGCATCTGCTCTGAATATGCGCGATGTTGAGAGAATTGTGTACCAGCGCATTACAGAGGGCTTGTGTGGAGGTTCGGATATGAAACTGAAACGCAGCACCCTGTACGCCATTTGTGGCTACCGCATCTCAGAAAAAAACAGCAGGTACAAAAGATGTTCGGCTCTTGGTCGAGTGTTACTCACCCCACCCCAATCAATACAGCGCAAAGACTTTTTTATATATCAAAGGCATTGATTTTGGAGTGGTTGATGAAAGAACACTTTATGGCATCGATATGACATTTTCAAGCTTTTGCGAACGCGCTGATGCGATTGTTGAAACTGTTTTAGAAGACAATTTTCCTGCACTTTTGGAACAGGTGATTCGTGCGAAGTATCAAAGCAAAACCGAGAAAAATGGCGATGGATTTTAAAGTGTGTTGCAAGGACTCCGAAAAGTACGCATACTTTTGGCATAGCAAATATGTGCCGTTTGAAGAGCTGATTTACTGAAAATACTCAAGCAAAATCGCTTAAAATTTAAGTTGCTTGAAAAAACCCGAAAAGCTCTTACACTGTTGCTATACCAATAAATTGTGCCAAAGGAGGAACAAACAATGCAAAACGCAATTCAGACAAACACTTCAAATATCGCTTTCAATGTGTGGTTTGATGCCTGTATGGAAAATGCAGAAAAGAACGACGCAAGCAGTGTACACTGCTATGAATTTGAAGGCCGCATTTGTCTGGTGACTGCCTCTACAAATTTGGATTCCAACACGACGTTGGACACCTATTTGAAGCGTGTGCTTGCCGACGGAACACAGGACATTTAACGGAGGTATTTTTAATGACTAAAAATGAAAACAACGATTCTCAAAACTGCAACAAAACGGTGGCTTTGTATGAGCGTGTTTCTCGCAAAGAAAGTTTGGGAGATGAAAGCTATGGCATTCAATCTCAGAAAATCCTGTTGGAACAGGCGGATCTTCAAGAGGGCTACACGAAATTCTTGCATTATACGGATGACGGTTGCACCGGCACTGACATGAATCGCCCGATGCTGAAAGCGATGTGCACTGATATTGAAAACGGTAAAGTCAGCGCTGTATTTGTACAGGATATCTCTCGCATTGGTCGTGATTATTTGGAGGTGGGTGCGATGCTTACGGATTATTTTCCGAAGCATGGCGTTCGCTTTATTTCGGCATCGGAAGGGATTGACAGCGAAAAAGAGGAATTTAGCATGAGCAATTAACGGAGGTTTTATGTGACTAAAAAAGCTAAAAGGAACGATTTTCCAAATCGCGATAAAACGGCGGCGCTCTATGAGCGCCTGCCCCGCGACGACGGGTTAGATAGCGAAAGTAACAGTATTCAGACGCAGAAAATTCTGCTTGAGCAGGCAGCTCGGCAAGAGGGCTACACAAATTTCTTTCACTATACCGACATGAATCGCCCGATGCTCAAAGCGATGTGCGAGGAAATTGAAAACGGTAAAATCGGTGCAGTATTTGTGAAAGATAATTCTCGTTTGGGCCGTAACTATTTAGGCGTCGGTACGCTACAGGAAGAATTTTTCCCGAGGCATGAAATTCGCTATGTTTCCGTGTCCGAGGGGATTGACAGCGCCAAAGGCGAAGATGAGCTGGGCGCTTTTCGCAATATTATCAATGAGCAGTATGCAAAGGACATTTCACGTAAGCGCAAGGCTGCCAATAAAGTTAAAGGCTCGGCGGGGATTCCGCTTTCTCCGCCGCCCTACGGCTACTGCATGGATGAAGACCACCAGAAGTACTGGAAAATTGACGAGGATGCCGCCCGTATTGTGCGTAGAATTTTCAAAATGTATCAGGACGGTATGGGTACGCAGGAGATTGCCGTAAAGCTTGATAGTGATGGCGCATTGACGCCGTTTAACTATTGGAAAGCGAAGGGAATGCCTCGCGGCGGCAGCATCAACGGCAAAAGCGACACCCGCTGGAATTCCTCTACCATTGTGAAAATGCTTTTTTTGCAGGAATATTGCGGCGATGTAATTAACTTCAAGACCTATTCTGCTTCCTATAAAGACAAACGCCGTCGTAAAAACGCACCCGAGAATATTCAAACTTTCGAAAATATGCACGAAGCCATCATCGACAGGGATGTGTTTGAGAAAGTACAGGAAAAGCGCGGCGCTATGCGTAAACGCAAAAAAGCA
>JAVXNE010000005.1:0-159583 GCA_036645935.1 Oscillospiraceae bacterium | reverse complement strand
CAACGCTTTCAGCTTATTCAAACAGGCGAAAATCAGTTAGAACTGCGGTGAATTGCAGAAGATAAAACCAAAGTATTGATAGCTGCAAAGCAAGCAATAGAAAGCTATTTACAGCAAAATGGTGTAGCTGCTACTGTGCATCTATCAAAAGAACTCCCCCAGGCTAATCCGGTTAGCGGAAAATTCAAACATATTGTTGCTTTGTAAAAAGGGGATTATAATCTGAAAGTAGTATGATATTTAACAATATCTCTTTGCTACACAAAAGTTTTGCGAAAGAGCGGCAACAAGTTTTTGCACCGGTGGGTGCAATTTATATATAGCGGGGAGAGAAAATATTGTGGTATTAAATACTGAACGATTAGTCCTTCGTCCATGGACAAAATCCGATTCAAGCAGCCTGTTTGAATATGCTAAAAATCCGGAGATTGGGCCTATTGCCGGATGGCCTCCTCATAAAAACATCGAGGAAAGTGCTGATGTTATTATGAATGTGTTCTGTGGAAGTGAGTGCTATGCAATATGTGAAAAAAATACTGATATAGCGATTGGAGCTATAGAATTAAAATTAAATGGTCATACAGATATGACAAGCTGTGATGAAGAATGTGAACTGGGGTATTGGATTGGCCGGCCATTCTGGGGTAAAGGATATATGCCGGAAGCCGTAACAGAGCTTATCAGGCATGGCTTTGAGGATTTGGGTATGGCTATTATTTGGTGTGGTTATTATGAAGGAAATAACAACTCTAAAAGGGTTCAAGAAAAAACCGGGTTTGTTTACCATCATTCCTGCGATGAAGTGCCGGTTCCATTGATGAACGAAACAAGAATAGGTCATACAAATTATATGACGAAAGCACAGTGGGAGATTGTGCGCAGGAATCGCTAAGGATTATGAGCATTCGTTTTATAGAAACCTTTCCGTGAAGTAACACACAGCAAAGAAGGATAACCGCATGAACGAGCTATCAAAACTGCCCAATATCGGCAAATCTTTAGAGCAGCAGTTGTTGCAGTCCGGCATCGAAACGCCGCAGCAGCTCAAGGAAATCGGCAGTAAGCAGGCGTGGCTTGATATAAAGGCCATTGACCCGTCTGCCTGCTACAATCGGCTGTGCAGCTTGGAAGGAGCTATTCAAGGTGTTCGGTGGCATGATTTGAATGACGAAACAAAAAAGGACTTGAAAGGTTTTTACAATGACTTTAAAGCATGCTTGCTTTAACGCTCAGGGATCGAATTGATAGAATGGGAGGAGGACCGAGGTGATAGAAACAAAACGACTATTTTTGCGGGAGATGCAACAGTCTGATTATAAAGACTTGTGTAAAATATTGCAGGATAAAGATGTAATGTATGCGTATGAGGGTGCTTTCAGTGATGACGAGACACAAAGCTGGCTTGACAAACAGCTCTGTCGCTATCGAGAGGATGGATTCGGTTTATATGCTGTCATATTAAAAGAAACGGGTGAAATGATTGGGCAATGCGGACCAACGATACAGGATTACAATAATGAAAAAGTAGTCGAAATCGGATATTTGTTTCAAAAAGCATATTGGCATAAAGGCTATGCAATTGAAGCTGCAAGTGCTTGTAAAGAGTATGCCTTTGCAGTGCTTGATGCCGGCGAGGTTTTTTCGATTATTAGGGATACCAATATTGCCTCTCAGAATGTCGCGAGGAGAAACGGTATGGAAAGGATTGACACCCTCGTCAAACACTATCGTGGGGCTGATATGCCGCACTATGTTTTTTCAATTGAACGAGCAAAATGAGCATTCGCTTTACATAATCTTTCGATGAAGTAGGGGCGCGTACCAGGCCTTTGCCCAAAGAATGGCAGAAATAAAAACATCACTACCGAGCAATCAGGCAAGCCTAAGACAATATCTTGAAAATGGCGGATTTCTTGCTTACTATCCGCTTGTGCCAAAGTTAGTATTTCTTCACTTGAAAGCAAATCATCCAAAGAAGTAGGAAAGTATTTTGATATTTCTTTCAGCGAATCGATACCTGGAGAGCCTCTGCCGGATTCCCATTTTGAAATGGTTGTCCTTGATCATATAACTGCTCTGCAAGCTGCTTTTGGGTCAAAGTTTTACTTTTTCTCAATTCTTGCAACTTTTCATTAAACTCCAAATGATTCACCTTCTTTTGCCAGAGTCCGTTTGAGTGGTATTTCTGCCGTTTTATGTCGGCCGCGCAATGCGCGGATTAAAGAAGTTTCATTGCTGTCCCTGACACAGATACCGGCGCATGTGAAAATCCCTTATTTGATTGTTGTGATTGGCCTGATCCTTTGCGGCGTGCTGACATTAACCCTTCGAAATTGCTCGATACCATTTTGGCTGAGAATAAAAGGAAAATTGTCGTTGGGGTTCAGTGCGATTGGTGTCCTTTGCTTTATGATCAGTTTGCAGCTATATGCCGCTATGTTTGCTTTTTTATTTTTAGTCATCACAAGGCTCTCATGCTGATCAAATGGGCATGACACGAATCGTATCGCCCCTGTGACAGCACGTTTTTACTTTTTGGTGGCTTCTTCAAGTAATGTGTATATAGGCACTTTGCCAACACATTATTTTAAGGAGGTTCTTGTATACACCTAAAATTATAATCGCCTCAGCTCAATATAAGCAAACTGATTGTGGGTACGCAGGTTTAAAAAGCGCGTTCCTGCCAGCCATCCGTATTTTCAGAATATACGAAAACTTGCTGCGCAAATCCCGCCGATGTTGTTATTGTGTTCTGATTTTGCAGTTGAGCTTTATGCAGTAATGTTACGACTATCCTTGCGTCCAGCCTAAATCCAAAGTGCTGATTTCAGCAAACATACCAGCTTTCTCTATTGTGAAAATAAGAACATCATTTAAGCAAAGTTACTTAAATTTGCGATTGACAGCTCAGAAAGCAAGTGATATATTGAGTCCATAGTTCACAAAAAGGAAAATGATGACGTACATGAACAGACAAGAGTGCGATGTTTTGAACACGCTGCTTTCACGGCCATATGAAAATCAAAGAGTTACGGCACAGCTTTGCGAGCATTCACTGGGAATTGTGAATTGTTCGTTAAAAGCATTGTTCAACGATGGATATATAGATGAGCACGCGAGACCGACGGCGAAGGCAGTAGCAGAAGTTCTGGAAAAATCACCGAAAAACGCCATTATTTTGGCAGCCGGACTCGGAATGAGAATGGTTCCCATAAACACAGAAACGCCAAAAGGGCTTATTGAAGTGGACAAAGAGCCATTGATTGAGCGCATAATCAAACAGCTCCGTGAAGTCGGCGTAAGTAAAATTTATGTTGTTGTCGGATTTATGAAAGAGCAGTATGAATATCTCATAGATAAATTTGACGCTGAGTTGATTGTGAATTCAGATTATGCAACTAAGAACAACCTGCATTCCATGAATCTCGTGTTGGACAGGCTTTCCAATACATATGTGATACCGTGCGACATATGGTGCAGAGAAAATCCGTTTAATCGCCGCGAGTTATACTCCTGGTATATGGTTGGCGATAAAACCTGTGCCGGGTCTCCCATTCGGATAAACAGAAAGCTGGAGCTTGTAAACGTACCGGCATCAGTCCACGGAAACAAAATGATCGGAATCAGCTATCTGCTTGAGGAGCAAGCTGTGCTCGTCAGGGAAGAGATAAGGCAGATGTGCGGTGACGCGCGCTATGACAGCCGCTTCTGGGAAGAAGCTCTTTATCAACAAAACCGAATGATAGTGCAGGCCAAGGTGGTTGACAGTGACGATGCTGTTGAAATAAATACTTTTGAGCAGTTGCGCGAACTAGATGGCAATTCAAGGCATCTGAATTCGGATGTGATTTCAGTTATAGCTAAAGCATTGAAGTCTGAACCAGCGGACGTGACCGATATCGAAGTGCTGAAGAAAGGCATGACAAACCGATCTTTTCTTTTCCAGTGCAAGGGAAAGAAGTATATCATGCGAATTCCAGGAGAAGGAACCGACAGACTCATCAACAGAAAAGAAGAGGCCGTTGTGTACCACATGATTGCAGGCCGGGGAATCTGCGACGATATTGCCTATATAGATCCTCAAAGCGGGTATAAGATAACCGAATTTTTGGAAAATGCGCGGGTCTGTGATCCTTCAAGTTCCGATGACGTTAAAAAATGCATGAAAAAGCTCCGAGAGTTCCATGCACTGGGTATGCAGGTCGATCACGAATTCGACATTTTCAGGCAGATTGAATTCTATGAGACGTTGTGGAATGGTCAACCCTCGGCATACAGGGAATACGCAAAAACGAAAGCCAATGTCCTGTCGCTGAAATCCTATATTGATACCCATGCCGAAAAAAAGACACTGACACATATCGACGCTGTGCCGGATAACTTTCTGTTTGTGAAAAATGAGTGCGGAGAGGAATCGATACGCCTCATCGACTGGGAATATGCCGCAATGCAGGATCCTCATGTTGACATTGCAATGTTCTGTATATATTCGATGTATGACAGACAACAGGTTGATAACTTGATTCGGGCATATTTCGGCGAAGACGGTCCGAGCGACGCAACTCGAATCAAGATTTACTGTTACATCGCGGCCTGTGGATTGTTGTGGAGCAATTGGTGTGAATACAAAAGATGCTTTGGTATTGAATTTGGAGAGTATTCGCTAAGACAGTACAGATATGCAAAAGACTATTACGCCGCAGTGCAGGATGAAATTAAAAAGCAGACAATTACTAATATTGTTGAAGGATATTAAATAATGAATCGTGTAAAAAGGGCAGTTATTGTGGCGGCTGGTAAAGGCAAGCGCATGCAGCCTATCACTCTGACAACGCCAAAGCCGCTTGTGAAAATAAACGGCGTCCGCATGATTGACACTGTCATCAGAGGGCTGCAAGCAAACGGAATTTGTGAAATCTATGTCGTTGTTGGATATTTGAAAGAACAGTTTCAATGTCTGGAATCAGAATATGAAGGGCTGACGCTTGTCTTTAACCCATACTTTGAATCATGCAACAATATCTCATCGCTATACGTTGCCCGCAATCACATAGAAGACGCCATAATCATCGATGGCGACCAGGTCATCTACAATCAAAGTATTTTATCCCCGGAGTTTGAGCGCTCAGGATACAATGCAATATGGACGGACGACGCGACGAGCGAATGGCTGTTGACTGTGGATAACGGAACAGTTACTCGGTGCAGTCGAACCGGAGGCAGCAAAGGATGGGTGCTGTACAGCGTTTCCCGTTGGAGCGCGGACGATGCAAGAAAGCTGAAGAAGCATCTTGAGACAGAATTTGAAGAAAACAGCAACAGGCAGATATATTGGGACGATGTCCCGCTGTTTTGTTATCCTAAGGAATACAAGCTGGGTGTTCGGGAGATGCATGTCGGAGATATTACGGAAGTGGACAGCATAATTGAGTTGTTGGCGTTGGATGACAGTTATACAGAAATCGCAGAAAAACCGGGAGAATATTATGAAAAATAAAAAAAAACTGATAGATCAAATTGACTGGTTCTCTCTGTCTGTGCCGCTGATAGGCGTTGTGGCATTGTGCATTCTATTCATGGTGTTTCCGAATCAGTCAAAACTTGTGCTAACTGTAATCCGAGGATTTTTGGGAGATCACTTCAGCATCTACTATGCCATGCTGGGGTTAGGTGTTTTTGGCTGTACTTTGTTCATCGCATTTTCAAAATACGGTAAAATCAAATTCGGAGACAGCGACAGGCCTCAGTACTCGTCTTTTCAGTGGGGAAGCATGATTTTCACATCGACTATGGCCGCCGATATTCTGTTTTATTCGCTTATTGAATGGGCGCTGTATGCAAACGAACCCCACATCGAACACATGGGCGGGATTCAGATATGGGCGCCTACATATCCCATATTTCATTGGGGTCCGATTGCGTGGAGCTTCTATATTGTTCTTGCGGTTGCATTCGGTTTCATGCTTCATGTGAGAGGACGTGACAAACAAAAGTTTTCCGAAGCCTGCCGCCCTATTCTGGGAAGCAAGGTTGACGGCATGTGCGGCAAGGCAATAGATTTAATTGCGATCTTCGCCTTAATCGCAGGTACGGCAACAACTTTTTCACTCGCGACGCCGCTGCTTTCCGCGGCAGTAAGCAGTGTTTTTCATATTCCGGGCGGTACGGCGCTGACTATTGGAATACTGCTGCTGATCGCCTTGGTTTATACATTAACGGTCTGGTTCG
The DNA here is from genome assembly GCA_036645935.1 of Oscillospiraceae bacterium. GTDB lineage: Bacteria > Bacillota > Clostridia > Oscillospirales > Ruminococcaceae > JAUNBN01. The sequence goes on along the minus strand of JAVXNE010000005.1, from coordinate 153,355 downwards.
GGATGAAAGGTGTTGCGAAGCTGGCGTCCTACTGCACATACCTGTTTTTCGCGCTGCTGATTTATTTCCTGGTTGCAGGCGGAGAGACGACATACATTCTCGAAACAGGATTTTCCGCAGTCGGAAACATGGTGCAAAATTTCGTCGGACTGTCCACGTGGATGGATCCGCTTCGTGAGACGTCGTTTCCGCAGAATTGGACGGTTTACTACTGGGCATACTGGATGGTTTGGTGTGTTGCAACGCCGTTTTTCATCGGTATAATCAGCAAGGGGCGAACAATCAAGAACACAATTCTCGGAGGTTACGGCTGGGGTATTGCCGGAACATTCACCTCTTTTATCATACTCGGCAACTATGGCCTCGCACAGCAGATGAAGCACGGCTTGGACATATCGGGGTTTATCGCAGATGGCGGAGCCTATGCCGATGCGATTCTGAAAATTTTTGACACGCTGCCTTTAAACAAACTGGGGCTGATTCTTCTTGCAATAACCATGGTTGCGTTTTATGCAACCACATTCGACTCAATTACGATGGTTGTGTCGTCTTACTCCTACAAAAAACTCGCTGTGAACACAGAGCCGGACAAGAGAATCAGAACATTCTGGGCGGTAATGTTCATCCTTTTCCCGATTGCCTTGATTTTTGCGGAAAACTCCATGTACAGTTTGCAGTCGGTCTCAATTATAGCCGCATTCCCGATAGGGTTTATAGTGCTGCTGATTGTGGCAAGCTTCTTCAAAGATGCAAATAAGTATCTGAAGGGCGACAAATAAAAACAGGCGCATCTGTCTTTAATTGTAAGACTGGAGCCCAATGACAATTCCGTTATTTTAAAATGAAATTGCATGCCGGAAGATGGGGTTTTAATATTGATAAGGCAAGAAGAAAAAAGAGAATCTTCGCGTTGCTAAAAGGACACATTTCCGTTCTTGAAACATGGAAGCGGATTGGATATTGATGGTGCTGCGAGGAAGCACGGCCGAATTTCAACGACAAATGTTCTCCGTGTTGACGCACAGTTGGAAGAGCAAACGCCAGTTGAGCAGCGTTCACAGGCGCGACGTTTTTCGACAATGTTTGGGAACCCCCGTCTTGTATAAAATTGAAAGCACATGACGCTCAAGGGCGCCATGTGCTTTTTTAAGCGGTTCGGCCAACACTGTGTCGAGAAAAAAACTTAAGAATCTTTCGCGGTATGCTTGAACACACAGCGGCGTTTACGTCTATCGACGTTGTCATTGATTCGAACAGGCACGTTACATGAAAATTAGCAGTGGATTCATCGGGGACCAATGGTCTAAGCTGTTGTCAATGGGCACAGGACATGGTACTATAAGGGAAAATCAAAGGTTAACTTAAGTTTACTATGCAGTATGTTATTGATCTGATCGGAACGGCGCTGGGCTATGTCATGTGGCTGGCTTATTCCGTTGTGAACAACTATGGATTGGCCATCATTTTATTCACGGTGGTAACAAAAATAATCACATTTCCTCTTTCAATGTGGGTGCAAAAAAACTCCGTGAAGCTGGTCAAGATAAAGCCGGAGCTTGATGCGCTCAAATACCAGTATACTGATGATGAAAAAGGTTACCTCGACGCCCAACTTAAAATGTTTAAGGACAACAAATACAGCCCGATGGCCGGCGTGTTGCCGTTGCTTGTGCAAATACCGCTGATAATGGGGCTGATAGATATTGTATACAAGCCTCTCAAACATCTGCTACACCTCTCTCCGGCGGTGATAGAGAAACTGATAATCGGTGCCAGCACAGCGCCCGGAGGACAGGCGATGATGGGACGTTCACCGCAACTTGCCGTGGTGAATTTGCTCAGGGATCCGGCAGCGGCTTCATATTTTGCTGGACTGAAGCAAAGCATTCCCGAGCTTGACGGCATACTCGAGAACATACAGAATCTCGACATGAGCTTCCTGGGAATCAATCTCGCGCAGACCCCCTCCATTGCTGCATTTGACCTGCTGTTTTCAATCCCTGTTGTTGCGGCGCTCAGCGCGTTGCTGATGTGCGTTGTCCAAAACAAAATCAATGTTCTTCAGATTGAGCAAAGCGCGTGGAACAAATGGGGAGTGACCGTCTTTCTCGTTTTGTTTTCCGGATATTTTGCTTTTCTCGTTCCTGCGGGAATAGGGCTTTATTGGATAACCGGAAATCTTCTTGCTATTGCGGTTACCTATCTTTGCAATGTCGTTTATGATCCCAAAAAATATATCGATTATGCAAGTCTTGAACGAACAAAAAACGCAATCGTCGAAAAACGCAGCGTTTTGAGAGAAAATCGCAAGAGGTCAAAAGCGTATTACAAAGAGTTTCTGGCTGACGACAATCAGGCGGGAATGAAGGTCGCGTTTTATTCAAAATCGAGCGGGTATTTCAAATACTTTGAAACGCTCATAGACGGCCTTTTGGAAAACTCGGACGATTTGATTATCCACTACATAACAAGCGATCCCAAAGATGCGATTTTCACGCGTGATATACCGCGAATCAAACCGTACTACATTGATGATGATCGTTTGATCCCGCTAATGATGATGATCGAATCGGATGTCGTTGTCATGACGACCCCGGATTTGGAAAAATATCACATCAAACGCTCTCGAGTTAGAAAGGACACCGAATACATATTTCTTGACCATGGATGTGTCGGGATAAACATGTGTTACAGAACCGGAGCACTGGACAATTACGACACTTTTTTTGCGGTTTCTCAAAATCAGATTGATGAGATACGAGCGATTGAAAAACTGCGCGGGACAAAGGAAAAAAAGATAGTAAAATACGGATACGGTCTCATTGATAGTATGATCGCAGCATATGAAAGCGAGAGCCACGCCCGTGGAAATGACAAAAAGACCATTCTGATTGCTCCGTCGTGGCAGTATGACAACATACTTGACAGCTGCATTGATGATCTTTTAACAAGTTTGTTCGACAGGGGCTACCGCATCATCGTTCGCCCTCATCCGCAGTATATTTTGCGTTTTCCGATGAATCTGCAATCGCTGCTCGAGAGGTACGAAAAATATGTGGGGGAAAACTTTGTATTGGAAACCGATTTTTCCTCCAATGCGTCGGTCTACAATTCCGACTTGCTGATAACGGATTGGTCGGCGATCGCGTTTGAGTTCAGCTTTACGACGTGTAAGCCGTCGCTGTTTGTCAACACAGAAATGAAAATCACCAACAAGGATTATGATAAGATAGACATAGTTCCGTATGACATAACAGGACGCGATGAGATCGGAGTCTCTATTTCCAAAGAGCAAGTGAAAAATGCGGATATCTATGTTCGGGAGTTATTTGACCATCAAAGTGATTATTACGATAAAATCAAGCGGATAAGAAGCAACCACTTTTTTAATTTAGGGAACAGCAAGGATGTCGGATCGCAGTATATACTTGCCACTGTCGAAGAAAAAGAACAAAGCAGGCAGCATTAATTGCAACAGAGAACACATAACAAGAAAACAATAAGAGAGGTACAGAACGATGAACTTTATCACACACACATCATTCGCATGCTATATTGACCCTGCCGCAACCTCATACATCATTCAGGTCTTTGCAGGAATAGTTATTTCTCTCGGCGTTTTTCTGGGAATTTTCTGGAAGAAAATTAAAATATTTTTTCGCGAGAGGAAAATAGAACGGCTCGATAAAAAGCTTTCCAAAAAGCAGGATAATCGGTAAAAGATATTTTTAGGAGATTTATTTTAAATATGGATTTAAAAGAAGACAGTTCTGGTTCCATTTCTAATCAGAAGCTTAAAAAGCTTTTTCTGGATGACAGAAGCTTTTTTTCGAGAGTGAAAATTATTCTGGCACCGGCAATGCTGCTTTGCTTCATCTATACATTGTTTGGCCCCACTGATCTATGTATTGCAAACAGCGATTCAATTAAGTTGACTGGCGGGGCAGTTTTGCCGTATTTTATTCCGCTGTTTTTGATAGCGCTTCTTTTTGTGACCTTAGCAGCGTCGCTGTGCAAAGGCAAAATTTTCAGTTTTGTTGTCAACTGCATTTTTGGGGTTGGCCTTGCAAGCTATATTCAGGGAAACTTTCTCAATCTTAACCTCGGACTGCTTGACGGCAGCTCGATACCATGGAATGAATACAGCGCACATGCTCTGATTAATATTGCAATATGGTTTATCATTCTTTTGATACCGGTTGGGATAAATTACTTTTCCGAAAAACATTGGGCAAAAGCGCTTGCAATTGTCAGTCTTGTACTTGTCGGAATGCAGCTGACGTCAATGGTGACAGCGGTTGTCAAGACATCAAAAACGGACAGGCTTGCGGAGCCGGAAAGCTACTATCTCTCAAATCAACGGCAGTTTGAGCTTTCGGATTCTGAAAATATAATCATCTTCTGCCTTGACGCTTACTCCAACAATATTCTGGATGAAGTTGTTGTCAAATACCCCGATGCAATCGACTTTCTGAATGATTTCACCTATTTTCGCAACAGCGGCTCTGTTTACAGAGGAACATTTCCCTCTGCAATAACTTTACTGACTTCATATCAACTTGACCCCGCCGTGCCGTACAGCAATTACATGAATCACGCGTGGTCATCCGATTCAGCTGCTGCTTTTTACGGCGGGCTCAAAAACAAAGGTTACGATTGTCAGGCTTTCCTGAAGCAAGAATATTTGAGTGATTATGCCAGCAATATCAAGGACGTGTTTTCCAATGTGACTCTGATTAATAATGGCGCAAAGACAATAAATGCCAAACTGATGTTCACTCTGCTGGAAAATCTCACGATATACAGATATGCGCCGCATGCTTTGAAACCCAGTTTTTGGAGTGGGGGGGATGACTTTGCGGATATTGTGAGTTTCAAAGAAGATAAGAATGCACGGATTTTGAACTGGAGAGAAGATGGAACGGATTTCTATAATTTGCTTTTGAACGAGCAAATATCCGTTCAGAACGACCGCAACAGCTTCATATACTACCATTTAGCGGGCGCCCATGGGCCGTATACAATCAACGCCAATTGTGAGCGTGTGCAGGATGGTTTAGCTGCCGATCAGGCGTGCGGGTATTTGAATATTGTCAAAGAGTTTATAAGCCAAATGAAAGAGGCCGGAATATATGATAGAGCCACACTGGTTGTCACGAGCGACCACGGCGAATATGTCGATGGCATCGGGAAAAGCTCATCTATCATGTTCGTGAAAAAACCCAATGAATCACATGAAAGCATGCTGGTTTCTTCGGCACCGGTTTCTCATTTGGATCTGCTTCCGACACTTGAGAGTGTGATTGACATCCCCGTGTTTAATAACGCTGAGACTTTTTATACGATTCCGGAGAACAGTGACCGAGAGAGACAAATATTTTATTATGTGAAGGCTAAAAAGGCGAATAAAAACGATTTTTATGGGTCTGTCGATGAATACAAGTACACAGGAGACATCAACACCATTGATTTTTCAACGATGCCGTCTGTCGAGCATCCTCTGGCCAATTCATTCTACTAAAAACATTCGAACGGTGCCTGACAATCAACTCAAGAGATTTATGTGATGTTGCAAACTCGGGTGCTCTGCTGTCGACGCAACACAATTGTTATCCCAACAAAGACTCTGCGCACATGCAGAGTCTTTGCCGTTCAAAATCGACAGAACAGCGAAGTGGTGTCACTCCGGCGTTGTCACTGTAATCCTTACGGTGCGCAGCCGACTAATCGATAAACTCAAGATAGTCACTGCCATCTTGATACGCACTGAGACAATATATTAACTATCCTGACCACCAGGCGCTTTCGCACTATTTAATTCAAACAACTGCGGTGAGGGCAGTGTCACGGTATTTTGCAAAACTCCCGATTGGTTTACGATGTATATGTTTAGAACGAATGCCCTCATGAATATCGCCAAAAGCAGATGGCATAGGCAGCGCACAAGCACTATTGACGTCAATAAAGCGCGCCGCCTTTTCATTCTGCAAGCCATGTTAACAGATGGAAATTCTGTCACACCATGAACTGCGATGATAAACTTTGTTCATACAGCCGCACCCATCAGCGAAGTGTTCGCCATTGTGTGGTCAATGTGACAATTGCCTTTGACAGTGACACAGAATTTGCAGTGCGGTTACCGGTCGAAAGAAGAGTGACTGTCACTTGCGGGCACTCGCAAAGCAAGGCGATATCCAGTCTATACAACTTCAGTGGAGAATGCGGAGTTTCGAACACGGACAAAATCTTTTATATTTGTGGCGGTGCAGATAATCCAGCACGAGATCAATCATTGTAACGGGGTGATTATATGACGACGTCTTCCCAAAAAACTGTCGTTGAACAACTGTTTAAAATGCAGGATATGGGATATCGCGAGTTTAATGCAAGGCTCATTCCGGCGATTGATAAAAGCACGATTATCGGCGTGAGAACTCCCGCTTTGCGGAAGTTTTCAAAGGAATTTGCAAAATCTGCCAACGCTGATGAATTCCTCCAAACTCTCCCACACCAATACTATGAGGAAAATAATCTGCACGGCTTTCTGATTGAGCAGAGCAGGGATTACGGCAACTGCATCGCGGAGTTGGATGCGTTTTTGCCATATGTAGACAACTGGGAAACATGCGATTTAATATGTCCTAAAGTTTTCGGAAAGCATCTTCCCGAGCTGCTGGAAAAGATTAATGAATGGCTGCTGTCCGAACATATATACACGATTCGCTTCGGCATGGGAATGCTCATGCGCTTTTATCTCGACGATCAGTTCAAACCGAAATATTTGCAGCTCGTTGCGAATGTGCACAGCACGGAATATTACGTAAACATGATGATTGCGTGGTTCTTTGCAACTGCGATGGCAAAACAATATGATGCGGCGGTATCTTATATTGAACAGCGCAAACTCGATAAGTGGACACACAACAAGACAATTCAGAAAGCAGTTGAGAGCTATCGGATAACCGACGAGCAAAAAACATATCTGCGGACATTAAAAATCAAACCTTGAGCTGCGAGCTGCTGCTGCGGTTCAGGATCTAGTACGAATACCCCATTTTCCAATGTGGCGCGTATCATCGACAGCAGATATAAAACCTCGGTTAAAGGGGTTTATTGGGGCTTGACAAATCCTGTCTACACCTGTTAGACTAACGGCGGTCTAATGACATGCAACAAAGGAGCGCGGGTAATGGAACAATATAAGTTAGGCGAGATGGAGCAGAGATTTGCAGATCTGATTTGGAGCAATGAGCCGGTGGGTTCGCGTGCGCTCTGTGAATTGTGCGCAGCGGAGTTTTCATGGAAACGCACCACAACTTACACGATGTTAAAGCGCCTGTGTGACCGCAGGATTTTTGAAAATCAAAACGGCACAGTTGTTGCACTCATGGCCAAGAATGAATTTGGAGCGATGCAGGGTGAACGATTTCTGAATGACGCCTTCGGCGGCTCACTGCCGCGTTTTTTAGCGGCGTTTACGCGTCAAAATCACCTTAGTGACGACGAAATCAATGAACTGCAGCGGCTTATTGACGAGCACAAGGAGGGATAGCAGATGTTGGATACACTGTTTTTGCAAATACTCAACATGAGCTTTACGGCGAGTGCTGTCATCATTTTTGTGATAATCGCGCGATTTTTTTTGAAAAAAGTTCCCAAGATATTTTCATATGCGTTATGGAGTGTCGTGTTCTTTCGACTTGTGTGTCCATTTTCGTTTGAAAGTACCATCAGCCTTTTGCCCACAAAGACCAATCCCATCCCCAGCGACATCATGTATGCGCACATGCCGCAGATCAACACGGGAATTGCGGCGATAAATGACAGCGTCAATGCGATTTTGCCCGCCGCAACACCGAACTTCAGCATGAATCCAATGCAGGGGTGGGTTTTCATAGGCAGTGTTCTGTGGCTGGTTGGCATTGCGCTTATGCTGATTTACAGCGTGGTGTCCCTCATAAAGCTGCACCGCAAGTTAAAAGATGCCGTGCATGAAAGCGATAATATATATATATCGGCAAGTCTCGTTTCGCCGTTTGTAGTGGGACTGTTTCGCCCGAAAATCTATCTTCCGTCTAATTTAACCGATTGCGAAAAACGATACATTCTTCTGCATGAGCAAACCCACATCAAGCGGTTCGACCATGTTGCGAAAATTTTGAGCTTTTTGATTTTGTGCGTGTATTGGTTCAATCCCTTCGTCTGGGCGGCATTCTTTTTAAGCTCTCGGGATATGGAACTTGTCTGCGATGAAGCTGTAATAAAGCGATTGGGGAACGAGATCAAAAAGGACTATTCTTCCTCACTCTTAGCTCTTGCAACAGGGAGAAGAATAGTGGGAGGGACACCTCTTGCCTTTGGCGAGGGAGACACAAAAAGCAGAATTAAAAATGTGCTGAGCTACAAAAAACCCGCGTTTTGGGTGATTGCGGTTTCAATCATTGCTGTGGTGGCTGTGGGCATTGGGCTTGCAGCAAACCCCAAAGACGACACTTCTGACATGTTCGCCGACTCCGCCGATGATGTTTTGGACCGATACACCCTTGCGCTTATGGCAAGCGACATAACCGGAATGCGGTATCTAATGCCCATGGTGAATCCACCGGCGCAAGAGGTAATTGACACATGGAAACAGATAAAGATAGAAAATGTCGAGGTCTTGAGCGAGGATGTTCGGGAAAACAAGGCGGCGTTTAAAATTTCAGTCACGGTTAAAGAAGCGCCGGAAGGTGTTGGGATGTGGACGCCCGGCGCGGCCATACACTATATGTACGCGGAAAAATGCAGTCGCGGCTGGTATGTGGAAAGCGATGGTGCAAGTGGCCGCTCGCAGAGTGATTTGGAGGCGTGGTGGAAGCAGCCGAATCTGATCGACGGTGTGGCACAGCTCTCGGCTGAAAATCTATGGAGCGCTCGCACGGCGCATGTTGGGAACAATTCCGCTGTGGGCAAGCTGCTCGATATGCTGCCGTTGCCGCAGGGCTTGCGGCACAATCATTTCAGACTTCTCACGAGCGGTGACGAGCGTGGAATTGAGTGGGTTTTGGATGAAACGGAAAATGCAGCTTATTCTGCAAACGAGCTGAACCGACCGGCCCTGCTTCTCTTTGCCCTTATTGACAATCTGAAGGATTTTTATGTGACGAGCAAAGATGCTTTTGGCGGGGGTATAGAGCTTCATTATGACCGCGCCTGGGCAGATGAAACCGTGGGCTGCGACATTCGCGACTATGCGGAAAGTGCCGACACGCTGCAAACTTTGATTGATAACGATTCGGTTGTATGGCAGTGGGCAAGGCGACCCATGCTCATGGTGGATGGCCATTTGTATCTCGACACAGGCCAAGAAGTTCGCGAAGAAATAAAGGACAGCGCGATTCTCGGAAAAATCACTTCATCAGTGAAGGCGTCGGAAAAAGCGTCTAAAAACGGTCAGTGCAATTTTGACAGCGGTGTGGGCGCAAAATACGCATTGTGTGACGGTGGGATCGCGGTGTTTCTGAATAACAGATGGTTTCTGTTCGAGAGAGAAACGGCAGAGGAAGATGCCGAAAGCTCAGTGATTGCAACCATAACGGAGCTCGAGAACGGCGAGAACAGGGCACAAGTTATAATTGAGGATAAGGCGGATATATCTCGGCTCAATTCGCTTCTGCATAAAGGGAAACCCACAGCTAAAAAGAGTGTGCAGGACGTCCCGAATGAAAAGAGCTACATCAAGATTTCCTTGGAGCCGTCAAATGGCATGCCTGACAGTTATATTTATGAAAAGGGCGGCAAGTATTACGTTGAGCGGCCATATAGCGGTATTTGGGAAATCGGTTATGATACACTTGAAGAAATCGTCGAGATGTTTACAAGCGGTGCGCATTTATCTGAACCGTTACTGGCATTGCCAGAAGAGTATCCGCCATCTCTCGCCGCAGCAAGCGGAGACTACGTCGATGTGCACGGGAGCATTTCCAATGCCGAGGCGATGTACTCATTCATTAAGGCCGTTTCCAAAAATGAGAAGGCGTGTATCAGGACGACTGCTTACACGATTGAGGGTGACGCGATCATAACGGACTTTAATTTTGACGGAAGTGGTCACTCAGTCTCCAAGGATGCAAGGAGGGATAAGTTTGGAGAGCAGACAATCACCAACTATTCCTTCAGCAATCTTGTGCAATTTACCCCGGACACACTGCCCGCGGTACGCTGTTACTACGTGACGGATTTGACAGAGATTACTAAAGAAGATTATGCGAACGGAGTGGATGGCATACTGCTGGCAAGTTTGCCGATGGAATAATAGCGTGTTTGTGCCGCATCTGTGACAAGCGAGAGCACGTTCGGAAACAGCTTTAAGAACACATGAAACAAGCTTCGTCGCATGTTTCAGAATGCGGGCTGTGGCTGAAATTTGCAAATTGAGAAAAGTATCATTATTATGTGTAGTATCGCAAAAGCACCTTATCATTATGGTATTATTAAGATAATTTTGACTCATTGTCAGACTGTTCGCAATTGTTAAATACGGAGGAATCATGACAAGAAGCTGCGGGATTTTATTGCCGATATCGGCATTGCCGTCGGAATACGGGATAGGAACACTGGGAAGTGAGGCGCGCTGTTTTGCAGAATTTTTGCACGCGGCAGGACAGCGATACTGGCAGATACTCCCAATCGGCCCCACTGGCTGCGGCGACTCCCCATATCAGAGCTTTTCAACGTTTGCGGGAAACCCGTATTTTGTCGATCTTGAGGAGCTGGCTCGTGATGGCTTACTCACAAAACAGGAGCTTGAAGCGGAGATATGGGGGACTGATCGCCGAAAGATAGATTACAGTAGCATGTATGATCACAGACTGAATGTCTTGAGGGTTGCGCACTCGCGCAGCGCAGAATACGAGCGGGGCGCGAGGACGCGGTTTGAAACGGACAGCGCCGCGTGGCTGGAAGATTATGCGCTGTATATGGCGCTCAAGCGTGAACTTAAGATGGCCGCATGGACAGAGTGGCCGCAGGAACTGCGCGAGCGCGATCCGGGCGCACTTGAAAACGCGCGTGAAAGACTTGCAGAGACTGTCAGTTTTTTTAAATTTTTGCAATTCCTCTTTTTCAAACAGTGGGACGAGCTGAAGGCATATGCCGCAAAGCTCGGAATCGGAATAATAGGAGATTTGCCGATTTATGTCGCGCTGGATTCCTCAGATGTTTGGGCAAATCCTCAATATTTCATGCTCGATGAGTGTGGGATTCCCTTGAAAATTGCGGGAGTACCGCCAGATTATTTCAACAGCGACGGACAGCTTTGGGGAAACCCGCTTTACGATTGGGCTCGTCTCAAGGCAGACGGCTACGGCTGGTGGATACGCAGGTTCGACGGCGCGGCGAAACTCTATGATGTTGTGCGATTTGACCATTTTCGCGGATTGGAGAGCTTTTGGGCGGTGCCTTACGGTGATGAGACCGCAAAGCGCGGGGAGTGGGTCAAAGGACCGGGGCTTGAATTTGTCGGAATGCTGACCAGTTGGTTTTCTTCAACGCAGATAATTGCCGAGGATCTCGGAATTTTGACGCCGCAGGTGTGCGAATTGCTTTCAGCTTCGGGGCTTCCCGGAATGAAAGTGCTCGAGTTTGCCTTTGACACAAGCTCGCTAAGCAGCTATCTTCCCCACAACTATGGCGAGAACTGCGTTTGCTACGTCGGAACGCACGACAATGCAACACTTGAAGAATGGCGTGAGAGCGAAAAAAAAGCGAATGTGGAGTTCGCAAAAGAATACCTGGGTCTCAACGACGAGGAAGGCTTTAATTGGGGATTTATCCGCGGCGGAATGGGCTCTGCCGCCGGTTTGTTCATCGCCCAAATGCAGGATTACCTCGCGCTCGGCGCAAGCTCCCGCATGAACGTTCCCGGCACGGCCTACGGTAACTGGCAGTGGCGAATGCTCAAAGGCGAGGCGAGCGCGTCGCTTGCAAAAAAAATCCGAGAGCGCGCGCGAATTTACGGCAGACTTCCCGCCATGGCTGAATGATATAATCACCGGCGATGGTGCGGATCGGCCGGCATCAGGCGGACAGATATGACATTCCGACTGTCGTCAGATTAAACGGGAGAAAAGTGATGAAGCTGATTTCGTGGAACGTAAACGGTTTTCGTGCCTGTCTGCAAAAGGGATTCGCGGAGTTTTTTGAAGACAGCGGCGTCGACGCTTTCTGTATTCAGGAAACAAAGATGCAGGAGGGACAGGCGGATTTTGCCCCGCTCGGATACCGAACTTATTTCAACAGCGCGATTAAAAAAGGGTATTCTGGCACGGCTGTCTTTTGCAAAGAGGAGCCGCTTTCCCTGTCGTTAGGAATTAGCGGTGAGCACCTTGATGAGGGCAGGGTCATGACGCTTGAGTTCGGCAAATACTTTTTGGTCAACTGTTATTCACCAAACTCCCAGCCCGAGCTTGCGCGGCTTGACTACCGAATGCAGTTCGACGATGCACTGTGCTCGCATCTTTGCGCGCTGTCGAAGAAAAAGCCTACCGTGCTGTGCGGCGATCTCAACGTCGCCCATGAGGAGATTGACCTTAAAAACCCCAAACCGAACATTGGATCGGCGGGATTTTCATATGAAGAGCGCGCAAAATTCACCGATCTGCTGAGCGCTGGATTCACGGACAGTTTCAGACATCTTTATCCTGATCGGGCGGGGGCATATTCCTGGTGGTCATACCGCTTCAAGGCCCGAGCGAACAATGCGGGCTGGCGAATTGATTATTTTGTCGTCTCTAACGACGCAAAAAGCTTGATTCGAGAATCGAGCATATATGCTGACATTGAGGGCAGTGACCACTGCCCCATAGGGTTGGAGATCGAGCTGTAAGCGAAATGAAAAACGGGCTGGAATTCCTTAAAACAAGGAAAAACCGACCCGTTTTTATTCTGTTTGACAAGCTATCTGTTAAACATGTTACCAAGAGAGCTGCGCAGACCCAGCCTCAGCTCATCCGAGAGCTTCTCAGCGCGGATAAAGCTCACCCACAGAACTATGGCGGATACTCCGTATGAAATCAGGATCCAGCCGACAAGCACACTTATCGCAAAGGTGCCAACGGCGGGATTGGTGAATGAATAAATTCCGAGCGCGCACGAGATAAGGCCCGCCGCTATCTGCCAGCCCCAGCCGGGAACGCGGAAACGACGCAGTTCAAACGCGTTGATCACCCGCTGAACTCCCGAGAAAATTATCCACATGCCGAACATGAACGGCAGCGCCGACGCTGCGAAAAAGTTGTTAACGAGCACAAATATTGCGAGCAGGGTCGTTATAACACCATCGAGCAGCACCCAGCCCGCGCCGGGGATTGCTATTCCCTTTATGGAAAGCACCACCGAGCAGATTCCGGAAAGCAGCAGTGCGACGCCGATTACCCACGCCATCGAGACGAGTGTGCCGGCGGGATTGAGAATGGCAAACACGCCGACTGCAATCATTACAATTGAAAGTGCGAGCCACAACCATTTGAGTACCTTGTTCATTTGCAAGAAGATCTCCTTTAAACTTAGAAAAATTTTGTTGTGATTTTACAGCATTAAATGGCAAAGGCTGCGATACCAGATTCACAGCGCCCAATGTGTTAATTGTACAGCAGAATAAGTGATTATTCAATATATGGCATATGCCGATTTTGCAAAATACTGCTTGAATCGGGACGCAAGATGTGGTAGTCTTCTCTAGATAACGCTTTTGGGAGGCGAAAGAATATGCAAACGCTCTTCAAGAACGCTGCGATATATCGCGACGGAATGTTTTCAAAACTGGACGTTGCTGTCCGTGATGGAATTATTGCTCGTGTCGGCGCAGATATTCCCGTTATGGGCTTTGATCGCGTTTTACATTTTGACGACAAATTAATTGTTTCCGGTTTCGCTGACGTGCACACGCACCTTCGCGAGCCGGGTTTTTTTTATAAGGAGTCGATAGCGAGCGGAACGCGCGCGGCCGCGCACGGAGGATTCACGGCGGTCTGCACGATGCCAAACCTTGATCCCGTGCCGGATTGTGCCAAAAACTTGCGCGTTCAGTCCGATATAATTGAGAGGGATGCCTGTGTGCGTGTCTATCCATATGGCGCGATAACGAAAAATCGAGAGGGCATAGAGCTCTCTGATTTTGAAGAACTGCGAGGTGAGGTTGTCGCGCTGACCGATGACGGCAGCGGCGTTGAGAACAGCGCGCTCATGCAGGAGGCCATGGAGCATGCGCGTGAGCTTGACATGATGATTGTCGCGCACTGCGAGGATATGGATCTGCGGGCGGGCGGATACATCCATGCGGGCGTATACGCTCGTACGCACGGGCACAAAGGAATACCTTCTGCGAGTGAATACTCGCAAATCGAGCGGGATCTCGAGCTTGTGGCAAAGACCGGCTGTCGGTATCATGTGTGCCATCTTTCGGCTGCTGAGAGTGTTGAGGCAATCCGCGAGGCAAAGCGCGCGGGACTTCCGGTGAGCTGTGAGACTGCGCCACATTACCTGACGCTGTGTGACAGTGAGTTGTTCGATGACGGCCGCTTCAAGATGAATCCGCCAATACGTTCCTCTGATGACAGGCTTGCGCTGCTCGACGGCGTGCGCGACGGTACGATTGACCTGATAGCGACCGACCACGCGCCCCATTCCGAAGCGGAAAAATCTGGTGGGCTCAGGGATTCCGCAATGGGCATAGTTGGGCTTGAGACTGCATTTTCGGTGCTCTACACTCAGCTCGTGCTCACCGGCAGACTGTCGATCGAGACACTGCTTGATAGAATCACCGACGCCCCGAGGCGCGTGTTCAGATTGCCGGGTGCGCTGCAGGAAGGAGAGATGGCAGACCTTGTGGTGCTCGACCTCGACAGTGAGGGAGCTATCGATTCAGGAAAGTTTTTCTCGAAGGGCAGAAGCACCCCGTTTGACGGGATGCCGGTTAAAGGAGAGGTAATAATGACACTTGTGGGAGGCAAAACGGTATGGCAAAAAGAGCAATAGTGGTGACAGCAGGCGGCGAGGTGTTTTGCGGCGAGGCGTTCGGAGCGAGCACAACCGTCATAGGAGAGCTTGCGTTCGACACCGGCGTTGTCGGGTATCAAGAGGTGTTGACTGACCCGTATTATAACGACAAGGCGCTCGTGATGACATTTCCG
Source organism: Oscillospiraceae bacterium (assembly GCA_036645935.1). GTDB lineage: Bacteria > Bacillota > Clostridia > Oscillospirales > Ruminococcaceae > JAUNBN01. Next base: position 138,185 of record JAVXNE010000005.1, on the reverse strand, counting down.
CTTGCTGGTTGCTGTGGGGTGACAGGTGAGGATGATCAATCGGAGAGCGGACACCCGCGCGCGCTCATAGTTCGCGAATTCGCGCGCCGCCCCAGCAACTTTCGCAGCGTAATGTCGCTGTCGGAGCTGCTTGAAGAGCGTGAAATAACCGGCGTTTACGGTGTGGACACCCGTGAAATGACGCATTATATAAGAAAACACGGCAGCTGCAGGGCGCTTATCACGAGTGAGGACATGTCGCCAGAGGAGGCGCGAGCGCTGCTTGCAAAGTCTGAGACACAGAGCGACGAGGTCGCGCGCGCGAGCTGCGATAGGCGGTGGTATTCCCGAACAGCGAGCCACAGCAACACCATTGCGGTGCTCGACTGCGGGGTGAAGCAGTCTCTTATTAACGCGCTCGGTTCTTTCGGGTGCAATGTGACGGTGATGCCGCACGACACGAGTGCAGCGGAGATTTTGGCGTGTGCTCCCGACGGTCTGGTGATTTCCAACGGTCCGGGAGATCCTAAAAAGGCTGTTTCCGCGCTCGAAACGGTGAAAGCTCTTAAAGGCAAGCTCCCGATGTTCGGCACAGGGTTGGGCTTGCTGCTTATAGCGCTTGCGTGCGGTGCAGACACGGCAAAATTGCCGTTTGGAATGCACGGAGGATGCCCGGCGCGCGATGCTGTGAGCGGCAGGATATTTTCAGCAAGCTGCGCTCTCTCTTATGCGCCGGTTGCAAGCACGCTCACATCCGCGGGTCTGGTGCAGACATACAGCTCTATTCCCGGTGGGCTTGTGTTCGGTGTGCAGAGCGAATCGCAGCGCCTTTATGGGGTGCTCTTCGATTCCGAGGGAGCTCCCGGTTCGAGAGATGCCTGTGCATTGCTGTGTAGCTTTGTCAATTCGCTGCAAGGGAGAGCTTAAAAATGGGAAAACGGACAGATATAAATCGAATAATGGTAATAGGTTCGGGACCGATTGTGATAGGACAGGCTGCGGAATTTGACTATGCAGGTACTCAGGCGTGCCTTGCGCTGCGTGAGGAGGGTTACGAGGTCGTGCTCGTCAACTCCAACCCAGCGACGATTATGACCGACACCAACATCGCCGACAAGGTATATATGGAACCGTTGACGCTCGAATATGTCGCGAAAATCGTGAGGTATGAGCGCCCCGATGCGATCGTTCCCGGGCTCGGCGGACAGACGGGACTGAATCTTGCGATGCAGCTCGCACGCAAGGGAATTCTTGACGAATGCGATGTCGAGCTTCTCGGAACAAGCCTTTCCAGCATCGAGCAGGCTGAGGACCGTGAGCTGTTTAAAAAGCTCTGTGCCAGGATAGGAGAACCGACGCCGTCATCGGCCACCGCAACGACCGTTGAGCAGGCGCTTGAGATAGCGCAGGAGATAACATATCCGGTGGTTGTGCGCCCTGCATTCACACTCGGCGGCACGGGAGGAGGATTTGCGGACGACGAGGTCGAGCTTCGGGAACTGTCTGAAAACGGGCTGTCGCTCTCCCCTGTGGGGCAGGTTCTGATTGAAAAATCAATAAAAGGGTTTAAAGAGATTGAGTTTGAGGTCATGCGCGACCGCAACGACACCGCAATTTCGATTTGCAGTATGGAAAACGTCGACGCGGTCGGGGTTCATACCGGCGACTCGATCGTAGTCGCTCCGGCGCTGACGCTGACTGATTATGAATTTCAGATGCTGCGCAACTCGGCACTCAAAATTATACGCGCGCTCAAAATCGAGGGCGGCTGCAACGTTCAGTTCGCGCTCGACCCCGATTCGCTCGAATACTATGTGATAGAGGTAAACCCGCGCGTCTCGCGCTCGTCGGCACTCGCGAGCAAGGCCTCGGGATATCCCATCGCGAGAGTCACGACCAAGGTCGCCGTCGGTTACACGCTCGACGAGATCGCGCTCGAGACAACGCTTGCCTGCTGTGAGCCGGCAATTGATTACGTTGTCGCAAAATTCCCTCGATTTGCCTTTGACAAGCTCACCTCTGCCTCCAATGTCCTTTCAACACAGATGAAGGCGACAGGCGAGGTCATGAGCATCGGGCGAACTCTTGAGGAGAGCTTTTTGAAGGCGCTGCGCTCGCTTGAGACAGATGCGTGGAAGCTGCGCTCTGCAAAGTTTGACGAGATGAGTCGCGAGGATATAATCGAATATGTGCGCGACGGGCGTGATGACCGCATCGTTGCAATCGCCCATCTGCTGCGAAGCGGATGCGACGTCAAAACGCTCTGCGACGTGACGAGAATAGACGCGCTGTTTATTGACAAAATGAAACGCATTGTGGATTTTGAATCTGAGATATGCAAAATCCCGTTATCAAAAGAGACGCTTTTTGAGGCGAAGCGCCTCGGATTTGGAGACAGGTTCATCGCGCTGTGCCAGAACACGACCGAGAGTGAGATATTCAAGCTGCGACGCGAGCTGAAAATCATGCCGGTTTACAAGATGATTGATGGCTGTGCGGGTGATTCCGACAACTATATCCCGTATTTCTACTCGACATACGAGAGCGAAAACGAATCCCATCCCAGCAGTAATAAGAAGATAATTGTGCTCGGATCCGGCCCTATTCGCATAGGTCAGGGCGTTGAGTTTGACTACTCAACGGTGCACGCGGTGTGGACGATCCGCGAGGCGGGGTATGAGGCAATCGTCATTAACAACAATCCCGAGACTGTTTCCACCGACTACACCACAAGCGACAAGCTCTATTTTGAACCGCTGACGCTTGAGGACGTCATGAACGTCGTCGAGCTCGAGCATCCGGACGGGGTCATTGTGACGCTTGGAGGACAGACGGCAATCAATCTCGCGTCTTCGCTCGACGCGCTCGGCGTTCCGATTATTGGGAGCGGAACAGACGCGATACGCCGCGCGGAAAACCGTGATGATTTTGAGCTGATTATGAAAAAACTCGGTATCCCTCAGCCTGAAGGACAGGCGGTCACCGAGATGGAGGCGGGGGTGCTTGTCGCGGAGAGAATCGGATATCCGGTTCTGGTGAGGCCGAGCTATGTTCTCGGCGGCCGCGCGATGCAGATTGTCGGGTGTGAGGAGTCGCTGCGGGAGTATTTGCAGCTCGCGGTCGATATAAGCGACGATATGCCTGTGCTGGTGGACCGCTATATCGAGGGGCGGGAGCTTGAAATCGACGCTGTCTGCGACGGCGAGCGGGTTTTTGTGCCTGGAATAATGGAGCACGTTGAGCGCACGGGAATCCATTCGGGCGACAGCATAAGCGTCTATCCAACCTTCAGCGTGAGCGACAGTGTCAAGCAAAAGATACTCGAATATACAGAAAAACTCGGGCTGGGAATCGGCATTGTGGGGCTGTACAACATTCAGTTTATCGCCGATTCCAAGGACGATGTGTATGTCATAGAGGTAAACCCGCGCTCATCGCGCACCGTTCCGTTTCTCTCAAAGGCCACAGGCATCCCCCTCGCCGACATAGGTACCAAGGTGATGCTCGGGCAGTCGCTGAAATCGCAAGGGTACACAGAGCTGTGCGCGGCCGAAAAAAAACGTTGGTATGTTAAAGCCCCCGCATTTTCTTTTTCAAAACTGGGCGGCGTCGACGCATATCTCTCGCCCGAAATGAAATCCACGGGAGAGGCAATCGGATACGACAAGACGCTCAATCGAGCGCTGTACAAAGCATTGCAGTCATCCGGAATGAAAGTGTCCAACTACGGAACGATTTTCGTGACTCTCGCCGACCGCGACAAGGAAGCAGCGCTGCCGCTCGTTCGCCGTTTTTACAAGCTCGGTTTCAATATTGAGGCGACTCGCGGAACCGCAGAATTCCTCAAGCGAAACGACATCAGAACTCGGGTGCGCGACAAAATAAGTGAGGGCAGCGATGAGATTCTTGACCTGATACGGCGCGGATATGTGAGCTACGTCATCAACACACGCAACCTTGACGAGCAGAGTCAGATTTCAGACGGCGCAATCATCCGTCGCTGCGCGACCGCACACAACACAACGATGTTCACCTCTCTCGACACCGTGAAGGTGCTGCTCGATGTGCTCGAAGAGATTACGCTGTGCATTTCGACCATTGATGGGGAGTAGTACCATGACTGAGGTTGTTTACAAAATAGAAGAAAACCGACCCTGCGCGCGAGAGACCTTTTGCCTTGTGCTTTTGGGCGATACATCGGCGTTCACAGCCCCGGGCCAGTTTGCAAATCTTCTGTTGCCCGAATTCTTTTTGCGGCGTCCGATTTCGGTGTGCGACGTCGATGAGGGACGACTGACGCTTGTCTACAAAGCGGTGGGGGAGGGCACGCGCGCCCTCTCTTGCCTTGAGCGCGGCGATATAATAACAGCGCTTGCGGGTCTCGGCAACGGATTTGACATTTCCCACACGAGCGGGAGACCGCTGCTTGTCGGAGGAGGCGCGGGGGCGGCGCCGATGTTTGGCCTTGCGCGGGCGCTCGCGGCGTCGGGCAGACGCCCAAGGGTTATTCTCGGCTTCGGAAGCGCCGACGAGATATTTTTTGAGAGAGAATTCGGCGCAATTGATTGCTCGCTTGAAATCGCGACGCTCGACGGGTCGGCAGGGGTCAAGGGATATCCGACCGATGTCATTGGAGAGCAAGAATTCGGATGTTACTTCGCGTGCGGGCCTGAGCCGATGCTTAAAGCTGTGTGGGCGAGCTGCGGTGAAAAGAACGGACAGCTCAGTTTTGAAGAGCGTATGGGGTGCGGATTCGGCGCGTGTATGGGATGTTCGAGGCGCACGAAAAACGGATATAAGCGTGTATGTGCCGACGGACCCGTCTTTGCGAGCGAGGAGATATTATGGTAGATTTAAGCGTAAAGCTCGCGGGAATGAGTCTGGAGAATCCCGTTATACCCGCAAGCGGGACATTCGGTTATGGACTCGAGTTTGCAAAGCTTTACGATATTAACATGCTCGGCAGCTTTGTGATGAAGGGGACGACACGCGACGCGCGTTTCGGAAATGAGACGCCGCGCATAGCGGAGAGCGCGTGCGGGATGATAAATGCTGTGGGTTTGCAAAATCCGGGCATTCGCTCGGTGATTGAGTGTGAAATGCCCGAGCTGCGCACCGTTTTCAGCAAGAAGGTGATTGCAAACGTGTGTGGGTTTTCGCTTGATGAATATGTCGAGGTTGCCCGCGCGTTCGACACACAGCCGCAGGTTGGGCTGCTTGAGCTAAATATATCCTGCCCAAACGTCAAGCATGGGGGGATGAGCTTCGGCACATGTCCGGCATCGGCGGCGGAGGTGACGCGCGCGGTCAAGGCCAAAACGAACAAGCCGCTTTTCGTGAAGCTGTCTCCAAATGTCGGAGATATCGCAGAAATTGCCCGGGCCTGCGAGACCGCCGGAGCGGACGGAATCAGTTTGATAAACACACTGCTTGCGATGCGGATTGACTTGAAAACAAGGAAACCGCTGCTTGCAAACGTGACGGGCGGTCTGTCGGGAAGAGCAGTTTTCCCGATTGCGCTGCGAATGGTGTACAATGTCTCGCGCGCTGTTGCTATTCCGATTATAGGGATGGGCGGGGTTGCTTGCGCGCGTGACGTGATCGAGATGATGCTCGCGGGGGCTTCGGCGGTCCAGATCGGCGCGGAAAATCTGCGCGATCCGTTCGCGTGCCCCAAAATAATCGAAGAACTGCCGCGAGAAGCGGAAAGGCTCGGAATAAGAAAACTCAGTGAAATCACAGGGGAGGCACATAGATGAGAGACGTTATTATAGCACTCGATTTTCCGACAAAGGATGCTGCGCTCGGGTTTTTGGACAATTTCGGAGATGACAGACCTTATGTAAAAATAGGCATGGAGCTGTTTTATTCCTGCGGTCCTGACATTGTTCGAGAGATTAAAGCTCGCGGGCACAGAATATTTCTCGACCTCAAGCTTCACGACATACCCAACACGGTGTTGCGCGCAGCCCGCACGCTTGCGTCCCTCGGCGTGGACATGATCAACGTGCACGCGGCGGGCACAGTCGAGATGATGCGCAGTGCACGTGAGGGATTCACGCGCGACGACGGCACACAGCCTCTCGTCATTGCTGTGACGCAGCTCACATCAACCGACGAGCGCGCGATGCACGATGAATTGCTCGTCTCGGGTTCGATGGGAGATGTTGTGGCGCACTATGCCAAAAATGCAAAGCTCGCGGGGTTGAACGGCGTCGTCTGCTCCCCGCTTGAGTCTGCCGAGGTGAAACTCGCGTGCGGGGATGATTTTGTGACGGTGACTCCCGGTGTGCGCTTTGCCGATTCTGCGGCGGACGACCAGACACGCATAACAACTCCGGCGAGAGCGCGCGAGTTGCGTTCCGATTACATTGTGGTGGGCAGACCGATAACGCAGGCGGGCGATCCGGTTGCGGCTTATCGTCGCTGTGTCGCCGAGTTCACAAAGGGGGAATAGAGATGACGAGTGAAAAGACAATTGCACGAGAGCTTTTGGATATCGGCGCGGTTTTCCTGCGTCCGGACGAACCATTTACCTGGGCGTCGGGAATTAAAAGTCCTATTTACTGCGATAATCGGCTGATTTTGAGCGCTCCCGAGGCGCGCGAGCGCGTCGAGCGCGCAATCGCTGATACTGTTAGTCAAAGGTATCCGGATTGCGGCGCGCTGATGGGCACGAGCACTGCGGGCATTGCCCACGCGGCGATTGCTGCGAGCCTGCTGGGTCTGCCCATGGGTTACGTTCGCTCGAGCGCGAAGGATCACGGGCGTACCAACCGCATTGAGGGAAAACTGCAAGTGGGGCAAAAGGTCGTCGTTATCGAGGATCTCATCTCAACCGGCGGCAGCGTCATCGAGGTTGTGGAAGCGCTGCGCGATGCCGGTGCTGAGGTGCTCGGAATAGTGAGTATTTTCACTTATGGAATGAAAAAGGGACTGGACGCACTGGAAGCTGCCAATGTTGAAAACGTGAGCCTTTGCTGCTTCGATGCGCTCGTTGAGGAGGCCGCCGAAAGGAAGTTCATCGCGCAAAGCGATGTTTCAAAGCTGCTCAAGTTCCGCGACAATCCCTCCGACGCGAGCTGGGCGGACTGATTGCATAGAGACCCAATGTTGTTCCTCCACAAATCCACAAGCTAGTTGCAAGTGCTTTTGTACTTGAATGTTTTAATTTTCAGCAATAAGGAGCTGACAGAATGCGCCATCTCATCGACATTACAGATCTTTCAACATGCGAGCTGGAGATGATTGCCGACCGCGCCGACGACATAATCGCTCATCCCGACGACTACGTCGACGTATGTGCGCACAAAATTCTCGCGACGCTTTTCTTTGAACCCTCCACCCGCACGCGACTGAGCTTTGAATCTGCAATGCTGCATTTGGGCGGATCAGTGCTCGGGTTTTCAAGCGCCAATTCCTCCTCAGCTTCAAAGGGGGAGAGTCTGCTCGATACCGCAAGCACTGTGTCTTGCTATGCGGATATAATCGCAATGCGCCACCCTAGCGAGGGCGCGGCGACTGCCGCAACGATTACAAGCTCGGTTCCCGTAATCAACGCGGGGGATGGCGGGCACTGCCACCCGACACAGACGCTCGCAGACCTGCTCACCATCCGGCGCGCCAAGGGCGGATTTTGCAACCTCACCGTCGGAATGTGTGGGGATCTCAAGTTCGGGCGCACTGTGCACTCGCTGACGCGTGCTATGTCTCGTTATGACGGCGTGCATTTTGTCATGATCTCGCCGCCCGAGCTGCGGGTACCTCAATATGTCAAGGACGAGCTCGCGCAAAAAGGTATTTCATACACCGAAACGACGTCGCTTGAACAGGCGATGCCCAGCCTTGACATTCTCTATATGACGCGTGTTCAGCAGGAGCGCTTTACCGACAAAGAGGAGTATTTGCGGCTGAAGGACAGCTTTATACTCGAACCGGCAAAGCTTGAGAATGCAAAGCGGGATATGATAATCATGCACCCGCTGCCGAGGGTCAACGAAATCTCCCGCGACGTCGACTGCGACCCGCGCGCGCGTTACTTTGAACAGGTAAAATGCGGGAGATTCATGCGAATGGCGCTCATTATGTTTCTGCTTGAGAATTCTGCCGAACCGCGAGTAAACCCGGCGTTTGTGAACTTTGAATCTGCGGGGAGATGCTCGAACGCGCGCTGTATAACGGCGAGCGAGCCATCCCTTGAGCGGCTGCTTGTGACGGCAGATACGAGCGGAAAATACCGCTGTGCTTACTGCGATTTCGATATCGTCATGCCCTAAAGGCGTCACGCTGAGAAGCAGTTTTGGATATTTTTCACGGCACTGCAAATGGACGCAGCTCGTGCAGCCAAGCTTGTTAGCGCTGCGCAGTTGTGCTATTATTTTCTTAAATTGAGATTCAGGAGGCCTCTTTTATGCAAACAGGCAACGCATTTATATTCGATCACCCGCTTATCCAACACAAGGTATCCCTATTGCGCGATAAAAACACCGACACCAAGGAGTTTCGGGAGCTCATCGAGGAGGTCTCGATGCTGATGGTGTACGAGGTCACCAAGGACTTGCCCATGGTCGAGGTTGAGATTGAGACCCCAATCGCCAAAATGATGACACGCGTGCTGTCTGAAAAGCCGATATCGCTTGTGCCGGTGCTGCGCGCGGGTCTCGGTATGGTTCCGGGTGTGCAAAAATTGCTGCCCAACGCGCGAGTTGGACATATCGGTCTCTATCGTGATCACGAGACGCTCCAACCCGTCGAATACTATTGCAAGCTTCCGGACGACGTGGCCGACAGCACAGTGATTGTCCTCGACCCGATGTTTGCGACCGGTGGCAGCGCCGCCGCTGCCGTGCAGTTCCTCAAGGACCGTGGGTGCTCGGATCTGCGGTTTGTCTGCATTATCGCGGCAATTCCGGGAATCGAATACATGGCACAGCAGCACCCCGACGTCCCTGTTTATTGCGCGGCTCTCGATCGGGAACTCAACGAGAATGCATATATCGTTCCGGGTCTCGGAGACGCGGGAGACAGGCTGTTTGGGACAAAATAACAATAGCGAGGTGCAAAACGGACGCAATTCGTTGTGATGAAAAGACGATGGAATGCCAAAGTGGGCGCTTCCCGTTTTGTGCCGTTATTAAGAGATGTCTGCCCTAATTGTGTTTCGGGTTTGGAACGAACTCCCGCGCAAACCCTCAATGACACAAGGCGTGGACGATGAGTTTGAAAGACGCCTGCAAGCGCTGAAAAAGAGCTTTGTTGTCAGTTGTACTGATTATTGTGAACGCATGCCGCAGCGGTGTTCGTTTGCAGGATTCGGGACTGCCTGGGTTAGACGTGCCGAGGAATTTCGGCGATTCTTTGAATAAAAAATTATCGGTATATTACGCGATTTCATGGCGTATGTTTTGCCACTTTCACAATGGCAAACGCACAGAGAAATTTGCTAATTGAGCATATGCGGGTTATAATTTTTGTACTGTGCGCAACAGCCAATTCGGGTTGGCACTCGTAGACTATTTGAAAGGCACGGGTGATCCGGTATTATGGAGCAAATGAATATGTTTTCGGTCGGCGGGCGCGATCGCAAAGCACTCGATACCGCCCGCACAATGATTGAAACGGAGCAGGCGAGTTGTGCTGTCATAAGAGATGGCGAGATCATTCACTCAGCAGACGGACGCGGAATTGCTCCGCTGTTGAATCTGCTCGACAACAGTCCGGAAAAACTGTCGGGTTCTCTTGTTGTCGATCGAATAATCGGACGTGCGGCGGCGATGGTTCTGACTTGCGGCAGGGCGCGTGCGGTTTATGCACTCACGATCAGTCGGGCAGGACTTGAATATCTTGAATCTCACGGAATCGGCGTCGCATTCGATCGCCGTATCGATTTGATCAGCAACCGTACAGGAGACGGAGTTTGTCCGCTTGAGCACTCGGTGCTTGATATCAACGATCCGCAAAAAGGAATTGCGAAGCTTCGTGACACAATCAAGCAGCTTGCTGCAGGCCGCCCACAGTCTTGAGCGCACGAAGCTTGATGCTGACAACCGCGCGAAACACAAGCGGAATACACATCTGCAGCATATAATATAATGTCTTGACCGCAACCGTATTTATCGTAGGTGCGGTCATTCTTTTATATTAGCGGCAAGATGACGTAAGACGAAAAACTTTGACCGGAAATTCTGCCGGGTTCCAAATCCTGCGGCAGTCGGGGGAATTTGTGAACCTAAGTCTCAAACGTATAGCATAACAGCAAAATATGCAAATATCCTTGACATTTTACGGGAAAGGGAGTACCATAACATACAGTAATCACATATGTTAAAGACCGGCAAAAAATATTACTAAAGGTGTCATGAATTATGATTGCAATCGACGAAGAAAGGTGTGTCCGGTGCGGATTGTGCGCAGCTGACTGCGTTTGCCACAACATAACTGTTCTGGAGGAAGAGGTGGTTGTGGGAGACAGTTGCATCAATTGCGGCCACTGCATTGCAGTGTGCCCGAAGCACGCGGTGTCAAGCTGTGAATACGACATGGCAGATTGTGCCGAATATCGCAGCGAGCTGTGCGATATACCTCCGGAAAAGCTGCTCGCCATGATGCGTTATCGGCGCAGCGTGCGCTGCTTCACCGACGAACCCGTAACTTCTGCCGAGATTGCACAGCTGATTGAAGCGGGGCGACACGCACCGACAGGGGCGAACAAGCAGGACGTGCGCTTTGTTGTTGTGCATGATTGTCTGGACGATTTCAAAAGGATAGTGTGGAGAGGCTTTGAGAACGTTGTCGGTGAACTTAAAGCCAAGGGCAGCGCAAAGACGGCGCATTATGAACAATTTATCAAAAATTATGCTGCTGATTCCAAGGACGATAGGCTGTTTCTCGGAGCCGGTACAGTGCTTGTGGTGGCTGCCGAAATGACCCTCGATGCGGGGATTGCAGCGTCGTATATTGAGCTTATGGCTCATGCGATGGGTCTGGGAGCGCTGTTCAATCACTATGCACTCTATTCAATTGCCGCAATGCCACAGGCAGGAGAATGGCTGGGGCTGGGCGGAAAAACCCCAGTGGCATGTCTGCTGCTCGGGCATCACAAATTGCACTATGCGCGCAGTGCGCCGAGAAGACAGGCTGACGTTATTCTGAAATAGCGATTTTGAACAAAAAACGCTTTGAGCGCAGACACCCTTCTTGCGATGTGAACTGTGCCATAAACTAAAGAGGATGGCTAAAAATGATAGATCTGCATACAGTTTCCAAGCACGACTTCGGCAAGGTTTTCGAGCTGCTCTCCATAGGGCAGATGACCGAAGAAGAGGTGCGCGCCAATTGCCGCATCGCGAAGGAGTACAACATGCGCTCCTATATGCTCGCTCCGTTTTGGCTTCCGGTTCTCGTCGATGAGTTCAAAGGCACTGACATAAATCCGGGCTGCGGTGCGGGATTCCCCCTCGGCACCGAGCCGCCCAAAGCCAAGGCAGCTGCTATTGAGTGTTGCGTGCAGTTGGGCGCAAAATCTCTCGATTTTTCAATGAACTACTCCGCACTCAAGGCGGGCCGCACCGATATAGTTGCCGAGGAGCTCGACATGTTTGTTGATGCAGCCGAGGGCAACGAGACCAAAGTTATAATTGAGGTTTGCATGCTCACCGATGACGAGGCGAAACGCGCAGTTGAGATGATTGCAGATCGCGGGATAAACTGGGTCAAGTCCTCGACCGGACAGTTTGCCGGTCCCACCATGCACCAGGTAGACCTCATCATGACACAACTTAAAGGCACCGATGTGCGGCTCAAAGTTTCGGGAGTAAAAGCGCCCCGTCCGCAGAACGCATACATGTACATCAAGGCAGGAGTGGAAATTATCGGCTCGCAGGGCGCAGTTGAGATAATTGATGGACTCGAGCTTCACAGGAAGCTCGGTCTCATCTAAGCCACGTGTACCGATTGCTCGCCGTTGACCTTGACGGCACGTTGCTCGACGACAACAACGAGCTTTCCCGAGGCACTGTCAAAGCAATAACCGCCGCACGCGAGGCGGGAGTTTACATACTTCCCGTTTCGGGCCGACCGTATCGCAGCATAGCTCCTGTGATGGACGAGCTGAGGTTCAGTGATAACTATGCGGTCGCAATGGCCGGCTCGGACATAAGAAAATATCCTGATGGCAAGAGTCTGCACAGCGTCTGTCTGACAGCGCGCGATATGTTGAAAATATACGAATTTTCTTTAAAACTCGGGATTACGTTGCAGATATTTCGTGTCGATGGAAGCTACTTCTTTTCAGAGGATAACGACTACACCGCCGCTTATGCGCGATATTTCGGATATGAGGGCAAGGTTGCGGATCTCACGGCGCTGCCGTTTGACGACGTCTGCAAGTGCATGCTGCTGCTCGAAGAGGAGCGCATGGGCGAGGTGATTTCGTCCGCCCGCTCGCTCCTTTCACCAGAGCTGCGGGTTGAACCGACCTGGGCGACGATAATCGACTTATATGCTGCGGGCGGTGACAAGGCAACGGCGTTGCGGTATGTCGCGAAAAAGCTCGGAATTCCGATGTGCGAGGTGGCGGCTGTCGGAGATGAGATCGTCGATATTCCGATGCTTGACGCCGCAGGGCTGGGAATCGCCATGGGCAACGCCAATGAAGAACTGAAAGCGCGAGGATACGCGGTTGTGAGCGACAATGCGCACGACGGAGTTGCCCGGGCGATATATGATTTGATTTTGAAGAGCTGAATACGGTTTCGGATATTTATATTCGGACAATTGAAAACCTAGAGTGATAGGAATGCCATATAAGCAGGGAAATCAACTTTGATGGTCAGGTTGCAATAGTGACGGGGGGAGCCACGGGGATCGGAGCGGAAACGTGCTGCGCGTTTGCCGAGGCGGCGCCGCAGTGGCGCTCGACTGCTACCCCTGCGAGTGCGACGAGACAGAATTGGCGAAGCTCGTTGAAGAGATAAGAGCAAAGGGCGGCGTCATCGAACGCTATGCCGCTGACGTATCGGACAAAGAAGCAGTGAACGATATGGTTCAAGCCATAATCAAGCGTTTCGGGAGAGCTGATATGCTTGTCAACAACGCCGTAACGGGAGTGTTATCTCCCTTTACCGAGCTGTCGTTTGAGACGTTCATGCATATGATGAAAGTGAACTGCGGCGGTGCGTTTCTGATGAGAAATGAGTGTATCCCGCAGGTGCTGGAGCAGGGTTCGGGAAGTATCGTTATGGTGAGCTTCTCCTTATAAACGGCGGAGGCGGCAGCGCTGCCTATACAGCAGCAAAAGGCGCGATGGAGGGGATGATGAGCGGTCTTGTGAATGAGTATGCCTACACTATCCGCATAAATGCCCTGTGCCCTTCCGTTGTGGACACAGAGCTTAACAGAAGCCGCTACACCGACGAGGGCCGGGCGGCATACATCGCCAAGATGCCGATGCGCCGGGCGAGCACGGCGCGCGAGAACGCCGACGCGATAGTTTTTCTGTCCGACTGCGAGCGCGCTTCATTCATAAACTGACACGCGCTCAATGTCGACGGAGCGAGAATCAACCATTTGAGACCGTAGATACCTGCGGAGACGTAAGGTTTGCATTTTTGCCTTGAGATTAGGGGCAGCCGAAAGGCTGCTCCGTTTTTTGTCGCTATTTCTGCAGAAGGGGTGAAAGTTGATATGCGATCGAGGCAGGGGGGGAATAACGCCGAAAAACATGCTCCGGATTTGGTGAATAACATAATTGACAAGAAGAATAAACGATGTTAAACTTTAATTGACATATGTGATTGACATATGTGATTAACATATGTAACAACATGCGTACGCGCAACTTCAAATCAATCAGGAGGATTGTTATGGTAGATCTCAAGAACATTTCAAAACACGATTTCGGGCAGGTATTTGAATATCAGCACAGCACTTTCGGAGATTGCGCAGATTATGTCGAGGGGTGCCGCAAAGCCGCTGAATACAACTGCAGAGTTATCTTTGCGAGTCCGTTTTTTGCCAAAGAGATGCTCGATGTGCTCAAGGGAACGAACACGATGCTGGGCGGAGGCGCGTCATTTCCTCTCGGCGTGGTCGAGCCTTCTATCGTCAAGGCACACTGCGTAGAAGAATATGTAAAACTGGGCTTTCAAGTCATGGATGTCGTCATCAACCAGCACGCCGTCAAGATTGGCAAATGGGACTTTGTTAAAAACGAGTTCAAAATGCTTCGCTCCGCTGCGGCGGGTGTTGAGCTCAAAATTATCATGGAGGTCTGCAATCTCACAAACGATGAGATCAAGCACGTGTGCGAGCTGATTGCCGAGACCGGTATTGATTTTGCAAAAACATCTACCGGGCGCATGGATGGTCCGCGCATGGATCAGATCGAGGTTATTCGCGACACATTAAAAGGCTCGGACGTAAAGATGAAGGTTGCAGGCATAAAGGCGCCGCGTCCGCAGAACGCCATGGCGTTTCTCAAGGCAGGCGTCGATGTGCTCGGTTCGCAGAGAGTGTTTGAGATCATTGATTCCCTCGACCTTATGCGCCGCATGAATCAAATCTAAGGAGACAAATATGGACAAAATTAAGCGCGTGGCATTGGTGACTGGAGCCGCCGGAGGTATCGGAAAGGAAACTGCCGAAAATTTTCTCAAAAGCGGTATGCGGGTCGCGATAGCGGATATTCAAAATGAGCTGGGTCTTGCGTGCGTTAAGGAACTTTCGGAGTTTGGAGAGTGCGAGTTTTTCCATTGCGATCTCACAAGCGACACACAGATGGAGGCACTCGTTCCGGATGTTGTCAAACGCTTTGGGAGACTGGATGTTTTGGTCAATAATGCCGGGATACCCAACCGCAGCCCGATAGGCAGCGTTACGCACGAGGAATATGATAAGATGTTCGCGGTGCATCTAAAAGCAGCATTTTTTCTTTCACAGGCAGCGGCGGAGCATATGAAGAGTGAGCGCTGGGGCAGAATTGTCAATGTGTCATCTCCCCGCGCAATACTCCCCGACGTTGTACATCCAGTATACGGGATTTGCAAAGCGGCAGTGCGTTCAATGACCGAGTTCTTTGCGTTTGGACTCAGCCGCTGGAATATACGAGTCAACGCTATATCCCCCGCGATGATATACACTCCGATGACCGAGCATTACCGCCATGACGAAGTGTCGAGGATTACAGATTCACTGACCCCTTCGGGATGCTACCAGAACCTTTCATCGGTGATCGATGTGATTGCATTTTTGATTTCGGATGCGTCGGCATCAATAACAGGTCAAACACTTGAGACAGAAGCCGGAATGAGATATGTAAACATGTTTAATCTCGGGCAGTATGAAAAAATGCAATTTCCCAAGACGTGGGAAGAATAGATGACCTGATAGGTCTTGACTAAGGTACTACAGGTTGCAAGGCGTGCATTTTTGATTTGGACGGAAAACTGATCGCTCAGGACTACCGCGAGTACCGTTGCATATACGATCCTGAAAAATCCGAAATAGTCTTGCGGGATGCTGATGAGATCACCGACGCTCTGTTCGCGTGTATTAAATGTGCCGTTGAAAAGAGCGGAATCGACAAAAACGAGATTGAGGCGATGGGACCTCTCCGCGCAGGGTGCCTGTGTCGGAATCTGCGACAATGACGGTAAAATGCTCTACAACTGCATAAGCTGGAAGGATTTGCGCGGCTATATAGTTGCGGATAAAATGTCGGGAACTCTCTTTGAAGAGGAGCTGGCACAAGAAATAAACGGAAGCTCTTCCGGCTTCTCTGCGCTTGCAAAGCACCTGTGGATGCAGACATATATGGGCGATCTTTACAAAAAGGCCGGCCGCGACGTAACTATGCAGGAATACTTCCTCAAAAAGTTTGGTGCCAGCGAATGGGTCACTGACGCGGCTTCTGTGGCGCGCGAATCAATCGCCAACCTCCAGAGCCACAAAACTATTCCAAAATTTTTTTTGACGCGTATGGAATGGACATCAGCAAGCGCGGCCGCCGTGTGGACAACGGTTATGTCACGGCTACAGTTTCCCCGGAGATCGCCGAAAAGACAGGTCTGCCAATTGGCTGCAAAATCTGTGTCGTTACTTTGGATCAGTGCTGCTCTCCATTTGGAAGCGGCATGGTGAACGACGGAGACACCGTTATTGTCATGGGCACGTTTGGCGCTTGCTATATTTGCTCGGATAAGCTGCTTCGCATTCCAAACAGCACGCTCACATGGAAAAGCCATCTCTATTTTGAAAACGGCGTAAAGAATTATACCGCTGAATCACTTTCCTTTGCTTCGGATTCTGCGTACAGGTGGTTTCGCGATGTCATCTGCACAAAAGAAATAGCCGATGCAAAGGCACAGGGCGTCGACACGTATGAGCTTATAAATGAGCTTGTTGCAACTTCCGTTCCCGGCGCGCGCGGAGTCACATTCCTGCCGTTTTTGCAGGGCCGCAGCCACAACCACATAGGCATCGATTCCAACATCAACATGACGAGCACGTTTACCGGAATGCGCATGTCCACGGTTAGAGCGGATCTCGCTCGCGCAGTGGCCGAGGGAATTGCCTATGAGATGCGCGACATAATGAACGTCGAAAAGGAACATGGTCTGCATCCTAAGAATATAAGTGTCACTGGCTGCGTAACCAAAATCCCGGTGCTGTGCCAGATAGTGGCCGACATTTTCGGCGAAGAGGTCACAATTCTCGAGACGAGCGCAAACGGCTGCCTCGGCGCTGCGATGTTTGCAGGTATCGGCGTTGGAGTATACAAGGATCCTTATGAGGCGGCGGCGCGAGCTGTCAGAATCAAGAACACCTATAAGCCCAATTCTGATAACAAGGAAGCTTACGACGAGGGCTACAAGCGCTTTGTCAAAACCTATCAGGGTCTTGAGAGCGCACTGTAAACCGAGAGATTCCAATCACTGATCAAATTAAAAAAGAGGCTGCGCAAAGTGATTTGCGCAGCCTCTTTTCTGTAGGTGAGGCAAAATAACAGGATTTCAATATCTCGCCAAAATAACAAGTGGTGTGACAAGGGAGCATTTGAGTGACATAAATGCGCAAAAGTTGCCGTTAACTTTGCGTGCAGTGAAATTCGATTCGGCTGAAACAGTGATCACGGGAGAATATATCAATAAAAGGCATAAGACAAAAAAAGCGTATGAGTTTTTTTACAAAGCTTCAAGAGATATCATTAAATTCGCAAGTGAAAACACGCGAAAAGGAAGCAAGAAATTTTCAAAAAAACCTTTTACCCAAATTTCAAGATCGATTTGCAACGGGTGAGCTTTGTCAGTTGGGCAAAGAATGGGTTCAGTTTTAGCAAGCTGTGCTCCATAAGCTCGTCAAATTATGTTTCTTCATCCAAAATGATCTGTATAGCTTCAGCGGTGGGAACATCGGTTATGAGTGTGTTCACAAATCCGCATCTCAATGCCCAAATGATGCTGTAAGCTTTGCTGGGACCCACTGCAATGCAGATGGTATTTTTGATTTGGCGCAGCTTTTCAAGCGGGAAAGCAGTGATTGGATATTCCTCCACGAACGATTCCGTTGAACCGTCCGCAAAATATGCCTGCGAGAAAATTTCACCGCATGCGGAGAGGTGCACGGAAGAAGGTGACAATGAATCGGAAAATTCCGAGAGATAGTAGTTGTCGACGCTGGAGGCAGACGAGAGTGAGAATATCGCTGTATCAATGTGATTCCACAGCGAGCTTAGCTCATCGATGCTCGCCCGTTCAAAAGGCGTGAGCTTGGAACTCTGTGAGCGATCGAAAGATACATTGGGGTAAAAGCATCTTGATGCATATTTCTCAGCGAAGCGATTGGCGATGGAAGATGTCTGCAGATAGCGATTATAAAGCCCCGAGTTTCCGACAAGGGGAACAAATGTCATTTCATGCTTCGGATCGATGAATCTGAGCTCGTCTGAAATGCGATAGATGGTGCGCCCCCAGCCTATGCCGACGCAAAGACTTGCAGAGAGCATATTTGGAAGCAGCACCGCGCTCTGAATCGCCACGGCGTTGATCGCATCCCACTCGCTGTATTCGTTCCCGTTTCCCGAGTAGGGGAAAACGACTGCATTGGACGCACAGAGCCGTTCATGCAGCATCTCCTCAAGCGCGCTGCCCGACGACGAGACCGGGAGCGAGATATCTATTTTGACAATCCCGACATCTCTTGCTTTGGCCAGCAGCTTTGAGACGAGAGAGCGTGAAATGCCCTCATCATGAGCTATCTCACTTTGCAATTTTCCGTCCTCATAATAGCGCTTTGCAATTCTGAACAGAGTTGCGGTTTCGGAGTCCTTCATTCTTTTAAATCCTCAAAATCAATTATTGTGGCCACGGTATTTTGTATATCGTCTTGCGGAACAACACAGAGAATGTGTGTAGACGTGCGATCACGCACCGCTTGAAGTGATGCCATGAAGTGCAATTTCTATGAAGCCGAGAATGAAATTGCTTTGTGTATGCCGTTTCAAATGGGTGAATGCGCATGAGTAAGGCAAAAAGATTCGGATACAGAAAATTCCCAATGTATACTCACCGCAAACACAAAAATGCAATTGAAAACAATTTTATTATATCACAAAACAAGCGCGGTAGCGACTGACATCCGCTGTAAATTTGCCGATGTCTCTGCTCAATACGGCATATGGTTTTTGGATGGAAGAATATCCGCTGACCAAAAGGGGCTGCTTGTTAAAAGCGGTTCTCACAGTTGTGTGATATGGGTGAGGATCGCCCCCAAAAGCAACTATTCTGTGAATGTATTTTATAGTTAATGCCTGCTGACCGGATGCGGTCGGCAGGGCATTCGGCTTGTATGGATTTCATAATAGGTCTAATAAGCGCACTCCAATAGATTGTGTTTTGCAAGGTTTATTCTAAATTTCCCCCGTCATCCTTGTTGCTGACTGCAAAGATATAATCGCATTTCTCACCCGTTTTATCTTGAAATGTCCTTGGGTATTGTGTGTGTGAGATGATGAGCAGGGTTTCTAAGCCTGCGTGTTCTTCCAAAAAGCGAGGGGCAATCGGGGTTAGCATATTCGGCATTATGGCGATATTGTCCTTATAGGTGACTGTTTGCAGCATATTGTCAACTTGCTTCTCGCTAAAGTTCCAGGTGAGTTCCGGCACGATATTCGGGCGCACAAGATTCAGTGAATTTTCGTCAATGTATTGCCAAACCTCCTGATAGTCCTTTTTGTTCCTTATAATACGGCAGTTAAATGATTTTTGCCATACAGGGAAACCGATTTGTTTTGATACCCACCGTTTCATGGAACCAATAATCACCGATACTGCACGGGCGGATACCATCCGCCCGTTCTCATCCGGAACAGTAAACACTGTCATATGCACATTGTCAGGAATAATACAATATTTATCCACAACAAAATGATTGCAATGTAAAGAAATTGCATTTATTGCGGTTTCCACAATTTTTCCGTATTGTGATAATGGCGGGGTGTTCGGGCGGATGATATCCGCCCCTACATTCCATAACAACGCATTTCGGTAGGCAATACAGATTGTCACAAGATATGCTCCGCATGAGGAATAGTCATATCCCTCTAACCGGATCTTTTCCTTTTCGGCAAATCCATTTCATCTCCACCTTGTGTGGATTATATAAATAATCATTAGTACAATATAGCACGATTTTAGGTATAAAAAAGGCTTGCTTTCATCATCGGAAAATAAGCCTCTGCGTGAAGTTTGGTTAATAAAGATGCAAGCCGCTTGGAAACGGAATGCTACTTTTATAAATAATGGGAAGCTGACGTATAAACCAAAACAAATTGAATTGCTACGTTTCTTCCGAAATTCGCCTTGAAAATATTTTCGTATAATAAAGTTTTGCCATTTCTAACGCTCGTTCATCGATCATAGTTTGATCCCAATCCAGATGCTCTTCGCTGAATTTTCTTACCTATATAGTTAGATCGAGCATAAAAAGCTCTCTTTTCTGAGTATGTTACTGCTCCTGCATCAGCATTTAGTTGTTGCTCCAAAAGAATAAGGTTTCCAATTCCTGAAACATGAGCTCCATCCGTTTCTGCAACTAAATGCTCAATACTACCTGTATCTTCAAAAATTTCCGTATTTGAAAAATAGCAATTCAGATTATTGATTGCATATTTTGTTTTTATGTTAGATGGATTTTCTTTTTTTGAATATGTCAACAAGATGAATTTACTGCAAAATTCATCAAAAGATGGGAATAATCGTTCAAGAGGGTCCAATAGTTTCGTTTTAATAATGACCTTTGCAGTATCTTTATTAGTGGCTTTTCGAAGTTCAATGGCAAAAGTAGAGTAGATGGTTTCTAGTTTATTTGCCCTGCCACTGACAATCGCATTATATGCGAAATGAAAATTTTCCACATATTTAACAGCCTCTTTTAGCATTTTATGATCTATGATATTGCTGTTCTTAAGGCTAAACAAAGACACAAAGGCAATTCTAATTTGAACGACATTGAAACAATTATTTAAAGCATTCAAGCTCTGGACAAGCCAATAATATTCCTTGCGATCATTATAATCTTCTCTTTTAGGATTAACGATTTGCATGTAAAGTTTTGCATTTATTAGCATATCGTTTAAAAAATCCCTATATATGTTTTCTGTTTTAGGGATAGATGAATTAAACGCATCGTACAACTTACTTGAGTAAGTTTTTTTGTATTTTGAAATCCAGAAATGCCTATAAAATGTAGCAATGCCAACTGTTTCTTTCCCAGCGTTCAATGTGGACTTAATCTGTTTCCAACTTTCTTCGGCAAAATCTGCGGGTTCTTGTTTTTTTAACACTTCGAATATTTTGTTCTTAACGAGATCAATATCAGCAAGACGTTTTCCTTTGGCGTTAAGAATTTCGAAAATTTTATTTGCTTGTTCTCGGTCTGTGGTGGAAATTGAAACAAATGTTGAATTCAATACTTGATCACGCAGTGCCTTCAAAATATCAACTTGTGATAAGCGATCGACTACGTCGCTTTCATGTTTAAGCGTCAAGAGTGTTTTTAACTTATCATTTTTTAATTGAGAAATAAAATAATCATAAGCTTCCTTGATGCAAGTTTCTTCCTCGCTAGATGCTTCTTGTGAAATTTGCTTGCCTTTATCTTGAATAAAGTATGCAAAAAAAGGATAATTAGTCTCACTCTTTAAAATGCGCACTTCATTTCCGTCGTCGTCTTCCGTCATGATATAAGCAAAAATTTGCTTGCTTAAAGTGGGCTCATTCAATGCAACAAAACAATCTGATAAGGCAGAGAATAGAATCGTAATAGTCGTTAATCTTTGCTGCCCATCGACAACTTGTATTTCTTGATCTGTACCTTCCGAAAAATTGCCGATAAAGAGCATCGTACCAAGAAATATTGGTCAGATAAGATTTTCCCACCGTTAATGACAAAATTCCCAATCATGTCTTCAAAAAATTCTTGATAATTCTTCTTTTCCCACGAGTATTCCCGCTGAAACCGCGGAATAACAAATTGCCTTTTGGATCCAAGAAGATCCCTTATTGTTTTATCATATGGCTTAATATTCATTATACCGTCTCCTTTGTTATTCTGATTTCATATCTTCTGTCTCCGTCTATACCTTATTTAATCTGTTGATTTCTGTTTACTAATATTGCTTATCAAAAAATAAAAATCTGATAAGCTCATTATTACTGAGACACATAATTTAATACTAATTTTGTATTATTTGAACAACCAAGCCTTTGTGATTTCTCACACCAGATTCCCATTATTAGCCTAATCAAAAGCTACACCTCTTGCACCCTTCCCAAAACCTCTCTTAAAATAATCGCCGGATAGCCGTTTTCAACCAGATACCGCTCCTGTTGTCCGGTGTTCTTCTGCTTTCCGGAGAACTAATCCTCTATAAACGTTTTTTTCAGCATTACCGATCCTGTGTGCTTCTCGTTAATCAACATTTTTCTGATGCATTCACAGCTCCATACTGGCTTGTCGGCCGGAGATGGTATTTTTCTTTTCGCCAACTCGCTTGCAATACTGCTCAAACTGTGACCTTACAGCCGTAAATTAAAAATTATTTGCACAATCGTTGCCTCGTTAGTTTCAATGAGCAAGCCTTGTTGCTTATCGCTACGATAACCATAACACTTGAAGCTAAGATACCCCGATGTACCATCTTTAAATCCTCTATCAATTCCCCACTTGATATCGTGGCTTTTTGCTTTCACTCTCTCGTTGAGCAATGGCACAGTGGGTTTCAATCGCGATGCGGGCATCCGGGTCAAGTGAGTGAAATGTTCTCCTGTTCAAAGAAAATGTCTGCGCCCAACCTTTGAAGTTCTCTTATAGAACGGATTTTGTGCAGCGCATTTCGCCCAAAGCGGCTGATGGATTTGGCAAGAATCATATCCACCTTGTGTTTGCGGCATTTTACCATCAGCTTTTTGAATTTGCTACGTTCCTTCATGTTTCTGCCGCTAACCGCTTCGCCATAAACGCCTGCGTTTGTCCAAAGCTGATTTTCGGAGATTTTTGTGGTGTAGTACGAAGCTGTGATTCAAAGCTATAGGACTGTTCCTCTGTTGCGGTGCTGACACTGCAATAGGCGGCAACACGCAGATGTTTGAGTTGAAGCGGCTCGTCAACATATTCAGGAGGAATGATGACAATGGTTCGCTCCGCCACATCACTCAATTTCACCAATTAACTGTAATAATTGTACCATATAATCCCAAAAAGTGATAGATATTTTGTTGATATGACACAGTCATGCTGATTGCTTGTGTAGAGTCTTTCGATCGCTCTATTTTCAGTTTTTGTACCCGCTGAAAATTCTCCACAGCAATGATAGCGGCATGATGGTTCTGAACCAGCACCTTTTACAGTTGACCTTTGTTCTTCATCTGCATTCCGACAACGCTTATCGTCTTTTTCAGCAAAACCGAGCCGACATACTTTTCATTGGATAATAATTTTGAGATTGCCTCATGGTTCAACTTTGCTTTGCCGGGCAGGGAGGAATACCCTGCGTTTCCAATCCAGCGGCAATTTTACCAAAGCTGTCCCCCGAGTGGTGTATCCATAGCAAACACGGTTTGCCATCTTAGAATCTGTGGAATGAAAAGACTTGCGAAGCCCATCGGTAATTTTATTGGATTGTTCAAAGTAGTTCATGGTTGTAACCTCTTTCATTTTAATTTGGATATAAAAAAGGCACGATAGTTACGAAAAACCATCGTGCCAAAGTTCGTCATATTTAATTTTCTTGTGGGTTCAACCTCCGTCAGTTTCTAATTGGCCTCTATCCTCCAATACCAACATAGTCAGCAAACCCGCATAAACAAAGGAAAAGTTGACAAGCCTTCATAAAGAAAACTTGTCAACATATCTTGTGTCATTAGGTAAAAATAGATGCAGGGGAGATTATGCTCATTTTGTTTGCACACAAAACTTTCTTTTCACAAGCATTGCAAATAGGACAGAAAGCAAATCTGCAATGGGCATGCTAAAAAATAATGCCACAATTGGTGAGATAGGCAGACCACCAAACGTAACCAGTGAGGGAATAAGATACACTAGCGGAATTAGAAAGAAAACCTGCCTTGATAAAATCAGCAGCACCGATGCAAATTCATGCTCAGTCACTTGCAAGAGCATCATATCGGTATATAGAACTCCTACAAATGGAAAGCCGATAAAAACGACAAGTACAATGGTCTTTGCCATTGCAAGTATTTCATAACTACCACCAAAAACAGCGGCAATATTTTGACCAAAGGTTATCATCAGCAGCAAGGCAATCACACCATAAGTACCACATAAAAGCATAGTCCGTTTTGAAACACTTGCTATTTTTTCATCCCCACCATTTCCGCTGAAGTATGAAATAATGTTTTGTACTCCCTGCGTCAGCCCGACAATTGGCATTAAAGCAAAGCTATAAATACGTTGGACAACGTTAAAGGCGGCAAGGTGAGACATGGAGCCAAGCGTTAATAGCCTTGAATTGACAACAAAACCGGTGCAGCCTCCAAGCGCCTGAATTGCCGTTTGTGCAATTCCAAGTTTGAATAGCTCACATGCGGAGAAGAAAAAGCCACGAACCGTCAGCGGCGTCTTGCACAGCCAGAGCGTTTTTCTGACTAAAAATATGACACAGCAGAGGGCACATACCACTTCACTGACTAATGTACCCCATGCAAGCCCGACTAAGCCCATTTTAAGAATAAACGCAAAGATAAAATTAAAAATAATATCAATCAAAACAGCCGCTGTAATAATCTTTACTTCTGTCTTTGGAAAACCAAAGGCACGGATACAGCAGCTCAAGGTGTATCCAATACTACTGAAAATATTGTTCAGAAGTTGAACTTGCAAATACTGCTTTGCCATCACAAAGATTTCCCCATCAGCGCCTAAAGCTGTTAATATTTGGGGCAAAGCGAAAAAGCACAGCAGAGATATTCCCGCCGACATGACTACACTCATAATAACGCCGGTACGATAGCTTTCATTTAGACGCTCTGTGTCATTTAAATATTTTGCAATTAAAATGCCGGTTGACATTGCAAATAAGGTTTGTAGTGCTGTAAATATTGCCATCATCGGAGAAATCAACGCCATTGCAGACAGCGCACTGTCACCGACCCCGGGCAAATTTCCGGCAAATGCAGTGTCCACGATCCCTGTCAGCATTTCAATCATCAACGATAGGATAGATGGAATACCAAAGATAAAAATAAGTTTGGTTAGTGATTTTTGTTCATAAATATTTTTTGTCATGTAATTACCTCCTAGAAGAATTATAGCAGGCAAATACGACACATAATGTCATGCTTGCCTGCTCGTTTTTTTATATTCTTCATAGGAAATAAATTCATGTTCAAATTCAATTTCAGTAGGTTCAATTGTTTGAATACTACTGCATTTCATCAGCTTATACACCGTGGAAAAGCAAAACAAGTATAACCCATCCCACTTCAACACATATCCAATTGGTGCAACGGTGAGAGTTCCGTTGATTATGGCATAAAGCTCATCATCAAGACAATGGTTGATTATTTTACAAATAGGGTCATCTGTACTCACCTTCTCGGAAATCAGGTCGATACTGAAATACTGCTGTGCATCGTTTTCAAACAGCACACTCAGTTCAGGAGCCATTAGGCACAATTTATTGATAATGCTGTTCTTCTTTGGCACTGTTGAAAGGCTGTCTGCAATCGTTAGGGCGAAAATAATTTGATGAATATCTGAGTCCGTGAAAAAGCTTGTGCTGAATTTATAGCTTTCATCTATCTGCACCCCGCCGCCGAACCCCTGCTTACAGTACACCGGAATCCCCATAGAGGATAGGTGATCGATGTCACGCTCTATGGTTTTTATACTGACCTCAAAGTGGTGCGCAAGCTGCTTATATGTTGTTTTCTTATGTTTGAGCAGATAAATTAAAACTTCTAAATGCCGACTTTTTATTGTAATCACCACCTGCCTTATGAAATGCTGTCCTATTCTTTTTTCACTTTATATAAATAATCTTGATTGCAGTATAACAAAAAAATAGGTCAAAATAGATGCAGGGGAGATTGTGCTCATTTCGCTCGTTTAGTAAATGCTGTTGGGATAAAGCTAATCAACAATCCACAAACAAAAGAAACAAAAATTTTAAATACCATATTGTGTTTAATGCTCGCCACAAAATACTCCATTGGTTCTGCTGCAAGTTTAATTCTCATACTGGGCAAGTAACAAATAATTAGATATGCTGATATAAAACTGACTATAAATAACACAACTGATAATAGTATTCTTTTCATTGATGTCCTCATATTATATAAACAATATTGGTTGCAGTATAACAAAAAAGTTAGGTTAAAACAAATGCAGAAAAGCATCTGTTTTAACCTAACTTTCGTGGTGCCGCTGAACAGACTTGAACTGTCACGATGTTGCCATCGAGGGATTTTAAGTCCCTTGTGTCTGCCGATTCCACCACAGCGGCATTGCTTCTTGAATTATAAATTAATTAAATGTGGCTGTCAACTAATTGCCGCAAAGCAACGCGTGCGCTCCAATTGCTCCTTTGGTGACATATCGAACGGCAGAATGTTGAATTTCGATGCGTGTCAGCGTATAATGCGAGAGCGAAGATAACCTAATAATTACATTTTAATAGAGGGGAGAATTATGATAAAAAGAGTTTTTCTTATCGTGCTCGACAGCGTTGGAATTGGGGCTGCGCCCGATGCCGCAAAGTTTGGAGACGCGGGAGCGAACACCCTTGCATCGATCGCGAAATCTCCTGAATACAGTACACCTTGCCTCGCGCAGCTTGGCCTTTTTAACATCGACGGCGTCACATGCGGCAAACCGGCACAGTCGCCTGAAGGCTGCTTTGCGCGTATGACTGAGCGCTCGCAGGGCAAGGACACCACAATTGGACACTGGGAGATAGCGGGCGTCATTTCGGAAAAACCGCTGCCAACATATCCGAACGGTTTTCCGCGTGATTTTCTCGAAAAATTCGAGAAAGCGGTGGGAAGAAAAACGATGTGCAATCTGCCGTATTCGGGAATCGCCGTAATCGACGAATATGGCGAGAGGCACATGAAGACGGGCGATCTTATCGTCTATACCTCGGCGGACAGTGTGTTTCAAATTGCAGCAAATGAGGCTGTGGTGCCGCTCGATGAGCTTTATGAGATTTGCAGAACTGCTCGCAAGCTGCTTGACGAGACAGGCAATGCAGTCGGTCGTGTGATCGCTCGTCCTTTCATTGGTGCGGATCGTGCAAGTTTCAAACGCACGAGCAACAGACACGATTTTTCTTTGCAGCCTCCAGCGACGACGATGCTCGACAGCATCAAGACTGCAGGTCTTGCGACGATCGGCGTCGGGAAGATTTTCGATATTTTCGCAGGCAAAAGTGTCAGCGAGAGGATTCCGATTAAAAATAACGACGACGGAATGACGGAGACGATCGCGCTCGCAAAAAGAGATTTCAGCGGTCTTGCGTTTGTGAATCTTGTCGATTTCGACATGGTCTACGGTCATCGTAACGATGTGGACGGTTATGCATCGGCCATGTCGGCGTTCGACAGGCGTCTGTGCGAGATAATGCCGCTGCTTCATGATGACGATCTGCTGATGATAACCGCAGACCACGGATGTGACCCCGACGACGGCGAGAGCACCGATCACACTCGCGAGCACGTCCCGATGATTGTCTGCGGCAAGGAAATTAAACAGGGCGTCAATCTTGGGACACGCAGCTCCTTTGCGGACATGGGAAAAACAGTGTGCGACAGTTTGGACGTGCCCTCCGATATCGCGGGTGAGAGCTTTTGGCAGGAGATCAAAAAGTGATTTTCAAGTGTGTTGACAAATACACTAATTCAATGTAGAATAATTAGTAACAATCTACAAATGCTATGATGAAGAGGGCGCTCGCGCGGTAGTTTGCGCGCAGAGAGGCGGGAAAATGCTGAAATCCCGCTCGCAGACGACGCGGCGCTGTCGCTTCTGAGCACGTTCGGCGAACTCCGTCAGATATGACGACAGTAACCGTTCGCGTCACCCGCGTTAAGGGCGCAGAGAGGCTGCAATTTTGCGGCAACTCGGGTGGTACCGCGGTCAAATGATCGTCCCGTTGCAGAGATGCGACGGGACGTTTTCATTTTCACAAGGAGGCACACATGAAGGAACTCGAAAAGCAGTACAATCCCCAAAATGTCGAGGATGCAATCTATGAGAAGTGGCTGGAGCGAGGTTATTTCCACGCCGAGGTCGACGAGACGAAAAAGCCATATACAATTGTTATTCCGCCCCCAAACATCACGGGACAGCTCCATATGGGTCACGCGCTCGACAATACTCTCCAGGACATCCTCATCAGAACCAAGCGCATGCAGGGATACTGCGCGCTGTGGGTGCCGGGAACAGATCACGCGTCTATTGCGACCGAGGCCAAAATCGTGGAATCAATGAAAGCGGAGGGTCTGTCTAAGGATGACATCGGCCGCGACGGATTCCTCGAGCGCGCGTGGCAGTGGAAGGAAAAATTCGGTGGAAGGATAGTGGAGCAGCTCAAAAAGCTCGGTTCTTCCTGCGACTGGGAACGTGAGCGCTTCACCATGGACGAGGGCTGCAACAAGGCAGTTGTCGAGGTTTTTGTCAAGCTCTATAAAAAAGGACTGATATACCGCGGTGAGCGGATAATCAACTGGTGTCCCCACTGTCTCACCTCTATTTCGGACGCCGAGGTCGAGTTCAAGGACAGCGAGGGAAAGTTTTGGCATCTCAAATATCCACTGGCAGATGGCAGCGGCGAGCTTGTGCTCGCGACGACGCGCCCCGAAACTCTGCTCGGAGACACAGCGGTTGCGGTGCACCCGGACGACGAGCGCTACAAGAGCTTCATCGGAAAGACACTGATGCTTCCGCTCGTCGGGCGGGAGATCCCAATCATCGCAGATGAATATGTAGAGAGAGAGTTCGGCACAGGTGTCGTCAAGATAACCCCAGCTCACGATCCCAACGATTTTGAGGTTGGACAGCGACATAATCTTCCCATAATCAATGTGTTCAATCCCGATGCCACGGTGAACGAGAACGGCGGAAAGTATGAAGGACTCTCAAGAGAGGACGCGCGCCGGGCGATTGTCGCAGATCTTGAAGCGGGCGGATTTATTGAAAAGACCGTTGATATATCTCACAATGTCGGCACATGTTACCGCTGCGGCACATCTGTTGAGCCTCGGCTTTCCAAGCAGTGGTTCGTCAAGATGAAACCTCTTGCGGAGCCTGCGGTCGCCGCCGTTGAGAGCGGGAGCATAAACTTTGTGCCCGAGCGATTCGACAAGATCTTTTTCAACTGGATGAACAATATTAGAGATTGGTGCATATCGCGTCAGCTCTGGTGGGGACACCGGATACCGGCATGGTACTGTGAAAGCTGCGGCGAGGTGGTGGTCGAGTGCAATGCTCCCGATAAGTGTCCGAAATGCGGAGGGACGCTGAAACAGGATCCCGACACACTTGACACCTGGTTTAGCTCGGCGCTGTGGCCGTTTTCGACCCTTGGCTGGCCCGACGACACCGACGAATTGCGCTACTTTTATCCGACCAGCACCCTTGTGACCGGCTATGACATCATCTTCTTCTGGGTCGCACGCATGATTTTTTCCGGGTTGGAGCACACGGGACAAAAACCGTTCGACACGGTGTTTATTCATGGGATTGTCCGCGACGAGCAGGGACGCAAAATGAGCAAATCGCTCGGCAATGGTATAGACCCACTCGAGATAATCAGCGAATACGGAGCGGATGCGCTGCGATTCATGCTTGCGAGCGGCACAAGTCCCGGAAACGACATGCGCTTTTCGGAGGAAAAGGTGCGCTCGGCGCGCAATTTCTGTAACAAGATATGGAATGCCGCGCGTTTCATCCTAATGAACGACGTCTCTGATGTGAAACCCGATCTGCTTCCCGAGACGCTCGAGCTTGAAGATCGCTGGCTGATTTCACGGCTGAACAGCCTGATTGCGGATACGAGCGAAAATCTAGATCGATTTGATCTCGGAATCGCGGCGGGCAAGCTCTACGATTTCACGTGGGACGTCTTCTGTGATTGGTATATAGAAATAGCTAAATTGCGGCTCGGCGGAGATGATGAGAGGAAAAAGCTCGCGTGCAAGCAGGTGCTTGTCTACGCCGAAACACAGATTCTCAAGCTGCTTCATCCGTTCATTCCGTTTATCACAGAGGAGATCTATCAGGCGATCCCGCATTCGTGCGAGAGCATCATGATATCGGAGTTCCCGACATACGATGAAACGCTTGTGTTCGAGACAGAAGAGGCCGAATTCAGCAAGATAATGGACGTCATCAAAGCGGTTCGCGTTCTGCGCGCCGACATGAACGTCCCGCCGAGCAAAAAGACGACGATTTATATTGAAACGCCACTTGCCGATGTATTCGCGCGCGGAGAGGTGTTCATCAAGCGCTTAGCCGGCGCGGAGCGCGTTGTGATAAGTGCGAGCGCAGATATATCGGCGGAGGGAACGGCGCAGACGGTGACCGATTGTGCGCGTGTGCTCATTCCCATGGCCGAGCTGGTTGACACAGAGAAAGAACTGCTAAGGCTCCAAAATGAGCTTGCGAAGGCCCAAAAAGAGATAACGTCGCTCGAAGCGCGCCTTGCCAATGAACAGTTCACGAGCAAGGCTCCGTCCAATGTCATAGAGGGAGAGAGAGACAAGCTTGCGAGAGCGGTTGAGCGCCGCAGCAATATCGAGCAGAGCATAGCAAAATTGAAATAGAACCAGTAAACCAATCGAAAATCAAGAAAAACCGCGCGGGAAAAGCAAAAATCCCGTGCGGTTTTTAGTTTGCAAACCAAGCACAATGACCGTGAGATGCGGTTTCGGTGCGATTTCGATTGTGATGGTAAAGCTCAAGTTGTGCCACAGTGACTTGTTTTGCATATCAAAATCGCGTCTCAAATTCCGGCATTGCATTAAACAAACAAACCCGTTTCGGATGATAAATATCCCGAACGGGTTTTACTTTCGACGCTCTGCGAGCATTATTGCGAAAGGACACTATTACAATAATGTGAAAAGGAACGGGAGGTGAGAACATGGTGCGGTCTGTCACATCGGACGGTGACGGCAGCAGGATGACCGTGTTTATCGAGAGCGATATCGACCACCACAACGCGGTGAAGCTTCGCGCAGAGATCGACAGGTTAATCGAGACATACAAGCCGCGCGAGCTGACACTCGATTTCGATTCGGTTGAGTTTATGGACAGCTCTGGAATCGGCCTCATGATCGGCAGATACAAGCTGGTCAATGCTTACGGCGGTCGGCTGTGTGTTGAAAATCTCAACCGACGCTGTGAGAGACTAACAGCGATGTCGGGTGTTTTGGGGATTATTAAAAACAAAGGGCAGGTGGAACAGCAATGAAGGACGGCGCAAATTTCGTGAAGTACGTTTTCCCGAGCCGCTCGTGCAACGAGGTTTTTGCGCGCACGGCAGTTTCGGCGTTTGCCTCGCAGCTTGATCCAACTCTCGACGAACTGATTGACATCAAAACAGCGGTCAGCGAGGCTGTCACCAACTGTATAGTTCACGCATATGGCGATTCGATCGGGCTTATATACATATCGGTGAAGTTGCTTTGCAACGACAGGTTGGAGATAGTTGTTCGCGATCGCGGTTGCGGAATACCAGACGTTAAAGCGGCGATGGAACCGACATTCACAACCTCTGCCGATTCCGAACGCGCGGGTCTGGGATTTTCGGTCATGGCGGCGTTTACCGACAGTCTGCGGGTGCGCTCGACACAGGGAAGGGGAACGGCGGTTACGATGATTAAAACGATTGGGAAGCGGCAGACGTGCTGAATGCATCTGTGACCGACGAACTCGTTGAGAGCAATATCGGCCTTGTGCACTCGTGTGCGCGGCGTTTTACCAACAAGGGAATAGATTACGACGACCTCTTTCAGGCGGGCTGCATGGGGCTTGTTAAGGCGTGCCGCGGATTTGAGGTCGAGCGGGGGTTTCGCTTTTCCACCTATGCGGTGCCGGTGATACTCGGCGAGATAAAGCGGCTTTTTCGCGACGGAGGTTCTGTCAAGGTGAGCCGCCGGCTCAAGGAACTGTCGGTTAAGGCATCGCGCCTCAGTCTCGATTTGCTCAAGGAAACTGGTGAAGAGCCGACGACAAACGAGATTGCGAGCCGTCTCGGATGTGAAGAACAGCTTATAATCGAGGCGATTTGCGCCTCCCGACCATCGGTGTCTCTCACTGTCTCCGAGGATGAGGAGGAATCTCACGAGAGTGATATACCCGTTCTCGATGAGGAGGAGCTAATCTCGGAGAGACTGTCGCTCAAGGATGCTATCGCAAAGCTGGGGGACGATGAACGGGTGATACTCGCCGAACGCTACTATAAAAACAGGACGCAGTCGCAGACCGCCGAATTGCTCGGCACGACACAAGTTCAAATTTCACGCAGGGAGCGGCGGATAATTGCAAAACTTCGCGAGCTTATGGCAGATTAAGACTGCAAGCCAACGATAAAGAACCTTCAGAAGCCCGAAAGGGGTTTCGAAGGTTCTTTTGATTGGCACAAAAGTGATTTTTCTGCTCTTTTTCGCACACGAAAACTGCAGAAATAAAGATTCGAGTGTCGGGAAGATTATTAAAGGGGAAGTAATGCGCGCTTTCAGAACTCATATGTTTGCAGCTTCAAGTGCCAGACCGACAGCTGTAACGCACAGCGCATCCTATTTGACAAGCCACTTTGTGTCAGACGCAGTGACCCCGAAACTCGAGATTAAATGATTTGTCTATCGGGTTATACACGGTGAAATGTGCGCTGCCGCTTTCAGTCACGATAAGAGAGCAAGGCAGTCCCTTAGCTGTTCCGCTGTTTTTGGCGAGAACTTTCGACAGTATTTTCGGTATGTCGCCGACGCCTGAAAAGGCTATCGAACCGCCCTTTGCGAGCTTTGAGACCTCATCGATATCAAAGTTGAAAAATGATTTGAAGTCCGATTTTGTAAACGGAAGCGAATCGCAGAGCCAGACGCTCTGTGCAAACCGTGTGTCGGTCGGCCCTGCCGCGCCGACGCGCACAAGAAAAGCCTCATATCGATCGGCGTCAAAGGGGGACACCCGGACAGAGAAAGGTTTTATCTCTCCCGCGCCCTTGAGTTTTACGATATTCAGCAATCTTATGGCCGAAGAATATTTTCCTGCATTGAGCTCGTAGGACAGCGACAGCGAGCCGGAGTATTCTGATGACTCTTCTTTAGCGTTGAGCGCGATTTTAAGCGCACACACTCCACCAAAGCCAGCGAGCGAGAGTTCTGCACGGTCATCGACAGAGATGGCAGTTGGGCTGCACTGAGTCTGTTCAGTGCCGCATCTTGAGAACTTCGCGAGCGCAAGTGCACTTGCAGACAGCAGGGCTGCCGATAGCAATTTCAATTTACGCACATCCTTTTTGTTTGCTTGTCAACATGCACCGTTGTTGGGACGACGGTGTTTTTTACTTGTAAAGCGTGTGAAAATCATATTTTGACCGACTGCACGAAAGAAAATCGTCTGCCGAAGCCTTCGCAGCTCGACTTCTGCTGACGAATCAAAATCAGGAGATATTTGCGAATGACAAAAGCAAAGTTCGCTGACAAAACATGTTGAAAAAGAACAGGTCGAAACTACACTCAATAGACTAAATATACACTCAGAGCACAATGCTGTCAATGTCAGCTTCAGCTGCGGGAACTTAAGGTATGAGTATAATTAGCGCAAAGCACTGCCCGCTCGCGCCGCCGTTTTAAACATATCTCGATAGTAGCCGGAATTGCTTGTTTAAGGTATAGACACACATAAGATTTCGGAGATTTAGCCACCACCAGCATATGCGAAAAAATGGGCGTTTACAGTGCGGATAGGGAAGTGCAGAATAAACGGGACGACATGAAACACAAAATAATCACGCGGTGCGAATTGTTGAATTAAATACACGATTGCGGTTATTGACAAGGCCCTGCTATTTTGTTAAGATATACAAGTTCACGGAAATACCAGCCCGTGGATCCTTGTTGTCAAGGGCCTTTAGCTCAGTTGGTTAGAGCAACCGGCTCATAACCGGTCGGTCCGGGGTTCAAGTCCCTGAAGGCCCACCAACGTTTAGGGGTATAGCTCAGCTGGTAGAGCAGCGGTCTCCAAAACCGCGTGCCGAGGGTTCAAATCCTTCTGCCCCTGCCAATGTTTTGCCTGTCTTAGGGTATACAACGTGTTCGTGAAAAAGCGCACAGCGCCGACTCTCGGTGCCATGCGTTTTTTTGTACCTGTCGGCCCGCGCAATTGTGGCGCTTAAGATACGAGCGGACAACAACCAATTTTGCTGAAGATGCGAGCGGCACAGTGACAGGAGGGTGCAAAAGCCGCAATCGCGGCCGCTGCGATTATCAGCGCAGGAAGAGGACAGCACGAGTAATTTGCAAAGAGCGCAAAAAGGGCGGACAAGCTATTGAAATAATATTATCCGTATGGTATTATACTGAAGTCGTTCACGCCCACAGCCACCGGAATGCGGTTTGCAAGTGCAGGTGAAATGAAAGCTGAAACGGCCAAGAACCCACTTGAGTGACGATCAAGGGGTGGAATGCCGACGCGAGCGGGAGCGTCTTTAAAGAAACCTGAGCATCAAAAGAAAGGCTAAAGCCTTGCCGCCGTTTATACGGCCCGGTAGTTCAGTTGGTTAGAACGCCAGCCTGTCACGCTGGAGGTCGTGAGTTCGAGCCTCATCCGGGTCGCCATTGCTGTTGTAGCTCAGTTGGCAGAGCACGTCATTGGTAATGACGAGGTCGGCAGTTCGAATCTGCTCAACAGCTCCAAAACCAGTTGGCAAATTTCAGCAATGAAGTTTGTCAACTTTTTGTGTTATAACAAAGACAACAAGATTTCATCGTGTGTTCAACCGTCCGCTTTATTTCTCGTCTATATAGGTGAGGACGGAAAGGAGGCGTAGTATGGATGACACAAAAATAGTTGACTTGTTTTGGCAGAGAGATGAGAGCGCTATAAAAGAAACGGATATTAAATACAGCAGATACTTAACCGCTATTTCCTATAATATTCTTAAAAGCGATGAAGATGCAGAGGAATGCCATATATGGGCGCTTGAAATAGCATTCCCCCACAAAAGCCCAATGTGTTTAGAGCGTTTTTGGGTGCACTTATCAGAAATCTATCTTTGAATTGCAACAAAAAACATTCGCAAAAGCGTGTTGCAGCTTTTTTGCAGCGCTATTAACTTAAACTGGCATAAGTGCTATAATGAGCCTACAAATTTCAGCGATGAAGTCTGTAGGGCTATTATTTTGAGGCACAGAGAAAAGCAAGGACAGTTGATTTTATCTATGAGAAAACGCAAAAATTTGTCATTTTGAGCAAAGCAAAAATCTTATTTGGCCTCATGGGTATTTGCAAAGATATGCAGTTGCAGAGTTTTTTGAAACGGCCGGGTTGCGGGGTTTGTGTCTGCCTTAATTTTATTTTAACCGGAGTGGAAATGATTATCGGATAAGTTTAAAAAGATGCTGCCATATCTCATAGTTATAATTTTGGATTTTTACCTGCTGCCGCTTCTCATTAAAGATACAGGAACAGCTATGTTGACACTGCTCGTGGCAGTGCCATTAATTTGCGGCGTTTGCGCTGTTTTTTACGGAGCAAGAAATGGCTTCAACTTGCTGTTCTGCACGCTCGTTATGATCCTATATCTGCCCACTATTTTCATTTTCTACAATTCAAGCGCATGGG
This sequence comes from Oscillospiraceae bacterium, assembly GCA_036645935.1. Lineage (GTDB taxonomy): Bacteria > Bacillota > Clostridia > Oscillospirales > Ruminococcaceae > JAUNBN01. Next base: position 102,842 of record JAVXNE010000005.1, on the reverse strand, counting down.
TATATATTATCGGTTATGGTATAGTTGCAATTGTGGGAAATGCAGTTGGAATGCTTTTTTGCATCCGGGCAAAATGAGAGTGTTGTCATCTTATTCACATTGTGTATTTTTTAAACCGCGCATCACACGGCAGACCTGCGTTGTGAATATCCGCTTTGAGCCAATCGGGATTCAATTTGCCATATAAAAAACACCCCGGAATGCAATTGCTGCATTTCGGGGTGTTTGCATGTCAGCTGAGCTTTTAAAATTGCGGACTGTTTGCGATTTACTGTTTTCTGATTTTTTTTGAGAGTATCACAATTGCACCGGCGGACGCTATGGACAGCAATGCAAAGCAAACGCCGAGGATGACTGATCGGTCACCTGTTTGCGGAATATCTCTTGACGGGTGTGTGATGGGCGGGGCAGTTCTGCTGTAACGAATCACGACGCTGTAACTGCTGCCCTCTTCATAGGTGAACTTTTCTCCGGGCTTGAGCGTGATGCGTGTGGTTGAAGTTGCAGCGGCAGGAGGTATAATCGGCGGTGTATTCGGGGTCGTTTTCTCAATGTCGATGAGATTGGGAAGGTTGTAGGTAATGCCATTCCAAACAGTGTGTGTAAGGCTGCCGAAGCTGATTTGTGAGCCAACCGCAAATCCCGGGGATATATTGAGCATACTTCCGTCCAGTATGCCGTCAGTATAATAATAGTGGGATATAGTCAGCGCTGTGGTGGGGAGAATCGGTGGAATCGCTTTGTAGTGAACTTCGATGATGTTCCGCTCGATTGTCACCGTGAACGGAAGCTGTGTTGATTTTGCGGTATCCAATTCATGTCCGGAAGGCATGTTGGAGTAGCTTACACTGGCAGCGCCAACAATCGGATTTCCCTTCCAAACTGTGCCCTTGATGTCCGCGTTCATGTCGGTGCCATTTTTGAAGTATTTCACGGTGTATGACAGTGTGGCGCTGTCGTCCTTTGCCCACACGGCAGAAAAGGTGATGTTTCCAGCGACAGTGACCAAATCTCCCGCCTGGCTGATGCCGTTTCCCGATTGCCAGCCGGCAAAGCGATACCCTGTCACGGCAAGTGTTCCATGAGGGAGAACCGTAACCTTGTCACCCACACTGTAAGCCTTAGAATCGACCGGAACAGTTCCCGTGGCGACGGTGCCCGGAGGGGGTGAGGCATTGTAAGTGACAGAATACTTCGCATCATCCTTTGAGAGCACGGGGGTAGCCACGTCTCTCACGCAGCGGGTGTTTCCCAGAAAATTGGTGTATGACAGCGTGGCTCTGCCCTCATTGGTCGGGAAAGAGCCGTTTTTATTCGGATCAAGCCGGATCGGAATGGTGATAGTTGATTTTTCCTGCAAAATATTTCCGATCTTCCAATCCACTCTGTTATTGACGACCGTGACGCGTCCGGCGGCAGGCGGCGCGCCATTAACTGAAATTTGCCTTGCTGTATCAATTGTAAAGTCCGCTGAATTGACGATATCTGTGAGCACGGCGTTAGTGCCGGCGCTTTTAATCGCCAGGGCGATCTCCTGAAATGCGACATGCGCGTCGTTGGGATTAAAAACATCGTAATAGCAGGTCGGACTGTAAGCGATTTTGTCGCGCAAAAGCGGCTTTGCGGCTTTGTTCCAGGGGTCGGTGTCGTCGATTGCAAGGGCAATGGAGTAAATTTTTGTGCCCATTGCTTTAAGCTCAGCGGAAACCGCTATACCATCTTGATTCGGGGCGGGGAGGCCGTCTGTCAAAAACACAATGAAGACAGGGCGTGTCGTGTCGGCTCTGCCGTTGATCAACGTCTTTGCATCAGTTAGTGCGCTGGTATAATCTGTGCCGCCACGATGCTCAAGAGTGTTTATGGCAGAAATAAGGCCTGACTTATCCACAGCGTTGAAAAACTGGGTGTGGCTTGTGATTTTGAGAGTTTTATCAACATTAGGGTCACCGGACAAACCGCAAAATGTGACCAATCCAACGCGGCTGTTGGAGGCGTTGCCGCTAATATCGGGGGCAAAAATATAGTTTACAAACTGGACGGCTGCTGCCTGAGCAATAGCGAGGCGATCGGTATCCGTGCAGAATTGGATCGGCATTCCGCTCCAAGATTTGCCGCATTTTCTGCAAATTCCATTTTCAACAGTGCCGCCACATACTGTGGTGCTGTTTGGAACGACCTTGTCCATGCTGCCGGAGCGGTCAAGCACAATCAAAACGTCGATGCTCGTCGGTACGCCGAAAACTTCAAAATTCACTTCAGCGGTGCCCGCGGCCTTGTCTGACCATTGTGCGGATTTTTTCATGCTCACAAAGCCCTGCTGATTTGAGTCGGGATAGTCTTGCGCTGTCGTGCCACCCACAAGCACAGGCACGGACTCGTGAGAGTTTGAATTCAAAGGAGCGGCGGGTTGTGCAGCAAATAAAGTCGTTGGCAGCGCAATCAACATCATGAGCAAAGTCAGAAATCCGCTTAGAAGAGTTTTCATGGTAATGTCAATTTCCTCCCAAATTGCGATGTCGCAAAAGCAACAGAATTGCTTTTGCGCAATGGCTTGCCGCGACATCCGTAAAAATGCAATAGCGCGGTGTGACTATATGCTACTTCATATAAAACATTAAAAATGTCATAATATGGTTCATACAACTACTTTTATCGCTGGCAAATACTGATTTTCGTGTCGGCGCCACAGATATTTGGTTTGGAGGAACAGCAGCGCTTTGCGGTGACAAAAACAGGCAGAACATCAGAGCGCCGAAAAAGACAAATTTGTTGCGAATGTAAACAAATCCGACCTGTTTCGCCCAAACGAAGAGGAGAATTCCATTGAAAACGGCTTGTGATAATGACTGCTTATGTGGTATATTGAAAAAAATGTCTGTCTGCGGAATAAATACTGGTACTGTGATTAAAGGTGAGAATGTGAGACGCGTGCTTTCGGCGGTGGTGATTGCGGTTATGATTATTGGCCTTGTTTCGGCAGTTCCGATTTCTGCAAGCGAAGATTTTGCATTCGAGCGCCGAAATGTCCGCGTGGGCATAAGCCAATTTCCGCATTTTTCCGAAATTGAGAGCGATGGCAGCTACAAGGGCATCATTATCGATTACCTAGCTGAAATTAAAAAATATGCGGGATGGAACATCGAGTATTTCGCAGCGGAACCGGAAGAGATAACCGACATGCTGGACAGCGGCAAAATTGATCTCATCGGCGGCATGATAAAAAACAGCACAACTATGAGACTTTACAATTTTGCCGAACTCAGCAGCGGCTACGCCTATTCGACATTGACCGTGAACAAAAATCACACAGAATACATAGCAAATGACTATGACAGCTTCAGAGGAATTAAAGTCGGAATATACCAAAAGGCGATTTCAAGGATCGCTGCCTTTGATGAGTTCCGTTCGGCAAACGGTCTTGATTTCGTTCCCGTGTATTTTGACGATACTCAAAAGTGGGAGGAAGCGTTTCAGAAAGGTGAGGTCGACGCTCAGCTGAAAAGCAGCGCGAAACTTCGAGACGGCGAGAGAATCATTGCGAGTTTTCAGATGGAACCTTATTATTTCGGACTCACAAAAGGCAACGCCGATGTGCTGCGTGAGCTCAACTTTGCGCTGAAACAGATAGACCTATTTAACCCCAATTTTGAATCTGACCTTTACAAAAGATATTTTGTCGGAAGCAGCGAAGAAAAATTCAACCTGACAGCAGCGGAGAAAGAGTTCGTGAACGACCATCCGGTGCTGCGTGTGACGGCCGCGCCGGACTGGCAGCCGATAAGTTTTTTCGACGACAGAGGGCAGTTGGTGGGAATTACCGCCAATTTGATGAATATCATCAGCGAGAAAACTGGCATACAGTTGACATACGTGCAGGCAAAAAGCTTTAATGATGCGTTGGATTTGCTGAAAACAAAGCAGGTCGACATGGTTTTGGGAGTCGACGGCAACGGAATTAAGAATTCGGGCGGCAACCTTGCGTTTTCGCTGCCATACCTTACAATTCAAAACGTTATGCTGCGCAAAAGCAAAAGTGACAGTCACAGTGATGTTCAAAATCCACCTGTGATGGCTGTGGCTTATGGTTTTGAATACGACATTGTAGACAGTTGCATTCGGCAGAATCATGACCGGATCGAGGACGCTATATCTGCGGTCAAGGAAGAAAAGGCTGATTTTACCGTAGTCAACAATTTGACAGCGGAACATTTTATGATAAATCATGGGAAAAGTGGACTGAAAGTCGTGCCAATATCGAATATTGACACCAGACTGTCCATTGCGTTCCGTGATCCCGTAAATCCGATTTTGCTCACGATCTTTGACAGAGCTATCAACGCAATTGACGACTCGCAGCGCCAGGCAGTCATCCTTCAAAACGTAACTGCGGATGACGACATCAGCTTTGCGAGGCTCATCTACTCCAACCCGACACAGGCAATCCTGATTATTTTATCGGTGGCGGGGCTGGTTCTTGTGCTGCTATTTCTGATAATGTATATGCGGTTGCGCATTTCAAGAAAAAACTCCCTAATTTCTGACACATACAGGATAATCGGAGAGCTGAGCGACGAATACATCTTCGCTTATGATTTTGAAAGCAATCTGCTCACACTGCCCCGAAGTTTCATTGAGCTTACGGGAGGAAAATCGCCTGTGAGCCGCGACGACTGCGCCGAAGAGGGACTGCAAAAAGTTATAGACAGCTTTAACAATTCCGCGCAGCAACCCAACTTCTCGGTTGAATGCAATTGCCACTTAGCGAACCAAGGCAGACTGATGTTCCGTGCCGTATGCACGGTTATCTTTGACGACATCGGAAGACCTGTGCGCGGGATAGGCAAGCTCGTCAATATACAATCGGAGATTGACGAGAAACGAAGGCTGGAGGAACAGCTGAACACAGATGCGCTCACCGGACTTTATTCAAAACAGCACTGTGAGAGGCTCGCAAGTGAAGCGATCGAAAATAACCTCGACATACGAAACGGAGCGATGCTGCTTATAGATATCGACAACTTTAAAGCGGCAAACGACACTCTCGGACATCTCGGAGGGGATGCGGTGCTCAAACATTTTGCAAGGACGTTGGAGACCGTGTTCCACAGCGGAGAGGTCTTGGGACGCTGGGGTGGAGATGAGTTTCTCGTGTTTATTTCCGACGCCCGCGACAGAAAGAGCGTTGAGAAAAAAGCGCAAAAGCTCTGCTCGAACATGAACGAAGAATTCCGATATGATGACGCCAAGTTCTGGATTTCGGTCAGCGTCGGAATTGCTTTTGCCGACGTAGGTTCGGATTTCCGCGAGGTGTTTCAGGCGGCAGACGAGGCGCTGTATCAAATAAAGCGCGACCAAAAGAACGGATATAGATTCGCATAAGCTCTTTTGCGTGATTTAGACAGTATTATATTACATGCGTATTAAACCCCCGAAGCGTCAGACGTTTCGGGGGTTTCTTTGCGCAATGACGTACACTTCGATTGAGTTATGTGCTATTCACGGCTCAATAGAGATAATGTCGATTGTTGATTTATGCGCGATCCGGCACAGTGCCGTGCGATGTTGTTTGCAATTCACGATTTGCGATTGATAGAGTGAACGGGAAATTTTGACCTGTAGGTGCGCTCATGCTGTAATCGGCATTGCTTTGCGACCGGAGCGCTTTTGCACAAAAACAATGCGTCGGGAAAACACAGCACTCACAATGAGGCTGCGCCGGCTATTACCCGCTATTAAATGAGACACGGACATGGTATTTGCCCGATTTCTCACAGCAGAACAGGTCTGCACGTTTGCCGGAATGGCACTAAAGTGAACCGACATGATATTATTTGAAAAATTCAAGTGCTTTAACGAGTGAGAATTAGCCTGAAATATTGAAATTAAACAGAAACAAGACGAACAAATGAGAATTAGTGATAAATTGAGAGGGGTTTCTTTGTGCATATTGCAAAACTTAACACAAATATGAAAAAATATGCAAATATTTGATTGACAGTGCAACAACGCAGGTCTATACTTTTGAAAAGAGATAATAGCGAGAGGAATTTTATATGAAGACCCAGGATGTTCGTAAAAAACAGCTGCTGGAATCATTACAGGGCGGACTGATAGTGTCCTGTCAGGTGCAACGTGATGACCCGATTTATTCAGACGACATATTTGTAAAAATGGCACAGGCGGCGGAGTGGGCCGGCGCAGTCGGCATAAGGGCGAATACGCCCGGGCAGATCAAGGCAATTAAAGAAAAAGTAAAGCTTCCGCTCATTGGACTTTATAAAATATGGAATGACGACACCGACGTGTTTATAACTCCGACGCTTCAATCGGCGCGAGAGGTCTGGGAAGCTGGTGCGGACATAATCGCGCTCGACTGCACCGAACAGATCAACCACGAGGGCGCAAAGGCATATGAGCTTCTTCCGATACTCAAGCGTGAGATTCCCGAGGCGATAATCTTTGCGGACATCTCAAATTACGATGAAGCGAAACGCGCGGTGGAGCTCGGTGCGGACATCGTCGGTCCCACGCTCTATGGATACACGGAAGACACAAAGAATATCGAACAGCCCGATTGGCGCGAATTCGCGCGAATCTGCCGGGATTTCGGCGATGAGGCCTACATTATAATGGAGGGCCACCTCTATACCCCCGAGGATGCGATGAAGTGCCTTTTCCTCGGAGCGCATTCGGTGGTTGTGGGAAGTGCGATAACCCGTCCGCACCTCACGGCAAAACGGTTTGTGGATCTGCTGTCCGGTTATCAGAATAACTGGAGAGACGCCGAGAAAGCGAAGCACATGATAAAATGAGAAGGCGATAGAATGGCAAAGTTTAATGTCGATTCGGCGCAAAACGTCGAAGTCAGCAAAAAATTACCGTGTGAGAAGACGCTCGTTGAGCAGTTGGAAATCATGGAGAAATACACCGCGACACATCGCGCCTTTACAGGCAAGGGCATAGCGCGGCGAGAGGCAGAATGTCTCAAGGTTCTCTTTCCCACCATGTTTCGCTCGATTGAGAAGAGCGACATCATAGCGGGTCGGATCGACTTTCTGCCGATCGGATTCGGTTGCGTCACGTCTCTCGGCGGCGTGGGACACTATTGTGTGTTTGGCAAACTTCGGGAATTTCAAAAGCAGATTGAGCCGCAGTATTCTGCCCGCGTGGACGCGCTCTATGACTACTGGCTCAAGCACGATCTTAAAAATCACTTCTGCGATGAAGTTCTAACCGAGGATACTCTCGGCAAGTTTATTGATTGCGAGTTCCCGATGATTGCAACGGCGCGGCTCTCCGGAATGATGCTTGACTATCCGAAGCTGCTTGAGCGGGGGATATCAGGACTGCGCGATGACATTGCGGCGGGCTTGCAGCGGGATGCCGGAAATGAATTTTTAACCGCCTCGCTCGACTGTCTCGATATTTTCCAAAACAGTGCGCTTACGCTGGCCGAACAGGCACGCGAAATGGCAGAGGAAGCAGAGAAATCGGACTGTGGGCGGCTTGAGCGCATCGCAGATGGACTCATAAAGATATCAAGTGACGCACCACGGACATTCCACGAGGCTCTCCAGTTGTTTTGGCTGTTCGCGCTGCACGCCGGAGTTATCAACTATGGTAGGCTGGATGACTATCTCGGACCATATCTCGCGGCGGATATTGACGCGGGTCGTCTGACAGAAGAGGAAGCCTACAAATATATAAAATCGCTGTGGACGCTCATTGAAAACCGCCGCACCACGGTGAATGGAAGGATAATTGTGGGCGGGCGCGGCAGGAAACACCCCAAAGAGGCAGATCTTTTTCTGCACATTGCGATGAAGGTCGCAAAGGACACACGCTATGTCGAGCCGCAGTTCACGCTGCGCCTTGATTCAAACACGAGCGAAGAAATTTGGGATGAAGCGCTCGATGCTCTCGGCGTTGGGGCAACATATCCGACACTATACAACGACGACATCAACATACCGGCAGTGATGCATGCGATGAGGGTGGATGAGAAGACCGCAGAGCAATATGTGCCGTTCGGGTGCACCGAGTTTGTAATCCAAGGGCAGAGCACCGGAACGCCCAACATCTGCATCAACCTGCTGAAATTGATGAACATCTATATGAACGGCGGGATCGACCCGATGGACGGTGTCGACAAATCGGGCGGACACGCGATAGCGCCGCTCGAGAGCCACAAGAGTTTTGACAGCTTCTACAAAGGATACAAATCGTTGCTCGACAGCTACCTTGACATCGCAATTGAGGCGCAGTATCGCTCTTACGGGGTCATGAACGAGCACGTGTCCTTCCTATTCACAAGCATCTTGATGGATGACTGCATCGCGCGCGGGAAAGCGCTGCTTGACGGTGGAGTGCGCTATCTTGGCGGGACGAACGAAACCTACGGAAATATCAACGTCTCCGACTCGCTCGTCGCGATCAAGCGGCTGGTGTTCAAAGAAAAAAAATACACCCTCATGCAGATCAACGACGCGTTGCTCGCAAATTTCAAGGGCTGCGATGAGCTTAGAACCGACTGCCTGCGCTGCGCGAAGTACGGCAACGATTTGCCCGAGGCAGACGATTTGGCAAACGATCTTTATGAGTTTGTCGCAAAGGGAACAAGAGACCGCGGAATCGCCAAGGGAATGCAGTATTTCCTTATAGTGATAAGCAACAACCAACTCAATACAGAGTGGGGAAACCGCACATCGGCGTCGGCAGACGGCAGGCTGTCCGAGATGTATATGAATCCCGCAAACAACCCGCAGGGAGGCGCCAACACAAACGGGCCGACCGCAATGCTGAATTCGCTCGCGAGGTTTGATGCGAAATATCACGGGGGCTCAGTTCAGAACATCAAGATGTCTCCAACGATGTTCAATGAAAACAGAGAGATAATCAAATCGCTGTTTCGGACATATTTTAAGCGCGGAGGCTGTCACTTGATGGTCACGGTGGTCGATCGAGGCGTGCTGGAGGACGCGGTCGCACATCCTGAGAAATATCCCGATCTCATAGTTCGTGTCAGCGGATTTTCTGCGGTGTTTGTTGATCTCGCACCAAATATTCAACAGGAGCTGCTCAGCCGCGTGCTCTACGACGACGTCAGATAGGAGTCTTTATGGGTAAAGCCCTTTCGATAATGGAGATTGAGAGATTTGCCATTCATGACGGGCCGGGAATACGAACAACGGTGTTTTTGCAGGGATGTCCGCTGCGTTGTCGTTGGTGCGCGAACCCCGAGTCGCAGACGATCGGACGCAAGGTCATGCATTATTCCGCAAGGTGCGTCGGCTGCGGACGCTGCGCTGCGGTTTGCCCCGAAAAGGCAATTCGGATTCAAAACGGCAAGGCGGAGATCAATCGCGAGCGATGCGTCAAATGCGGTATATGTTCAAAGGTGTGTCCCAACCGAGCGATACGCATGAGCGGGGAGATAGTCGAAGTCTCAGATATTGTTGACACCATCTGCCGCGACCGCGATTACTACGACAACTCGGGCGGCGGGGTCACAGTGTCAGGAGGAGAGCCGTTCGTGCAGTTTACGGGCTTTCTTGAATTGATAACACAGTGTAAGTTGCGCGGAATGCACGTCGCAATCGAGACGTGCGGACAGTTTGAAGAAGACCAGCTTTCCATTGCAATGCCATATATAGATTTGTTTTTGTTCGACATCAAGCACCCGTCTGATCGGCCTTTGTTTGAAGCTACAGGAGCGAGCCTTCCGATTATACTGCGCAACTTGGGGACGATTGCGGCGGCGGATACGGCTAAGATCATCATCAGAGTGCCCGTGATACCGGGATTCAATGACGACGATGAGACGATAGACAAGATTTTCGATGTCGCGGTAAGGAACGGCATAAAGAGGGTTCATCTGCTGCCGTATCACACGCTTGGCGAGCAGAAATATGCAAGTCTTGATCGGGAATATACGCTTTGCTGTGTTCCGATGCTGAAAAAAAGTGATCTTGAACAGTTCGCAAAACGCGGAACCTCAAGAGGCCTCGCGGTGCAAATAGGCGGATAGAATGTCAAACACAAGCTTGAAATGAGAGGATTTTTGCCGTATGGAAGAGAAAACAAAAAAGGGTTTCGGTGAAACTGTTAAAAGGGCACTGAACTCTGTCTGGAACATGAAGGAGAGCGGAATTATCATTCCGACGATTATCTACGCGATATTTGTGCAGCTCGTAAATCCCGTGTTCTTCTCGTCGGTCAACATCGCGAACCTGCTGCGGCAGACCGGTTTCGTGCTCATCTCTGCGCTCGGCATGACGCTCGTGCTCATTGCCGGAGGAATCGACCTGTCGGTGGGTTCGGTGCTGGGGTTGGGCGGCGTGGTCGCCGGGTTCTGCATGGTCAACTTCGGACTTCCCATCTGGCTGTCGGTACTTATAGCACTCGCATGCGGGTTCGTTATAGGGACAATCAACGGCTACACAATCATGAAGTTCAACATACCGCCTATGATAATGACGCTCGGTATGATGTATATGGCTCGAGGTGCGGTTTTCATCAGCACGAAAGGTTGGCCGATTTATCCCATCCCGCTCGCCTTTCAGAAAATTGAGCAGAGCGAGATACTGGGAGTTCCGACCATCATCCCAATCTGCCTCGTCCTCTGTGTCATCTTTCAGTTTTTGCTCACTCGGACAACCTTCGGACGTTCGATCTACGCGCTCGGGGGAAACAAGGATGCAGCAAAGCTCTCTGGAATAAACGTCAAGAAAATACAGGTGCTCGTCTTCTCAATCTCTGGACTCATGGCGACATTCACCGGAATCATGATGGCGGCGCGGCTCGGTTCAGCGCAGCCCTCCTCAGGTGAAGGAAATGAGATGAACGTCATCGCTGCCTGCATAATTGGTGGCACAAGCACATTCGGAGGACGCGGAACGGTTCTCGGCACTGCGATCGGCGCGCTGTTCATGAGCATGCTCTCCAACAGCATGACACTGATGAAGGTCGATATTTATTATCAGAAGCTCGTTATCGGTGCGGTGCTTGTAATAGCCGTAATCCTCGATCAGTATAAACGCGACATGGCGCAGTCCAAGAGTCTGAAAAAGAGCTGAGGTTCAGCGCAATTTTAAACGAGGTGAAACGATGGGTTCGGAATATGTACTCGAAATGAAGAACATCACCAAGCGGTTTCCCGGAGTTGTCGCGCTCAAAGATGTTTCAATCGGTCTGCGCCACGGCGAGATACTCTCAATTTGCGGGGAAAACGGAGCGGGCAAGTCGACGCTCATGAAGATACTGTCCGGAGATCATGCAAGCGGTAGCTATGACGGAGAGATTCTGATTGACGGTCAGGTGCAGGCGATAACATCTCCGGGGGCTGCCGAAAAAGTTGGCATTGCGATGATCTATCAGGAGATAAATGTCGAACTCGATCTGTCGGTTGCGGAGAACATAATGCTCGGAATAATGCCCAAAACCCAGATCGGTCTGATCGACTGGAAGCGCACCAAACAGGTGGCGCGCGAAGCTCTCGAGCGCGTTGGTGTGGACGTCGACGTCGACACCCCAATGCGCAACCTCAGTGCCAGTGTGCAGCAGCTTGTCTGCATCGCCAGAGCACTGGTTCGCAACCCCAAATTTCTGATATTGGACGAGCCGACGGCGGCGCTTACAGAGAGTGAGACCAAAATTCTGATTGCGATAATTTATGAGCTGAAAAAAGCGGGAATTTCCTGCATTTACATCTCTCACAAGCTCGATGAGGTGTTCAAGCTCTCCGACAGACTTATTGTTATGCGCGACAGCTGCGTCATATCGGAATATTCGCACGATGATATCGACCCCGCCCGTGTTATCGAAGACATGATAGGGCGGCGAATGGAAGCTATGTACCCCTCAATGGAGGGGAGAGTCATAGAGGGCGAGATGCTCCGTGTCGAGCACTTTACAGTGCCTCACCCCAGCTCGCACATTAAGAACATCGTGGGCGACGTCAGCTTTTCAGTTCGTAAGGGCGAGGTGTTGGGCCTTGCGGGACTTGTCGGATCCGGCCGCAGTGAGCTGCTGCGCGCTGTGTTCGGGGCGCTGCCCAAAACGAGCGGAGTTGTGCGTATAGATGGGGTCGAACGCCGAATCAATTCCCCGACCGATGCGATTCATTCAGGGCTCGGGATGCTGACCGAAGATCGCAAAAAGGATGGCGTTGTCGGGACGATGAATGTCGGTGAAAATATGACGCTCTCAATTTTGAAGCGCATATCGAACAGCGGTGTTATCAGCCATGCGAAGGAAAAAGACAGCATTGAGGGCTACTTTGAGGAACTTAAAATCAAGGCGCCGTCTCCACGAACAAATATCATGAGCCTGTCGGGCGGTAATCAGCAAAAAGTTGTTCTGGCAAAGTCTCTTATGACAGATATGAAAGTGCTGTTTCTCGACGAGCCGACTCGAGGTATCGATGTTGGAGCAAAGTCTGAGATATACAAAATTATTCAGGAGCTGGCAAGCAAGGGATTGAGCATCGTGATGATCTCATCGGAATATCCCGAGCTGCTCGCGATGTGCGATCGGTTTATCGTGCTGGCAAACGAGCACATAGTCGGAGAGCTCGACCGAAGCGAAGCAAGCGAAATCAAGATCATCCGCATGGCTTCATCGATCTGACAATTTGGTTAAAGGAGTGGGACCATCTGCTCTTTTGATATATATTCACCCCAATTTTGAGAGGAGAAAACATGAAAAAAGTTCTAGCACTGATTCTCGTCCTTGCACTCGCGTTCAGCTTTGTCGCGTGCAAGACCACGCCCGCCGAGGGCGAAACCCCCGAAGAGGGCAAGACAGATGCCAAAGCACTGAAATTCACATTTGTTCTGCCCATGTCCGCCAACGAGATATGGGGCGTTGCGAAGGATGGCTTTACGGACGCATGCGCAAAGTACGGCGTTGAGGCGATAGTGGTTGCCCCGACAAAACCGAACGACATCAACGAGATGAACTCGCTTGTTGAGACAGCGATCGCTGAAGGCGTTGACGGTGTTATCACCCAGGCTATCAACCCCGAAGGCCAGGCTCCTGCGTTTGCAAAGCTTGACGAAGCCAAAATCCCCTATTGCATAGTCAACTCCGATGCTCCCGATTCCAATCGTCTCGGCTTTATCGGAACCGGCGCACAGCTCGGAACAGTTGCGGGCAAGTTCATTGTCGACAACATGGGCGGCAAAGAAATCCGTGTAGCAACAGCGCTGTGGGCGCCCTCTGCCGTTCTCGCAATGGCGATTAGAGACGCTTATTATGCTGAGTTTGAGAAGAATGCCGGCGGCTACAAAGAGATGGTTCTGATTGACACACAGTCTGACCAGCTCAAAGCCACGACAGATTACCAGACAGCTCTCGCGACAAGCCCCGACATCAACGTGTCGGTTAACGTCTGCGGATTTGGCGCTCCTGCGGCCATGAAGGCTGTCGAAGAAGCCGGACTTACCGGCAAGGTTTTCATCGTCGGAATCGATGATATTCAGGAGACCCTTGACGGCATCAAGAACGGCACAATCAACGCCACAATGACCCAGAACTTCTATCGCATGGGCTATCAGCCTGTTATGTGGATGTTCGAGTTTGCGACCAACGGCACAAAGCCGGCCAGCGTTGTCAACGACAGCGGAACGCTTGTTGTCACCAAGGAAAACCTTGAGACATACAAGCAGGACATGAGAGATCCCACCAAGTGGTAAGCTAAAGTTCTCCGCTTAGCAAGAGGTGAACGGAGAAATCCGTTCACCTCTTATTTTGAAAAATCTCAAGGCATGCGTCGGACACAGAGATGTGTTACTCTCGATAAAACGAAGAACTTCATCCTGTATTATTGTTATTTTTTAAGCTGTTCCAGCGGCTTCAGTTACTCTGCAAATGACTAAAGTGCAAGTTTTGCTGGATGATAGAAAAATCTCAGATGCTTCCCTTGAGATTTCGCTGAAAATGAGATAGAGTATCAATATGATAACTGTTGGAGCAAAAGGATAAAGCATGATGAGATTCTGTGTTATCGGAACAAATTTTGTCACGGATTGGCTCATTGCGGCGGGCAAAGAGTGTGATGGATTTGAACTCGTGGCGGTTTGCTCGCGCGACGAAGCTCACGCGATTGAATATGCTAAGAAGCATGGAGCGCGACTTGCATTTACCTCTCCGAGGCAGGTTGCAGCAAGTGAAGATATCGACGCCGTATACATCGCAAGCCCAAACGCGATGCACTGCTCGCAGACTGTGATGATGCTCGATTCGGGTAAGCATGTGCTCTGTGAGAAACCGATCGCTTCCAATTCCCGCGAACTTGAAATGATGCTGGACGCCGCGCGACGTAACGGTTGCGTGTTGCTCGAGGCAATCAGACCTGCATTCTCACCCAACCTTGAGCTGATTCGCGAAGAGATCGCAAAGGTCGGGAAAATTCGCAGAGTCTCGATGACATATTGCCAGTATTCTTCACGCTATGACCGATTCAGCGGAGGGGAGATAGTGAATGCTTTTGACTGGTCGCTCTCCAATGCCTCAGTGATGGACATCGGAGTCTATTGCGTAAACGTGCTGTTGCTGTTGTTCGGATACCCTCTCTCGATATCAGCAAGCTGTGTGAAGTTGGAAAATGGATTTGAGGCTCTCGGTTCTTTCATCGCACGCTATGACGGCATGCTCGCGCAGGTCACGTACTCAAAGGTTAACGATTCACGAAGTCCATTTGTAATCGAGGGAGAGGACGGCTGGGTTGTGATGAGCAGCGTTCAGCCGCTTGCAAAAGACGGTATAACCCGAATCGACAGACGCACCGAAGAGGCCTTCGTAATGCCCTCGCGCTCGAGAGAGGATGATATGGTCTATGAGGTCATGGCGTTTTTGAATATTGCAGAGAGCGGCGGTGCATCATCGGATCGAAATGCGCAGTCACGTGCGGCCATAAGGCTGATTGACGAGATTCGCAGACAAAACGGCGTGGTATTTCCGTCGGATGAATATTGATAGGAGTCAGGTATGATTGCTTCAGAACGCAGAGTTTACATTATGGACAAGCTCAACAGCAGTGGAATCATCAATCTCAAGGAGATCGCGAGGGAACTCGATATCTCAGAGATAACCGTGCGTCGCGATTTTGAAAAGCTGGAGCGTGCCGGTCGTCTCAAACGGGTTCAGGGCGGTGCTGCACTCGAGGATGTGCTCGATTCTGCCGAGATGACGATGAAGGAAAAGAAAACTATAAACTATGCGGCGAAGCGCGAGGTCGCGAAGGCGGCGGCAGCACACGTCAAAAGCGGCGACTGCGTATTTCTCGACAGCGGAACGAGCATTGCGCCGCTCATGGAATTCATCGCCAACATGCCTATAACTATCGTGACCAACAATGAGCTTGTAGTAAAAAATCTCGTTGAGCCCAAGGCCGAAATCTATATGATCGGCGGACGGCATCTGCCTCACTTTTCAATGAATGTAGGACCTGTGGCGCAGGAGATGCTCGCACAGTATCATTTTGACATCTCATTTTTTGGCTGTTCGAGTGTCAGTCTTGACGACGATATGATTTTTCTCACCGACATGGACAGCATGCTCATGAAACGGATTGCGCTTGCAAATTCTGCGCGAAAAATTCTCTTGATAGATGCGAGCAAGCTCGGAAAACGATCTTTTTTAAAGTTCACGGAACTCAGATCTTTTGACCATATTATATGCAACACGCCGGACGGAATTAAGGTCAGCGATGATCGAATCGATTGGGTCTGAGCGTGATTTGAGGACTGCTATGATCAGTATTGGAATTGTCGGAGCCGGTGGCATGGGAACCGTGCACATGGCAAACTACGCACACATCGATGGGGTGAAAGTCGTCGCGGTGTGCGACACTTCACCGGCTGCCGCTGAAAGGGCAGAAAGCTTCGGAGCCAAGCTCTACGCTGGAATTGAGGACATGCTGGATGGCGAAAAGATCGACGTCGTCGATATCTGCGCGCCAACCTTTGCACACCACGAGCTCACAATTGCCGCGCTTGCGCGGGGCAAACATGTCATTTGCGAAAAACCCATTGCGCTGTCAGTTGCAAACGCGTTTGAAATGTTCGATTTTGCAAGGAAAAACGGAGTGATGCTGTTTGTGGCACATGTGCTGCAATATTCCCTCGACACGATGGCGCTGCGCCGAATTGTCACAAGCGGGGAATACGGAAAAGCGCTTGATGCTCAGTTTCTCAGATTGTCTGGCTGCCCACGCTGGGTTAAAAACGGCTGGCTCTTCGACAGAAAAAAGAGCGGATTGCTGCCGTTTGATCTTCACATTCACGATTTGGACCTCATTGTCAGCCTTTTCGGCGCTCCGAAGTCGTACAGCTATACCTCTTGTGGCGGCGCAGATAAGAATTACAAAGAACACTACAGGTTCTGTTACAATTACGACGGTATGAACGTATCTGCCGAAGCGTCATGGTACAATGCTGATTTTCCGTTTACCGCACAGTGGCGCGTCTATTTTGAAAACGCAGTTGTGACTAGCGAGGGCGGAAAGGTCACCGTATACACGAGCGACGGCGCGCCTCAGATATTGGATACAGAGGAAAAGCTGCTCATACCCACAGGGATAAACGTCCCGCCGACAGGCATGTACCTGCGCGAGCTTAATGATTTTATCGGCAAAATCAAAGCCGGGGAACGCTGTGGCTGTGATCGGGAGAGTGAGCTGCTTGAGGTATTGAAAATTCTTGAGACTATCGAATAGGAGATAGAACGATGAACTCAAATGAGATATTGCAAAACATTATCAAGGCGACAGAACCTCCTATGCCAAAGCGGATCGATTGGCGCATTGGCTCTGTTGGTGCAGGATTTATTGTCAGGGACTGTCAGCTCAAAGCATATAGAAATCTCGGATTTAACCCCGTCGCGATAACGTCTCTCTCCCGCACTGAATGCGAGGAGGTAGCAAAGCTTTACGATATTCCCAAGGTGTATGACACCTGGATTGAAATGCTGAATGATGATTCACTCGAGATAATCGATATAGCGATTCCACCACACGAGCAGCTCGCCGTTGTTCGTGAGGCAGTGAAGCACCGCAACATCAAGGGGATCCTCTGCCAGAAGCCGCTTGCAATGTCGCTCGAGGACGTGCGAGAAATAGTGCGGCTGGGCGAGGAAGCGGGAATTCCGATCGCGGTAAATTCCAACATGCGCTTTGATCAATCGATGCGCGCCCTCAAGTATCTGCTTGACATGAACCTGCTCGGAGAGGCGGTTATCGCGACTATCGAGATGCGCGCAATACCTCACTGGCAGCGCTTTTTGGCAGAATACGACAAGCTTGAGCTGTTCGGAATGGGTATCCACCACGTCGATATTTTCCGATATCTCTTCGGAGATCCGGACGAGATCACGGCGCTTTGCCGCACCGACCCACGAACGAAATTTGCTCACGTAGACGGAATAACGCAGTATACATACAAATACAAAAACGATCTGCTGTGCACCAGCCTCGACGATGTGTGGGCGTGGCCCAACGATCCCTGCGAAAAGGACACCTACATAAAATGGCGTGTCGAGGGTCTCGACGGAATGGCGAGCGGCACAATTGGCTGGCCCAAATATCCGGAGCATTGCCCGAGCACGCTCAAATTCACATGCAAAGAGTTTCCCAATCGCTGGCTTGAACCGACGTGGGACACCGTCTGGTTTCCCGATGCGTTTGGCGGAACAATGAGCAGCTTGTTGTGTGCGGTTGAAAATGGAACTGTTCCGGAAATCAGTGCGCGCGACAATATCAGCACAATCGCGTGTGTCGAGAGCTGTTACAAATCCATCAGAGAAAAACGAACGGTTCAGCTTGCTGAGACTTTGAAAGACTGAAATGACATCACAGGGGGATGCCGCAGATGAAATATCATCTCGGAATAGACGTTGGCGGCACCAATATTGCGGCCGGCGTCGTGGATGACAAATTTAATATAGTGGCTCGAAATGTTGTACCCACACAGCCCGAGCGACCGTATGAGGTCGTTGTTGCAGATATAGTGCGCGCGGGCAGGAATTGCCTCGCAGCTGCGGGAGCAACGGTTCTCGACATCGATTATGTCGGAATCGGAGTGCCGAGCACGATCGACGAAAAGACGATGCGAGTCGCTTACGCGAACAATCTCTCATGGCGCGATCGAGACGTGATAGGTGAATTCAAAAAGAGTTGGGATATCCCCGTGTATCTTGCAAACGACGCGGACAGCGCAACTTACGGTGAATCGGTCGCGGGGATTGCAAAGAAATTCGACAAGTGCATAATGCTGACTCTCGGAACAGGAGTCGGCGGCGGCTTGATTATAGACCGCAAGCTCTATTACGGTTGTGAGCCGGGTCACGTGACGATTGTCGCCGACGGGGAGAAGTGCACGTGCGGAAGACTGGGGTGTCTTGAGGCTTACGCCTCGGTGACGGCGCTCATTCGCGAGACAATCGAAGTGATGCGCGCAAATCCAACATCCGCTATGTGGGAGCTGTGCGGCGGGGAGACTGCAAATGTGAGCGGACGCACCGCGTTCAACGCCGCAAAACAGGGAGATCAGACGGGCATTGCGATTGTAAAACAGTACATTCACTATCTCGCTGTCGGCGTGAGCAATCTCATCACGCTGCTGCGCCCGGAGGCAGTTATACTGGGTGGTGGAATCTGCAACGAGGGGGAATATCTCTTTGGGCCGCTGCGCAAACAAGTGCGGGACATGATCTATGCCCCCGAGGTGCTCGGAGTGCCTTTGATTTTGAAGGCGTCACTCGGAAATGACGCCGGCATAATTGGCACGGCGTTTCTCGGAGAGATGTGAATCAGAGAAATCCTGGACAAAAAATTACCGCAAAACAAGAGACGGATTTTCACTCAAAAGAAAACCGGGCAGACGCCCGGTTTTCACAAGAGCAAAATCCGTCTCTTTTACAATTCGGTTCAAGAAGCTGATGTTTCAATAAAGCGATAGGTATAGGAAAACCCCAATGACACCGAAATTGAAATTGCGCAACGGGTTTAAAATGTTGTTAAACGTTGCTCACAATATGATGGACAGTCAGCAGTCAAAGAATTCTCCGAACGCAGACAGCCGCGAGAATTTCAAAACAGGCAAGCGTGCTTCGGTGTCACCTTTTATTATATATCCGCGCTCGCCAATTGGAAAATGCGGGAGAGCAAGCGAAAGATCTTATAATAAAAACCTAAAACAGATAACCGAAATATTGGGGCGGCGCTGAGCTTTGCTGCCGTCTTAAGTTGCGTTGCGGCCGAGATATGGCACAAGAAAAAGAGATCGGAACGCGTCATTTGAAATGGCAGCGTGCGGTGAAGCCAATCACCCCGCGTGTTTCCGTTTTGTCATTCCGAGAGTGCCTTTCATGTTATTCCTAGTGCAACGGAGAATCTTTTGAAGGCGATGGTCTCTGGGCGTTCCTCATATGCCTTCGATTTTGTGAGATTCAGACGTCACCTTCAGGTCAAATTATTTTTTCCAGAGCTGCATGGGAAAATCGACCACCGCACTGAATGGCAGCGAGACCTTTTGGCCGCATCGCGCGCTCTCATAGGCGGCGTAGATGACTTCGAGGATATCCCGGCCGTCCTCGCCCGACATAATCGGGCGCGTGCCGTTTCTCACACAATCGACAAAGTGTGACAGCTCCTGCGGGTAACCGTGATTGAATGCCTCCTCATACACCGTGAATGTCCAGCCTTGAGTTGATCCGGATTTTTCGCTTGCATAATCATAGCCCTCCTCGCTGTAGGTAAGCGAGGAGTTGCCGCGAAAGATGTCGGCGAACGAGACTCCCTTGCTGCCGTATACTTCGATTCTGTCGTCCATGCCGCCAAGTCTTGCCCAACTGTTTTCGACGACGGCGGTGACCCCGTTTTCAAATTCGACAATCGCAACAGTGCTGTCCTCACAGTCGGTTATATCGCCGTGGCAGACAGTTTTCATGTCGGCATACACTGTTTTAATTGGGTTGTTGCCATTTATATGGCGACACCACGCGATCGAGTGGCAGCCCATGTCCATCATCACCCCGCCGCCCGCGAGTGTCTTGTCATAAAACCACGCGCTGTGCGGGCCGCTGTGTTTTTCGGTCTGTTTGAGCATATAGACTTCGCCCACAGCCCCACGTGAAACAAGCTCGCGCACGCGCTCGTATTTTGGCGTAAAGCACAGCTCCTCGGCGTACATCAGAAGCACGCCGTTGTTTTCGCATGTGCTTATCATCTCGTCGGCCTGCTCGAGCGTCATCGCAATTGGCTTTTCGACGATAACATGGCGCCCCGCGTTTGCGGACTTGACGCAGGCATCGCGGTGCAGGTTGTTTGGAAGGCAGATATCTATTATCTCCGCATCACTCTCGCGCAGCAGCTCGTCGATATCAATGTAAACTGAATTGATTCCAAAGCGCTCGGCGAGGGCACTCGCGTGTTCTGCATTCCTGCCGCACACCGCAACCACCTCGGCGTCCTGAACAAATCTTGTAATGCTTTCGATGTGCACGGCGGATATGAAGCCTGTGCCCAGTATTGCGATTTTTGTCTTGCCCATGTCATTGCCCTCTGGTGGATTTAATTTGCGAATCGCAAACGGGCGATTCGTCATTATTTTACAGCGAAGCGGCGACACTGTCTGCAAGCGCCGCAAGCTCTCCGTTGCCGTCATCAAGTTTTGCGGACTTTATCGAGAATCCACCGTCCAAAACAGTCATATCTTTCATCTCGGAGAGAATGTTATTCATGTTTTTCGCCGCGGCGGCAGCCCACGTGCCGTTTTCAATGAGAGCGACAGTGCGGCCTTTTATCCCCAGAGCTTTCATATCGACAAACAGCGTCTCCATTTTGGGATAGAGCGCGGAGTTGTAAGTGACAGATGCAAACACCGCATGGCTGAAGCGGAAGAGGTCGGAGATGACGTAAGACACGTCGGTTGCTGAGACGTCGTGCACCGCAATGTTTTTTACGCCACGGTCGGCGAGCAGAGCCGCGAGCGCGTCCGCAACGCTTTTGGTGTGGCCGTACATCGAACCGTATGCGACAACCACGCCCTTGTCCTCTGGAGCCCAACTGCTCCAGAGCCTGTACTTATCAAGGATATACGCAATGTTGCCTCTCCAGACAGGGCCGTGAAGAGGGCAGATGAGCGCTATGTCGAGCGGTGCCGATTTCGCGAGCGCCGACTGCACCTGAACACCGTATTTTCCGACGATATTTGAGTAATACCTACGTGCGTCAGGAAGCCAATCGCGGTCAAAATCCAGCTCGTCGTCAAAGATGTTTCCGCAGAGCGCCCCAAACGTGCCGAACGCATCGGCGCTGAAAAGCGCTTTTGATTTCTGATCATAGGTAAACATGACCTCTGGCCAGTGCACCATCGGCGCCGTGATAAAATTCAAAGTGTGGGAACCGAGCGACAGCTCGTCGCCCTCAACAACCTCGACTGCACGGGAAGACACATCAATCCCGAAAAACTGAGAGACCATAGTAAAGGTCTTGCGGTTTCCGACGAGCTTTAATTCGGGATAGCGCCGAAGAGCCTCGTCCAACACAGAGCAGTGGTCGGGTTCCATGTGGTTGATAAAGAGATAATCGAGCGCGCGGCCGCCAAGTATATGTGTGACATTTTCCCAAAACTGTGCAGAGACCGACGGGTCGACGGTGTCGAGCAGTGCGGTTTTGTCGTCAAGGATAACGTAGGAGTTATATGACACCCCACGGGGTATCGGAAACAGATTTTCAAAGCGCTCGAGTCGGCGGTCGCTTGCGCCGACATAAAAGGTGTCGACAGCAACTTTTCTCGTGCAAAACATAAGCGATAACCTCTGCTTTCTCAAAATTCAACTGTTTCATTATTATAAGTTATCCCGTGTAAGTAATCAACATTTTGGTTGACAGCAAGCCTTGAATATCATAATATCGGAACAAAGGCAACTGAATATCAAGGAGAAACCAACATGATCAGACGAAATGACGATCGAAAGATAGATCTGCGCGAGAGTGTGCGCGGCGGAGTGGGCAGAACAATACAGGAAAACGTTCTTTGCGGTGAGGGCGAGCTGAACGGCAAGGGAAGGCTTTACGCCCACATGAAGCTTGAGCCGGGCTGCTCAATTGGATTTCACGAGCATATCGGTGACACCGAGGCTTACTATATACTTAAAGGAAACGCGGAATATGACGACAACGGCGTGACAACGACGTTGCAAAAGGGAGATGTGACATTCACCGACGACGGAGAGGGACACGCTATTAAGAATGTCGGGGACAGCACACTCGAATTCATGGCGTTGATACTCTACAAATAATGTCTGCAATGCAAAACAGCTGTTATTGGGCGCCAATCCGTTTTTAGACTGTCCACGAACAGTTTTTTTGCGGCGTTGCGCAGGAAGCCTCAATTTTCAAAGACACAGCCATGTGCTCTTGAAATATAAGTGGCAATCAACGCTCGCCGAGTGCGGAGACTTTGCAGATGGGCGGAATTTTAAGTGCACATCGTGGAATTTAAAAGCGTTATTTGGCGGATATTCAATGGCGGCGTTTGGGCAAACCGTTCATGAGAAACACACTTCAATTGACGTGCCGACATGTCTTAAAACTATTCGCTACAGTTAAAATCATAACTGTCTTAAACTTGAAATAAGACGCAATAAAAGTCATCGCGCATTTGGCACGATGACTTTTATTGCGTCTTTTAAGTTAATGATAAAGAAAAAAGATTGCCCTCAAAATCTGTTGTGAGATGAGGCGTGGACAGAAATCGAAACCGAGGAACGCCCGACAGTTGCAATGCGCACGGGTGCGATGGTGCGAATAGACATCGGTTAACGTGGCTGTTTTCCTCAATCGGCAAAGACAGTGCGGGCAATTGCTGCCCTGTGCTGAAGTCCGCGCGACAATTCTCGGGTGATATGCCACAGGGTTGGGCTGTGAGATGTGTCGCGTGCAGCTACCGAAAAAATACGGGACGGAAGATAGCGCGCGTTTTGCTGTCAGGAAATGAATCCAACATATTTACATGTCTTTTCGCGTGCGATTTTTGATTAAAGATGGTTTTCAATATCCCACTCGCGCAGGCGATGCACATCTTCGACGCCCGCCTCATTCCGGATTACCTCTTCCTGCGTGACGAGGCTGCCCGCGGGAGCCACCTCAGGTTCGGTTTGCGTGAGCGGACCGCGCTCACCCTGCCAGGGTGTGCTGTGTCTGTTTTGTGCGGCATTTTTGTGCTTGTTACTCATTTTAAAACCCTCCCTTGCGAGGATATTTTTCCCGCAGGGAGGGCGTTTATTCAGAAAAACTTATGCGTCATACTTTTTTGACAAAGGGGAAATCGAAGACTCAGACAGCGGAGACTCAGACAGTGGAGACGCGGCCTCGTTGTCCGCATCAGCGGGCTTAATTTCCGAGAGAGGCACGTCGACAGCTTCGGAAATATCAATTCCGCCTCGGACGCTATCCATGTTGTCGGAAGTTTCTGACACCGATTCGCAGATAACTTCGGCATCAGCGGATTCGGTGTGTGTGGAATCGCATGAATCATCACAAGTCTCGTTACTGAAATCGTCCATGAAAAACTCGCGACGGCGACGCGACTCAATCGCCTTTTGCTCCTCAAGATAGACTTTGCGCTCAGCCTTGTTAATCTTTTGCTGTTTGATGAGCTTTATCCCGAGGAAAATTTCGCTGATGAACATCGCCACAACAAGCGCTGCGAGCGCCCACTGCACAGTGCCAAACGGCATGCCGTGTTCAATGAGCTTTTTGGTGGTCTCAACGCCGTAAATCAGAATTGCCAGAAATAGAAATAATGAAAACATCGTTATACCTCCGTCGCCATAGCTGCTCTCTCAAATTCAGCGGCTTTAAAATGCTTGCGTCCGAGGAACAACATCAGACCGCCGATTGCGAAGAGCACCATCAGCCCGAGTATTCCGAGCGCCGCGCTGCCTGTGATCGTGCGCACGAGAGCGTAGAGCGCCGGGCCTATAACGGCGGCGAACTTGCCGAAGATATCGAAAAACCCGAAGTACTCGTTAGATTTTTCAGGCGGCACGAGCTTGCCAAAATAAGAGCGGGAGAGCGCCTGTATTCCGCCTTGACATGTGCCCACGAGGATGGCCATAATCCAGAAGAGCGTGTTGGAAACCTTGAGCGCCGCGTCGTGTGCGCCGGTTGCGGTTATGTCGTCCAGCACCGGAGTGAGCTTCGTCTTGAGTGAGGCCTTGGTCGCCTCGTCCAGCTCCTCGGATTCCTGTATGACCGCAAGGACGTTTTCGGTGCGGCTGGAGCTGCTTATTTTGTTGCGCGCCGAGAGGAATGTGTCATAATATTCCGATTTATCGTCTGTCGCTTCGGGAACAACTGAGGTGTATGCCTCGGTGAATGCGGCTTCGCTTATGTTCTGAGTCGGTTCAATCGACCACCCCATATAGAAGCCCACACCGCAGATGACGAAGTAGACCCCGATGGCGACGCCGAGCATTTTAATCGATCCGAGTTTGTCGGAAAACTTTGCAAAAAGCACCGAGCAGGGAGCGGCGACGAGCTGGGTCACGAGCAGCGCGAGTATCATGCTGACTGTTGAGAGACCGAGCGTCGTGCCATAGGCAGTGGAGAGGTGTATGACCGTGCCCACGCCGTCGATATAGAAGAAATAGGCGAGAATGAAGAAAAACAGAGCTTTGTTGGATACAATGGAGCGGAACGTTCTGCCAACATTGAGGAAGGACTGCTTTACAAAGTCTTTTGGAATCTCGCCGATTGAATGCTGCTGCTTGCAGTTTTTAAGAAATGGAATTGAGAAGAGCGCCCACCATACCGATGTCAGCACGATGGAGAGTTTGACAGCGAGCGCGTTGTTGTCTTTCATGACAAAGATGAGCACTATCGAGAGAATGAACGGTATTGTGCTTCCTCCGATGTAGCCCATCGCGTAGCCCTTTGCGGAGACATCGTCCATGCGCGCCGGGGTGGTGACGTCGGTTAGAAAACTGTCATAAAACAGGCAGGAACCGGAGAAACCGATATAGCTGATCATGTAGCCGATCAGCATAAACTCCCATCTGTCTGTGAACGCTATCGCCGAGGTGAAGACGACGCCGAGAATCAAGAAAAAAGAAAACAGCTTCTTTTTCATGCCCTTGTAGTCGGCAATTGCCCCGAGGATAGGTGCCAGAATCGCGATTGCAAACGTCGCAATAGAGGTTCCCCAGCCCCACCAGGCATCTGCGTTTTCATGCATCGCCGCAAAATATGTGGGCAGGACGGCGGCCATTATAATCGTGGCGTACACCGAGTTTGCCCAGTCGTACATTATCCAACTGCGTTCCTGTAACGTGCTCTTTTTCTCGAGAGCCATCTTTTTTCGACCTTTCGCCGCTGTATTATTCCTAACGTCGTCTATTGTCGCAAAATTCACCGTCGATGTCAACAGTGTTTGACTAATGCTTAAAAAGTATATATTATATCAAACATAGGTAAGCTTCAAGCACAGGTAAGCTTCAAGTCAGCGGAGAGTGTCTAATCCATGAAAAAGAAATATGCCGTGGCGTTCGCCGCCGCGTTCGCAATATTATTCTCGGGCTGCTCCTCAAGGATAACGTCTGTTGAGGAGCTGCTTGTCGCGCCCGCACTGACCGTTGACCAAAGTGCGGTGATTTTAGCAATCGACAGCGCAGTACCCGAAAAGACAGTTCTTAAGTTTCCGACATCGGGCGAGCGACGTTCGCCGATACAGTTTGTCGATCTCGACGCTGACGACATCAGCGAGGCCGTCATATTCTATTGCGTTCCGAGCGAGGGCGGTTACGCTCGGCTCGCCGTGCTGAAAAAAGAGGACGGCATCTGGACAATGGCGAGTAGCATTGAGGGCGCCGGAACCGACGTCGAGTCGATAAGCGTGATCAGGCTTGAGAGCAGCACAGGCAGGTTTTTGCTCGTTGAGTGGTCTTCAATAAACTCGCGGGAGCATCAGCTTGCCGCCTATCACTTCGAAAACGGTGAGTTGAGCCTTGGCTTTGAAGAGGCGTGCTCTGACATTCTCGTATATGATTTAGACTCCGACGGTTACAATGAGTTTTGCTATCTTACCCCGGGCAGCGCATACGAACCGTTCCGACTGAAGTTCGTCGACAATGTCAAAGGGACGTTTGCGCTGATGGGTGAATGCAGGCTGAACGCACAGATGCTCAGCTCGGCAAGCATAACCGCCGGCAAGCTGGCCGACGGACAGCGCGCCGTTTTCGTGGACGAAATACTCTCGGACAGCGAAAAGGCAACCGAGATTTTCACGGCGACAAACGGGCGCCTTGCGGCGGTGAAACTCGAAGAGGGCTATGATATCTTCGAGCTGTCCCGACGCCCCGACGATTCGCTCAATTGCCTCGCGGCATTTGACGCCGATGCGGTGTTTGTACCCTCTCAGGCACCCCCGTTTGAAGGAATTTACGCTCCCGAGCGGTGGACCTATTGGTACACGGTGAACAGCGGCGAGATAATCTATGACGGCGCGACGCTTGTTGACAAGAGCTACGGTATACTGCTCAAGCTGCCGGACAAGTGGCTGCACAGTTCAACCGTGAAGCGGGACGCACAGTCTCCGAGATTGTTTTTCATCCGTGACGAGAAACTGGGAATCAATCTGCTTTCAATAAAAATTCTCGAGATCGGTGAGGACGCTTCGACGTATCTCGCTGAAGGTTATGAGCTGCTCTCACGTTCCGGTTCTTATCGCTACTACATCAAGGGAGTGTGCGCTCCCGAGGATTTTGAGTTTGTAAAGCAGCACTTTGCAGCGCTTTAAAGCGCGTCACTATTGGGGCTGCGGCTCCGATTCACAGGAGGTATATCATAATGGATACCAAAAAGGTGCTCGTGGTGGAGGACGAATACGCGATACGTGATGTGGTCGCGCTCAATCTCGAGCTCTCGGGATACGAGGTGGCCGGAGTTGAGAGCGCCGAGCGCGCTGTTGAGGTGTACAACCAAGATCCGGGCAGCTTTTGCGTCGCGGTGCTCGATATCATGCTTCCGGGCATGAGTGGACTTGCGCTGTGCGAACTGATGCGTCGTGACAATCCTAAAATCGGAATAATTATGCTCACGGCGAGAACACAGGAGCAGGACAAGATAGACGGGTTTGCCGTAGGTGCGGACGATTATGTGACCAAACCGTTCAGTACCAAGGAGCTTGTCGCACGAGTTGACGCGGTATACCGCCGCACGACGGGAGGGGCACTCAGTATCCGCGAGGGAAAACAACTGCATAGCGGTGAGTTTGTGCTCGACACAAGTTCACGCACGCTGACAAAAAACGATAAGCCGCTCGATCTCACACAGGTTGAGTATCAGATAATGGAGCTGTTTTTTGACAATCCCGGCGTCGCACTCGATCGCGACCGCATTCTCAAGGCGGTATGGGGCAAGAGCTATTATGGTGATATCAAGATAGTGGACGTTAACATCTGCCGGTTGCGCATTAAAGTTGAGGACGAGGCCAATAACCCCCGTCACATCGCCACTGTCTGGGGTTACGGATACCGCTGGAACGCGTGACAAAGGAGCACAATGAACAAATACGGCATCACAATCAAAGGCTCCGGAATAACTCGGCGTTGGGTTGCGGTCAGCCTGCTCACGACGATAGTGATACTGATTTCGGCGTCGGTGGCAGTCATGCTGGCGTTGCGACAAAACTACTATTCTCTTGTGCGACAGGCGCTCGAATACCGAATCAGCTCGACGATGAAGCTGTTGCCGTCCTCAAACATGCCGACACCCGAGAGAGTGTCGGCGGTGAGATGCCTCGTGGAGGATTTCGACGAGAAAAACAAGCTCGAGTTTATGATAATTGATGACACGGGACGCGTGATAGCGACTTCAAGCGGCTTTGCCTACAACTCTGATGAGCCGACAGATGACTACACCTCCGCCTCGCAGAACGCGGGCGGTCTCGGATCATTCATCGGGCGCTCGGCAAACGGTGAGCATGTGATTGCCGTGACTCAATTGCTGGCAAACCCGATTGGAGATGTCCAGGCGATGCGATTTGTCAGCTCGCTGCGTCTCGTTGACAGACAGCTTTTGCGATATGCGCAGCTCGTGATATTCGTCTGCCTGTTGATAATTTCCTTTGTCGTTTTTTCGGGAGTTTATTTTATACGCTCAATAGTGATTCCGATTAACGAGATCGGTGTGACGGCGGGTCAGATAGCCAACGGTGACTTTGGAGTTCGCATTGAGAATAAATATAACGACGAGATAGGTGCGCTCTG
The DNA here is from genome assembly GCA_036645935.1 of Oscillospiraceae bacterium. Classification (GTDB taxonomy): domain Bacteria; phylum Bacillota; class Clostridia; order Oscillospirales; family Ruminococcaceae; genus JAUNBN01. The sequence continues at coordinate 74,570 of JAVXNE010000005.1, read as the reverse complement.
CGATATAATAAACGACATGGCCGCAGGCCTCGGTGACGCTGACCGAATGAAGAACGACTTCATTTCAAGTGTATCGCACGAGCTGCGGACACCGCTCACCTCGATTAAAGGCTGGGGCGAGACGCTGTCCGCGATCGGAAAAACCGACTCGCAAATTTTCGACAAGGGTATGAATATAGTGATAAGCGAGACCGAACGGCTGTCGGTGCTTGTCGAGGATTTGCTCGACTTTTCACGGCTACGCTCCGCACGGATATCGCTTTTGCGTGAACCGTTTGATTTTTCGGCAGAGATATTCCAAGCTGTTCAAACGGTTGAACAGCGCGTCACGCGCATGAACATGCGAATCACGCTTGAACTTCCGGATGGGCCGATAATTGTGGACGGAGATAAAAATCGGCTCAAACAGGTGTTTGCCAACATCTTTGACAATGCGATAAAATACTCGGTGTCGGGAGACGTGATTGAGGTTAAGGTCGAACTCGACGAAAAGTGTGTGAGCGTCTCGACAACTGATACGGGTCTCGGCATACCCGAACAGGAGCTTTCGATGATATCCTCGCGCTTCTACAAAGCTAGTAACTCGCTCACGGGCTCGGGAATCGGGCTTGCGGTCGTCAAGGAGATAATCAACCTGCACGGAGGCGAATTGGAATTTCAAAGCGCGCTCGGAAAGGGTACGACGGTCATCGTCCGTTTGCCGATATGGAGTGAGCTGCGCGAGGATGTCCCTCAGGATGCCGCCGGAGGTATCGCCGACGCGGATGCCACGCAGACAAAGGCTGACCCACAGACAAAGGCTGACCCACAGACAAAGGCTGACCCACAGACAAAGACGGACCCGCAGACAAAGGCTGACCCACAGACAAAGGCTGACCCACAGACAAAGGCTGACCCACAGACAAAGGCTGACCCACAGACAAAGGCTGACCCGCAGACAAAGGCTGACCCGCAGACAAAGGCTGACCCGCAGACAAAGACGGACCCGCAGACAAAGGCTGATCCACAGACAAAGGCTGACCCACAGACAAAGGCTGACCCACAGACAAAGACGGACCCACAGACAAAGGCTGACCCAGAGACTGACAAGACGGACGCACAACTCGCAACAGACAGTAATATATAGAAATTGTTATACAAATAGCAATTTACGAACAGCGACCTGCTAACATCGATAATTCAGAGAGCTGTGATTCGCCGAGAGGTAGTAAATCTAAAATTTACAGACATATTTTAAGGAGCATAAATGCAAAAGGAAGTATTTAAAACAAAGATTGGAGGGCAGGCTGTAATCGAGGGAATCGCCATGCGCGGACCCGAGCAGACCTGTCTTGCCGTGCGTTTGCCCGATGGATCAATTCACACCGAGCTTACCGCAACAAAGAAAAACCCTGTTGGCAATATTCCGATTCTGCGCGGGGCGGTTGCGATGGTCATCAGTCTCGCACAGGGGTATAAGCACCTGATGAAGGCCGCTGATTACGCGTTTCCGGAGGAGAAAAAAACCGAAGAGGGCGCGGCGCACATAACAGATGCTGCGGCTGCAACTGAAACGAACAGATCGAACACCAAAGCTGATTCCGTTTCAGACGAAACGGTCGGCGAGTCCGACTCCGCAGCCGAAGAGAAAAAAACCTCGTGGCTGGGCGTTGCGGGTGGCGTTCTCGGCGGGTTGTTATCCATAGGACTTTTCGTCCTGCTACCCACAGTGCTGACGGGAATCCTGTCCAGATTCTTTCAAATTGACGGATACAAATCGCTCATTGAGGGCGTGCTCAAAATAGTGATTTTCGTGGGATATCTTTTTGCCGTGACGCGGATTTCCGACGTGCGCCGCGTGTTTGAATATCACGGAGCAGAGCACAAGACGATAGCATGTTACGAGCACAGAAGTGAGCTTACTGTCGGGAATGTCAGAAAATACTCTCGTTTTCACCCCCGTTGCGGAACTAGCTTTTTGTTTATAGTGCTCATCATAAGCATACTTATATTCTCTTTTGTACCCTGGGGAAGCACGCTCGCAAGGGTCGGGTTAAAGATATTGCTTTTGCCGCTGATAATGGGGATATCTCACGAAATCATTCAATATGCCGGTTCGCACGACAATCTGCTCTCCCGCATGCTGTCTGCTCCCGGAAAGTGGATACAGCGCCTCACGGCGTTTGAACCGTCGGATGATCAGATTGAAATTGCGATAGCGTCGCTGGTCGCGGTGCTGCCTGACGACGAGAATAAGGCAAAATGGTGAGTTTCCGCAAGCTTTTTGTCCGCGCAAATCACGCGCTTGAAAGTGCGGGGTTGCTCAATGCAAACGAGCTGTCGGTAATCTTTGAGCTCGCGACGGGCGCGCGCTTTCTCGAGCTGACGCGCCCAGACGACGCTGCGCCCGAAGGTGCGTCCGAACGACTCGAAGTGCTGCTTGATCGAAGAATAGGCGGTGAGCCGCTGCAATATATCGCAGGCACCTGGCCGTTTCTCGATTTTGAGCTGAAAATTGGCGAGGGCGTGCTGATACCGAGACCAGAAACTGAGCTTCTTGCCGAAAAAGCGATTGATTTTCTGCAATCCCGACCACGGAGTGATTCCCTCGCAGCGCTTGATCTCTGCTCCGGGAGCGGCTGCATCGCGATAGCAATTGCGCGCGCCGTGCCCTCGTGCACCGTTGCGGCGGCGGAGTTGTCCTGCGATGCGATGACCTTTCTGAAACACAACGTATCGGAGCTTGCGAGCGGGATAGATGTCATAGAGGCAGATGTGTTTGAGCTCGACCAAAGGCTTGCCGATTCATCGCTCGACTGCATCACCTGTAACCCGCCCTATCTGCTTGCCTGCGAATATGACGACAATCCCGAACTTGAGCGCGAACCGCGCGAGGCCTTTGTCGGTGGCGCGGACGGTCTTGAGTTTTTTCGTCATATTGTGCTGTACTATAAGCGGACGCTCAAAAGCGAAGGCGCGCTTTTCTTCGAAACGGGAGCGACGCAGACCGAGGCAGTTGCAGAGCTTCTCCGAGCAGGAGGTTATCGCGACATTGAGATACTGCGCGACGTCTTCGGATTGCTGCGTGTTGTGAAAGCGCTCGCATAAAAACGTACGAATTTTGAGCAAGGATCAGAAACGTGACGTAGGGTTTACGATTGCGAACTACACGACAGAATTGGACGCAAATCGGTGATCTGTTGTGATATGCCCGATGTCACATAAGATCTCCTGAGAAAAATCGTTTGAGGATGGACGTTGCGGTGCAAGTGTGCACACGCAGTTGAAACACGCAGCCCCATGACGTCACTGCACAATGCCGCGGTTTGCCGGCAGCATTGTGCTTCAGATTGCACAGGGACCGGCATTTAAAAGTGTAAATTTTTTGGTGCAAGGCACACAAAACCTCAAAACGCCGGCCAATCCGAACAGCGTGTTGTTTTTGCTTGTTTTAAGCAAAAATTACACATACAAGTTGCCGGGAGCAAAAGCTTGAAACAGATGGCTTTTGACATTTTAATCAGTCATTTCGGTTTCAATAAAAGTGTTATTATGATATAATTCGGATTGCGGCAGTGGCGCGGATGTTTATGACATAACCTAATTTTGAGTGCCGTCAGGACTCTGAAATTTCTCGCACAAATGGAAGTTTTCAGCGGCCTTCCAGGTAAAATTTGATATGGGCAGCACCATTTTCAGCCGGCATAAAAGTTCTGTTGCTCTTTTTATTCGGATGTCGTATAATTTACATCATACAGAACAATAGTTCTTTTTAATCCAAGCGTCTTCGACGCGAAACGAGAGGTAACAAATGGCGGACAAACAAAAGGCGCTCGAAACCGCGCTCGCACAGATAGAAAAGCAGTTTGGCAAGGGAGCGGTGATGAAGCTCGGGCAGAAGGTCTCGATGAACATCGAGAGCATATCGACAGGGTCACTGTCTCTCGATATAGCGCTCGGAGTCGGTGGGCTTCCGCGCGGGAGAATCATAGAGATATTCGGACCGGAAAGCTCGGGCAAAACGACCGTTGCGCTTCACTCGGTCGCGGAGGCTCAAAAGGCAGGCGGAGAGGCGGCGTTTATCGATGTCGAACATGCGCTCGATCCTGTTTATGCGCGTGCTCTCGGCGTCAATATAGACGAACTGCTTGTCTCTCAGCCTGACACAGGCGAGCAGGCGCTCGAGATATGCGAGGCTCTTGTGCGCTCGGGCGCAATCGACGTGATTGTCATCGATTCGGTGGCCGCAATGGTCACCCGCGCCGAGATTGAGGGAGAGATGGGGGACAGCCACGTCGGAACACAGGCAAGGCTGATGTCACAGGCGCTGCGCAAGCTCACGAGTGTTGTGAGCAAGTCCAACACCATCTGCATCTTCATCAACCAGCTGCGCGAAAAGATAGGTGTGACTTACGGAAATCCTGAGGTTACTCCGGGCGGTCGTGCGCTTAAGTTTTACGCTTCGGTGCGTCTCGACGTGCGGCGCATTGAGACCATCAAGGTCGGCAATGAGATGGTTGGCAACCGTACCCGCGCGAAGGTCGTTAAAAACAAGGTGTCGCCTCCGTTCAAGGAAGGTGAGTTCGACATCATGTATGGCCGTGGAATTTCCAAGGCCGGAGAACTGCTTGATCTCGCGGTCAAGCTCGACATTATACAGAAATCGGGCGCGTGGTTTAACTGTGGCGAATTGCGGCTTGGGCAGGGGAGAGACAACGTCAAAAAATATCTTGAGGACAACCCCGAGTTTTCAGACGGAATCGAAAAGCAGGTTCGCGAAAGTGCCGACAAACTTGCCACTCTGAAAATGAAGCCGTCGGCCAAAGAGGCTGTCAAAGCAAAAACGGCGATCATTTCGTCAACAGAAGAACTTGACGTGGAGGTCGAGGACGAGTGAGTTCTGTCCGAATAACTGAGATTAAAGAGACAAAAAAGGGCAGATATGCCCTTTTTTGCGATGGCGAATTTTTATTTTCGATCGATGACGAAACGCTCTCGCGGCATCGAATTCGTGTTGGCTGCGAGCTGGGCAACGAAAGTTTGATGCAACTGCGCGCGGCGAGCGATTACCAGAGCGCCAAGAATAAGGCATTTGATTTGTTGGCGTTGCGCGATCATTCTGTACATGAATTGCAGATGAAGCTTGAACGCAAATTCGATCCCCACACAGCACAGTTGGCCGTCGAGAAAGTGGGGGAGCTCGGGCTGTTGGACGACGGGCGCTTTGCGAGCAGGTACGCGGCAGAGCTGGTTGAGCGCCGCGGCTCAAGTGTGCGCGCTGCCGCCGCAAAGCTGCGCGAAAAGGGTATTGACAAGCAAATTATCGAAGAGGTGCTTGATCCATACAAAGAGAGCGAGATGGAGCGGATAAAGGCGCTGATAGACAAGAAATACTCGGGTAAACTTGTGGGAAAGCAGGGTCGGGAAGCGGTTTTTGCATCGCTTGCGCGGCGAGGATTTTCTCCATCTGTCATCAGGGCTGAGCTTTCGAATATTGAAGAGGACGACATCACGCGGGACGACTACTTTGACGACGGGGAATACTGACAATGGCAGGAATATATTTTATATCGCTCGGATGTGACAAAAACCGAATTGATGCTGAAATAATGGCAAACGCGCTCATTGAAGCGGGTCATTTTGTGACAGGCAATCTTGAAAGCGCCGACTGCGCCGTGATAAACACATGCGGATTTATCGAGAGCGCCAAAAAAGAGGCCATAGACAATATATTTGATATGGTGCGTGCCAAACAGCGCGGGGATATAAAGGCGATCGTCATCACTGGATGTCTTGCTGAGCGATACCGTGACGAACTGTGCGAGCTTGTTCCGGAGGCCGACGCGGTGATAGGGCTTGCGGCGAACAAAGACATAGTGATGGCTGTTGAGAGTGCGCTTAAATCGCGTAAATTTACCCGCTTCGGCCCGCCTGAGTGTCTTGAAATTTCAGGAGAACGGGCGCTTTCGACGCCTCAGCACTATGCCTACATCAAGATCGCAGAGGGCTGTTCCAATCACTGCACCTATTGTGCGATACCGTCCATTCGTGGGCACTATCGTTCACGTATGCCGTCAGAGATAGTCGCAGAGGCGCGCGCACTTGCCGAGCGCGGAGTGCGCGAACTTATTGTGATAGCGCAGGATACGACCTCTTATGGTGTTGACTTATCTTCAGGGGAGACTCTGCCCTCACTGCTGAGAGAGCTGTGCTCAATCGATGACCTGTGGCGAATAAGGGTGCTCTACGCATACCCCGAGCGGATAACAAACGAGCTTATCGCGACGATGGCAAGCGAGGAAAAAATCGCAAAATATCTCGATATACCGCTTCAACACGCAAATCCCAATGTGCTGCGCAGGATGGGACGTCAGGGAGACGGCAAAACATATCTCGAGCTGATTGATAAGCTCCGCGCTGCAATGCCGGACATAACGCTGAGGTCATCTTTCATAGTTGGATTTCCGGGCGAAAGCGACGCTGAATTTGAAGAGCTGCTTGAGTTTCTCTCTCGTGCTCACATCGACCGTGCGGGGTGCTTTGCCTTTTCATGCGAAGAGGGAACACCGGCGGAAAAACTGGCTTTGCAAATTGAAGATGACATTAAACAGCTCCGCGTTGAGCGTTTCGAGAGCGCACAGAGCGCAATATTAAGTCGTGCACTCGATTCAAAGGTGGACACCGTCTTTGAGGTAATATGCGACGGATTCGACGAGGAGTGCGGCATGTTTGCCTGTCGCGGAGATGCGGATGCACCCGAGATTGATACGTGCGTCTATCTTCCGGCCGAGAGCGATCTTATGCCGGGAGAGATATACAGCGTCGTGATAACGGCGGCCGACGGACAGGATCTGCTCGCGAGGCTCGCACTGTGACATAGGATATGCTTTTTGAAGGTGAAACCGCTTTTCAAATCAGTATATTTGTTCTATAATAGTAAGAATAAAAATAACCAATTAGCGAAACGGTGATGTTATGAATCTGCCAAACAAGCTCACGATTGCACGAACCGCACTCACGCCTTTTTTTATCGCAGCGCTGCTCATACCGTTTGATAATCACTGGCTGTGGTCCTGCCTGATCTTTTCTGCCGCGTCACTTACCGACATGCTCGACGGTCGCATCGCGCGCTCGCAGGGCATTGTCACGACTTTCGGAAAGTTCCTGGATCCGCTGGCTGATAAGATTCTCGTAACCAGCGCGTTCATCGGGCTTGCGGCGCTGGGATTGGCGCATCCGGTAGTTGCGATAATAGCAGTGGTGCGCGACTACGTCGTCTCTGCGGTGCGGATGCTCGCCGCGAGCGGTGAGGGCAAGATAATTGCTGCCAACATATGGGGCAAGATAAAGACGGCGCTCTCAATGATTATTATAGTCGGCGTGCAGGCAGCGATGTTCTTTGCGGAGAAGCTTGGTGGCAGAGCAGTGGAGATCGTCTCGCAGTGTTCTAACGTCGCAATGTGGATACTCGCTGTGATAACGGCGCTTTCCGGCATAGTTTACGTAGTTCAAAACAAATCGCTGTTCGGCGAATTTAAGTAAAAAGGGGTATTTATGTTAGTTTACAACACACTTACGCGAAAAAAAGAGGAACTCATCCCGCAACGGGACAACGAGATCAAAATTTACGCCTGCGGCCCGACTGTTTACAACTTTATCCACATTGGAAATGCGCGCCCGCTCTGTGTTTTCGACGTGATGCGCCGCTACCTTAGGTATCGCGGATACAGTGTCAAATTTGTGCAGAACTTCACGGATATTGACGATAAGCTCATAAAAAAGGCGAACGAGGAGGGGATAACTGTTCCCGAGGTCGCCGAGAGGTTTATCGCTGAATATTGGACGGATGCCGACGGCATGAATATTATGCGCGCCGACGTTCACCCCCGAGCCACTGATAACATCGAAGGAATTCTCGATATAATCAACAATCTCGTCGAGCACGGCCACGCATATGCCACACCTGACGGTGATGTCTATTTTCGCACGGTTAGTTTTGACGAATACGGCAAGCTTTCTCACCAGCAGCTTGAGGATTTGGAAGCCGGCGCGCGTATCGGAATTGGTGAGACTAAGGAAGACCCTATGGATTTTGCGCTGTGGAAAGCCGCAAAACCCGGCGAGCCGTTTTGGGACAGCCCTTATGGCAAAGGCCGACCCGGCTGGCACATCGAGTGCTCCGCGATGAGCCGCCGCTATCTCGGAGACACGCTTGACATACATTGTGGAGGGCAGGATCTCATCTTCCCCCACCACGAAAACGAGATAGCTCAGAGCGAGTGCTGCACCGGGGTCTCGTTCTCGCGCTATTGGATGCACAATGGCTATATAAACGTCGATGATCGCAAGATGAGCAAGTCGTTGGGTAACTTTTTCACAGTGCGAGAAATAAGCAGCGAATACGGTTATGAGCCGATTCGATTCCTGATGCTTTCGGCGCATTATCGTAGCCCCATCAACTACGGAGAGGATGTCATTGAACAGTGTGTCTCGTCGCTCGAGAGACTTTACACCTGCCGGGACAATCTCGATTTTGCGATAGAGAACGCCGACGGCAAATCAGAAAAGCTCCGGGGACAGTGCGACGCTCGGCGCGAGCAGTTTATTGCGGCAATGGACGACGATCTCAACACAGCAGATGGTATTTCGGCGCTCTTTGAGCTCGCGCGAGACATCAACAGCGCCGAGGGAGAGAGCAGAGAGTCTCTGTTATACGCGGCGAGCGTTTTTGACGAACTCGCAGGAGTGCTCGGTCTTGTGTACAACAGAAAAACGGACGAAATCCCTTCCGAGATACGCGAGATGGCCGAAAGGCGCCAGCAGGCGCGCAAGGACAGAGATTTTGCGGCCGCAGACGCGTTGCGCGACAAGATAGCTGAGCTGGGCTGGACGCTTGAGGATACAAAGGACGGACCCAAGCTCTCCAAAAGCTGAGTGATCGGGTGACTTTGCGCTCACTGCCAAATATCGAGCATATCCGCTCGAGGTGTGAGATGGCGTTAAACCGTGCAGTGCGCTCAAAAGCATAAGATTTTGGCAAAACCGCAGCGATGTATGCTTGAAAAAATCAATGACCGACGCCGGGACTCAAACAGCAGTGCGGAAATTTTCCTGTTTTGCTGATTGATTCCAATCGTCGGTCTTTTTGTTTATTTCTTAATTAATATGAAGTAAGGTGAATCGCGCGGCGTTGTATTTATTGATTATGTAACAATATCGTTTGCGAACAGCGTTGTGTTTTAAGTGAGAGTTGCGTTTTCGAAACCCGCAAAACACAAGTGTCTGCATCCGGCATTCATTGCTTGTCTATTCGTGTCCCAAAGATACGGGATAGCATATCTTGAATATGAGCAAATATTGTGACTCAAAACGAAAAAAATCTTGCACATGAAGAGCAGGAAAACACAACAGCATCCGCAAGCAGCTACGTAGGCTGATTGTTCAGCACACAATATTAAATATCAAACTGCCAATGGCAGATTTTACAAACCCTATTGCACGGCATCGGAAAGAAGTGCGTTTACAGTGGCCGCCACAGCGGCGGCCTCGGCTTCATCATACAAAAAGTGTGTTGATTTTTCGAGAGTTATCAGTCTTGAAAATGGCAGACGGGCAGTGACAATGCCCGAAGAGCGGACAGAAACTATCTCGTCTGACGATGAGTTGATCACAACCAGAGGCACGGAGAGCCGCCCCATAGCGCGCTCTGTGCCATGCATCAGATGTAACAGCCCAATGGAGTTGGGAATCAGCCGCAGCGTGTCGCGCGCAGTGACATCGTGAATTCCGCAAAGATGTCTTGCGGCGGTGATGTTCGCGTCATCGCTTTCCAAAGGCGGCCGCAGTGCGCCCAAGCGAACGCGCAGACCCTCGCGAGTGAGTTTGAGTCTTAGCGGCAGCGCGAGCGCCACGATACCGAAAATGCCGTTTGGATTGTGCACAGCTGTCAGAATGGCAAGCAATCCTCCCATGGAGTGCCCGATGATATAGATTTCTTTATACAAAGGCCGCAGCTCATCGAGAGCGACGTCAACGCTGTGCTGCCACTCGAAATGATTGCTTTTTACGAAATCATCAACCCCGCACTCATGCCCTGGCAACACGAGACAGCGCACGTCTGCCTCGCTGCAATTAATTGCCTTTACAAGCGTGTCGAATTGCCTTACACTGCCCATGTGTCCGTGAATGAACAGGACGATTTTTTGAGGCATGTTGCTCGCTTTCCTTGGCGAATGTGAGAATTGCATCAAGCACCGCATCGCGCAAATTGGCTGACAGTCTTAAGATTTTTGGCTGTTGAGGTTTTGTGCTTTTATCTGTTCACAAGATGTTAAATACAGTGTTGATAAATTTATTTTAACAAGCAAAATGTCAAACACCGGTGAGGTCGAAATCAGGAATCAGCTCACATCCTGCAGAGCACCGCTCTTGAATAAAACCGTCAGATATCCCCGAGTTGAAAAGACAGCGCTCAAGGAGTGCGCATTCGCGGCGAGAGAGCGGGCGATCTATTTCGGGAAACGCGCGAAGATCTCCAAGAGGCGTGTACTGTGTCATTAGGCTGAACATCGCATCGCCGTCGTGAAACGTCGAGGAAAACCAATCGATCACGCCACGTGTGTTTCGCATATGGGAGGGAAGAGCAAGATGTCGCACGACAAGTCCCGAACAGAGGATTCCATCGCTGTCCAGCCGATATCTTCCGGTTTGGCGGAACATCTCCGCAATTGCCTTTTTGGCACACTCAAAATAGTCGCCCGCGCCCGACAGACAAAGCGCGAGCGCATTGTCGGAATATTTCATATCAGGAAGAAATATCTGAATTTTCCCCTCAAGAGAGCGCAAAGTCTCGACGTTGTCGTAGCCGCTTGAGTTCCAAATTACAGGGATTGAAAGCGGCTTTTCGAGAGCACGGGAGATTGAGCTTGCAAAATGGGAAGGGGACACGAGATTGATATTGTGAACTCCGAGTTGCTCGAGCCGCTCAAAAATGTCGCGCAGGTTCGTTTCCTCGATTGATTTTCCGAATGGGAATCGGCTTATCTTTGAATTCTGACAAAAGACACAGCGAAGCGAGCAACCCGAGAAAAACACCGTTCCCGAGCCGCGAACCCCACTTATGCACGGCTCTTCACCAAAGTGAGCCGCGGCGCGCGCGACGATCGGAACTGTCCCGCAGTGACAAACGCCATCACCCTTCGTAGGTGTTCTAAGCGCGCCGCACAGCCGTGGACAGAGATTACAGATGACTCCCTCAGTCATCGAACAAAACAGCGACTGAGCAGTTCTGCGCGACTCCGCGAACAAGTGGGCCAAACAACTCGCGGGATTTTGAGAGTGCCGCCCTCTCTGCTTTATCGACATTTGTTTTGGTGGAAAGCAAATTGGTCATTTCCTCTATTATGTCGAGCTGCAACTCGTTTTTTTGTTCTGCCGTAAGCTTTATTTCACCGAATGCGAGCAAGCCGCGATCGGTGTCCTCGAATTGGGTTTTGGTAAAATCAGGGGTTACTTTATATAGCGTCGGACGTGGTATCGAGATCGTCACGAGCGATGACAGCGCGTTGAGCTTGACGCTTGCCGAAGTGAGCACAGAGAGATCAATCGCATAGATTCCGACACCGAACGAGCGCATGGTTTTTGTCTTTGTAAAGACGGGAAGGTCCGCAAAGGTTTTTTTAAGGGTGGTGTCGACGCTGACGTCCTGTTCATAGACGACCAGCAACGCCGTCTCGCGCGCCTCAAGAAGCACTGCGTTCTCAAAATCCGCAGAGGTGTATGAGATGCCATGGCTTACAAGAGAGGCGTGTCCTGTGGAATTGCCATTGAAGCTGTCGCGTTGCAACAGCGCAGTGACACACACAGAAAGCACAGCGACGACAATGAGCAGCACAAGCGCAATTTTGTACCCCGTGAGCGATATGCGCGTGCTGCGCCCGGAGCTCTTGGAGTGTTTGATCTCCGAGAGAAGCTGCTCAACATCTCCCCTTGTTGCGGGAGAGGAAATTGAGGACGTTTTGTTTTCTGTTTCCGTATCAGGCATGTGCAACCTCCGATGAGAGCGTTTTTAGTATTATATATTAAAAGTCGCTGCCGCTCAAGAGAGCGACTTAACATGCGATTTGTGTTTTTGTTTCTCAACGGCGAATAAAGAAACTCGCGCGAGCGCGCCGTGTATTTTTCAAAAACTGAATTTTTGAAGAGACAAATCTTGTGAGTGGCAATAAGTTATAGCTTTTTGAAAAAAGAGATAACGGCACCCGAATAAAGAAAACGGGAGCGGGTTATTTCAATAAACACAAAAGAGGGAATATCTGGTTGTCCAGTTGTGATCAAGGATAAATTGAGTTCCAATATTAAATTTCGATTAGCTTTCAAACAAAGCGACAGCCGAAACGTTCGTCCCCAAAAAACAAGACATCGCTTGCCAGCGCACGGAGAAAAAGGGCGAAAGTTTTCAGTGAAACTAAAAAAGGAGTGCGACATTGCCCGGGTTATCAAGCAAAGCCTGCGCTCCCTCTTTATTTGATTGTGAACGTGCATTCAGGTGCAAACGGGCAGTGTGTGGCGTTTGCTGAGACCCCGTTCAATACCATTCCTCGAGATTTGTCTTTTGAGAAAATTTCGTTTACAGCTGCCCGCCCGTAAGGCATTCGAGATTTATTCGCACAAGCTCCTCTGCGTCATCGAGAAAAATTTCTTTTGCGTCGTGCGCGTCGGCCATGGTGGGCAGGAGTACTTCCAGTGCGAAAATCTCGCAGTTGCGGTCGCTCACCGAGCAGCGTAACCTGTATCCGACCGGGAGCTTTTCGATTGTCGCACGATGGCTCGAGCTGTTTTGTTCGCGCCGGGCAAGGTGATCTGCATAGTCTAAAACGCGCTCCCGAACGGTGAGCGCGACGTCTTCGGCGAGCAGCGAGGCTATCTCACGTCCGCTGTCCGTTGTGATGTAGTGCCCCTCTTCGTCGAGCGAGATGTGATGTGCCTCGATCAACTCGGAAATCGCGTTGGCACACTCAAAATAATTTGCATAGCCCCTGCCGGACAGCGCTTCAAGCAAACCGTCATGGGACAGAGGCTGCCTTAGCGCGCCTACAACGTAGCACACGAGTATCTTTATCTGCGAGTTTTCAATAAGTCCTCCGGGTATCACTCCCGCCGTGAATGTCCCATCCGTGGCTCTCAGCCTCCTTGAAAGTTCTGTTTGACGTATTTTATCACAAATCGTGCGTCATTCAAAGACCGTTTCAACGACACGGAGGCTTTCAGGCGGGGAGTAGCAAAATCGGTCGAGGTGATTCCCTTCAAAAAAATAACGAAGCGGTTCGCGTGGACGTGATGCAGGCTCAGGCAGATCGACAATAGCGAGCTTAATCTTCATCTTCTCGGGGATTATGCTTTTTATATAGACACTCGCGAAGTTTCCGGCGCGCGCTTCGGGAAACGGCTCGGCGAGACCTGCCAAATTTGGCGTCAGCTCGACGAATACGCCGTAGTTCTCCACTGAACGGATTATCCCGCCGCGCGTCTCACCGGGTTCAAAAAGCGTGGCGTTTTCCGTCCAGCTTCCGAGAAGCTCTTTGAGCGAGAGAGAAAGCCGACCGCGCTCGTCAACCGACCGTACTGCGCAGCGAAGCTCATCACCGATGCAGAGACGCTCGTTGGGGTGAGGTATCCTCGAGACCGAAATGGCGTCGACCGGAAGCAGCGCCGCGATGCCGCGTCCGACATCGACAAAAGCTCCGAATGGCGCGAGGTGAGTGACGCGGCAGCGTATTACGTCGCCGGGCATGATCAGAGAGAGCGTCGAGCGTGAGTATTCGGACTGCACCTCGCGCCGTGAGAGCAGAGCCACTGTATTGCCCTCGCGCTCTTCGAATCCTGTGATGATGAAGCACACTGCACGCCCAACCCTTGAAATAATTGAAATATCGCGCACACGCGGATCTTCGATTCCCGCCGCGCACTCGCAGAACGGCATGATGCCCTTTATATCCCCGAGACGAAATATCAGAGAGCGTGAACGGTCGAATGCTCCCGCATACTGCTCGAGCACATTTTTGTGTTCGCACGCCTCGCGCAGCGTGCTTAAAGAGCTGAGTCTTCTTTTGTTTTCTTCGGAGTCCGCGAGTGCTCCCTCGAATACGTTTTCCGACATATTATGGCCCCTTACCGTGGTTTTTTGTGTAATAAACTATATGCGCTCACTCACGCTCACTTGCACCAAAAGTCAGCCGGTTGTTTTTGCACGCGCCGGGTATACAATCCTGCGCGAGTTGTGATATACTATTTACCATAATTTTAATGCGTAGAGGTATCGATGGACGTCAGAGTTGGGGACACAATAACCGTGAAAAAACCGCACCCGTGCGGCAGTCGTGAATTTGCGGTGCTGAGGGTCGGGATGGACTTCAAAATCCGCTGCATAGGCTGCGGACACGAGGTTATGGTACCACGCGGCAAAATAGAAAAAAATATCAAAAAAATTGCACACTGTGAGGAACCGTCAACAGATGATAGAAAAGCTTAAAGAAGTTGAAGAACGATACGAAGAGATAAACGAACAGCTGCTCGAGCCGGAAATTGTGTCAGACAACGCGCTCTACCGCGACCTGATGCGGGAATATAAAAATCTGACACCGATAATCGACAAATACCGCGAATACTGCAAAGCAAAAGCGGATAACGACGAGGCAAAGCTACTTCTCGAGGACAGCGGAGGAGACCGAGAGCTGAAAGATATGGCGCAACTCGAATACGAGAGTTCAAAGGATGCGATAGAGCGCATTGAGGAGGAGCTGAAGTTTCTGCTGCTTCCCCGCGACGACAATGACGACAAAAACGTAATAGTTGAAATACGCGGGGGTGCGGGTGGTGAGGAAGCGGCGCTCTTTGCGGCATCTCTCTACCGCATGTATTCGATGTACGGCGAATCCAAACGTTGGAAGAGCGAAATCCTCGGCGCAAACGAGACCGAGCTTGGCGGATACAAGGAAATAAGCTTTCTCATCGCGGGAGAGGGAGCATACAGCCGCCTCAAGTTCGAGAGCGGAGTGCATCGAGTACAGCGCGTGCCGGAAACCGAGACGCAAGGCCGCATACACACATCAACGGTGACCGTTGCGGTGCTGCCGGAGGCAGAGGAAGTTGAGCTTGCAATCGACCCCAAAGAGCTTCAGATAGATGCTTTTCGCTCGAGCGGGGCAGGCGGCCAGCACGTCAACAAGACCTCGTCTGCCATTCGAGTGACCCATCTTCCGACAGGAATGGTGGTCGAGTGTCAGGACGAGCGCAGTCAGTTTAAAAACAAGGATCGGGCGCTCAAGATATTGCGCTCAAGGCTGCTCGAACAAAAACAGCGCGAGCAGAGTGCGGAGATTGCGGCAACGCGCAAGGGAATGGTTGGCACGGGAGACCGTAGCGAGCGCATTAGAACTTATAATTTTCCGCAGGGACGAGTCACCGACCACAGAATCGGTCTCACGCTTTACAGGCTTGAGGCGCTGCTGGCGGGAGACTTGGACGAGCTTATCGACGCACTTGTGACCGCCGATCGCGCCGAAAAGCTCAAGTCACAGCAGTAGGGCAGAGGCGTGCAATGATTACGCAAACAATAAAAATAGACATGTCCAATTTTGAAATCGGCACGGAGAGAGCGGCGGCGCTCCTGAAGGAAGGGCGCGTGGTCGCAATTCCAACCGAGACGGTATACGGCCTTGCGGCGAGCGCGTTTTCCGATTCGGCCGTGGCTGAAATATACAAAATCAAGGGGAGGCCGCAGGACAACCCTTTGATTGTCCACGTGTCCAGCCTCGAGATGATGCGAACCGCCGTGAAGGAAATAACTCAGCAGGCGCATGCACTCGCGCGCGAGTTCTGGCCTGGGCCGCTCACGATAATCCTTCCCAAATCGGATAAAATCAGCAAAGTCGTGACGTGCGGGCTTGATAATGTCGCTATCAGGATGCCCAGCCACCCCGTCGCGCTCGCGATAATCGAAAAATCCGGGCTTCCTCTTGCAGCTCCCTCTGCCAACCTCTCAGGGCGTCCCAGCCCGACGTGCGCCGCCCACGTGCGCGACGATCTCGACGGTAAGATACCGCTGATTATCGACGGAGGCATGTGTGAGGTCGGGGTGGAGAGCACCGTTATAACGCTTTGCAGCGAGGTCCCGACAATCCTCAGACCCGGCATAATACCGCTCTCGGCAATTCTCAAAATCTTGCCCGACGCGCAGCTCTCACACTCGGTGGATTCCGAGTTGCAGGAAGGCGAAAAAGCCGAGTCGCCCGGCATGAAATATAAGCATTACTCTCCACGCGCCGAAGTGGTGATAGTCAAAGGCACGCTCGATCGCTTTGCTCAATATGTGAAAGAACGTGGATGCGGTGACGCATACGCGCTTTGTTTCGACGGAGAGCAGGAGAGAATTATGATACCGAGTGTTGCATACGGGCCTGAGGAAGAGCCGGAGCAGCAGGCGAGAGAACTGTTTGCGTCGCTGCGTGCGCTCGACCGGTTCGGCGCCTCGGTCGTATATGCGCGATGTCCCGACACGCGCGAGGGCGGCCTTGCGGTCTATAATCGCCTGCTTCGTGCGGCGGGCTTTAAGGTGGTGGATTTGTGAGAAAATTCTATGTGGCAGCGCTCACTGGCCGTTCCGGTTCCGGCAAAAGCTACGCGAGCGGATATCTGCGCGCCAAGGGTATTCCCGTCATTGATGGAGACGCGGTGGCTCGCGAGGTCGTGCGCACCGGCAGCGGCACGCTGAAAGAGCTTGTGCGCGCGTTCGGCAGCGGAATTTTAAAGGACAACGGCTCGCTCAACCGCAGGGCGCTCGCGGACATGTGTTTTGCAGATGAAAAAAAGAAGAAAAAGCTCAATTCGATAACGCATCCTGCGATCATAGAGAAGCTCACTGAGGATTTTGAAAGATTGAGCAGCGAGGGCCACCGCTATTGTCTGGTCGAGGCGGCGGCGCTCGTTGAGAGCGGACTGTATGCTGTTTGCGACCGCACGATAATGATAACGTCGAATGAAAAGCTCGAGATTGCACGTATTGTATCGCGCGACGGAATAACAGCTGCTCAGGCAAAGACGAGGCTGGATGCCCAGCTGAGACCTGACGAAGTTCGAGCGCTGTGCGATGTCGAGCTGACAAACGACGGAGACTTGTCCCAGTTTGACAAAAAGCTGGATGTTTTGGCGGAGCAATTAAACGAATGGTTTTTGGATTAGAAAGGATAAAAAATGGAAAAAGACAAAATGACCGAGGCACAAAAGCTGGAGGAAAAACTGCTCTCAAAAAGCGAACGTGCGTTCAAGAGTTTCGGAGTTGCCCACGAGGGTGAGATCAACCCGTTTTGCGACAGCTACCGCGCTTTTTTGAACGCCTCAAAGACCGAGCGCGAGTTCACCACGGCTGCGGAAAAACTTCTGCGAGAAAAGGGATTTGTCCCGCTTGAACGCGGCTGCGAATACAAAGCAGGAGACAAGGTTTTTCTCAACAACCGCAAAAAGAGCATTCTCGCGGCTATTGTCGGCAACGGTGAATTGGACGATGGCACAAACATAGTTGCCGCGCATATTGACAGCCCGAGACTCGACCTCAAGCCCAACCCGCTCTATGAGGACGGCGAGCTGGGATATTTTAAGACGCATTACTACGGTGGAATAAAAAAATATCAGTGGACTGTGATTCCGCTTGCGCTTCACGGAGTTGTGATTAAGAAGAACGGCGAGACGGTTGAGATTGTCATCGGCGAAGACGAGTGCGACCCTGCGCTGTGTGTGACCGACATTTTGCCCCATCTTTCATACAACGTTCAGGACGAGCGCAAGGCGCGAGATGTCATAAAGGGCGAGGAACTGAACATTCTGCTCGGCAGCACACCGATTGATGACGAGAACATAAAAGAACCGGTAAAGCTCAACATCATGCGGATACTCAACGAGAAATACGGGATAACAGAGGCTGATTTCCGCTCTGCCGAGCTGGAGGCCGTGCCCGCGTTTAAAGCGCGCGATCTTGGACTCGACCGCAGCCTCATTGGAGCATATGCACACGATGACCGTGTTTGCGCTTATGCCGCGCTGCGAGCCTTTGCCGATGCCGATGAAACGCCCTCTCGCACGGCGATTTGCATCCTTGCGGACAAAGAGGAGACAGGCAGCGAGGGCAACACGGGACTTGATTCTGATATACTAAAATACTTCATGTCGCGTTTGCGTAGCGGAGACCCGGGACATGCGCTGCACAACTCAAAATGCCTTTCCTGCGACGTCAACGTTGCGTTTGACCCGACATTTCCCGAGGTGAGCGAGCGGCGCAACAGCGCCTATCTCAATCACGGCCCGGTGCTGACAAAATACACCGGATCGCGCGGCAAGAGCGGCACGAGCGACGCGTCGGCCGAGTTTGTCGCCGAGATCCGCGCGCTGCTCGACGGCGCAAAGATACCGTGGCAGACAGGTGAACTCGGAAAGGTCGACGAGGGCGGCGGCGGGACCGTTGCAAAATACATCGCGTCTCTCGGTGCAGATGTCGTCGATTTCGGCGTGGCACTGCTGTCGATGCACGCGCCCTTTGAGGTTGCGAGCAAGCTCGATATCTACGCTCTCTACAAAGCGTGCCTCGCGTTTTATGCCTGCTGAGTGCTCTGTTGTAAAAGGTATCGGCGCAGAGTGGGCCGAAGATGTTCGGCGGCTTCTCTCGCACTCCTACTGGGCATACGACCGATCGCTCGAGACAGTTGAGCGGTCGATGCGCGGCTCGGTGTGTTATGGGGCGATGTGCGGTAAGAACCTTGTCGGTTTTGCGCGCATTGTGACCGACGGGGCGACCACGGCGTATCTCTGCGACGTTATTGTGGACGAGGAATATCGCGGGCGCGGCATCGGAAAACAGCTTGTTTCCACCGTCGTGGACGACCCGGAATACAGCGAGATGCTCTCGCTGCTGCTGACACGCAACGCGCATTCGTTCTACGCGCAGTTCGGCTTTGTGCCTGACGAAAAAGGCGCTATGCGCAGATCGAGAAAAAAGCGGTAAAGCTTAGAATAAACAGCAAAATCCCCCGCAAAAGCAGGGGATTTTCTTAAAAGCATCTTGAACAAATGTTCAAAGCGTGATATAATCTTCGCCGTCACATCACAAGCGTGAAGCGCGCTGAATTAAAGCTGCGCGTTGCCATAAAGCGGACGGATTTTTCGGATTGTGAGAGAAAAAATAACGTATGGTGGAAGCAATCGCTCGTATATGCACAGAGCAAAAGTGCTGATTATTTTGAAAAATCTTAAAGTTTACAAAAATTCAAAATGACGACATTGATATAGCGGCATATTTTGTAGTAATATAAACAAATATGCCGCACTCACGGTGGAGATTGCACGCTGAAAGCGAAAGGACACTATGGATGGGGAAAAATCCTTTAAATTGGTTTCCGATTATCAGCCAACCGGTGATCAGCCAACCGCGATAGCGCAGCTTGTCGACGGACTGAGCAAAGGCTATCGCGAGCAGGCGCTGATGGGCGTTACGGGCTCTGGCAAGACCTTTACAATGGCGAATATAATTCAGCAGGTTCAGCGTCCGACACTTGTTTTGGCACACAACAAGACGCTTGCGGCGCAGCTTTGCTCTGAATTCAAAGAGTTTTTTCCCGAAAACGCCGTGGAGTATTTCGTTTCGTATTACGACTATTACCAGCCCGAGGCGTATATTCCCGGGACGGACACTTATATTGAAAAAGATAGCGCAATAAACGATGAAATCGAAAAATTGCGACATTCCGCAACCTCGTCGCTTTCCGAGCGACGGGACGTGATCATCGTGGCGTCGGTGTCCTGTATCTACACGCTCGGAAACCCAATCGATTATCGTAGTATGGTCATCTCGTTGCGGCCGGGTATGCAGTTTAAAAGGGACGAGCTTTTGAGAAGACTTGTCGACATTCGATATGAGCGCAACGACATCGCATTTGAGCGCAACCGATTCCGCGTGTGCGGCGATGTCGTTGAGGTTTTCCCCGTTTACAGCAGCGACCGAGCGGTTAGAATTGAGTTTTTTGGTGATGAAATTGAAAGAATAAGCGAGATCAACGTCGTGACGAGAGAGCGAATAAACACGCTGTCACACATTGCAATCTATCCTGCGTCCCACTATATGATTCCGCGCGACACGATGATGGAAAAGCTCTCCGAGCTGCGGGACGAGATGGACTCGCAAGTTGCTTTTTTTCGTGAGCAGGGAAAGCTGATTGAGGCGCAGCGAATAGCGCAGCGCACGATGTATGACATCGAGCTTCTGGCAGAGATAGGCGTCTGCAAAGGAATTGAAAACTATTCGCGCGTGCTGTCAGGACGTGAACCCGGCAGCATGCCGTACACGCTACTCGATTATTTCCCCGACGATTTCCTGATGTTCATCGACGAGAGCCACGTCATGCTCCCGCAGGTGCACGCGATGTTCGGTGGGGACTATGCGCGCAAGAAAAATCTCGTGGAGTATGGGTTTCGCCTGCCGTCCGCATTCGATAACCGCCCGCTCAAATTCGAGGAGTTTTACGGCAAAATCAATCAGGTTATCTACACGAGCGCAACTCCGGCAGCATTTGAGCGCGAGCATTCGGCACAGATTGTGGAGCAGGTAATACGCCCGACGGGGCTGCTTGATCCCGAGATCAGCGTAAGGCCAACCGAGGGGCAGATAGACGATCTGCTCTCTGAAATCAACGCGCGGGCAAAGGTTGGGGAGCGCACCCTCGTCACGACGCTCACCAAAAAGATGGCCGAGGATCTGACGGCCTATCTTGAAGATCGCGGTGTCAGGGTGCGATACATGCACTATGACATCGACACGATGGAACGAATGGAGATAGTGCGCGATCTGCGGCTCGGGGAATTTGATGCGCTGATTGGAATAAACCTGTTGCGCGAGGGTCTTGATATACCGGAGGTATCGCTCGTCGTCATACTGGACGCCGACAAGGAGGGCTTTCTGCGTTCGGAGACGGCGCTTATCCAGACGATTGGACGAGCGGCGCGCAATGTGCGCGGTGAGGTCATCATGTATGCGAACGTGGTGACGCCGAGCATGGAACGCGCTATAAGCGAGACCGACCGCCGCCGCGCGATACAGCGAAGCTACAACGAGGCGAACGGCGTGACACCGACATCGATTATAAAAGACGTGCGCGCGCTGCTCGAGATATCGGTCAAGGACTCAAAGAACAAATCGGGCGACAGCAAACTTTCGCGGCGTGACCGAGAAGAGCTGATTGGACGGCTCTCCAAAGAGATGAAGCACGCGGCGTCGCTGCTCGAATTTGAATATGCCGCGCAACTTCGCGACAGAATACAAAAGCTGCAAAAATTGAGATAGAGCGCCAGCGAGAGAATATACTGTCATTTAAGGTCGGCATTAAAGGAGATTAAATCTTGCCAATTGATAAAATTGTCGTTAAAGGGGCGCGGGAGCACAACCTCAAAAACATCGATGTGACCATTCCGCGCGACAAACTTGTGGTTATAACGGGGATTTCCGGCAGCGGAAAGTCATCGCTTGCATTCGACACGATATATGCTGACGGACAGCGGCGCTATATTGAGAGCCTTTCTTCATATGCACGCCAGTTCCTCGGGCAGATGGACAAGCCGGATGTCGACAGCATTGAGGGCCTGTCTCCCGCAGTTTCGATCGATCAAAAAACAACCTCTAAAAACCCGCGATCAACCGTGGGCACAGTGACGGAGATTTTCGACTACCTGAGACTGCTCTTTGCGCGCATCGGAATTCCGCACTGCCCCGTGTGCGGACGGGAAATTTTGCAGCAGACGGTCGACGAGATGGTGGACGCGGTGCTGAAACTGCCCGAAAGCACCAGATTTCAGGTGCTCGCGCCCGTAGTTCGTGCCCGCAAAGGGGAGCATCAAAAAGAAATTGAGGCCGCCGTGCGCTCGGGTTTTGTCCGCGCCCGCGTCGACGGAATCACCTATGATCTGTCTGAGCCCATCAAGCTCGACAAAAATAAAAAGCACGATGTTGAGATAATTGTCGACCGTCTCGTGATCGACAGCGAGGTTGAATCCCGACTTTCCGGCTCGATCGAAACCGCGCTTAATCTAAGCGGGGGTCTGGTCGTGATAAACGTGATCGACGGGGAGGATATAACATTCTCGCAGAGTTACGCCTGCCCCGAGCACGGGATATCGATGGACGAGCTTGCTCCGCGCATGTTTTCTTTTAACAACCCATTCGGCGCATGCCCCAAATGCACGGGACTCGGCACATTTCTCAAAATAGATCCCGATATGGTCATACCGAACCGCTCGCTCTCGGTGAGGGAGGGCGCGATACGCGCGAGCGGTTGGGGATATTACGACGGCACGATCAGCGCCATGTATTTTGACGCACTTGCTGAAAAATACGAATTTTCGCTTGATGTACCGGTGAAGTCGCTCCCCCAGATCGCCGTTGACGTCATGCTCTACGGCACGGGAGGGGATCTTCTCGACCTACGCAGAGAGAATGAATTCGGCTCTGCGAGCTACAAGGGCGGGTTCGAGGGTGTGATTAATAACCTCGAGCGGCGGTTTCGCGAGACGACGAGCGAATGGATGCGCGACGAGATAGCGTCGTGCATGAGCTCGGTCGAATGTCCTGAGTGTCACGGAATGCGACTCAAACCGACGTCGCTCGCCGTAACTGTGTGCGGAAAAAATATAATGGAAATATGCTCTTTATCGATAGCGGACACGCTTGAGTTTTTCAATTCGATTAAACTCACCGAGAGGGAGAGCCTCATAGGCGAGCGCGTTATCAAAGAGATACGCGAGAGGCTGGGTTTTCTCAACAACGTCGGCCTGTCCTACCTCACGCTCGCGCGCGCGGCCTCAACGCTGAGCGGAGGTGAAAACCAGCGCATACGTCTTGCGACGCAGATAGGCTCATCGCTGATGGGCGTGCTCTATATTCTTGACGAGCCCAGCATCGGACTGCACCAGCGCGACAACGCAAAGCTCATCGAGACACTCAAAAGACTGCGCGACCTCGGCAACACTCTCCTTGTCGTGGAGCACGACGAGGAGACGATGCGCGCCGCCGATTACATCGTCGATGTCGGCCCCGGAGCGGGAGTGCACGGCGGAGAAATCGTTTTTGCGGGAACGTTTGATGAAATTCTCAAAAGCGATAAATCCCTCACGGGGATGTATCTCTCGGGAAGAAAGAAGATCGCAGTGCCCAAAAAGCGGCGGCCGGGAAATGGCAAATCAATCAGAGTGCTGGGCGCGGAGCAGAACAATCTCAAAAATATCGATGTGGAGTTTCCGCTCGGGAAATTTATCTGTGTCACCGGCGTTTCGGGAAGCGGTAAATCGTCGCTCGTGAACGAGGTGCTTTACAAAAAGCTGAATGCCGACCTGAACGGCGCAAAGGGGCGTCCCGGTAAATTCCGTGCGGTAGAGGGGCTGGAATACGTCGACAAGGCGATCGGAATCGACCAGAGCCCCATCGGGCGCACCCCGAGATCCAACCCCGCGACATACACGGGCCTTTTTACCTTTATCCGCGACGTCTTCACCCAAACAAACGAGGCGAAACAGCGCGGATACGGACCCGGGAGGTTTTCGTTTAATGTCAAGGGTGGGCGATGTGAGGCGTGTCAAGGGGATGGCATAATCAAGATTGAGATGCACTTTCTGCCCGATGTGTATGTCCCCTGCGAGGTGTGCAAGGGACATCGCTACAACAGGGAAACGCTCGAGGTGAAGTTTAGGGGAAAGAGCATATATGACGTGCTCGAGATGACGGCTGACGAGGGACTTGAGTTCTTTCAAAACCACCCGAGAATTGCGCGCAAGCTTCACACGCTCTGTGATGTGGGACTCGGTTACATCAAGCTGGGGCAGTCTTCAACGACACTGTCGGGCGGCGAGGCGCAGCGTGTCAAACTCGCGTGCGAGCTGTCAAAACGCGGCACAGGACAGACAGTCTATGTGCTCGACGAGCCGACCACGGGACTGCATATAGACGACGTGCACCGGCTCATTCGGGTGCTGCAAAAGCTGGTTGACGCGGGCAATACCGTCATCGTAATCGAACACAACCTCGACATCATCAAAACCGCCGACTATGTCATCGATCTCGGGCCAGATGGCGGGAATCTTGGCGGTGAGATTGTCGCTGCCGGAACGCCGGAGGAGATAGCCGCGTGCGACGCGTCATATACAGGACAGTTTCTCAAAAAAATGATGTGAAATGCGCAGTGTGGCATATCCACATTATAGACATATGTGTTTGAACGACAGTGCGACATATGGTATAATGAAAGCGTAAATGCTTTGCCTGTCGATTGATAACCGCAGGGCAAACGCAGCTTGATCGAATGGAACTGATGATTTTAAAATTCCAAAAACGGGAGCACTTGATGGTTGAAGATCCGCAGAAAAATGTGACAGCTGAGCGACTCCGGGACTTTTACGGCCACGAGCCGAGAGTGTTCATGCGCACCTTCGGCTGCCAGCAAAATGTGCGTGACAGCGAGGAGATATCAGGAATGCTGTGCGCGCTCGGCTGCGCAATCGCAGACAGTCCTGAGGCTGCCGATATAGTTATTTTTAACACATGCGCGGTTCGCGAGCACGCCGAGGATCGTGTTTTCGGCAATGTCGGTCGGCTTAAGATTCTCAAGGAAAGAAACAAAAAACTGATCATCGCGGTGGGCGGCTGTATGGTGCAGCAACCGCATATAGCAAAGAAATTGAGGGAAAGCTACCCCTACGTCGACGTTATATTCAACACCAACGAGATGTATAAGTTGCCGTCGCTGCTCGTGCGTGCGATTGAGCGCGGCGGCGGGGTAGTTGAGATAGTGTGCAGCGAGTTCGCGGTGCGTGAGGGTCTTCCCGTTAAAAGGGACGGAGGGTTTCGCGCTTACGTTCCGATAATGTACGGCTGCGACAATTTCTGCACCTACTGCGTCGTGCCGCTCGTGCGCGGGCGTGAGCGCTCACGCGAGCCGGAATATATCAAGGCGGAAGCCGAGCGCGCGATAGCGGAGGGCTATCGCGATATAATGTTGCTCGGACAGAATGTGAATTCGTATGGTAAGGGACTGCAGAGCGGGGAGAGCTTTTCTTCGCTGCTGAGAGAACTTGCAAAACTTAGCGGGGACTTTACACTGCGTTTCATGACAAGCCACCCAAAGGACGCAACACACGAGCTGTTTGACACTATGGCGGAATTTCCCAAGCTCGCGCCGCACATCCACCTCCCCGTGCAGTCAGGCTCGGACGAAATTCTGCGGCGAATGAACCGCCGCTACACCTCGGGGGATTATCTCGAACTGATTGACTACGCTCGGCGTGCAGTTCCGCAAATCACATTTTCAAGCGATATTATAGTGGGATTTCCGGGCGAGACTCGCGAGGACTTTGACGCGACGCTTGCGCTTGTGCGTGAGGTGCGCTTTGCATCGCTGTTCACTTTCATCTATTCAAAACGTGAGGGAACGCCTGCGGCAGCGATGCCGGACAATACTTCACATGCCGTGAAAGCGGAACGGCTTTCCGAGCTGATTGAAGTGCAGGACGAAATATCGGAAAGACGGGAAGAGGCACTGGTTGGCACCTCTCGGCGGGTGCTTGTCGTCGGGGATATCGCGGCAGATGCGCGTGAGGGACGGCTTGCAGACAACAGCGCGGTCACAATAGATGGTGAATGTCCGATCGGCCAATTTTGCAACATAGAAATAGTGAGCAGGACGAAAAAAAGACTATACGGAAAGGTACTGTGAAAATGGAAAAAGACGACAAGATTATCGGAATGACGAGGGCTCTCGGACGCGCTATACAAATGGACGAGCGGTGCGTCGCGCTAAGGAGCGCCCGTGAGGAGAACGACGCAAACAGTGCGCTTCAGGACGCCATCGGCAGATTTAATCTCGCAAAGCTCAACCTCAATGGCGAACTTTCAAAGGACGACAGCGACAAGGATAAGATAATGCGGTTCAACGCCGATATGCAGGACGCGTATTCGGATATAGCACTTTTTGAGGGGATGCAGAAATACGCACAGGCAAAGCATGAAACCGACGCGCTGTTCAACTTTGTCACCGCGATCATTGCAAGCGCGATAAACGGCGAAGACCCGGATGCGGTTGAGGAGCCAACAGAGGCGTGTTCCGGAAGCTGCGAGAGCTGCGGGGGCTGCGGTTAAGCTTAAAGAATATATGGAGGGCGAGTATGCCTCTGCCCAACAACACAATTAAACTGTCTCCCATGATGAGACAATACTGCGAAATAAAGCGGCAGCATATGGACGAGCTGCTGCTCTATCGGCTCGGGGATTTTTACGAGCTTTTTTTTGATGACGCCTTAGTCGCATCTCGAGAGCTCGAGCTTGTGCTCACGGGGAGAGACTGCGGGCTTGATGAGCGCGCCCCAATGTGCGGTGTGCCGCATCACAGCAGCGAGGGATATGTTGCCAAACTGATAGCAAAGGGATACCGCGTCGCAATCTGCGACCAAATGGAGGATCCGGCGCTCGCCAAGGGCATAGTCAAGCGCGAGATAGTGCGTGTGGTGACACCGGGAACAGTGACAGATGAGTGCATGCTAAGCGAGGGCACAAACAACTATATCTGCTGCATCTACGGCGACAAAAACGGATTCGGGCTCTGCTTTGCCGACATAACAACGGGACAGGCGCACTTGACTGAAACGCCGCACACAATCTCCGGGGTGACGGCAGAACTCGCGCGCTTTGCACCGTCGGAAATTGTTTGCAATGCCTTCGCAAACAACGAACGTGCGGTCAAGGATTTTGCCCGCAAGACACTCGGTGTCACGCCATACCTTTTGTACGACGCGAATTTCGAGTTCGATTCCGCAAAGGGTGCGGCGATTGAGCAGTTCGGAGCTGAGCAGTGTGACAGCCTTATCCGCTTTTCACGCGGCTGTGCGGTTAAAGCGCTCGGCGCTCTGACTAAATACCTGTGCGACACCCAGTTTCGCGGCGCTGCAAGGCTTGTGAAGCTTGAGACCTACACGAGCGCCCAGTACATGAATATCCCCGCGTCGGCGCGGCGCAATCTTGAACTCGTGTCTTCGATGAGAACGGGAGAGCTGCGCGGCAGTCTGCTGTGGGTTATAGACCGCACGAAAACCGCAATGGGGCGCAGGATGTTGCGGTCTTTTATCGAGAAACCACTCGTGGATTTCCAGCAGATAAATCGCAGACTCGACGCTGTCGATGAGCTGTACAATGACACGGTCCTGCTCGCCAAACTGCGCGAGTCGCTGGGCGGTGTTTTTGATGTCGAGCGCATTGTGACACGTGTGCTCTATCGAAGTTGCTTGCCGCGCGAGCTGGTCGCGTTTGCGGCCGCGTGTTGTGGAATCGCACAAATTAAAGAGCTATGTGCACCGCTCAATTCCTCTCTTGCACGCGAGCTTCGCGAATCGATCGACACGCTCGATGATCTGCACAAAAGGATATGTGAGACCCTTGTCGACGAGCCACCCGCCCTGCTTAAGGACGGCGGATACATACGTCCGGGATTTTCGGCCGAGGCGGACGAACTGCGAGAGCTGCAATCAAACAACAAGGCTTTTCTTTCACGAATGGAGATCGGGCTTCGTGAGAAGACAGGAATCAAGAATCTCAAGGTCGGATACAACCGCGTTTTCGGCTATTATATTGAAATATCGAGACAGAGCGCCGAGCGAGTTCCGGATAACTTTATTCGCAAACAGACGCTGACGACGGGCGAGCGATACATAACCGAAGAACTCAAAGAGCTGGAGACGCGCATTCTCGGCGCGCGAGAGCGGCTCGATGTGCTAGAGAGGCGGCTGTACGACGAGCTGCTGCGCTATATCGAGAGCGCTGTCAACCGGGTGCAGAGGACGTCGAGCGCGGTGGCGTACATCGACACGCTCTGCTCCAACGCCTTTCTCGCGCGCGACTGTGGCTACTGCCGCCCCGAGGTGGATGACGGCGATGCCGTTGTCATCGAAAACGGGCGACACCCCGTCGTCGAACGGGTGACCGACGACCTTTTTGTGCCCAATGACACGCGCCTTGATCCCGAACGTTTGGTCGCGATTATAACGGGACCGAACATGGCCGGCAAATCCACATATATGCGCCAGACGGCACTTATCGTGTTGCTCGCGCAGACGGGCTCGTTTGTGCCCGCCGCCGCCGCAAAGATAGGTGTTGTGGACGCACTGTTCACGCGCGTCGGGGCGACGGACGATCTCTTTGGCGGGGATTCAACCTTTATGGTTGAGATGAAAGAGGTGTCCGAAATCCTCGCTAGCGCGAGTGAACGCAGCCTCGTAATACTCGATGAGATAGGCAGGGGAACCTCCACTTTTGACGGCATGAGCCTTGCTCGGGCTGTCGTCGAGCACATTGTGAACAACACGCACGCTAAGACGTTGTTCGCCACTCACTACCACGAGCTCACCGATCTTGCGGGCGAGTTTTCGAAGATTCACAACTACAATATTGCCGTTAAAAAGCGCGGCGATGACATAACGTTTTTGCGCAGGATAATTGAGGGCGCCGCTGACGAGAGCTACGGCATTGAGGTTGCCAAGCTCGCGGGACTTCCCGAGGGTGTCATCGAGCGTGCAAAAGAGGTGCTGTATTCGCTTGAAGAAAAATCTCCGAGTGCTCGCGTTGCTACGGTGACTCCTTGCGACAAAGCAAGCGATCGGATAACCCGCACACTGCGAGAGCTTTCCGTTGAGTGCCTGACGCCAATCGAGGCAATGTGTGAGCTGAACGAGCTTAAAAAGCTCGCGGACGAGAGGGAGAGCGCTGATGCCAATTAAACTGCTCGACAAAAACGTGTGCGAGCTCATCGCGGCGGGTGAGGTCGTCGAGCGCCCCGCGTCGGTGATTAAGGAGCTTGTGGAAAACTCGCTCGACGCCGGAGCACGGCACATTGAAATAGAGCTGAAAAACAACGGCCTCGCGCTCATGCGTGTGACCGACGACGGATGCGGCATTGCCGCTGATGATATCAAGAAGGCGTTTTTACGCCATGCGACGAGCAAAATTTCAAATGCCGACGATCTCGATGGGGTTGTGACGCTCGGATTTCGAGGAGAGGCGCTCGCTGCGATAGCTTCGGTGTCCAAAACCCGTGTTGTGTCGCGCTCAAAGACCGAGAGCTATGCCGTGAGCTATTCGCTCGAAGCGGGTGAGCAGGGGAGTGAGCCTGAAAGTGCCGGTGCGCCTTTTGGCACTTCAATGTATGTTGCTGATATTTTTTACAATACCCCTGCGCGCATGAAATTTCTCAAAAAAGACGTGCACGAGGGAAACGCGGTCCAGTCAATCGTCGAACAGCTCGCGCTCACACATCCCGAGACGGCGTTCAGGCTGCTTCGCGACGGGCGTCTTGCGTTTTCCAGCCCCGGTGACGGTTCGCTCTATTCTGCTGCGTTCAGCGTGTTGCCACGGGAGACGGCAGAAAGCCTTGTTGCGATTGAACCGCACGACGCCAAGGTGTCTGTCAGCGGTTATATCAGCCGTCCCCGCGGAGCGCGGGCGAGCAGAAGTTTGCAATATATCTGCGTTAACGGGCGATTTGTGAAAACGCGGGGAATCGCGGCCGCCGCCGAAGAGGCATGCCGTTCGCTCGTGATGTCGGGCAAGCATCCCGCGTTTATAATCAATGTCTCGCTTCCGTGCGGCGACGTCGACGTCAATGTCCACCCCGCAAAGACTGAGGTGCGTTTCCGCAATGAGCGGGAGGTGACCTCGGCTGTTTACGCGGCGGTGCGGCTCGCGCTCGAGGCGGCGGCATCCGAGTTTGAACCGCTGTCTCAGAACTCGGCACCGGCGGAGTTTGGCAGCATGTCCGAAGAGCAATTAAAGTCAATGCAGAGAGGGCGCATTCTCTCTGAATCCGGAGAACTCGCCGGTGAATGCGAGCCGCAATTTGCAAAATCTGAAATCGAAAAGGCTAAGCTTTTTGAAAGCGACAGCGTTTATGAGCTGTTTTTGACTGAGAATAATAAAGAAAAAGAAACATACGCCGTCGCTCAAAAAGCAACCGACTATGTCACCCGCGCATCGGGTGTTCGAGACTATCTGCTCGATATCGAGCGCGACAGCAACGTGAGATGCACAGAACGAGCAGATGACACCCGCTGCGAAAACAAGCGCGAGGTTGAAACGACGCACGCACAGACACGACTTGAAAAGGCGTTTGACAGCGCGACGGAAGATGACGAACAGCCTTTAATGCTGCGTGTTATCGGCGAGGTACTTGAGGTTTACATTATCGCGCAGTGTGGCCGGGAGCTTGTGCTTATCGACAAGCATGCCGCACACGAGCGGCTGCTGTTTGAAAAACTGCGCGAGGTAATCGACGGCGCAGGAGTTGACAGGCAGTTGCTGGCGGAGCCCGTTGTGGTTGCCGTCACTGTTGAGGAAAAACAGTTGCTGTTGGACAGCCGAAGCGAACTTGACTGTGTCGGGTTCGTCGTCGACGAATTCGGAGAGAGAGAGGTTGCTGTGCGCGAGATACCGACATACCTTTCAATCGGATGTGCGGCAGACGCAGTGCTCGAGCTTGCGGCTGGCCTTGCGGGTGCGGGGCCGCTCACGACATCCGCACGCGAATGGCTCCTGCATTCCTGCGCGTGCCGCGCGGCAATCAAGGCTGGACACCGTTCGTCCAACGAAGAACTTACTGCTCTTGTGCGCGATGTTCTCGCACAAAAAATACCCATGCACTGTCCGCACGGAAGGCCGATATTTATCACGTTCGCCGAAAAGGAGCTGGAAAGGCGCTTTGGCAGAGTACAATGACGACAAACAACGCTATCTCGTGATCTGCGGACCGACGGCATGCGGAAAATCAGCGCTTGCGCTTCGTGTGGCGCAGATGCTCGGCGGCGAGATAGTCTGTGGAGACTCGATGCAGATATATCGCGGCCTCAAGATAGGAACGGCCGCGCCGAGCGCGCGGGAGCGCGGGCAAGTCCCGCATTTGCTCTACGGAATAACAGATCCTGCGGAGGGCTTCAGTGTCGGAAGATACGTAGATGTCGCGCGCGGCGCAGTGCGCGGTGTCCTCGCGCGCGGCGCTGTGGCAATCGTGTGCGGAGGGACAGGGCAATACATTGACGCGCTGTGCGACGGACTGGAGTTTTGCGGAGGCGAGGCGGATGAGCAAGTGAGGCTGGAACTGCGCGAGGAGTACGACAGAGCGGGAGCGCAGCCGTTGCTTGCGGAGATAGCGAGTTCCGACCCGTTGCTTGCGGAGAAGATCGATGTGCGCAACGTCAAAAGGTTGCTGCGAGCCGTCGAGCTGCTGCGCGCTAAAGGTATGACAACTGCGCGGCAGACTGAGCTCTCACGTGAGAGCGGACCTTTTGGAGTAGCGATTAAATTTGTGCTGTGGCCGAACGACAGAGAGGCACTTTATGCCCGCTGTAACGATAGGGTGGACGCAATGTTCGCACAGGGGTTGCCGTGTGAGGCGGAGATGGTGTGGAATAACCGCGATCGGTTCAAAACAGCCGCGCAGGCAATTGGATATAAAGAATTGTTTCCTTATTTCGAGGGAACAGAAACAATGGAAGGCTGTGTTGAAAACCTGAAAAGGGCGACGCGACGGTATGCGAAGCGCCAGCTGACATGGTTTCGCAGGGAGACTGGAACGACGTTTCTCGATATAGACAATAAATCTTGTGAAGAGCTTGCGTTAATCGTTGCAAATGGGTGGCAAAACCGCCTATAATATATACAGACAATCAAAGGGGAGGAATTGCACATGAAAAACATTAACCTTCAGGATGTGTTTCTTAATTCCGCGAGAAAGGAAAAAATCCAGGTGACCATATACCTCACCAATGGATTTCAGTTTCGCGGAGTAGTTAAAGGCTTTGATAATTTCACCGTTGTGCTCGACAGCGAGGGTCGTCAGAACTTGGTCTACAAGCACGCCATTTCAACAGTGATCCCCTCAAAACCCATCCCGCTGCTCGAAAAGGAATGCGAAGCTATTGAAGATGACAAAGAAAACGATGAGGACTAAGAGGACTGTCGGGATTCTTTTCGGCGTCCTCGGCGTTTTTCTGTTATTTTACATCGCGTATCAGGTCTACATGTTTGTCTCGCCGTCCTACAAAACCGAGGTCGCACTGATCACGACTATTTCAGACAGCATTTCGGCTCGCGGGATAGTTGTGCGCGACGAGACCGTCATTGAGACAGATCCCTCTCTTGTGCTGGGATATCTCATAGACGACGGAGACAAGGTCGCGAGCGGCGCATCGGTCGCGGAGATATTTGGCAGCGCTGACGACGCCATGCGGGATATAATCCTCTCCCGAGAGCAGGCGCTGGCGAAGAGCTTAGACGGAGCGTCGGCAGCTGCGAGGTCTTCCGGTGCGAACATTGACAGCATTCAAAATCAGATATACGGGCTGTTGTCTTCATTGAACTCCGACCTGTCCCGGCAGGATTACACGACCGCGAATGCAACCGCGCTGCGCCTTATTGAACAGATGGCGAGCTTTTCCGCAACTGCTGGCACTGCGGTTGATCTCTCTGCGGGAAAAGCACAGGCGGATGCACGTGTTGCGGCGTTGGCGGGTGTGACGCCCACCGGTATAGTGACGACTCCGAGCGAGGGATATTTCATCTCGTCGACCGACGGCTACGAAACGCTCATCAACAAGAGCGGTGTGCTCGAGCAAAACGCTGCCGATCTGGAAGCGTTGCTCGACGCCGAGGCGCCGGCGCGCAGAGAGAGCGATTGCAAGGTCGTCTATGGCTATAAATGGTATTTTGCGGTATCGTTACCCGGCGAGGAAGCCACGAGGTTTGCTCAGGGAGACACCGTGTCAATCGACTTTAATTATGCTTTAGTGAACGAGATTCCAATGACCGTTGTGAAAGTTATCGACGGCGCAAAGAGTGGACATTCGACGATTGTGTTTGAATGCGGGTATCTCAATCCATCGCTGTGCAAGTTGCGCATTGAAAACGCCCGCGTGAATTTCAGCTCGTTTACCGGTATTAAAATAGACCGCACGGCACTGAGGCTGGAAAACGGAAAACTCGGTGTTTATATCAAATATGGCAATGTCGTAGAGTTTCGTAGCGTGAATAAAATCTACGAGACAGACGATTACATAATCAGCGAGCCCTCGGCATCCGATCCCGAGATACTGTCACTCTATGACGAGATGATTGTGCAGGGACGGGATATCAAGGTTGGAAAGACGCTCGGACGTGTAAATGTATTCTAAACCAATGTTGACATTTAAGCGAAATTAAGCGATAATACAAGCTGAATGTACAGCTTTTGCAGCGCACGAAATGCATTTGGGGGTAGCATAATGGGATTCATTTCTAAAATTGGTGAACTCTTCGGGCTTGGGGAAATCGATGACGATGTCGAAACAGCGGAAGAGGGGTCAAAAGATTTTTCGGATTATGACAATTCGGTATTTGTCTCTAAAGAAAACCCCAAGCGCAGCAACAAGATAGTCAATATAAACGCAACGACGCAGCTTGAGGTTGTTCTCGTGAAACCCGAGCGTTTTGACGACGCGAGCGGAATTGCCGACCATCTCAATAACAAGCGCACAGTGGTGCTCAACCTCGAGTCCACAGAGAAAAATGTGTCGCGCCGGCTTGTCGACTTTTTGTCAGGAGTTGCTTACGCGAATAACGGCCAGATCAAGCGCGTGGCGAACAGCACCTTTATCATCACGCCATACAACGTCGGAATTGTCGGAGATTTGCTGGACGAGCTCGAAAACAGTGGAGTATACTTTTAGTTTAAGAGATTCGACATACATAAGCCGAGGAGGATTATTTAAATGTTTTCACCTAAAGAAATTCGCGACACCGAGTTCGAGAGGATTGTGCGCGGATACAATCCGGAGGACGTCGACGGATTCCTTTCACAAATCGCCGACCAGATTGAGAAATTGATATCCGACAAAGACACAGCAGAGAAAAAGATGCGCGAGATGGCTGAGAAAATGGACAACTATCGCGAGGATGGGGATGCTCTGCGTTCAGTGCTTGTGACGGCGGAGAAGATGAAAGATCAGATGCTGTCTGAAGCGCACGCAAAGAGCGAGCAGATGGTTGCCGCCGCGACAGCGCAGGCAGAGCAGCTCGTCAACACTGCGCAATCACAGTCCGACGAAATTGTAGGCGAGATTTCCACTAAGGTCGCGCGGGAAGAAGCCACGCTTAAAACACTCAAGAAGCAGGTTTCTGATTTTAAAAATAACGTCCTCAATACTTATAAGAAGCATCTTGAGTCATTAAGCGAACTGCCTGAAGACGATTCCGACTACGAGACGACGGATCAGGATTCCGTCACTGATGAAGCCACTTCAGCGATGGCAGACCTTGCTTCTATTGAAACGGTAGCGCAGACACAGGATTCCGATTTTGCATTTCCGGAGTTCGACGACGTCAAGCCTGCCGACAAGACCGAGCGAGTGGTTTTGCGCGAAGTTGAGCGCTCCGGCAGTGCCAAAACAGCCGTCCCTTTTTCCGCTGAGTCGGATGATAAGGGCAACCGTTTCGGTAAACTTGATTTCGGTGAAAGCTTCACTTTTGGTGCTGAATAGGCGCTGTTTTAAATGATGCCACTAATAGCAGTTTTGGGTATAGCGGTGTTTTATGGCACCGCTATACCTTTGATACAGGAGATAATATGATTGCAACCGCATTTGCCCTGATATCGTTAATAGCGCTTGATCGCGCTTCAAAGATACTCTTTGAAGCGCTTTTGGCGAACGGGCGCACAGTGACGCTCATTCCGGGAGTTATAGAATTGCGTCTGCTCGAGGGCGGAAACAGCGGCGCTGCATTTGGAATACTCAAAAACAGCACCGGACTGCTTATCGTTCTAACGTTTGCGCTTGTTTTCGGATTGCTCTGGTTGCTTTTTTTTAAGAAATTCGCCTCACGGTGGCTCACTGCTGCGGCCATTCTCGTGACAGCAGGAGGAATAGGTAATCTCTATGACCGAGTTGCATATGGCTATGTGACTGATTTTTTTCACTTTCTTTTTGTGGAATTCCCTGTGTTTAACGTCGCCGATTGCTGTGTGACAATAGGTGCAGTGATCGTTTGTGCGTATTTGTTGCTTTCAAAACAAGAAGCGCCGCTCTTTGAAAACAGCAAGGATAACGGCCCTCCGCCTCCCCATTGCGAATGAACGAGAATGACGACAGACGCGAGCTGACAGTGTCGGAACAGGATGTCGGCGTGCGCTTGGATTTGTTTTTGTGCGAGCGAATAGCCGAGCTGTCGCGCAACGCCGCCGTCAGGCTGATTGAAAACGGCAATGTTGAGGTCTGTGGTCAGCTGGGTGTGAAGAACAGAAGATTGAAGACAGGCGACACGGTGGCCGTCACGATGCCGCAACCGGCGTCTTTAGGTACACAGGCACAGGATATTCCGCTTGTTGTCGTGTATGAGGACAGTGATTTGCTCGTCATCGACAAGCCGCGGGGTATGGTTGTGCATCCTGCCGTCGGAAATCGCGACGGCACGCTTGTCAACGCGCTTCTCGCGCATTGCGGGGACAGTCTTTCCGGAATAAACGGGGTTCTGCGTCCCGGAATTGTGCATCGAATCGACAAAAACACCAGCGGACTGCTCGTTGTCGCTAAAAATGACATGGCACACCGCTCCCTCGCGGAGCAGATAGCGCGACACGACATGAACCGAGTTTACGAGGCGATAGTGCACGGTAATATCAAGCAGAATTCGGGCACAATAGATGCGCCGATCGGCCGCAGTTTGCGCGACAGAAAGAAATACTGCGTCACCGACAGAAACAGCAAGAGCGCAGTGACTCACTTTGAGGTTATTGAGCGTTACGGAAGCTATACGAGATTGAAACTTCGATTGGAGACAGGGCGCACTCATCAGATACGTGTGCATATGGCGCATATCGGGCATCCCGTCGCGGGAGATACCGTTTATGGACCGCGAACAACACCAAAGAGCCTTGGCGGCCAGTGTTTGCACGCCAGAACGCTTGGATTTATACATCCGGTGAGCGGAGAGTATCTCGAATTTGACAGCGCTCCGCCGGAGTATTTTGAAAATTTTGCCAGCACTCTCTCGAAAGGAGCAAACAATGGCTGAGAGCATCAAAGACATGTTGGTCGTGTCTGATATCGATGGCACGTTGCTGCGCGCCGGATATGGGATACCGAAGCAAAATCTCGACGCCATAGAGAGATTCGTCGGCCGCGGCGGGCGCTTCACAGTGGCGACAGGACGCAGTATTCCATCGGTTCGCAATTATGTCAATTGGATAACTCCGAGTGCGCCCGTGATTTTGTGC
Source organism: Oscillospiraceae bacterium (assembly GCA_036645935.1). Lineage (GTDB taxonomy): Bacteria > Bacillota > Clostridia > Oscillospirales > Ruminococcaceae > JAUNBN01. The sequence goes on along the minus strand of JAVXNE010000005.1, from coordinate 38,229 downwards.
AACGGAAGTATGATATATGATTTTGAAACCGAAAAGATCCTTTATGAGAGAACTCTCGACAATGCGGCGCGAGAGCTTGTGATTGAACTTGCAGCCGAGTTTCCGGAAATCGGGATTGAGCTGCACAAGAGCGGAGATATTTTGGCTGTTCGCACCAATGAGCAGGTTATCAACCACACACAGGTGGAGCACATACCGTTCACGTTGGTGGACATGGATTCCGCCGAAGATGGCTGGAACAAAGTCCTCTTTGCCGGTACTCCGGAGCATATCAACCATTTGAGCGTTTTCATTGAAAAGCGCATAGCAGACGACGAGAGATATCGACGCTACACCTTTGTCCGGACCGGAGATATTTATTTTGAATTGGTTCCGATTGAGGTCAATAAGGGGTCGGGACTTCGCAAGCTTGCCGAATTGCTCGGGGTTGGCATGGCAGACACGGTTGCAGTCGGAGATTACTACAACGATATCGCAATGCTCGATGCGGCAGGATACGCAGCGGCGGTTTCCGACGCGCCTCCCGAAGTGCGGGCGTTTGCGGATATAACGCTTAAATCTTGTCTTCAAGGCGGGGTAGGGGAACTGCTCGATTCGCTTGATTCGCTGTGCGCGGGATATGAGCAACTTAAACTCGACCTTGATATGGAATAAACACTGTGACGCGCGGTGACGTCGCAATTCTCATTCTTGCTGTCATATTCTCAGCGGCCATAGTTTTGTTTAACATTTTCACATATACATAAGAGCAGCGGTGCGGAGAGTTACATACTGCTTCCCCGGTTCCGCCGCGCAGATGAAGAAAACAAAGGTGTCATTAAGCTTTCAATAATGAACCCATCAAGATGCTTTTAAAAAGCATCTTGATGGAAATGTATCGTGCATAAGCGTTCGAGCATGGCGCTTCGCTGTGATATTCAGCGAAGTCTACGCCCTTTTTGAGTTTAGAAAGCTTACATATTTGCCCAAAGTGGTTCTGCTACAAAAACTCCGGCTGTCTGTTACTAACGAAGGGAAATACTGATAAACGGCATGAACGATTAGCAGATATATCCGCTAACCGCAACAGGTTTGGGTTATCGGTGTCAGAGCCATCGGCATGATAGACAGCGTATCCCGTTGCCGACACCAAAAAACTTATCAGATCAGATTTCAGATGACGGATTTCAAGCGAAAAGATTGCAGATAGTCTGTATGTGCGGTGACAACAAAATGGAACGTGCGCTGTGCTCCCCGTGATAAGGATGTTTGCAAAAATTAAGATTATCAGTGTTACAGCAGACGGATAACCGATGAAATTCTACCGTCAGAATTGATTTGCGACTAAAAGCACCGCCCTACTGACCTGAAAATCAGTAGGGCGGTGCTACTTATAAGTATGATTATCGGCTATCGACGAAAAACAGTCGATATGAGTGAACGCACGGCAAATTGCTCATTTGATTCACAGTATATAAAAGTTACTAGCCACGCACCTAAGCTGCAAATGCAGGCGGTTATTTCTTATGTTCAGCATAAAACGACGCATCATACTGTACAAGAGCGGAGATTTATCGCAAATAAGCGAAACAGCCAGTTTTGCCGTGAAGTGCACGAATAGGTTATTAAACACTCTCTGAAAACACTATGCAGGCAAAGCCTTTACTTATCGTTAAAGGGATACACCGGGGTTCTAAGTGACATCCCACAAATGAGGTGCGAACATGTCCAAACAGAATGATGGAATGATGGATGCTTGATTTAAGGTTGTTGGCAAGATTTTTGGCGGAGAAAAGCCATAGGATACATGGTGCGCATCCTATGGCAAATCACAAGCATGTAAAACATGTTTATCGGCGTAGCGTTTTTGCCCGATTCTTTTTTTGCAAATCTTCGGATAACTGATGACAGGTGGAGATGTTTGGCGGATTTAGTACAAGTTGCAGTTATAAGACAAGGCACGCACAGAAACAGTGGTACGCGGTTCAGACATAACAGTTAGAGAATGGCCTGAGGACGATAATATCTGAAAGTTGGAGTCGAAGCAAATTTAATTTAGGTTTTGTTGTTGGCTACGGCAATTCTTGAGCGGTCTATATTTGAAATAGCCGAATCTCCCATTTTAAGCGCAAGCGAGATGTAAATCATGTCAATGATTGTCATTTGAATAATCCTGGAGATCATCGCGTCGGAGCGAAAGTGCGTTTCCTGTGATGAGCTCAACAAAAGGTGTGTGGCAAGAGTGGCCAAGGTCGAGTTTGGGTAGCTTGTGATAGCAACGACGGTGCAGTTTTCCGATAATGCGAGTTTGACCCCGTCTAATATTTCGCGGCTTTCACCCGAATGAGAGAAAGCAACGACAAGATCGTTTTCCGCAAGGTTTCCGCACATAATGTTCATCAAGTGAGGATCGTGAGTGTAGTTAGTGTTAAATCCCAGTTTCAACAGCTTGTGACGCAAATCGAACGCAGGAGCTGCGGAGGCTCCGATGCCGACAATCAAGGTCTGTCTTGCAGTGAGAAGCGAGTTGCATACGGCGGTTAGTTCATGCGGATCAATCACCTGTTCGGAATCCTGAATAGCCCGGGCCGTCGAGGCAATAACCTTTGTGATTATAGCTTCCGTGCCGTCGGATTGCAGCACATCTTCATAAATTGGGTCGGGTTTGCTGCGAGAAAGCTCTTGCGCTATATTCACGCGAAAGACTTGATATGAATCAAAACCAAGCTTGCGCAAAAACCGAAATACGGTTGGCTCACTGACGGAGCATGCACTTGCAAGATCTCCCAATGAGCTCGTCATAACCTTTTCGGCATTTTTCAGAATATAGTTGGCAACAATCTGTTGGGATTCGGAAAGAGTGTTGTATTTTGTCCGTATCAGAGAAAAAATGTGATCGGTCATAATTCTTCACCAGAAATAAGTTATTTGCTTTCAATTTACATGCGGGGTTAAGCTGACCGGAACTATAAAAATCACATGTTGTAATTGACAATACATTGTGTTAATTGTATCGCATTCCCGCACATTTATCAAATGCCGCTCAAACAGAGCTTGACAACATAAAACAAGGGTGATATATTCACAGGTAGATATACTACTATCATGTACACACACACAGTAGTATATCTACAATATGGTTAGTCAACAAATGTTGATTACATTCAGTTATCGTATGCACAGAGTCAGAGTAGGGGGTTGTAATTTTAGATTGACGGCTGTTTTGCCTAAAACAAATGCCGGAGTGCATTTCCGAGTTTTCAGAGGACGAGCCATCCGCAAATGTTGGCAGGATGTAGAGCTGTGGTGAATAAAACTTTGTCCCTGTTCTTAATATTCGGTTGTGGATTTTACCTCTCTCACATACAAGACAGTTTCGCGTGTTAGAACTAATTCCAAAATATCGCCTTATTATTATCAGACTATTGAGGAGAAACAAAATGGGAACTAAGATTAAAGCACTGTTATTAGGAGATGCAATGATTCCTTCCGCGGGTTTTTCGGCGGCATGGGAGAAGCACCTGTCTGAATTCGGAGAGGTTGCTTTTTCAGGGGATTGGGAGGGCGATTGGGGTCAGCTTCAGCACAGACGGCTTGAAGTTGAAAAAAAGGGGCCTGAAATTGAGCCGTGCGATCCTCTTGTGATGAAATACGGAGATGGCGCAAATGTGCTTTGCGGATTGTTTATCCCGGTGTCTTCCAAGGTGATGGACGCGATGCCAGAGATGCGAATTGTGGGAGTTTCACGCGCAGGGCTGGAGAACGTTAACGTGGATGAGGCCACCAAACGCGGAATTTTGGTTTTCAATGTTATGGGCAGAAACGCTCATGCCGTTTCGGATTTTGCCGTTGGAATGATGATTGCTGAGTGCCGCAACATCGCTCGTGCCCACAATGCGATTAAAAACGGCGAGTGGAGAAAGACGTTTGCAAATAACGGCTTCATTCCGGAACTGCACGGAAAAACAGTTGGACTTGTCGGATTCGGATACATCGGATCGCTGGTAGCAAAGAAGCTCTCCGGATTTGACACCAATGTGATTGTTTATGATCCGTATACCGACCCAGAGCGCATTATTGCAAGCGGCTGCACTCCCGTTGGATTAGAGGAGCTGTTCCAAAACGCTGATTTTGTCTCGTTGCACGCAAGACTCACCGACGAAAACAAAGGAATGATCAACGCAAAGCTTCTTGGCATGATGAAACCGACTGCGTATATCATCAATACGGGCCGCGCAGGTCTTGTTGATCAAAATGCGTTGGCGGAAGTTCTTGAGAAAAAGAAAATAATGGGCGCGGCGCTCGATGTGTTTACAACAGAACCAATTGAACAGGATTCGCCTTTCCTGAAGCTCGACAATGTCACGCTGACGACTCACATCGCCGGAACGACCTCTGATGCGCTCTCAAATTCGCCATATCTGCTCATGGAGGATATCGCGACGTTCTTGTCTGGCGGTCAGGCTAAATTTATCGTCAATAAAGAAGTGTTGAACAACGCGCAATTTAGAACATGGTTTGAGGCGGTGCGCGGATAAATATGCTTACTAATTTTAACAGTATGCTGAAAACGGCTTATGCCGAGCACTATGCGGTGGGATCTTTTAATGTGTATAATTACGAGACGATGCGCGGAGTTGTTGACGCGGCTCTCAATTTGGGATGCGAATCAGTCATAACCGCTTTCGGAGCAAAGTATCTTGACAACATGTCTCTTGAGGACGCCTATGCACTTGCTAAGACTCTGTCGGAAAGCAGGGATATGCGGGTTTGTCTGCACTTGGACCACTGCAGCGACATGAAAATCGTTTATGCGGCAATCAGAGCCGGATTTGGCTCGGTAATGTATGATGGTTCAGCGCTGCCTTTCGAGCAAAATGCTGCCAATACCGCGCGAATATGCGATGTGGCGCACGCCTGTGGAGTTTCGGTAGAAGCAGAGCTTGGCTCTCTTGCCGCCGGATTGCAGTCTCATGAGGGCGACGAAAGCGACCGGGAGGTGTACACGGATCCCAAGGCTGCACTTGAGTTTGTAAAAACCACAGGAACAGATGCACTTGCGGTTTCGGTGGGCACGGTGCACGGCATGTATAAAGCTGAGCCTAACATCAGGTTGGACATTCTGTCTGAAATCGATTCACTGTGCAAAATTCCGCTTGTGCTGCATGGAGGATCAGGTGTTCCTGAGAATACGATAAGCGAATGCATCGCCCGCGGAGTAGCGAAAATCAATGTGAATACCGAAATATCGTCTTATGTTGTTGGACACACAGTTATGGATCTGGCTGAAAAAAAATTACCTCATCTTTCCGTACTTGTTAAAAAGCAGCGCGGTTATGTGCAAGAGGTAGCCGAAAAATACATTCGCTTTTTCGAGAAAAGGTCATGACATTCTGAGGGAAAGTTTATGCAACACGTTATCTGTATTGATGCGGGAACACAGAGCCTGAGAGCGGGAGTGGTCGATTCATCAGGTTGTGTGAAATATATGAGCAGCTTCGATTATAGCCCGGAGTTTATGACAGGAAACCGTGCAGAGCAAAAGCCTGAGAGTTTCGAGCGAGCGTTGTTTGACACGCTGTCAGGTGTTGGACTGTTCTTGCTGCAACACATTGACATCAGCGTTGAGTGCATTGCCGTAACATCTCAACGTGCATCGGTTATTCCGGTCAATAAGAGCGGAAAACCACTGTACAACGCGCTCATGTGGCAGGATAAGCGCGCAATTATCGAATGTGGAAAAATTGCGGAACTTATATCCCCCGAAAATCTTTATCAGCAATGTGGGTTGAGACTTGATCCGTATTTTTCTCTTCCAAAGATGCTGTGGTTCAAAAACAACGAGCCTGAAATATGGAAACAAACTCACAAGCTGATCGGGGTTCAGGACTATCTGTGCTTTTTGCTCACAGGGAAATATGTAACTGACCGCTCGCAGGCCTGCCGGACGATGTTGCTTGATATCAGAAATTTCCAGTGGAACTCCGAGTTGCTCAATTTGGTTGGAATAGAGAGAGAAAAGCTGTGCGATTTGTGTGACGCGGGCGGAGTTGCGGGAGAATTTTCCTCCCCCTTTGCTAAGAGAGTGTCAATACCTGCGGGGATACCGGTGTTGCTGTGCGGCGGAGACCAGCAATGCGCAGCACTTGCGCTCGGGTTGTTTGAAAAGGGAACCGCTACTGCGAATACGGGAACGGGTTCATTTGTCCTCGGCTACGCAGATCGGCCAACGTTTGATGCACAGCAACGCGTGCTGTGCTCGGCTGCCGCGATTCCGGGACAATGGATTGTGGAAGCCGGAATCTATGCGTCGGGAGCGACCTATAACTGGTGCAGGAGGGAGCTGTTCGATCCGCAGCATGGCGACCAACAGACAACCTTTGAAACTGTGAATGAGCAGGTTAAGAAAGTGCCGGCAGGCAGCAATGGGGTGCTGGTTATGCCTCACTTTTCCGGCAGTGCTGCGCCCAACTGGAATCCCCTTGCAAAGGGAATTGTATTTAACCTGGGATTGGGCAGCACTCGTGCTGAGATTTGCCGCGCGACGCTGGAAGGCATTGCCGGAGAGATAGCGGACAACATAGAGCTGATTGCCTCTATTGCAGGCAAGATAAAATGCGTGTATGTGGCTGGCGGACTGACGCGATCTTCAGAATACTGTCAGATCATGTCCGACAATTTAGGGCGCGTTGTGGTGCGCCGTAAAAATCCCGAGGCAGCATTCATGGGTTGCCTGATGAGCGCCTGCGTAACGCTTGGCATATATAAGGATTATCGGGAAGCGTTCGACAATATTGCAATCGAGGAGAGCGAGCAGTTTCACCCCGATCCAGAAAGAGGAAAGGTCTACGGAAAAGCGCGTATGCTCAAACGTGCACTCTACAAATCTCTTGACGAAAACGGAATATATAAAATGGCATACGGTTCTTGATTGCTAACTTTCCGCATTTGCTCCTCTTGCGCTTGTGACCTGAAACAACAAAACCCAGCGGCATACACAATATCGATATGCCACACAATATGCCACATACTAGAGCTGCACAGGCGTTGCAGTTGCGACGCCTGTGCAGCAGATTGAAATTCTAATCTGTATAAAAACGAAAATCTAATGGTGGGAATGTATTTCGGTATCTTAAAAAAACAAGCTGGGTGGAAGTCAATATTAAGCGAAAACAAATGTCACGCTTTGTTTACGTATTTGAACAGTCGATATTGTGCGTTCAGGAGTGTTTGTCAAGCAGTTGCTGTTATTAAATACAGCAGCTTGCGGTGGCACAGAGGGTTGCAAAATCAGTGGTGTGGTTGACGCCGCGCCGATTTGGCTCACAAATTTCGGGGCAGGTGACGACTGCGGCTCAACTAATGTTCTGCTTGAATTTTGTTCGGATTCGCAATCAAGCACCCGATGGAGACGACCGGTTCTCGGTGGAAATATTGTCAGATGAAACACCGGCTGTCTCGGTTGAGATTGATTCGATATAGCGCATCGCAATGTTTGTCGTGTTTATGAGATGATCTGAGTTGATGGCGATGGCGTTGTCGATATTTCCGGAGAGAATGCTATCTATTATCGCGAGATGTTCTGTTATTGAATCGTCATAACGATGTTTGTCAAGCAATGCAAATGTTCTGTACGGAGTGATAAGCTGCAAATAATTATTATAGATTGAGGACAGTAACTCATTTCCCGCGAGCCGAACAATGAGCTGGTGAAGTTCGTTGTCAAGTTCGATATAGTGCTTCATGTTATGCGCGGTGCCAACATGTGCAATTTTTACCCTTATAGAAACAAAATCCTCACGCAGTTCTGGAGACAGGTTTTTTGCGGATCGCGAAAGACTAAGACACTCAAGAATAAATCGCAGATCAAAGATTTCCTCCATATCGCGTTTGGTGAATTCCTTGACATAAACGCCTTTGTTTGGAACATTGATCAACAATCCGTCCCCCACAAGCTGTTGAAGCGCCTCGCGAATAGGAGAGCGGCTCACACCCAAAGTCGCGGCGAGAAATGGTTCTTGAAGACGCTGCCGCGGGAGATAAGTGCCGTCAAGGATCGCCTGCTTCAGGATATCGTATACCTGTTCTTTTATCGTATAACTGATACCCGGAGTCCGTCTTGTCATCTTATTGTCCCCTAACAGTTAGTGAAGAGAGCATATGTCAGTTTATTCTGAATTTACAACGTTATTATTATAACACATATTGCAAAAGCCAGAAAGGCTTTTGCATGAAGAAACGAGTAAAGCTTAAAACTTTTTATGTAATGATACAAAACAGGTAAAACTATACCGTCGAATTGACCAAATAGATAAATTTTATTGACATACACAGATCTAATAGTATAATATCCTTAAATGTATAATGTATACATTGTGCATCATACATTTCTCATAGGGACTGCAGCACTGAAAATCTTTGCTGCCGATCGCGCTCGAGGAATCATATTTTAAAAGGAGGCTTTCAAATGTATTTGTTCTTATCACATCCGTTGGACCCCAAAGCTCCCCATTGGCCGGGAACGCCTGCCGTAGGAATCAAGCGAGACACAGAGATTTCTGATTCATGCCCGTTCAACAGTTATGTTTGCACTGTCCCTAACCATTTTGGCACTCATATGGACGCCCCTCGTCACTTTGTTCCCGGTGGGCTGAAGATCACCGAGCTGCCGATTGAGTATTTCGCGCATGACAAGGTTCTGCTTGTCGAAATACCAAAAGAAGCAGCTGAGGGCGTTATGCCCGAAGATCTTGAGCCGTATGCAGAAGAGATTAAAAAGGTGACGGCGCTGCTTATTCGCACAGGTTTTGAACATTACCGCACCGATGATCCCGCCAAATACGAGAATTTCAGCCCGCACATCCATCCCGATACATGCAAATATTTGGTCGATAATTTCCCCGATCTCCTCGTTATCGGATTTGACTTCCTTGCGCTTGGCACTCCTGCAAATGAACTCCCCCCCGTTGCGCACCGCGCGCTGCTGGGATTTGATCCAAAACAGAAGAAGTTCATAACTTGTGTTGAGGACATGCACCTTGCCGAGTTGCCCAAGGGCGGAAAGATTAAGCACTTCTTCAATTCCCCGTTGCGCATTGTCGACATTGACAGTTCGCAAGTTACATGCACTGCCGAAATATAATAGCATAACCATCTTTAAAGCAGATTGGGCGGTGTTAATTCGCCGCCCAATCTTGATTTGAAAATGTGTGGGAGAGAAATACAGACGATGCAATCTCACGGTGGCAACACATATTGTGCTGTTTTCAGCGGAACATTCAGTCCTATTCATATGGGACACATCAAATTGGCAGAGGCTGCCGCGAGAGAGATGAACATCTCAAAAGTTGCCCTCATGCCAACAGTAAATGCTCTGTATAAGAGAGAGACAGCAACATTTGTTCATCGCGAGGCTATGTGCCGTATTGCCGCCGAAAACCATCCGTCGCTGTATGTGCCGGAAAACGCAGCTCGATACTGCCGATCTCCTTACACAATCGACATGATTGAGCGCATCTTAGAAAAAGATCCCAATGCTCACATGCTTCTTGTAGTGGGTGTCGACAGCTTTTTAAGTATCGGGCGCTGGGTTTCTTCCCAAAAGATTCTTGATGTTGCGACCATTTGCGTCGGCGCGCGAAATGACAGCGAAGAGATCGCCGCACGGTTATATGCAAGCAAGTCGGGTGTGAAGAGTGTTTTGATATTATCCGAGAGAACTGTCGATATCTGTTCGAGTGCGGTGCGAGGCGCGCTCGCTGAAGGTCGGAACTGTTGCGAATGGCTCGATGCTGGCGTGTCGGAATACATTTTTAAAAAAAGACTATATGGCGCGGGAAACCGCAGCCAGTGAATTTTATTCTGCTTTGTCAGGAGAGACAATTATGAAATTAATGCATACAAAATTGCCGGAATTCATCGCAAAGATGAAAAGGGCAGCGGTTGTTAATACGCCGGAAAAAAGCATAGAAATAAGAGGCCTTGAAAATCTGCAACACGCAAAGATGCAGTCACTTCGCACGGGCCGTATCGAAAATGCAGTTGAGGAAATGGCCGGAAATTCCGATGTTGTTAAAATTGAATTGGTTGTAATTCCCCGTGTGCCGGAAACAATGCACACGGTTATAGTTAAGGGAATTACAGAGAGCGGTCAAACGAAAAAGGCAGTACTCGAAGTAATTAATATATTGCACCCCACAGAAGAAGCCGAATTGATCGGCTGCGACGACATCGACGACCGCAGGCCGAGCATCGGCCGACACTAAGCGAAAGGTTACATTTGGTGACTGATATGGCAAATTTGAAGTATAAGCTCATACGAAAGGGCGTTGTGGCCGACAAGATAATCCCGCTGAATATCGTTATGGTTGATTCTGCAGATATAAAGGCATGCGGGCTGCAGTTGCGAGATGCCTGCGCGCTTTTGGGGAAACAGTTTAGCGGAGCTGTTGGCATAAACGTGTTCGACATGGATGCGGTCACGACGACAAGCGACGGAATTATGGTTGACACTGCATTAATCGCAATGGCTGCCTCGGACGGCGGAAAAATAAATCCCGATTTCGGATATCTTGAAATGGCTGAAATGCCATATTCCGAGGAACTCATCGAACTGGAGCCTCATCTCAAGCAGTGGGACATCTCATATAAGGGCAGACGCCTGTTTAGAGGACCCGACCCAAAAACCAAGGTTATCCCAGTACACAACGTGGTGATGAGCGGACGCGCGGCCAACAACAACTCGGCTACTGAGATGATGGACGTCGTTACAATGGAAGAAATTCTTCTGCCATATCTCGGGCAGCGGGAGATCATGACAGGCGGAGAGGTTCTGCTAGGGTATACCGGAGAAGTTATATCGGTTGGAATCGGCATGACAGTTAAGGAACTTTATGGACGAGTGTTCCCAACACGCCAGTTTGGCGCCGGCGACACCGCTCATGGTTCCGGCGAATACGCAAAAACGCTTAAACGGGACATACCCTGCATAGTAGCAGACAAAAAGGTTCTTGCGAAATACACGGTTCGGGCACTTGAGGCTGGTATGATTCCCGGAAAGGACATCGGATGTTCTCCCGCGGTGCTCTCTCTTGCAAAAGCGATGGGATTGGAAATTGCTTTTGATAATATTACCGATAAAGCAAAAACCGAGCTTGCGAGCATCGACATAACTTTTGAGAGTCTGAAGGCTCCTTGCGAGCGCATGACGGCACAGATGGCCATTGATCATGCCGATGAAATAATACCGGGCGTCGTTGATCCAACGAGACTTAAAGCGAGCGATATCTCACAGGACTGCGTGGCTCAGGTTTAAATCGAGGAAAGCTATGGATGAAATAAGCATCAATCTCAAGGAAAACCAGAGCGTTATCGCTCAGTCCGATAAAACAGTGCTAAAAATCTTCGGTTTGAAAATAAGAGGATTAAATACCAGAGAGCTGGAGACATTGCTTGCGGACAAGCTTCAATCGGTTGTTCGAATTATCGGTGTTACGGGCGAGTCGCTTGAGCTTGATGTTTACGGTGCTGATCCCCGGCAAATATACCGCGACGAAGCGAGCATATTGCGGGCGGTTTCACTGTGCGAGGGGATTGAGGGAGCAGAGGTCGCAAAGATTTCACAGGCTGAGCGAATTGTCGAAGTTGAATACTCTCAGCTTTCCGGCTTCACTCCCACGCCGTGCAAGGGGGAACGATGGCAGTGAAATTTGAAAATGCAGTCATCATTCCAACTGGAGACGAAATAAGAGACGGGACAGTTCTCGATATCGACAGCGCGGAGATTATGACTCAACTGATAAAATTGTCCCCGCGCTGCCGTATAACCAGAATTCCGCCAGAGCGGGATTGCGAGGAACATTTAACGGAGATTGTCGCGTCGCATTCCGGTGCAGACGCAGATCTGATAGTTCTGATCGGCGGCTCGGGAGGTGGACATCGCTACAGCTCAACGCTCGGAAAGGATTTCACTCACAGCGCGCTGGTGACATTGCTGAAGCCTTGCTTTACCAGAGAAATCTATGGGAAAAACGGACATCTCTGGTCGAAGCTCGTCTGCGGGATGTGCAAAGAAACGTTGGTGGTTAACGTGCCTGGCCCGTTCACCGAAGCAGCGGCGGCGATAGCTGCTTTCCGAAAGAGCTGTGAATGCAACCAGGGGCTTGAGGAGATTAATGAGTCAATGGCTCGCGCTGTCTTTAATCAGTATCCGCAAAATGTTCGGGCAAATGTGTTATAGGGCGATTTTGGTGCAACTTGTTACCGAAGAGGGATTTAATCTCGCGGTGGCGGGTCTTTGTGCGGAACCAGAGGCGGGACGGCAGCTTCAGCAGTTCGGCTCGCTGAGCGAGCTGAGGTTTGTGAATCGCGATATAGTCGCTGTTGATTGTGTGCTTGCCGAGGGTGTTGCAAGAGTTGCAACGCCTTCGTTGATAGCGGCAGGTGCTGCCGTCAGAATTCCCTCAAAGAACGGTTCATATGAAGAGGTTACGGGTGGAGTTATCGGAGATCCCCGGTCGGCAAGCGGTTGTGCGATGGGGTCCATTGAACCTGTCAATGACGGATTATGGATGTATTCCCGTCCGGGAGGGCCGAGCTTCGTAGTGAGTGGGACACGGGATGACTGTACTGCCGCGTGGGCGGTTGCCGATTCGTGCGCTCAGCTTGGAGCAGTGCAAAGAGGCAGAAAGCTGGAAGAATATTTTAAAGCTATCGGCTCACAGGGATATCTCATCGTCTGCGACGGGTGCGCCGATGGAGGGGGACTTGTGGCGGCCGGAGACAGTGAACAGAAATTTGCCGCCGAAGTTTAGACAGAATAAAGTGGTGATTCAAGTTGATGCGCTCAATGGCGTGTAGGAGCTGATTTTTTATGACAGAGATAAGATGGCACGGACGAGGTGGACAAGGCGCAAAGACCGCAGCATTGCTGCTTGCGGACGTTGCATTTTCAACCGGACTTAACATACAGGGGTTTCCCGAATATGGCCCCGAGAGGATGGGAGCGCCAATAACTGCGTACAATCGACTGGACAGCGCACCGATAACAATTCACTCAAACATCTACTATCCCGATATGGTGGTCATAGTGGATGAAAGCCTTATTGAATCTGTAGATGTAACGGCAGGGCTGAAAGAAGGCGGAGCGATTCTCGTGAACAGCTCCCGTTCCCCGAAAGAACTGCGTAAGCTGTTGGCAGAATGCGACGGAGACCTTTATATCGTGGATGCGAACCGGATATCAAAAAAATATCTGGGCCGCAATCTTCCGAACACACCGCTTTTGTCGGCGGTAGTCCGTATTTTAAATATTATGGAGCGGGATGCGTTTTTTGAAAACATGAAGGCGTCCTTTGCACATAAATTCGCGTCCAAGCAAGGCGTTATCGAGGGGAATCTCTCTTCGCTCAGAGAGGCGTGGGAGGGGGTTGTCAAGGCATGAAAGAAAATACAATGAAAAACATAAATCCGCTCTCGTTTGCAGCAGATCTCACTCCCGGTGGGGCTATTTATGCGTCGGGAAATTCGGCTGAATTTAAAACGGGAGATTGGCGTACCCAGACACCATCGATAGACAAGGGTAAATGCACTAACTGTCTTATTTGCTGCCTCGTCTGTCCGGATGTGTGTATTCCCGCAGTTAATGGCAAGCGGGGAGATATCGATCTGTTCCACTGCAAGGGATGTGGAATCTGTATTAACAGCTGCCCTGTCGGAGCGATATCGTTTGAAGCAAAGGAGGCGTGAGGATGTCTGTCAGAGATCGTCTTTCAGGAAACGAAGCGACGTCTATCGCAATACGCCAGATCAATCCCGATGTTTTCGCGGCCTTTCCGATAACCCCGTCTACCGAGATACCGCAATTTGTCTCTCAGTTTAAAGCAAGAGGCACTATGAGCGGGGAATTTGTCACGGTGGAAAGCGAGCACAGCTCGATATCGGCATGTGTGGGCGCCTCTGCGGCCGGCGTCCGCGCAATGACGGCAACCAGCTCGGCGGGTCTTGCGCTCATGCATGAGATACTCTATATTGCGGCTTCCTGCCGTTTGCCAATCGTTGCGGCGGTGGTGAACCGCGCACTTTCAGGTCCTATCAATATCAATAACGATCACAGCGACTCGATGGGTTCGCGCGAGGCGGGTTGGATTCAGCTATACAGTGAAAATGCACAAGAGGCTTACGACAACATGTTGATGGCGCACCGCATCGCGGAAGACCCCAGTGTGAAGCTGCCCGTGATGATATGCAGCGACGGATTTATCACAAGTCACGCCGTGGAGAATGTTTTGCTTGAATCTGATGAGTTTGTGCGTTCGTTTGTCGGCACATATCGCCCTGAGCATTATCTTCTCAACCCGAATGAGCCGATGTCAGCGGGGCCTTATGACATACCTGCCTATTATATGGAACACAAACTTCTGCAGACGCGCGCGATGGAGAAAGCAAAGGATATCGTAGTTGATGTTGGAAGAGAGTTTGCCGCTCAAACAGGGAGACAATATGGCCTTTTTGAGGAGTACAGAATGGAGGACGCTAAATATGCAGTCCTCGTCATGAGTTCATCGGCGGGTACGGGCAAGTCGGCGGTGGATGAACTCAGAAAAAAAGGAGAAAAAGCGGGTCTTATAAAACTGCGTTGCTTCCGTCCGTTTCCCGCGAAGGAACTTGCAGAAGCCGTCAAAAAACTCAAGGCGCTCTGCATAATGGACAAATGCGACAGCTTCAGCTCTTGCGGCGGGCCAATCGGCGCCGATATGCGTGCAGCGCTCTATGCCAATCATGTTTACATAGAAACGCAGAACCTCATATATGGTCTTGGAGGCAGAGACGTTCGTATAGATGATTTTTACGAGGTGTTCGACGACATGCGCTCAGGCAGGCACAGCGATAAAATGTTCAGCTATCTCGGCTCGAGAGAGTAGAGAGGGGAGATATATTATGGCTTACAATTTGAAAGATGCCGCGAGCCGGACGGAACGGCTTGCTCCCGGTCACCGCATGTGTGCGGGTTGCGGTAGTCCTGTCGCAGTACGCGGTGTTCTGCGGGCGCTAAAGCCGGAGGATAAGGCAGTGATTACAGGGGCAACCTGCTGCTTAGAAGTTTCCACTTGCATGTATCCCTACACCTCTTGGAATGACAGTTTTATTCACAGTGCTTTTGAAAATGCGGGAGCAACATGCTCGGGAGTTGTTGCAGCATATGAATCGCTCAAAAAGCAGGGAAGATTGGATGAAAGCTATAAGTTCATCGCGTTTGGAGGGGACGGAGGAACATACGATATAGGGCTGCAATCTCTGAGCGGCGCGATGGAGCGCGGAACGGACATGGTCTATGTGTGCTATGACAATGAGGCATACATGAACACCGGAATACAGCGATCATCCTCAACACCGCATTATGCCGACACGACAACATCAGCGGTAGGCCAGTTCAGCACAGGAAAACCGCAGATGAAGAAAAACCTCGTGAAAATAATGGCGGCGCACAACATCCCATATGCCGCACAGAGCACGTTGACCCTCAATTTTAAGGACCTTTATGAAAAATCAGAGAAGGCGATTTACACACGCGGCGCCGCGTTCCTTTGTGTTATGGCTCCCTGCCCCAGGGGTTGGCGCTACGATACCCCTCTTCTTATGGATATATGTCACGCGGCGACCGACACCTGCATTTGGCCGCTTTACGAGGTGATAGAGGGGAAATGGGTGCTAAATTATCGTCCCAAAAACAAGCTTCCGGTTGAGGAATATCTCAAGCTGCAAGGTAGGTTCAAACATCTTTTCACCCCGCAAAACGAACATCTGATCGGAGAAATCCAAAAAGAAGCCGACAGAGCGTGGGAAGATCTGCAGACACTCTGCGAGACGAGATAGAATGCATTTCATGGATATTTAAAACTGTGACCATATTCCAATAAGGAGATAATTATTATGTTGACATTCAGTGAGTCTCTGATGCCCAGATTGTATCGCATTCGGCAGAATAGGCAATACGCAAACATCGAAGATCCGCGCCCTGTTGTGGAAGAGCAGATGCAGCCGTATCTTGGACGGATTAAATCCAAAGGAAAAATCGGAATCGCAGCGGGCAGCCGCGGAATATTCAACTACGATCTTATTATCAAAGCGGTTGCGGATTGCATAAAAAAGGCCGGGGCGACCCCTGTCATAATTCCCGCAATGGGAAGTCACGGAGGAGCGACGGCCGAAGGGCAGATCGATGTTCTGAAAAGCTATGGTGTTACCGAGGACAAGATGGGGGCAGCTGTGATTTCCTCAATGGAAACCATAGTTGTCGGACACACTGATGCCGGAGTTCCGGTATATTTTGATAAAAACGCTTCGTCTCTTGACGGAGTGATTATGGTGAATCGAATCAAACCTCACACCGATTTTCATGCGGAAATTGAGAGCGGGTTGATGAAGCAGATGGTAATTGGGTTGGGCAAGCGCGACGGAGCGTCGACAATCCATCGCCGCGGAGTACGTGGGCTTATGTACGATATGCCTGCAAGTGCCCGAGTCATTATGGATAAGATGAATATCCTTATGGGAGTAGGCATTCTCGAAAATGAGCTTGACCGCACTGCCAAAATAGAAGTTATTCCGACTGAAAACATTGAGGCAAGAGAAAAAGAACTGCTTGTCGAGTCAAGAACATTCATGCCTTGTTTTCCTTGCACCGACATCGATGTTTTGGTGTTGTCTGAAATGGGCAAAAATATAAGTGGCACTGGTATAGACCCCAACATCGTGGGACGCACAGCTATTCATGGAGTGAAGGACGCGGATTTTCCCAAAATATACAGAATTGTTGTGCTCGACCTGACAGAGGAAAGTCACAACAACGCAATTGGCGTTGGCATTGCCGATATGATTACAAAAAGGATGTATGACAAAATTGATCTCGAACCTACGTATATCAACACAATAACGTCAGGGTTTCTGGAGAGAGGCTTTATTCCGGTTGTCGCCGACAGTGATCGAGATGCAGTGGAAATTTCTCTCAACTGTGCCAATCGCTTTGTCAGTAAGGAAGATGCGCGGCTTGTCTTTTGCAAGAACACGCTGTCGCTTAAAGAACTTGTCGTTTCCGAAGCGATCATGAACGAACTCAAGACCAGAAAGGATATAGAAATACTCGGGGAGGAAACGCCCCAATGGGATGAGAAGGGATATCTTTCACGCAAGATGTTTTAGCTTTCCAGATAAAACAGCCTTACATTTTCAAAACAACAAAAAAGACAGGACGGTTTCACATATGCTCTCGCAAGTTCCTCTTGCTTGATTTTAACATCTGAAAGTAACAACAGAGACTCAACATTCCTAAAACAAAACCCCCAAGAAGCGTCTGTAAACCGGCGCTGCTTTGGGGTTTTGTTTTCAACATTTGGTTTTCTCAATGATCTATTTTGAACCGCTTCACACGGTGTGGTGATCAGCCGCGAGACAGGCTGCGGTCGAGTCGCGCTCGATGAGTTTCACATCCACAAGAATGCTCAGAGAGATGTTGTCCTCCTTGGTGATCATTTGGTGCAGTCGATTAACCGCTGTCACACCGATCGCGTTTCGATCCACTGCAACAGTGGTAAGACGCGGGTTCATCATTCTCGTTTCAGGAACGTTGTCAAAGCCTATCACCGATATGTCGTGAGGAATCGCATAACCCAGGCGCGTCAGCGCGCTCACAAGGCAGATGGCGTTGTAGTCGTTCTCGCAGAAAAATGCGTCGGGTAACTGTCCGCGACCTTTGAGCAGGTCACACAGATTGTCGACCGAATGGCTCAAATAGCTGTTGACGGAAAAGATGTTGTTCTCATCAAATGCAAGAGAAAAATCCGAAGCTGCCTTAAAAAAACCGCGCGATCGCTCTTCCAGATTGGAAATTCTCGTGACAGATCGCAAATACCCTATGTTGCGATGGCCCAAGGAGATGAGGTGTTTTGCAGCAACGTAGGAACCCATAAAATTGTTCATTACCACGGTGTTCACGGGCTCAAATAGTGTCGAGTGATCGACAACAACAAGTCTCGTATTGAGGGTGGAAACTGCGGCTATTTCGCTCTCATCCAAATATGTGCCGATTAGAAGAATTCCGTCACATGGCTGAGACAGCTCCTGACGCCAAATGTCCGAAACAAAATCGTCGAAATCGAGAGTTGTGTAGACGAGATTGTATCCGAGTGCGGCACACCTTCCTTGGATGCTGTTTATCAGCTCTGCAAAAAAAGAGGTCCCGAAATTGTGTATTCCGCTTGTTTCCGGTTTGCGCACGGCAATCAGCTTGAGCAGTCCCGTGTGTTTCAAAGCTGAAGAACTCACACGCTTTTTAATGACATATCCCACCCGCGCAGCAATATCCAGGATGCGCTTTCTAGTGTCTGCATTGACGCCGGGCTTGTTGTTGAGTGCGAGAGAAACTGTGGCCTTAGAGGTATTTGCAATTTTTGCGATTTCATCTATTGTCATAATTTGCTCCCAATTTACCATTTCAATTATTATACATTTTCATAAGACGGGTTTCAAGACATTCTTCGATTTAGTTTAATTAAACAAACAGTGCAAATTGAATTAAAAAACACAAGTTAATATGATTAAAGCGCCGAAAGATCTCTATATTCTTGACAAAGCACCATAATGACATTAACATATCAATTGAACAAATCTAAACAGTGCAACGTTTTATTTAAATTAATTGAAACGTTTAAGCAAATTGAAATTGGCCAACAGTCGTTGTTTCGGTTTAAAAGCTTTTACAGTGGGGAGATTTAAGCAGATGGTAGGAAATTTCAGAGATGAACTTGGAAAGACGTTTGAAGCACTGGGCGAAGCATTTCCAACGCTTGCGGTTGTCACCGCAGATGTGTCGAAATCCACAAGAAGTATAAAATTTAAAGAAAAATGGCCAGAGAGGTTTTTTTCTGTCGGCATCGCTGAAGCCAACGCGGTCAGTATCGCAGCGGGAATTGCGAGTTTCGGGCATCCGGTTATATTCACGGCATATGGAGTTTTTGCATGTGAGAAGCCTTTTGAGCAGATACGGAACACGCTGTGTTACCCACAGATGAATGTCAAGATTGTCGCGACGCACGGGGGAATAAGCGTTGGCGAAGACGGCGCTACCCATCAAGCTGTCGAAGATATAGCGATCATGCGAGCAATTCCGGGCATGAAGGTCATTGTTGCAGCCGACCCCGGCGAGGTGAAAGCCGCAGTGTTTGAGGCTGTGCGCACAGAGGGTCCTGTCTATGTGCGTCTTGGTCGGTCGGTGGGCGCCGTGCTTCATGACGATCCGGATAAAGTCACATTTGAAATGGGCAAGGCAGAAGTGCTAGCAAGCGGAAAAGACGTTTCACTAATGGGCGTCGGAATAATGGTTGCAAAATGCATAGAGGCTGCCGAGATGCTGAAACAGGACGGTATTGACGCGAGCGTTATAAATATCCGTTCGGTCAAGCCTATTGACGAAACAACTATAATCAACGAAGCCAAACGGACAGGTGCGATTGTTACGGCGGAAGACCACAACTGCTTCGGGGGACTGTTCGGCGCAGTCTGTGAGGTTGTCGGGCGCAATTGCCCTGTCGCAATTGAAAGAGTGGCGCTTGAAAACACCTTTGGAGAGTCCGGCAACGGCGAGTTGCTGCTGGAAAAATACGGACTCACGGCTCTCAGCATATACGAGAGAGCAAAGACGGCGGTTTTGAGAAAAACGCAGGAGGTCAAATAATCGTGCTTAACGAAACACAGGTAAAGCAGCTTGCGTCCAAGGCCACGCAGCTTCGCAGAGATGTGATAGAAATGACATACGCCGCGCAGAGCGGACACCCGGGCGGCTCGTGCTCTCTTGCCGATATCATGGCATATCTCTACTTCCACAGGATGAGATACGATGCCCATAACCCTAAGGCGCAGGGACGCGACAGGCTGGTTCTTTCCAAGGGACACGCAGCGCCGATATGGTATGCGGCACTGGCCGAGGCCGGTTTTTTTCCGAGAGAAGAAATGCAACATTTAAGGCAGATTGGATGTCTTTTGCAGGGACACCCCTGTGTGCATATACCCGGGGTGGATGCGACTACTGGTTCGTTGGGGTTCGGAATGTCAATCGCCGTCGGAATGGCGGTTGCCGCCAAAATGGAGGGAACAGACGTAAAGATACACGCGATAATCGGAGACGGAGAACTTGGAGAGGGACAAATCTGGGAGGCGGCGATGTCCGCGCCCAATCTGGGACTTTCAAATTTAACTGTTATTTTGGATCGAAACAGATATCAAAACGACGGGGCAACGGAGACCATTATGCCGCTGGAACCTCTTGCAGACAAGTGGCGGGCGTTTAAGTGGAACGTTGTTGAAATCGACGGACATGATTTCGGACAGATCGACGACGCGTTTATGCAGTCAGATAACTGCAAGAGCGGTCCGACATTGGTATACGCCAATACTGTCAAAGGCAAGGGATGTTCATATATGCTTGACCGCCCCGAGCTTCATTACACCCCTCCAACAAAAGCTCAATATGACAGTGCGATAGCGGAGCTTGTGGGGAGTGTGGGGCTGTGAAAATAACGGTGGCGAGCGAACATGCCGGAGCTGATTATCGAATCCGGTTGGGTGAATGGCTTACAAATCAAGGAATTGCGGTAAACGAGATATCGGAAACAGCAGATATTGTCGGATATCCAGCTGTTGCGGAAGCGGCGGCACTGTCGGTCGTTCGAGGGGATTGCGATCTTGCAATCGTAATCTGCGGGACAGGTATCGGAGTCAGCATGGCAGCCGGAAAAGTTCCCGGTACGCGAGTGGCGCTTTGTGCTGATACTTATATGGGTCGAATGGCCAAAGAACACAACAACGCAAATGTGCTTGCATTCGGTTCACGGGTGATTGGGTTTGAAAATATGCTCGATATAATCACTGCCTTTCTCGATACGGAATATGAGAGCGGACGCCACGAAGCGCGGCTTGTGAGCCTTGCCGAAGTGGAGCACAGATATTTAAAATAAGCGTTTGGAGGAAGAACATTGTCCGAATCATTGTTAGAAATGAAGAAGATAGACAAGCGGTTTTTCGGAGTCCACGCGCTGAAGCAAGTTGATTTTGATTTGATTGAGGGCGAGGTTCTCGGACTTGTTGGAGAAAACGGTGCTGGAAAATCCACTTTGATGAAAATACTGGGTGGTGTTTACTCAGCGGATAGCGGTGAGATATTTATCGGCGGAAACCCGGTAACCATCAGCAAACCTGCTGACGCGACCTCACTGGGAATCTCGTTCATTCACCAGGAACTGTCGCTCTTTCCGCAGCTGGACATAGCGACCAATATCTTCATACAAAATCTTCCGCGCAAAGGCTCGACAATTCTAAAAAACGAGATGGAGAAAAAGACCCGTGCAATTTTGGACGAGGTTGGGCTATCAGAGAGAAGACCGCAGCAGCGGGTGGAGTCACTGCAAATTGGAGAGCGTCAACTCATTGAGATAGCGCGCTGTCTCGCGGTGAACACCAAAATTCTCGTTTTGGACGAGCCGACGTCTTCACTTACAAATAAAGAAGTGGCGGTGCTGTTTGCACTGATTCGGAAGATGAAAAAAAACGGCGTCTCCGTCATTTTCATCTCGCATAGGCTGGATGAGCTGTTTGAGATATCTGACAGAATAACTGTCATGCGAGACGGCGGAAAGGTTGGCACAGTTGCAACCGAAAGCATCACGCAAAAAGAGCTGATTCACATGATGATCGGCCGCGAGCTGAATGAGATGTTCGCAGTAACCTCATCGGACAGGAGCTTTGGAAAAGAGCTGCTTCGGACAGAGGGCCTCACCCACAAAAAGCGTTTTCACAATATATCATTTGCAGTGCATTCGGGAGAGGTCGTGGGACTTTACGGCTTGCTCGGCTCAGGCAGATCGGAAATTGTGCGCAGTATATTTGGACTTGAAGAATTAAAGAGCGGCAAAATCTTTGTCGAGTCGACCGAATGCAAAATAAGCAGCCCATCACAGGCAAAAATGCTGGGCATCGGATTTGTAAGCGAGGATCGCAGAGGCGAAGGGTTGATTCTGGATCATTCGGTACAGAAAAATCTCTCGCTGGCCTCGCTGAAAACTCTGCGTCGGGCGCTCGGGTTTCTCCATCTTCGCAAGGAGCACGAGATGTGCGAGAAAAACGTATCCGAACTGAACATAGCAACCGATAGGCTGGACAAAGCTGTAAAGTATCTCTCGGGCGGAAACCAGCAAAAAGTCGTAATAGCAAAGTGGCTTAACATTAATCCCAAAGTTCTTATACTTGACGAACCAACACGGGGAGTTGACGTGGGCGCAAAGAAGGAGATTTACAGCATCCTCGCAGATCTCACCCGGCGCGGTATTGGAATCATTGTTATTTCAAGTGAACAGAATGAGGTTATGGGGCTGTGCGACAGGGTGTTTGTACTGCGCAAGGGCGAGATTGTGGATAATCTTGCCAATCGTGAGATAACAAAGGAACGGCTGCTTTCAGCATCGATGGGAGGGGAACAAAAGTGAGAAACCAAAAGGCAACGACGGGTGCGTCCGCCGTGACGAAGGTCAACCCGTTGCAAAATCTGCTTCAGTACGGAATATACTACCTGCTTGCATTTGTCTGTGTGATTCTGACGCTGATGAGCAAGAATTTTCTTACAGTGAGCAACCTGACAAACGTTATGCTCCAGACAAGCATAATTGGAGTTCTTGCAATTGGCATGACCTTTGTCATATCGACGGGAAACATAGATATTTCTGTCGGCGCGTTGATCGCGATCAGCAGTGCTGCGGGAATTGGACTTATAAAGGTATACAATTTCCCGTGGTGGCTGGGAATGATTGTGATGGTCGCAGTCGGCGCGGCATTCGGTGTCGTTAACGGACTTGCCGTTGCCTATCTCAGCATTCCGTCCATGTTAGTTACGCTCTCAACGCAGAGCATTGCGTCCGGGTTGGTGCTTGTGCTGTCAGGCGGAAAATCGTGGTTTGATCTGCCGGCGCAATTCGGTGCGCTTTCAACGGGCAAAATTTTGGGAATACCATATCTTATATGGGTAGTTCTGCTGCTCTATCTCGCGTTTAACTTTGTTCTAGCGCGGACGGTATACGGCAGAAAAATTCTTGCAACCGGAGGCAATGCCGAGTCAGCGAGAGTGTCTGGAATCAACACAAAGAGAACTGTTCTCAGCGCTTACATTTTGTGCGGATGCGTTGCCGGAATTGCCGCAATTCTGCAAACCGCGCGGCTGAACGCATTCTGGGCTTCGATGGGCTCAGGAATGGAGATGCAGGCGATTGCGGCAACAGTTATCGGCGGCACAAGCATGACCGGAGGGCGCGGAACCATGCTCGGCACCTTTGCAGGCGTGCTGCTCATGGGTGTTATCAACAACGCTCTTAATCTGCTCGGAGTTGTCGCCAACTGGCAGGATGTTGCGCGGGGATTGATAATTATGGTCGCAATAATAATCGACGCGGTCAGAATACATTACGACAAGAAAATATAGTGAATCTTAGCGGAAACACCGCTTTGATATATTCAAATTAACAAAAAGGAGAATCAAGATGAAAAAAGTACTTGCAATTCTGTTGGCGCTGACGCTCGTGTTTTCGCTGGCTGCTTGCGCGGGAGCGCCGGCAGAATCCGACCCTGCTCCGGAGGACAAAGAGGGCGCAAAAGCCACAGCGGTGATAGGTGTTTCTCTTCCGCAGCTTGATGCAGACGGTTACCACGCTAACCTCATCGGAATAGAGACAAAGGCAAAGGAATTCGGATATACCGTTCAGCCGGTTGACGCGCAGAATTCCGCCGAAGAGCAGACACGCCAGATAGAGGATTTCATCACTGCCAAAGTTGACGCTATTATATTTATTCCCGTTGACTCTGCCGCGATGGTTTCAGCTGTTAAAGCTGCCAATACCGCAGGTATTCCGATAGTTTCGATGGACCGCTCGGTCGAAGGCGGAGATCTTACAGCGCTTGTCGAGTCGGACAACAAGATCCATGGTGAGCAGGCTGCCGAACTCATGCTGAAAGCTGCCGAGGCACAGGGCCTCAAAGCTGCTGACCTCAAAGTTCTTGAGCTTCTTGGCGACCAGGCGTCCTCTGCCGGTCTTGAAAGACATGAAGGATTTTCAGAAAAATGCAAATCGCTCGGAATTACCATTGTCAGCTCACTGCCGACACATTGGCAGGCCGACGAAGCTTACTCCTCAACGCTTGACGCGTTTCAGACCGACGCAAACATCAATGCTATATTTGAGGCCAGCGACATCGCCATGCACAGCGGCGTAATCTCTGCCCTTGAGCAGCTCAGCAAAAAAGCTCCTGCCGGTGAGGATGGACATATCATAATCACGACAGTTGACGGCGGGCCGCAGGGAATTGACAATGTTAAACAGGGATTTATTGACGGAATTGCACAGCAGTCGCTGCTTGACATGGGCGGAATGGCTATGGAAGCTGCCGCGCACGCAATCAAGGGCGAGGCAATTACAGAGCCCATCATTCGCATATCCCCGGTTCTCGTCACAAAGGAAAATGCTGAGAGCAAGGATCTCTGGACCGCTAAAGTAGCATAATAATATTTGCTTTCTATCTTCTTCGGGCAAAAGCAGGTGCGGATATTTTCGCACCTGCTTTGGCGATATCCAAATTTTTTAAGGGAGAGACCATGAGCAAAGTTTATGTTCTGGGAAGTATGAATATCGACCTCACCTATAACGTGGACAAAATTCCCACAAAAGGGCTTACTGTTTCGGCGAGCGAGACATTTCAACTCGTTGGGGGCAAGGGGTTCAATCAATCGGTCGCGAGCTGTTGGACGGGTGCTGAAACTTCTATTATAGGTGCCCTTGGCAGTGACTCAAACAGCAGTGTCATACGCAAAACACTCGAAGACCGTGGAGTTGATTGCAGCCATTTGCAAATGCCCGAAGGATATCCGACCGGCTCTGCCGTGATATTTGTCGATAAACACGGTGCAAATCTCATTGTCGTTCACGGGGGCGCTAACAAAGCTGTAGCAAAGCGGCATATTGATTTTGCGGCGGGGGATTTTCTCGCAGCACAGCTTGAAACCAATATCGACGCGGTGCAGTATTATTTTGAATGTGCGAAAAATGCCGGCGCGACGACTGTGCTCAATCCGTCGCCCTATGAACAATTGCCTGCGGAGCTTGTGCAGGCAACGGATATTGTTGTGGCAAACGAATATGAGGCGAGTTTATTGCTCGGCTGTGAAATTGCGGCAATAACGGAATTGAGCAATGAGATTAGCGATGGCATAGATATGCTTGGAATAAAAACGTTGGTTATAACACTCGGAGAAGATGGAGCTGCTATTTGCACAAAAGACAGTGTGCTGCCTATAACTCCGTTTAAGGCAAACACTGTTGACACTCAAGGAGCGGGTGATGCGTTTCTCGGAGTGTTTGTCGCGTCGCTTGCGAATGGAGTCGAGATTGAGGAAGCTGCTTGCTTTGCAAACTACACCGCCTCAAAATGTGTTGAAGTGAAGGGGTCGACGCTTGCAAGTCTTCCCAACTCTGCCGAGCAGACCCGTGCAGATTTCGGAAAAACAACAAAACAAAGCGGAGGTCGTTCATGAAACTCAAGCAGATAACAACTGCGCTCGACGTCGAGGGTATTAAATATAAAATGCTGGATGCTGGCGGTGGAAAATCAATTGTCGTAACCGAGCGCGGAGGCAGAATCTTTGGGGTTTACACAGGCGAAGAGGATGAGGGGATTTTTTGGGTTCCTCAGTGCTTTGAAGATACAAAGTTATTTGCGGACTATCTTGAAAGCGGCGCTTGGAACATGGGAGGAGATCG
This sequence comes from Oscillospiraceae bacterium, assembly GCA_036645935.1. Taxonomy (GTDB): domain Bacteria; phylum Bacillota; class Clostridia; order Oscillospirales; family Ruminococcaceae; genus JAUNBN01. Next base: position 12,403 of record JAVXNE010000005.1, on the reverse strand, counting down.
AATTTGGATAGCGCCCGAGCTGCAATTCAGTGTTAAAGACAGGAAAAAATTCTGGGAGACCTTAAAAACGCCAACTGCCGTTGATCCCGGGAATTGGCATCTTACAGAAGAAAATGACGGCGTCGTGCTGCGACAAGATTTACGGTTGCAGGCGGCGGTTATCGCGCAGGGTGAAATCTCGCTCTCCGTCAAGAGAACGGTGAGACGTGCGGAGAACCCCTTGAGGAAAAGATCGGATTTCTCGAATCTTATGGACGGCTTAAACTACTCAGGATATGAGCAGCTGCTTGAAATTTCGGGCTCGGGAGACAGCTCAATCGCCGCGGAGTGCTGGAATCTCTTACAGGTAATTCCAGGTGGAAATATATATATACCTATGTACACGCCTTCGCGCGGCGTTGATTATTACGAGCCCGCTACAAATTTTGAAACGCTGACAGAGCGTTGTGTCACTCTGAAATCAACAGGTATCAACCGATATAAGGTCGGATACAAGGCAGCAGATGTGATGGGAAGAATTGCGTATGCATTTCGCAGGAAAGACGATTGTTGCTGTTTGTTGGTCAGAAATTTCCCCAACAATCCATCGGCGCTTTATCGCGAAGAACCCCCTCTCATGGAAGGAGAAAACGGGTTTTCAGTTCACGTATACAATGATGACGGCAATTCCGGCTCTTTCACAGAAATAGAGTGCAATCTGCAAAGTATAGGTGTTCCGACGGGGTATTCTCTCTCAGCCGACAGGGTGTCAACATGGGTGTTTTATGGAATGGAGGATAAGCTAAACGCCGTCGCTCAGCGGCTTTTGGGTTTTGGTGCACTCAAATACGAAGCGTAGCACACATTTGAAAATGCATCGAAAAACAAATCGGTGCGACGCTGAATTTCCGCAATGGTCAAAGGACGATTTCGACAATGTGGTTTTCAGCCGTAAAGGAATCAACGCCGCACAAATTGCACTGTCCCGCGTAAAACAGGTATTTTCTATGCGCAGGGTCTTCGATTCGGACAGATAGATATTCCAATGAGACAGCAGAGGATTGCTGTTCGCAAATTCAAGGCTGCGAAGTATTCGTTTTCAGGCATTCGCACGCAGCATATTCTTTTTGTGCAGGCAATCATCTTTTCACCGAATAACGACAAAGTCAATTTTCGCTCACAACAAACCCCTCCGACATGTCCGCATGTCGGAGGGGTTTGTTGCAAATCACTTAAAAGAAGAAACTGCTAACGAGCACTGCATCGGGCATTCAAGGTGAAATTTAATATACATCTCTCTTGACATAACTTGTGTGCAGAATCTCGTGAGCCTTATGACTGCCCGGCTTTTCAAGATAGGTGTCATAAATCTCTTTCACTACAGGGTTCTCATGGCTCTTGCGCAGCGTCATCTTCTCGTCCTCGCTGTACAGAGCGCTTGCGCGGATAGCGCGCACGTCCTTGTTGTTGCGGACATATCCCGGGACAATCGGCTGCCCACCGCCATTGACGCAGCCTCCGGGGCACGCCATGACCTCGACGAAGTGGTAGTTGGCCTCACCGCTCTTGATGCGATCGAGCAGCTTGGTGGCGTTCTCAAGGCCAGAGGTGACGGCGACGCGAACCTTTGTGCCGGCGAGGTCGTATTCGGCTTCTTTGATGGCCTCTGTGCCGCGTACGGCAGTGAACTCAACGTTCGCGAGCGGTTTTCCTGTCACTATCTCGGCCACTGTGCGCAGAGCGGCTTCCATGACGCCGCCGGTCGCTCCGAAAATGTGTGCGGCGCCTGAGGCAACACCGAATACGGGATCAAATTTCTCATCAGCAAGATCCTCAAACACGATTCCTGCACGTTTGATCATTGAGGCGAGCTCACGGGTTGTGAGCGAAACGTCAATGTCGGGATACCCAGATGCGCTTTGATTGTCGCGGCCGCACTCGAACTTTTTGGCGGTGCAGGGCATTATGCTCACGACATATATGTCCTTGGGATCAATCCCGGCCTTGTCGGCATAATACGTCTTTGCAAGCGCGCCGAACATCTGCTGCGGGGATTTGCATGAGCTGATGTTTTCGACGAACTCGGGGTAGTAGTACTCGCAAAATTTGATCCATCCGGGGGAGCAGGAAGTGATGAGAGGGAGCTTTCCTCCGTTTTTGAGGCGGTCGAGCAGTTCTGTGCCCTCTTCCATAATCGTCACGTCGGCGGCGGTATCGACGTCGAAGATCGAGTCAAATCCGAGACGTCGGAGCGCCGCAGCAAGCTTGCCCTCAACGTTGGTGCCCATCGGCATCCCGAAGCACTCGCCGAGCTGTGCGCGCACGGACGGCGCTGGAGCGACGACGACATGTTTTGTCTCGTCTGCAAGCGCTGCCCAAACTTTGCCCGTGTCGTCACGCTCTGTCAGAGCGCCTGTGGGGCAAACTTGAATGCACTGGCCACAGTTGACGCAGGAGGTTTCGGACAGAGGAGCGTCGAATGCCGAAGTGATGTGTGTTTTATAGCCACGATTAACGAGACCGATAACACCGACATGCTGAATCTTTCGGCAGACCGCGACGCAGCGGCGGCAGAGAATGCATTTGCTGTTGTCGCGAATGAGGTGAACGGCCGAGTCGTCGATATCCGGCTCAAGATTGCTGCGCTTGAACGCATTGAGGTCGACGTCGTATTCGTTGGCGAGTGCCTGAAGTTCGCAGTTTGTGCTGCGCGAGCAGGACAGGCAGTCGGTGCGGTGATTGGACAGAATGAGCTCAAGGGTCTTTTTGCGTGAGTCGCGCAGCTTGGGGGTGTTGGTGAAGACTTCCATCCCCTCGGTTGCGGGAGCGACGCATGCGGCCATCAGACCACGGGCTCCCTTGACCTCGCACAGACACATGCGGCAGGCTCCGATCTCATTGATTCCTTTAAGATAGCATAGAGTAGGTACGCGGACGCCCGCCTTGACGGTGGCGTCGAGAATGGTGGAATTCTCGGGCACCTCGACGGTTATACCGTTGACCTGTAACTTGATATTATCAGCCATAATTGAATTCCAGTCCTTTCTTATATCCTGCTTATCGCGTCAAACTTACAGTTGGCCTTGCAGATGCCACACTTGATGCACTTGTGCTGATCGATAATGTGAGGCTCTTTAACGGCACCCGAGATGGCGTTGACAGGGCAATTGCGCGCGCACAGTGTGCAGCCCTTGCATTTCGCGGGATCGATCTCGTAATGCAACAGCTTTTTGCATACGCCTGCAGGGCATCTCTTATCGACTATATGCGCCTCATACTCATCGCGGAAATAGCGAATTGTCGAGAGAACAGGGTTAGGCGCAGTTTGTCCGAGAGCGCACAGCGAGTTTGCCTTGATGTACTCGCAGAGCTCAATCATCTCGTCGAGGTCTCCGAGTTCACCATTGCCGTCAGTTATCTTGCTCAGCATTTCAAGAAGACGTTTTGTACCGATGCGGCATGGAGTGCATTTGCCGCAGGACTCGTCGACTGTGAATTCAAGGAAGAATTTCGCGATATCGACCATGCAGGTGTCCTCATCCATGACGATGAGTCCGCCTGATCCCATCATTGATCCGATGGAGATTAGGTTGTCATAGTCAATGGGAACGTCAAAATTGACAGAGCTGATGCAGCCGCCCGACGGTCCGCCGGTCTGAGCTGCTTTGAATTTTTTGCCGTTCGGAATTCCGCCGCCGATCTCCTCTACAATCTCGCGAAGAGTTGTTCCCATCGGGACTTCAACCAGGCCAATATTGTGAATTTTGCCGCCGAGCGCAAACACCTTGGTACCCTTGCTCTTTTCGGTGCCGATTGAGGCGAAAGCCTCTGCACCATTGAGCAGTATCTGGGGAATGTTTGCAAATGTCTCGACATTGTTGAGTATGGTGGGCTTCGCCCAAAGACCCTTGACAGCAGGGAAAGGGGGGCGGGGACGAGGTTCGCCGCGGCTGCCCTCTATCGATGTCATGAGTGCGGTTTCCTCACCGCACACAAACGCTCCTGCCCCGAGTTTGAGGTGCACGTCGAAGTCGAATCCGGAATTTAATATGTTCTTTCCGAGAAGTCCGTATTCGTGCGCCTGAGCGATAGCTATGTTGAGGCGGTGAACCGCTATCGGATATTCGGCACGCACATAAATATAACCCTCAGTTGCGCCGATGGCATATCCTGCAATGGCCATTGCCTCGAGCACGACGTGCGGGTCGCCCTCCAACACCGAACGGTCCATAAATGCGCCAGGATCGCCCTCGTCTGCGTTGCAGCAGACATATTTCTGATCAGCTGCGTTTCCGGCTGCAAACTTCCATTTAAGACCGGTTGGGAATCCGCCGCCTCCGCGCCCGCGCAGGCCGCTGTCGGAGACGGTCTTGATGACGTCCTCGGGCTTCATTTGACCGAGAACCTTTTCAAGCGCAAGATAGCCATCATAAGCTATGTATTCGTCGATGCATTCCGGGTTGATACGCCCACAGTTGCGCAGAGCATTGCGATGCTGTTTTTTGTAGAAGGGGGTTTCATTCAGGCTCTGTACGCCGTCGTCGGTGATGGTTTCATGGTAAAGCAGCTCATGCACGGGGCTGCCGCCAACGAGGTGCTCTCTAACGATGCGGGGGACATCCTCCGTTTTGATGCGACTGTAAAAAGAACCTTCAGGATATACAATGACAATAGGCCCGAGCGCGCACAGACCGAAGCAACCGGTCATCACGAGCTCAACGTCGTCGGAGATTCCGCTTTTTGCAAGCTCGTCTTTGAATACGTCGATGATTTTAAGGCTACCCGAGCTTGTGCAGCCGGTGCCGCCGCACACCATAACGTTGTATTTGTAGGCGTGCTTTCCGGGAAGATTTCCGCGAAGCGCGACGATATCTTTCATGTGCTCGCGTATGTCGTTTAGTTCTTGCACGGTTTTCATATGGTATCGATTCCTTTCAAACTAATGATTCTTCAAGTATATTCCCGTGCGGGAATCAATACTTAGCGAGAATTCCGGGGATCATGTCAGGTGTCAGACGACCGTATACGTCTCCGTTTATCGTCATGACGGGGGCAAGACCGCAAGCGCCGAGGCAGCGGCAGTCGTCGAGCGAGAACTTGCCATCGGCGGTGCATTCGCCGCCAACAATTCCCAGCTCGGTCTGGAGACGGGTGAAGATATCTCCGGAACCCTTGACATAGCAGGCAGTTCCGAGACAGACGGAAATGCGGTTCTCGCCCTTGGGATAAAGTGAGAACTGCGCGTAAAACGTCGAGACTCCGTAGACTTCAGATAGCGGCACATTCAGTCCTTGCGCAACCATCTTCTGCACCTCTATGGGCAGATAGCCGTAGATCTCCTGAGCTTTTTGAAGCGTGGGGAGCAAAGTGCCCGGTTCGGACACATGTTCCTTGATGTACGCTTCCAATTCAGCGGCTTGCTCCGTTGTCCCGCTGAAGGGTACAGTGCTTTTGCTCATAGTGAAAAACCTCCATAACTGTATGTTAAATACATTCGCGCTTTTGCTATTATATATTACAAAATATTTAATTTCCACTGAAATTGTGATTATTTTAACTTTTGTGAGAACGGAAATGAGATTGAATTTTTGTGCACTGTGTATATGTCGAGTAAATCAGACGTTTCGGACGGTCTGAACGGGTGAAAAAGCGTGAGGGAATTCTCAATCTTTTTTCAGCCCCGGGCATCATCTTCGTCCTCCTCGGGAATGCTGGCGACGACCTCTACAACGGGCTCTCGAAGATAGATTGTGGGGTCGGCGGAGACAGTGAATCCGCAGCCGGGCCGTGACTGCCAGTCGTAAGGGGCTCTTTTGGGATAGGCGAGCGCGGCGAGCACATTTCCGATTACGCCTGCGTGGGTGACTACTGCCGCGCTGAACACGGATTTTGACATCATGTCGTCGACGACAAACCGAAAAGCGGCAACACAGCGCTCGAAAAATCTTTTCTGATCCTCAACACCATCGGGTTTGAAGTCGCTTCCGGGAACAATCCAGCGCTCAAACTCCTCGTCTCCTTGCAGTGAGGCAAAAGTCTTGCCTTCAAAGCGGCCAAAGGACGCCTCGCGCAGCCCGTCCACGACTATCTGCTCACACTCCGGCCACAAGATCTCCGCCGTCTGCCTCGCGCGCACAAGCGGGCTGACATACACAAGCTCGGCCGAGGGGTAGCTGCATTCCGAAAGAATGTCGTATAGATCCCGCTCGCCCTCGGGGCAGAGCGGGAGATCTGTCGAGCCGCAGTAAGCTCCGTCGAGATTGGCCTTGGTGTAACCGTGACGCACGAGATGGATTTTGTAGGTTCGCATAATATAACACCTCAATTTTAATTAATAAAGATACGTGGAAAACCTCGAAAAAGAGGTTTTATTGCTTTACAAAACGCAAGAGGTAATATATAATCGTCTATACTGGCTGTATTCAACAGGCCACTCTCGAAGGGATAATTCATAATGCCCGATGCGGATAGCTTCAACAGAATACTGACACTTTTGCGCAAAGAGCGCGGCATAACGCAGAAAGAAGCGGCTGCGAGTCTCGGCGTGTCACAGGCGTTGCTCTCCCACTACGAAAAAGGTATCCGGGAGTGTGGGCTCGATTTTGTCGTACGCGCATCTGATTTCTACGGCGTTTCCTGTGACTATCTGCTCGGACGTTCTCCTGATCGCAGCGGACTTACACTGACGGCCGAAGAGCTTCCGGAAGGTGACCCGAGCGGCGACGCACATTATCGCGGGAGCGTGCTCCCGATACTCAACAAAAAATTGCTTGCAAACTCTCTCGCCGTGCTTTACGATTTGCTTTTAAAGGCTCCGGACAACAGCCTTGTCGGGGAGATTTCAAACTATCTGATGACGGCGTTTTACAAGATTTTTCGTGCGGTTTACGCATCCAACCCCAAAAACCCAGAGAGCATGTTTTCGATACCCAAACAGCTGTGGTCGGGTTATGCCGATGCTGCGATGAACGTGAGCGAGGCGAGGGTCGGCGCGATGTTATCGGGAGAAAAAGTGCCCGATGTAGTCGCGGTTGATGGAATGGACAAGCTTCAGCTCACCACAGAAAAAATAGCGAGCGAATATCCCCAGCTTGCGTCCTCGCTCTTCATGCTCATTCAACAAACCGAAAAGAATATGCACAAATAGCGCCGACGGTTGGTGAAATCTGTGTTTTGGTGTCGTTTCAGATGAATGCAGACAGCCTGAATAAGTGGGAACTGCGCGGTTAACTCAAGATGTAATGATCCGATATACAGATGTGTTTTTTGACCGCGCAATATGAGAATGAGGACGATGACGGTTCTGTAAGCCGAATCCAAAGGCGAAATCGTCGCATGACGTTGGTTTCACAGCGCTTGTACATCCATTCGTTGACCGATTTTCCGAATCCAAGTCGCGCTGATTTCCGTGTTGTGTCGACTTCAATGCAAGAGACGATGCGATTCCGTTGGCGGTGAAGGGTTCTTACATTCTGCGCTCCGACGCAGCGCAGAGAACGAATTTCATGTGCGAGATCAATTCTGCGCTTTCACAGTACAATCCACAGCTCCCCGCCAACAGGCAGGGAGCTGTTTTGTGCGGCGCAGACTTAAAGCTGTTTAAGCGTCTTTGCCACAGCACTTTTTATACTTTAAACCGCTGCCGCATGGACAGGGATCGTTGCGGCCGACTTTGTCCTTTGCGCTCTTGCGTTCGGGACGTTTTTGTTCGGTTCCATCCGAACCGATTGCGGCGGCGCCTTCAGTTGTTTTTGCAGCCTCTTTTTGAGCCATCACGAGCTCGGCCGTCAGCATAAGCTTAGCGGTGTCCTCGCGTATCGCCTCCACCATCTCATCAAACATATTGTAACCCTCGATGCGGTACTCAACAACGGGGTTTTTTTGCGCATAAGAGCGCAGATGAATCGATTTTCTCAGCTCATCCATATCGTCGATGTGATTCATCCACTTTGTGTCGACAACGCGCAGCATGACAAGCCGCTCGAGCAGACGCATGTTGTCGGAACCGAGCCTGGATTCTTTCTCATCATACTTTGTGTGCGCTTTGAAAATGAGATCTTCGATGACGTCCTGCTGATTCATTTTGGACAGCTGCTCGTCGTTATATCGCAGGTCGCGTTCGGTCGTCAGCCACCCGAGATAATGGGATCTCAGTCCCTGAAGATTCCAATCGCGGTTGTCCTCGGCGTCTCCGAGGAAGAGCGCGACGTTGTTGGAAATCGATTCGTCGATCATTTCCAGTATTCGCTCGCGAAGATTCGCGCCCTCGAGCACCATGTCGCGCTGTCCGTAGATAGTCTCGCGCTGACGGTTCATGACGTCGTCGTAGTTGAGGACGTTCTTGCGTATTCCGAAGTTGCGTCCCTCAACCTTTTTTTGGCTGCTCTCGATGACACCTGTCAGCATCTTGTTCTCTATTGGAGTGTCCTCGTCAACCTTGAGGCTGTCCATGACGAGCGCCAGGCGCTCGCCGCCGAACAACCGCATGAGATCGTCCTCAAGAGAGAGATAAAATCGGCTTTCTCCAGGATCTCCCTGGCGTCCGGAACGCCCGCGAAGCTGGTTGTCTATTCGACGGCTCTCATGACGCTCTGTGCCGATTATAAACAGTCCTCCGGAATCCGTCACCTCGGTGGCATTTGGAGCTGTCTCGTTGCGGTAACGCTCGTTGAGCTGTTTGAACTCCTCGCGAAGCGCGAGAATGCTCTCATCGTCAGTGCTGTAATAGCTCGTTGCCGCGGCGATCTCCTCGTCCGAGCAACCACGTTTATGCATGTCGTTTTTTGCCATATACTCGGCGTTTCCGCCGAGCATTATGTCGGTGCCTCGTCCTGCCATGTTGGTCGCTATTGTCACAGCTCCGGGCTTGCCCGCCTGTGCGACGATCGCGGCTTCTTTTTCATGAAACTTTGCGTTTAAGACCTCATGCTTGATTCCGCGCCGCGCGATCATCTTGCTGAGCAGCTCGGATTTTTCGATGCTAATCGTTCCGACGAGCACCGGCTGGCCTTTTTTGTGACACTCAACGACTTGATCTACCACGGCGCGCAACTTGCCCGCTTCGGTCTTGTAAACGGAGTCGTCCTGATCCATGCGAACCATCGGTTTGTTGGTCGGAACCTCGACGACGTCCAATCCGTAGATTTCGAGGAACTCGTCCGCCTCGGTGAGAGCAGTGCCTGTCATGCCGGAGAGCTTTTTGTACATGCGAAAGTAATTCTGAAAAGTTATCGTCGCGAGCGTCTTGCTCTCGCGTGCGACATGGACGTTTTCTTTGGCCTCGATTGCCTGATGAAGCCCTTCATTGTAGCGGCGTCCGATCATCAGCCGCCCTGTGAACTCGTCAACGATGATGACCTCTCCGTCTTTGACCACATAATCCACATCGAGCTTCATGATTCCGTTGGCGCGGATAGCCTGATTGATGTGATGTGAGAGCGTCATGTTTTCAGGGTCAGAGAGATTGGAAATACTAAAAAACTTCTGAGCTTTCTCAATGCCGTTTTGAGTGAGCGAGCAGCTCTTTGCTTTCTCGTCGATCACGACGTCGCCCGAAAGCTCTTCAAGCTCGGTTTTGTCGTCGGTTTCGGTGACCTTTGTCATGCGAAGAGTTTTTGCAAATTGGTCGGCGCGCTTGTATAAATCGGTCGAGCGCTCGCCCGCGCCTGAAATTATGAGCGGAGTGCGCGCTTCGTCAATGAGGATTGAGTCGACCTCGTCGACGATGGCATAGGCGTGACCGCGCTGTGATTTCTGTGAGATTTGGGTCACCATGTTATCACGCAGATAGTCAAAGCCGAATTCGTTGTTGGTGCCGTAAGTTATGTCGGCGTTATAGGCTTTTTTTCGCGTCTCTCCATCGATTCCCGCGACGATCAGCCCGACGGACATTCCTAGGAAGTTATATACCTTTCCCATCCACTCGCTGTCGCGTCGCGCGAGGTAGTCGTTGACGGTGACGATATGCACACCCTCTCCCGTGAGCGCGTTGAGGTAGGCGGGCAGCGTCGCGACGAGCGTTTTGCCCTCGCCGGTTTTCATCTCTGCAATCATGCCGTTGTGGAGCACAAGAGCACCGATGATCTGGACGGGAAAGTGCTTCATGTCAAGCACGCGCCAGGAGGCCTCTCGGCAGGCGGCAAACGCGTCAGGCAGAATGTCGTCGAGAGTCTCTCCCGCCGCGAGCCGCGCTTTGAGCGCAGGAGTGACTGCGCGCAGCTCGTCGTCTGACAGCGCGGTGTATTTTTCCTCAAGCTCGAGCACAAGCTTTGAGATGGGTGTGAGCTTTTTGAGCGCCTTGCTGCTCGCAGAGCCGAAGATTTTTTCCATGAAAGACATTTAATTAACCTCTTGAATTAGGATTATTGAAAAAATGATGGGAATCCATGCCGCTGTTCTAAACGCGGACACCATCTCCGAAAATGAGAGCATGTACAATAGATATGATTTTACCCTCGCACAGCTTCCGTGTCAAATATAAACGACAAAGATTCGCTTTATTGACATTATAATAACAATTATTTACTTGAAATAGCAGCAATCACAGGATATACTATTCAAGTATATGTATGTGAACAACCGAAAGGAGAAAAATATGAACTGCTCGCACGAAGTTGAAGAGATGTGCTCTGTTGCAAAAGGACCAAAGCACGGACCGGCGCCTATTCCCGAGGAGGGACGCTGGGTCAAGGCGTACCAAATCAGCGATATCTCGGGGCTTTCCCACGGAATTGGCGCTTGCGCGCCGCAGCAGGGAGCCTGCAAACTGACGCTCAACGTAAAGAACGGAATAATCGAAGAAGCGCTCGTCGAAACCCTCGGATGCTCCGGAATGACCCATTCGGCTGCCATGGCTGCCGAAATTCTTCCCGGCAAGACGCTGCTCGAAGCGCTCAACACCGATCTTGTGTGCGACTCGATAAACGTCGCGATGCGCGAGATATTTCTGCAACTCGTCTACGGACGCAGTCAGACAGCATTTTCAGAGGGCGGCTTGCCTATCGGCGCGTCTCTTGAAGATCTCGGCAAGGGTCTTTGCTCACAGGTCGGCACGATGTTCTCAACATCGGCCAAGGGCGTGCGCTATCTTCAGATGGCGGAGGGCTATTGTCTCTCCGTAGCGCTCGACGAGAACGATGAGGCTTGCGGATACAAATTTGTCAAATTTGGCAAAATGTTCGAGGATATCCGTCGTGGTGTCGATCCCAAGACGGCTTATGAGAAGAACGTGGGAACCTATGGTAGATATGAAGGCGCGGCGAAGTACATTGACCCGCGCGAAGAATAAGAAAGGGGGCGTTGAATAATGGTATGTTTTGAGGGCAAGGAAAGAAGAATGGCGAAGATCGACGCCTGCCTTAAGGAAAACGGTCTCGAGTCGCTTGAAGCGTGCAAGGCGCTGTGCGACGAAAAGGGCGTCGATATTGAGGGCATTGTCAAGGGCGTTCAGCCCATAGCATTCGACAACGCGGTGTGGGCGTACACGCTCGGCGCCGCGATAGCGATCAAGCGCAAGGCCACAGTTGCCGATAAGGCCGCCGAAATCATCGGTGAGGGTCTTGAGGCGTTCTGCATCCCCGGCTCGGTTGCAGAGCAGCGCAACGTCGGCCTCGGACACGGCAATCTCGGAGCGATGCTGCTGAGAGATGAGACAAAATGCTTCTGTTTCCTCGCGGGTCACGAGAGCTTTGCGGCCGCCGAGGGCGCAATCGGAATAGCACGCACTGCGAACAAGGCGCGCAAGACGCCGCTGCGAGTCATTCTTAACGGACTCGGCAAAGATGCGGCATATATAATCTCTCGCATAAACGGATTCACCTATGTCGAGACCGATTTCGACTTTTTCACAGGAGAAGCGAAAATCGTCCGCGAGGTCAAGTTCAGCGACGGCGAGCGCGCTGCGGTTCGCTGCTATGGCTGCAATGACGTGCTCGAAGGCGTTGCAATTATGAAGGCAGAGGGAGTCGATGTCTCGATAACGGGCAACTCGACCAACCCCGTGCGCTTTCAGCATCTCGTCGCCGGAACCTATAAAAAGTGGGCGGGAGAGCACGATAAGAAGTATTTCTCGGTCGCTTCCGGTGGCGGAACCGGACGCACGCTGCACCCGGATAATGTCGCGGCCGGTCCCGCGTCATACGGCTTGACGGACAGCATGGGTCGCATGCATGGGGACGCGCAGTTTGCCGGTTCTTCGTCGGTTCCCGCGCATGTCGAAATGATGGGACTCATAGGCATGGGCAACAACCCCATGGTCGGAGCCACAGTGGCTTGTGCAGTTGCTGTCAGCGAGGCCGTCAAGGAATAGCCCAGAAAAGCTGAAATTTAAAAAGATATAATACCGGCATGGGCGTCTTTAAGTGACCCCAAAAAGTCACACAAATATTTTATTTAAGCAGCGGAGAGGGCTTGTTGCCTGCGAATA
>JAVXNE010000004.1:0-188743 GCA_036645935.1 Oscillospiraceae bacterium | reverse complement strand
TTATCGCTATACCCCCATTCCCTTTTTCCCTCACATGAAAATGCCTCCAATCGCAGCTTCTATTCTGCGACTGGAGGCTTTTGTATTCAATATCCGCTTTTTGCGGTGCGGTTCATTGGCACAGGGCTTTATGTCTTTTCATTAATCAGCAGTCTTGCGCGCCGCCCGAATAATAGTCGCACAGCACTCTCATAAACATGTGGTCGAAAATCATATGCAAATCCTCTGATATCTGCATGTCCATAATTGCAGCGTGCAGAGAATGGCGGCAGAGCTTTTTCAGTTCTCCTCCATCGTAACCGGTCATCGCAAGCGTTACCGCACCGATTTCATTAGCATATTTTACCGCCTTCACGACATTTGCGGAATTTCCACTGCCAGATATCGCAATCACAACGTCTCCCGGCTCGAGCGCTCCGCGAAGCTGTTCAAAAAACACATCGTCATATGAGAGATCATTCGCGATCGCAGACAGCGTGGGGAGATTGTCCGAAAGACATATCATTCGAAATTTATTGGGAGAGAAGTTGCTGATTCCCTTGTTGAAATCACACACCATGTGAGACGCAGTCGCGGCACTGCCACCATTTCCCATAACGTAAATCGCGGCACAACGCTCGTTTGCAGCGACGAGCGCCGTCAGCGCATCGTTAAGCTCGTTTAAATCAAGTGTGTCTATCGTGCTTTTGACCTTTTCCAGATAAGCGTGCATTTCGGACTTAAGCTCCGCCATGTTATCGCCTCTTCAATTCCTCAATTTTGCACAAATACTCTGTGACCCGTTATATGTGAATCAAGCGGGAATCCCGCTCGAAGGAATGCAGTTTGCATCCCCGCACCTCACCACCGCTCGGCCATCACCCGCGCGAAGTCTTCAAGATCGTCGCACCTTAAGTCGGGCTGCACGTCATATTTGCCATCAAGCCCACACTCTCCGGTTTGCAGTAGCGCCGTGCGGCAGCAGGCATTGATACCCGTTTGTATATCAGTCGTCGTGTCCCCGACGAACCATGAATCCCGAAGCTCTATATTCCACCGCGCGGCTGCCTCTCGCAACAGACCGATTTTTGGCTTGCGGCACTCACAGTCGATTTTCAGCCGCGCAACTTCCCGCTCAAACCCGCGATCGGGGTGGTGTGGGCAAAATAGAAGATCGTCAAGGTATGCTCCCTTTTCTCCGAGCAACGTCTCAATCCGAGCGTTTATGCGCGCAAGTTCCGCTGCGCTGCACTCGCCGCGCGCAAGCACCGGCTGGTTGGTTATTACTATCACGAGACACCCGCTTGCGTTGAGTTTTGCAACACCGCACGCTGCGCCGCGCTCGAGCTCAATCTCTTCGGCGCGGGTCAAAAATCCCCTGTGTTTGTTGAGCGTGCCGTCACGGTCGAGGAACACGCAGTGCTGCCGCCGCGAGAGATTCCTGGCCTCCGGTATGCCACGCTCCCACTCCAATTGCGTCAGCGCAAGCCGTTCGGGGGTTCCTGCATCTTTGACATATTCGCTGCTCTGATACGCAAATACCCGCCCGTCAGCAATTGCGGGCAACACGATGTCTCGCTCGAGGTCAGCGCTCTCCCCCTTTACCAGCGAAGCGATGCTCTCGCGATTGAGCATGTAAATCCCCGCATTGACTATATTACGATAGGAAAACGGACGCGTATCGCGTTTGGACATCCATCCCGTCACATTTCCGCTCTCTCCGATGATAACGAGATCGCTGTCGAACGGGTGGGAATTGGGGTGCACAAAAAGTGTAGCACGGGCTTGCTTTTCACGATGATATTTTATAAAACGCGTAAAATCGACATCGAGAACAAGATCGCCTAGCAGCAGCAGAAAGTCAGTTTCTATCCATTCTTTAAGCGATGCAAGGGCACCTGCCGAGCCGAGAGGCGATTCTTCTTTAAAGTACTCAACTCTTGCACCAAGACGGCTTCCATCACCAATGCGCTCTATTATCGCATCGGCACGATACCCGACTGTTATCATTATCTCATCTATTCCGCTCGTGACAAGACTGTTTATCTGTCTTTCAATAATAGGTACGCCGCAGATAGACACCATCGCTTTGGGAAGCTCTCCGCTCACCGAAGCGAGACGGCTTCCCCTCCCGCCGGCGGCAATAACGGCGCGCATTACAGTGTGTCGGGCTTGTCGCCGATATAGACGACGCCGGAGCCCTGCATATCGAAATTGAACGGCAGCCGCTTGAGTCCGAGCTTTTCGGTGAGCTGCCCCTGTCTCTCAGGCGGCGCGTAAAACAGCAAAAAACCACCCCCGCCAGCCCCGAGCAGCTTGCCACCCGTCGCACCAAGGGAGAGCGCGAGCTCGTATTTTTCATCAATAAAGGGACTGGTTATTCCGCTCGCGAGAGTTCGCTTGAGCTGCCAGTTTTCGTCCATAAGCTCGCCCATTGCCGCGAGATTTCCGCGCTCGAGCGCCGCTTTAAGTTCCCGCGCAAGCTCGCACATTTTCAACTGGCTGCTCTCTCTCTCCCCGTCCGCGATGTTTTTGCGCTGCTCGGAAAGAATAGCGGAGGAATCATGACTGTCCCCGATATAAAACATGAGTAGGTTTTGCTCAAGCTCGCTTCGCTTGTCCCCGCTCATTACTATAGGCTCGACAAACACGCTGCCGTCCTTGTTGAATGTGTAAAAATTGAGGCCGCCGTACGCGGCCGCATACTGGTCCTGCTTCCCTGCAGGCAGTCCGAGCATTTCGATCTCATATCGGCAGGCCTCGCTTGCGAGCGTTTCCTTTGAGACATACTTGCCGTTGTAGCAGCAGATGCTGTGAAGAAGTCCAACCATAAAGGAGCTGGACGAGCCAAGCCCCGTGCCGGACGGAATGTCGGCAAAGCTTGCAATCTCAACTCCATTTATCCCCATCTCTCCGAGCACTGCGCGAAAATATCTGTGTTCGATCTCGGACGGATCATGAACAATCTCAGTCTTTGAATATTTCAGCACAGTTGTATTGGGGTCAAAAAACGGGTGTATCAGCAGATACATATATTTATTGATCGCGCTCGAAAGCACACATCCGCCGTGCTTTTCATAAAAGCTCGCCATGTCGCTTCCGCCACCGCAGAAGCTTACCCTGAACGGGGTTCTCGTTATAATCAATTAAGCTCCTTTGCAAACGCGGACTCGCGCATTTTCTCAGTTCACAAGCGGAGAAATCGGCTTGTCGGAGTATATTCTCGCAATGGCTTCGGCGAAAACCGGCGCACAGGACAGCATTTTTATCTTATCGATGCGCTTTTCATCGGGCAGCGCAATGGTGTCCACCAGCACAACTTCCTCAATCGCGCTGTCCTTGAGCCTCTCGATTGCAGGTCCCGACAGAACCGCATGTGTGGCGCACGCACAAATTGACTTTGCGCCCTTGTTCATTATGGCGTTGGCGGCGTTGCACAGCGTGCCCGCGGTGTCTATCATGTCGTCCAAAATGATTATGTCCTTGCCCGCAACTTCGCCGATGATGTTCATGACCTCGCACTCGTTGGCCTTTGCACGACGCTTGTCCACAATCGCTATCGGAACATCGAGGCGCTGGGCAAATGTGCGCGCGCGGTTAATTGAGCCTATATCCGGGGACATTACTACAAGATTGTCCTTGTTGTTGGCGAACTTCTGCTCCATATACGGGGCGAGAATCGCCATTCCGACGAGATGATCAACCGGGATATCGAAAAATCCCTGTATCTGCGCCGCGTGAAGATCCATTGTGAGTATTCGGTCGGCTCCGGCAGTCGTGATCATGTTGGCGACGAGCTTTGCCGAAATAGGGTCGCGTCCCTTCGCCTTGCGATCCTGTCGCGCATACCCGAAATACGGCAACACGGCGGTTATCCGTCCGGCGCTCGCCCGCTTGAACGCGTCAATCATGATGAGCAGCTCCATGAGATTGAGGTTCACCGGTGCAGATGTCGGCTGGACGACAAATACGTCGCTTCCTCTGACAGATTCAAACACCGAGACCGATATCTCGCCGTCGCTGAACATCCCGACCTCGCTTTTCCCGAGCGGTAGCCCGAGATATTCGCTCATCGCTTTGGCAAGGCCCGGATTTGCGTTTGCGGTAAATATTTTGATGTCTCTTCCGTGCAGATTCATCTTTCAGTCCCCCGACAGCATCTATTTATTTTGGTTATTTCGATTTCTTTTCAATGTACGCCCTGAGCTTGCGCGCCGCCCAGCCCTCAATGTTCTTCTGCCTCGCGCGGCCAATCGCAAGCGCGCCGTCCGGCACATCCTCGGTCACTGTCGTGGCGGCGGCCGTGTATGCGCCATTGCCAACTCTCACCGGTGCAACAAGGTTTGTGTTGCAGCCGATGAACGCGAAGTCGCCCACCGTGGTGCGGTTTTTCTTTTCGCCGTCATAGTTTACGACAACGACGCCGCAGCCAAAGTTGCAGCACTCCCCGACATCGGAATCGCCGATGTATGTCAGGTGCGCGAGCGAGGTTCCTCGCCCGATTCGGGAATTCTTGATTTCGACAAAGTCTCCGATCTTGACGTCGTCGCAGACCTCGCTGTTCGGACGCAGCTGAACAAACGGGCCTATTTTAACGTTGTCCCCGACCTTGGAATCGTATCCTTGGCTCGCGTTGAAAACTGTATTCTTGCCGACAGACGTGTCGCAGAGCAGCGAATTTGGCCCAATTGTCGAGCCCTCGCCTATCTCTGTCGCGCCGTACAGCATCGTGCCGGGCAGAATCGTCGCCCCTGGCGCAATCTCAACATCGGGGCCTATGACAACGCCGTCGCAAGAGACAAAGTGCACGCCGACTTCAAGGTGGCGGGCTATCGCGGCGCGGTTGGCTATCTCGTTGAGATGGAGCAAATCGAGCGGACTGTTGGCTCCGAGTGCGACAAACGGGCTGTCTGCCGCAAAACACCCTGCTCGCTTTTGGCTTGCTATGATGATCGCGACAGCATCTGTTAAATAATATTCCCCTTGTGCGTTGTCCGGTCGTATCTTTTCGAGCGCCGCGAGCAGGTCCGCTGTTTTGAACCAATAAGCACCGGAATTAATCTCGCATATTTCTGCCTGCGCGTCGTCGCAATCTGCGTCCTCAACAATGGCAGCGAGGCTGTCTCCCCTGCGTATTATGCGCCCGTATCCTTTGGGGTCGCCCACAATGGCGCTCATAACCGTGACGGCGTTGCTCTGCAACGAGTGCAGTTCAAGCGCTCCGACAATTGTTTCCCTATTGATAAAAGGAGCGTCACCGCACAGCACAAGCGTGTCTCCGTTCGCGCGCTTTTGCAAAAACTCCCGCGCACACATGACCGCGTGTCCCGTTCCGAGACGCTCTTTTTGTTCTGCTATCTCGCAGCATTGCGCTACACTCTTCACGTCATCTTTGCTTGCGACAACACAAATTTCCCCGATTCCGGCGGTTTTTGCAGCGTCAATCACCCAGCGCAGCATCGGCTTTCCCGCTACCTCGCACAGCGCTTTTGATCGGGACGCATGCATGCGCTTGCCCTCTCCTGCCGCGAGAATAACGCAATTGAATTGTGTGGCGGTGTCGCCCATTTCTCAAGACTCCTTTTGAGTTTGTTTGTGTAATCTATATTATTGCAATTTTTGTCCGTTATTTCAAGTATATATGAAAAAAGTAACAGGTGTTACAAAAAATCTTTCCGTCGCTTCGCAGGCCTCCAGAAAAACCGTACCGCATTAAAGAGCGGGAACGCGCCTTATATTGCATCACTATTTCGACATTTAAACCACTTATTCCATGGACAGCGCTGTAAAAGTCTGCTATAATATTAACGCATTCAACTCAGCAAAGTTTACACTTTTACAAATTAAAATGACGGAGGACTCTAAAGCAATGGGCCATAAGTATGTTTATCTCTTTTCCGAAGGCAGCGCAAAAATGCGCGACCTGCTCGGAGGAAAGGGCGCCAACCTCGCCGAAATGACCAACATCGGTATGCCTGTCCCGCAGGGCTTTACCATCACCACCGAGGCATGCATTCGCTATTATGACGACGGCGAGAAAATTGCACCGGAAATTGAAAAAGAGATAGACGAATATCTCGTCAAACTCGAAGGCATAACCGGCAAAAAATTCGGTGACGCCGAAAATCCGCTGCTCGTTTCCGTCCGTTCCGGCGCTCGCGCCTCAATGCCCGGAATGATGGACACTATCCTCAACCTCGGCCTCAACGACACGGTCGTTGTCGGCATCGCAAAACTGATGAACAACGAGCGCTTCGCTCAGGACAGCTATCGCCGCTTCATCCAGATGTATTCCGACGTTGTCATGGAACTTTCCAAAAAGCGCTTCGAGGTCATAATCGACGAGATGAAGGCAAAGCGCGGCGTCACTCAGGACACCGAGCTCGGCGTTGAAGATCTCAAGGAAATGGTCCAGCGCTTTAAAGAGTTCTACAAGAGCGAGATCGGGACAGATTTCCCGACCGATCCGCGCGACCAGCTCCTGGGAGCAATCAAAGCCGTCTTCCGCAGCTGGAACAATGACCGCGCTATTTACTATCGCCGCATGAACGATATTCCCGGCTCGTGGGGCACCGCCGTCAACGTCCAGTCGATGGTATTCGGCAACATGGGCGATGATTCGGGCACCGGGGTGGCATTCACCCGCGATCCCGCTATCGGCACAAAGAATCTCTATGGCGAGTTCCTCATGAACGCGCAGGGCGAGGACGTCGTCGCCGGAGTGCGCACACCCTCCCCCATCGCCGATCTTCGCAACACAATGCCGGCCGTTTACGACCAGTTTGTCGAAATAGCAAACAAACTCGAGAAGCACTATAAAGACATGCAGGACATGGAGTTCACCATCGAGAAGGGCAAGCTCTATATGCTCCAGACCCGCAACGGCAAGCGCACTGCTGCCGCCGCTCTCAAAGTCGCGTGCGACCTTGTGGACGAGGGCATGATCTCGAAGCAGGAAGCCCTCATGATGGTCGATCCCCGCCAGCTCGACGCGCTGTTGCACCCGCAGTTTGACCCCGCCGTCCTCAAGACCGCCGTTCCCGCCGGCTCCGCACTGCCCGCTTCTCCGGGCGCTGCCTGCGGCAGAGTGGTTTTCACCGCCGAAGAGGCCGTTGAGGTCTCTTCAAAGGGTGATAAGGTAATTCTTGTCCGTCTCGAAACCTCTCCCGAGGACATCGAAGGCATGCACGTCTCACAGGGCATCCTGACCGTTCGCGGCGGCATGACCTCTCACGCGGCGGTTGTCGCGCGCGGCATGGGCACCTGCTGTGTTTCCGGTTGCGGCGCAATCCGCATTAACGAGGCCGACCGCAGCTTCACTCTCGGCGGCAAGACCGTCCACTGCGGCGACTACATCTCGCTTGACGGAAGCACCGGAAACATCTATCTCGATTCAATCCCGACCGTTGATGCCACAATCACCGGAGACTTCGGACGCTTCATGGGCTGGGCCGACGAGGTTCGCGCCATGAAGGTTCGCACCAACGCCGACACCCCATATGACGCGTCGCAGGCGATCAAGTTCGGCGCCGAGGGCATTGGCCTTTGCCGCACAGAGCACATGTTCTTCGAGGGTGCGCGCATCAAGGCCGTCCGCGAGATGATTCTTTCGGAGACCGAAGAGCAGCGCCGCAAGGCACTTGCCAAACTGCTTCCCATGCAGCAGGGCGACTTCGAGGGCATATATGAAGCAATGGAAGAGCGTCCTGTCACCATCCGCTTCCTTGATCCGCCTCTACACGAGTTCCTCCCGACCGATAAGGCTGATATAGCAGAGCTTGCAGGTGAGCTTGGCATGTCTGTCGACGACGTCAATGCAAAAATATCCGCCTTGCACGAGTTCAACCCGATGATGGGTCACCGTGGCTGCCGCCTTGCCGTCTCGTTCCCCGAAATCGCAGAGATGCAGACAACCGCCGTCATCCAGGCGGCGCTCGCAGTCAAAAAGCGCAAAGGATTCAACGTTGTTCCCGAAATAATGATCCCGCTCATCAACGATCTTAAAGAACTGCAGTATGTCAAGAAAATAGTCACCGAAACCTCTGACAAGCTCATCAAGGACTCGGGCGTCGACCTCAAATACATGGTCGGTACAATGATCGAGATCCCCCGTGCGGCACTCATCGCCGACGACATCGCAACCGAGGCTGAGTTCTTCAGCTTTGGCACCAACGATCTCACACAGATGACCTTCGGATTTTCTCGCGACGATGCGGGCAAGTTCCTCGGAGATTACTACTCCAAGAAGATCTATGAAAGTGACCCGTTTGCGCGTCTCGACCAGGTCGGTGTCGGAAAGCTTGTTGAAATGGCCTGCACCCTCGGCCGCAAGACACGCCCCGACATCAAGTTGGGAATCTGCGGCGAGCACGGCGGCGATCCCTCGTCCGTCGAGTTCTGCCACCGCATCGGGCTGTCCTACGTCTCCTGCTCACCCTACCGCGTGCCCATCGCGCGCCTTGCGGCAGCTCAGGCGCAGATCAAAAACCCGCGCAAATAAGTTTTCCACACCCAATAACCACTCTCAAGGCCGGCGGACACCCGCCGGCCTTGAATTAACGGAGACGCTATGTTCAATTTCAAGGATTACGACGTAATCGTGATTGGCGCGGGACACGCCGGATGCGAGGCAGCGCTCGCCGCCGCGAGGCTCGGCGTCAAAACCGCAATCTTCACTCTCTCGCTCGACGCCGTTGCCAACATGCCGTGTAACCCGTCAATCGGAGGCACTGCAAAGGGATGTCTCGTCTTCGAGCTTGACGCGCTCGGCGGAGAGATGGGTCGCGCCGCTGATGCGACGACGCTGCAAAGCCGCATGCTCAACACGGCAAAAGGCCCTGCCGTGCGCTCGCTGCGGGTTCAATGTGACCGCCGCAACTACCACCGCTACATGAAGCGTGCGCTCGAGATGGAGCCTTTGCTCGAACTTGTGCAGGATGAGGTTGTTGAAATAACCGCAGATCACGGAACTGTGACGGGGATTCGCACCTCTCTGGGCTTTGAACTGCGCGCGAAGGCCGTTGTCATCGCAACAGGAACATATCTCAAGGGTAAAATCTATGTCGGTCAGGCCACGCGATTTTGCGGACCCGATAACGTGTGCGCGGCAAACGAGCTTTCTTCAAGCCTGCTCGCGCTCGGGCTTCCGCTCCGTCGCTTCAAAACAGGCACACCCGCGCGCGTTCACCGCAGAAGCATCGATTTTTCAAATCTTCTCGAACAGTGCGGAGACGATAAGATAACACCTTTTTGCAGTGAAAACGACGGCAAAATAAAAAATAAACTCTCCTGCTATATCGCCCACACCAACACTGCAACTCACGAGGTCATACGTGCAAATCTCGACAGATCCCCGCTCTACGGTGGTGCTATTTCGGGTATCGGCCCGCGCTACTGCCCCTCGATAGAGGACAAAGTGGTGCGTTTTCCGGACAAGGAACGGCACCAAATTTTCGTCGAGCCATGTGGGGAACACACCGATGAGCTATATCTTCAAGGCATGAGCTCGTCGCTCCCGCTCGACGTGCAATATGAGCTCTACCGCACGATAGAGGGTTTCGGACAAATCGAACTCATGCGCCCCGCCTACGCCATCGAATATGACTGCATAGACCCGCTCGCTCTGCGTGCGACTCTGGAAACAAAAGCCGTTGTCGGACTTTTCGGCGCAGGACAATTTTGCGGCACAAGCGGCTATGAAGAGGCTGCGGTTCAGGGCTTTGTAGCGGGAGTCAACGCAGCGTACCGCTCGCTCGGCAGAGCGCCGTTCACCCTCCCGCGCGTCAGCTCATACATCGGCACGCTCATTGACGATCTCGTCACCAAGGGAACCAACGAGCCATACCGCATGATGACTTCGCGCAGCGAATACCGCTTGCTGCTGCGCCAGGACAACGCACTGCTGCGGCTGTGCGGAATAGGACACGAGTTGGGCCTTGTGAGCGATACGCGCTACGCAGATTTTTGCAACTATCGAGATTCTCTCGAGCGCGAGACTATCCGGCTTAACACCACCGTTGTTCCGCCGTCCAAAACACGTGCAGAGCTGCTTGAGCGCTGCGGCGAAACTCCTGTTTCTGGCGGGATAACGCTCGCCGCGTTGCTGCGCCGCCCCGCAATTCACTATTCCGACATCTCCTGCGTTGACATAGGACGCGAGATTTTGCCGAGCAGGGTCGGAGAAGAAGCGGAAATTGCGATTAAATATGCGGGATATCTTGCGCGGCAGCTTTCCGCCGTTGCACGCCAGCTTCGTCTCGAGGATATGCCGCTTCCTGAGACGCTCTCCTACACAGAGGTCGAGGGTCTGCGCATTGAGGCACAGATAAAACTGGACGCTGTCAAGCCGCGCTCTCTCGGGCAGGCTTCAAGAATAAGCGGGGTCAGTCCCGCCGACATACAGGTGCTGACAATTTGGATTTCACGGCACCGCTATCTTTTTAACAGAGGTCAGCAATGATTGATATCGAAAGACTGAACTCCCTTGCCGGGCGTTACTGCGGAACGGCTGACGCGCGCGCCTGCGCTCTGCTCGCTGCCTATGCCGAGGCGGTGCTCGAAAAAAACGAGGTTATGAATCTCACCGCGATAACCGAACCGCGCGCGTTCGAGGACAAGCATCTGCTTGACAGCCTCGCGTGCGCCGCAAGCGGTGCCGTTCGCGGCCAGGTCTGCGACGTCGGAACGGGCGCGGGATTTCCCGGAGTCGCGCTCAAAATAGCAAAACCGGAAATAGACATAACGCTCGTCGACGCCACGGCGAAGAAGCTTGTCTTTATCGAGGAGTGCTGTGCAAAACTCGGAATCGAGGGGGTTTTCTGCGTTCACGGCCGCGCGGAGGAGCTTGGGCGGAGCGCGTCATTCAGAGAGAGCTTCGACTGCGTCTGTGGTCGTGCCGTCGCCCACCTTGCGGCGCTGTGTGAGCTATGTCTGCCACTCGTTTGCGTCGGGGGCAACATGATTGCGATGAAAGGCCCCGATGCCGAAAGTGAAGTAGCCCTCGCCGCGCGCGCGATATCACAGCTCGGAGGCAAAGTGTCGGACATCTCCCGCTATGACCTTCCCGACGGCGATCGACGCGCCCTAATAATAATTGAAAAAATAGCGCAAACTCCGCCACAATATCCGCGCAGCGGAAAGAATATTATTAAATCCCCGATAATAAATGATATCTAATATCAAAATATATCACAATTTGTAGATGGAAAATACTGGAAATGCACTATCCGTTGTGGTATATTATCTTCGGAGGGTGTTGAAATGCTTTTTAATGATGACAGGCCTTTAAAAGCACGCTACATAAATCCAACGCGCATAGGTATGCCAGAGGGCGCGACGCGGCGCCGATTTGACGAAACCGAGCTGGAAGAGCTGACGGAAAGCGTCGCAAAAAACGGGGTTATTGTGCCACTGCTCGTCAAGCGTCACGACTGGCCCTCCCCGTATTACACTCTCATCTCGGGAGCGCGACGACTCACTGCCGCTCTGCGCGCGGGGTTGAGCGCCGTTCCCATCGTTGAGATAAGGTGCGAGAGCGCCGAGGCGCTGCGTTTATCGCTTCTCTGTGATCTCCACCGCTCGCCTCTCGGCAGTTTTGAGCTTGCGAGCGCATATGAGAAACTCGCGCAGCAGCAAGCGCTCGATCAAAAGGGATTGTCGAACACTCTCGGCGTGAGCGCAGAGGATATCAACACCGCGTTTGACGCTCTGTCTCTTGAAGAGGACGAGCAGAGAGTGTGTGAGGCCGCGGGGTTGGATAACAAGCAGATTCGCAAAATTCTTTCCCTCGAGCGCTCCGAGCGAAATCGCCTCTTTTATGGTCTTCTGAGTGACGGGCGCGAGCTCGCGCAACGATCCAAAGTGCTTCGGGAGCGAATCGGGGCGCAGACTTCTGAAAACCATCTGCGGACAATCGCATTCAAAGATGTGCGCATCTTTTTCAACACGATCGACCGCGCGGTCGACGTGATGAAGCAGGCCGGTGTTGAGGCGTCGAGCGAGCGACAGGATGTCAACGGCTGTGTGGAATATCGTATACGCATTCCGGCAGCGGACGCCTGTACGCACCAATAATTTTTGCTGGCAACTCTTTCACATACACAAAAGAGGCCGAAATCCCCCGCAAGGTTTCGGCTTTTTTTGTGCGCTGAAATAAACCGAGGCGCTCCTGTGGCATAATACAGCCATGATTCGCGCCGTTGAAATAAAGCGCGCTCTCTGATAAAATATAATGCGTGAGGGCGTCGCCCCGCGTTGTCAAGCGAAAGGACTGTATATCATATGAAGCACAGCTACAAACCCAGCGGGGTCTGTTCCTCGCTGATTGAATTTGAATTGGATGGGACTACTGTGAAAAATCTCCGTTTCAGGGGCGGATGCAACGGAAATTTGCAGGGAATCGGCCGTCTTGTGGACGGCATGGATGCAAACGCCGTGATCTCCCGCTGTGACGGAATCCGTTGCGGACACAAGTCTACCTCCTGCCCTGACCAGCTCGCAAAGGCGCTGAAAGCCGCCCTGAACGAGAGATGACCGAACTTGAATTTCTCAATATCAACGGGGCATATGGCGGAGATCAGCACTGGTTTCGCCGCCCTATGATGCGGCTTGGCGGATGTTCAACGGTGTGCGGCTGCCATGTCGCCGCTCTGCTCGCAATGGATGACCGCGAGCGCGCCGCTCTCTGGCCATATGATTCACTGAACATCACAAAAAAACAATTCTGCGCATTTGCACATGAAATGTACAAATATATCTATCCAGGGTCGCGCGGAATGACTGAGCTCAGTCTGTTTGAAAACGGATTTTCCCGCTATGCCCGCTCGGTTGGCCAGCGCGCGGAATACGAGCCGCTTGAGGGAGCCGCGCCTTATCAGCGCGCGGAGGATCTCGTGCGCTCCGCCATAAACGGCGGTGTGTCAGCACAATATCTGCTTCTCGAGCACGAAAGCGATCACATCGACGACATCGAGTGGCACTGGTTCACGGTGACCGGCTACGACGAGCGTCCTGACGGATTCTATATTATCTATTCAACGTGGGGCGAGCGGCGGGAATCCAATCTCGTCGAACTTTGGGACACCGGCCGCGATGAAAAGGGCGGTATCCTGGTCGTACGGTGATCTCCGTCGGGCGCTGCCTTACAGCTTGCTTTATCGCAATCATTCCGACATACAGACACAGCTCCGGAAATTTGCGCGGCTGTCCCTTCCCTCTTTGTTTTCTTAATAGTACAAAAAATCAGGAGTGGCCTTGGATGCTGTTGCGCTGCGTGAGCGACAACATCACATCCGAATAAGGCAGCTCTTGTTTTGCATTTTAAAGTCGCTTTTGTGCGAATATAGGTGAATTTTTCGGAAATAATCGCGCAGCGTCAGTCCCGGAAAATTGTCCCGCGCTGCAATCAGCGCGCAATTTCAAGGTTTTTTCTCTTACTGATACTGGCGTCATCATCCTGTGAGTTTTCAGCGCGTTCCTGGACGCTATCTATTCTCCGCCGAACGCACGGCATCGAGCGCGGTGTCGTTGTCGGGGGAAATTATCGTGATAAGGCAGTCTCCGATTTCTGTCTCCATGCGCTCATGAACGAGCGCCGCCTGCTCGGGAAGGTAGTTATCCCACCTCTTTTGATAGTCCTCCAGCCCCGCTGCAAGCTCGCTTTTCACCTCGTCGCGCGCTTCCTGCTTGGGCACGAGGAGCAGAACCATACAGGGGCTCATATCGTTTGGCGAGACGAGCGCGGCGCGGTTCTCGAGCTGCTCTATGTCTATTCCCAAAGAATCGGTTAAGAAGTCGTCGGCAGGCGTCTTGAATTCCGAAAAATATTTTTCTCCATCTATTTCGGAAACTTTCAGAGCCGCGCAAGCTGCCTCGACGTCGATGGTGACCGATTTCTCCGTGGCGCCGCCACATGCTGCCAGCAGAGCGCAGACCATAATCAATGCGGGCAAAACAAATTTGTGTTTCATGAATTTCCTCTCCTTTTTCTGTAAACGTGTGGCACTGGATTTCGAGTTATTGCCACGCATGCGTGCGAACATATGTCATTATCTCGTCATTTTTTGCTCTTGTTGGATGAAATCCGTCGATAAAACAGTCATCCGGTCCCCATCCCTCCTCATTTTTAAAGATCACCGCGGTGTCGAGAAATTTAATGCCCATGCTCTCGCACATCTCGGCAAGACGATAGTTGTATATGTTGATCTTGTCGTTGCTTTCTGCGCCGCCTCCACGCAGATCGTATGCGTGCACAACCGGCAGTACGCTCTGAACTATCAGCTTTGTATCGGGGCTTACCTGCTCCACACCCTCAAGCAGCGAGCGATAGTGGCCGACAAACACATCGGCCGGCATGTATCCTACGCAGCCTATTCCCATCGTCACGATCATGCGCTCAGGCTTGTATTTATTTGCAGCCTCAAACAGTGTGAGTCCGCTGTCGGCGCCGTCGATTTCAAGCGTCCAGTCGCGCGCGAGCAGCGGGTTTATAGACGGCTTATACCACACGTTGGAGTAGGGCAGTTTGCCGAGCTTTGCGAAGTTCTGCGTTATTGAGTCTCCGACAAAAACAGTGCCGCTCAAATAGCGCTCCCCCGCGTCGGGGGTTTCGAGCAGGATTGCGCCGGGGAAATATCCGCTCAGTGAAAACTCAGCGAGCGAAGCTGTGAGCGGAGAGCTTTCTGCAACAGTGACTCTTCGTTTCACAACTGCCGTGTTGCCGTTGCTGTCTCCCACGCTGTAACTTATCGTATATTCCCCCGGAGTGAGCGTGTCTACCTCGCCCGACACGCTCACCTTATCGGTGAGCTCGCCGTCAAAATTGTCGAAAGCCGCGAACCCCGGCTCGATGTACTCCGATCCGATATCGATGGTTATCTCATCGGAGGCGTTCAGCGTTATCTGTGGTATTTTCTTGTCCTCAACGGTCACGATGCGCCGTGCTCTCACCGTTATGCCAAGAGGCGTCTTGAAAGAATAGCAGAGATTGTAATCACCCAGTTTTTCTGTGTTAACCTCGCCGCTCTCGACTACTTTTGACGAGTAATCGCGCCCCATGAAACTCGCTTCAGCTCCCTTTTCTGTGTATTTACCGCCGTAACTCACAACGACATTCCCGCTGCCTTTTATTGCGACGGACGGCCGCGCCACTGCAAACCAAACCACCACAATTGCCGCCAGCACGGCCGAGACAAGCAAAAACAACATCGCCGCAAGGCCAAAGCGCGTTTGGTGCTTTTTTGCTTTTACGCGCGATTCCATCTCTGCACCGCCCCTCCCCATTTTGAGCAATCATATTTCAAACTATGCCGCATTTTGTGCGGACACTTCACTTTGAAACCCGCCGCTTTCCCGAATATCTCGCTGCAGTTTCGTCTTCCTGGCAGCCGCCAAACCTCGAAGCTCTCGCTGCGCAGACTGCTACCGCTGTCCGCTAAGCTTGCCGGGAATTCCCCGCCGTTTGTTTTGGCAGTCTCAAATTCCGCGCAGGGCAACAACTGCTTGCGGAGCCGTGTCCGCCCACTCCCGATACCCGCTATTATACAGCACAAATTGCTTTTGGTAAACTTTCAGTAAGCCGCCTATCATTGCTGTCCTCCGATCGTGAATATCCGAGAAGTATGCTTGATTCCTGCCGTTGCGCCGCCGGTATAGTCGTCCTCATCGTTTGCGGCGGCACCTATCTCTTAGCTCCACCGATACCGTTTGCGCGCAGCATTACCATTACTCCAAACATGGTTGCATATTCGATTTCTCTGCCCATCGTTTCGGCTCGCTGCTCTTGCGCAGCACAAAAAAACATCTCCTACCGGGCAAGGGTTCCACAAACGCAAGGCAGAAGTTCCAGCAGAAACATTTTTTCTACTATTGAGCTTCAATTGCAATTTTGTTGTCATTATAAATTGAACTGCTTTTGAAATTCATTTTTTATACTTTCTTGAACGTAAAAAGACATATTAGAAAGATCTGTTCCAATATAGCCTCCAAAACATTTTCTTGATCCGGATAAATATAAGACTCAATCTGTTGTTTTTTTCTTCTATCTCATATTTTAACGTTAAGCACGTTGTCACATGCTTCTTGATATTCAAACAATAATAAAAGTCTCCGCAAATTTGTTGTCATCTCTGTGGA
This sequence comes from Oscillospiraceae bacterium, assembly GCA_036645935.1. Classification (GTDB taxonomy): domain Bacteria; phylum Bacillota; class Clostridia; order Oscillospirales; family Ruminococcaceae; genus JAUNBN01. Next base: position 172,633 of record JAVXNE010000004.1, on the reverse strand, counting down.
TTGATTTTCTGATGTGAGCAGCATATCCATGGCCTTTCAAGAAATCGATGCAATTTTTTGGGTTCGATTAATATGCATGAATTTGATTCGCAATTGTTTATGGGCAATAATAAATCCAAAATTAATATTGTAATACCTCACTGTACTGCCCCGCTCATGCTTTCATCTCCTCCCTGCCGCTCAACCTCATCACTCTCCAAATATTGACTTTTTGCGTCTCGGATAGCGCTTTATCTTTGCATAGGCTTGCTTGTAACTCCGATGCCCATTCATCTTTAAATGCGAATTTCCGCTGTTCTCAACTAATAACAAGTGGGCTTTGAGCGCGCAACGCCGGCCCTCTTGAACTGCCTTGATGCGTGAATTGCGTCGATCAATTTCAATTGTGAAAAAACAGACAGGCTGCAGATCTGTGTCCTGTACAGCAATAATATCACGCCGTGCCGCCCAATAGGCAATCTATGTGCCTGTCTGTTTATCACACATCCGCGCGCTGCACAGCCGCAAATTAAACACGAAAAACCAGCATGAAATATTCCGGAACTCTGTGGCCGCTTGCATCTTGAGACCTCTCCCCTTTGGAGCGCAAATCACGACAGCTTTCACGCGAGATGAGCCGCTGTCCCGCACTTTTATCATTCGGCCATAAGCAATTTATCTGCCGCACCGAGGATTCAAATCAAGGGCATTTATATAAACCTTCGGTTGACATGGCATAATGGCAAAGATATACTTGAAATCCAATACTTTGTGTTTCAGTTTGGAGAAAACATTAATGAAATATACACTCATACTAACTGCGGCGCTGCTCGCGTTGTTGTTCTGCGCCTGCTCGTCAAACACGGCACAACCTCACGTTGATGCCCCGTCCTCGGGCGGCGAACAGCAGACCTCCGGCACAACCGGTGCCCAATACCACAAAATCACTTCTGCTGCCGCAAAGAAGTATCTGGACGGCGGCGCCGAGCTCACGCTGGTGGATGTCCGCACAAACGAGGAGTTCGCCGAAGGGCACATTGAGGGCGCGATCAACATTCCCAACGAGGATATCGCCGACAGCGCCCCCGCAGCGCTGCCCGAAACAGATTCTCTCATTTTAGTTTACTGCCGCTCGGGCAAGCGCAGCCGTCAGGCGGCGGAGAAGCTTGTTGCTCTGGGATATTCCGAGGTTTACGACTTTGGCGGCATAAATTCCTGGTCATATGGTGTTGTGACCGATTAAAAAAGATGCCAACTCTCTAAAAGCGCAGCCCTGACCCGCGCGGGTAGGAGCTGCGCTTTTAATTTCAGTCGGCAGGGCACTGTGTGCGCGATCCGCAGTCGCCCCGCCAACCTTGAGTTTGATGCCGCAGACTTTCCGATCTTTTTATGTATCGTAAACGTTGTATCGGTTTTTGCCCTGCGCTTTGGATTGATAGAGCGCCTCGTCGGCCTCGCGATAGAGCTGATCAAAGGACTTGCCATCCTCGTAAAGCGCGACACCGACACTTCCCGTTATCTCAATCTCCTCGTCGGTCTCACTGCGAGTCATGTGCAGCGCCTCGCAGATTTCCGCTGCCTTGGCCGCCACAATTCTTCTGCTGGTGACGTCTTTCAGCAATGCCATAAATTCGTCTCCGCCGATGCGGCCCACAATGTCACTCGAGCGAAACAGCTGCCGAATCGCAACAGCCGCTGTCGAGATGGTCTTGTCTCCCTCGGGATGTCCGAATTGGTCGTTTATCTGCTTAAATCCGTCGAGGTCGATGACAAAAAGCGCGTGTTTGCTGTATTTCCCCTCATTTTCGATAAATCTCTCGATTCTGCTGCGTGTGGTTTTGTGGTTGAGCAGCTCAGTTAGCGAATCGCTCTCCGCTTTTGTCGTCAGCCGATTGACCTCCATGCGCTGCAACTCTCGCAGATCTTTGCTCCATTTATCCGTTATCAGCGCGATGACCGCGATGAGCGCGAGCGAAACGGCAAGCAAAATCATTATCGAAATCATCCCGCTCTGATTGCTTTCGTCTATTTCCAGCTGCACCGCTTCGCCGGGCACAACGTTGAACAGATACCAATCATCCACTCCGAGGGGAATATATGATGCAAAGCGGGATTTGCCGTTATATTCGTAATGCACAAGACCACTTTGGCCTGTTGCAAGTCTTTCTTCAATCTCAAACACGGTCTGCCCGTCACCGAGTTTGCACTTTGCCAAAGTGTCCAGGATATTTTTTTCGTTCGAAATACGGCTTTCAATATCGCTCTCGATTATCATTTTCCCTTTGCTGTTTATGATGAATCCATATCCCGCTTTATCAAAAGAATAATTGATGAGCAGTGTGCGAAACCCCTCCTCGAAAAAACTTCCGAATATAATTCCAGCCTGCGCGCCGCCCTTTTTAATCGGGACCGAGATTACAAATCTCTTTCCATTTACGACTCTGCCGTTTTCCACCTTTTCAATGGAGCGATTGCCCTTCATGCTTTCAATAAAATATCTGCGGTCGGCAATCTCGGCATGCTCTCCCGAGCTCAGCGTAACTCTGCCCTTGCTGTCAGCATAGCCAACGCTCGAGAATTTCACGGATTCCACAATAGCTTCCATGCGCATTGAGGCATTGCTGAGATCAATCGAATTCTGCGTTGCGATAGATGCCGCAAAAGCTTCAAGGACAGAATATTTTCCGTCCAACGCGGTGGATATGAGCATCGACTGCTGCTCCGCTGTCTCGCGCAGTCGTGAATAAGCGCGGCTGCGGCTGTCCTTTTCCGCCTCATTCTGCAAATACATGACACTGATAACCGCCGCACAAACAAGGGATATCGCCACTATGACACTAATCCCGACCTTGTTCCAGTATCTGTGAATTTATCTCACCCCCATTTCTGCGGTTTTTACTTATATATGTCAAAGATTATATCATACACCCACTCGAATTAACATAGACACACTGTAATGCCGCGAATTAACCCCTCGTGTTCGCGCAAGTTTTGACAATTCCTTCTATGCGGCAGCACTGCGGATTTTGTCGCAACTTTGCACTCTGTTGTCATCTGAGCTTTTTAGCACAAATAAACTCTGTGAAAACATCGCCTGCGATGAAAGACCTTTCGGGATTTCGGTCTTAACTGATTTGTGTAGAGCACTGAAATATGGCTGAAATATATATGTGTTATAATAACTCAAAATAGCAGCCGGAGGAATTGTTGTGATAAAGAATATTGTTTTTGACGTTGGCGGGGTTGTCGTGCGCTGGGATCCCGCAAGCATACTCGCAGAGCTGGTGCCCGACAGCCCCTATCATGAGGAGCTGATTCAGGAGATATTCACCTCAGATGAGTGGCCGCTGATGGATCAGGGCGCTATAACCGGCGCCGAAGCAACACAAAATATCTGCTCCCGACTCACAGGTCCGATGCGCGATGACGCACTTCACGTAATGCGCGGATGGCAAAACTGTCTGCCGCTCCATGACGGCATTCTCGAGCTTATGAAAGAGCTGAAATCTCACGGCCACGGCGTGTTTATTCTGTCTAACGCATCGGACAATTTTTATGACATACCGACGCTTCACGAACCCCTCGCGCTGGTGGACGGCGCGCTTGTCTCGTGTGAGGAACGGCTCGCCAAACCGGACGAGCGGATATACCGACGCTTTTTTGAAAAGTTCTCCCTTATCCCGCAAGAATGCCTTTTCACCGACGATCTTCCGGCCAACGTCGCGGGATCGCGTGCGGCGGGAATGGATGCGGTCGTGTTCAAATCAGTTGCGGCTTTCCGCCTTGAGCTGATCAAACGCGAGCTGATTTAATCAAAATTGTTTTTTCTATTTTTTCGTCAATAATCTCATGTTATAATAAAGATGACTAATGCGCACATTGCGTTAGAATTCGTTCCCGAAAGGCGGAAATATCATGCCGGCATTACTGATTGTTGTAGGAATCGTCGTCGTTCTCGGCGCGTGGTTCATCTCTGCTCAACGCAACCTCGTTCATCTTGACGAACTTTGCGGAAACGCGATGAGTCAGATTGGCGTTCAGCTCAGCTCCCGTTGGGACGCGCTGACCGCGCTTGTTCAGCTCATCAAAAGCTACAATGAGCACGAATACTCGACTCTGATGGAAACGGTTAAAGCCCGCTCCTCAATCGGTGCAAACAGCTCCGCGCAAGAGGCGCAGTCTCAGGAGGACGCAATCGGCAAGACACTCGGGCGGCTGCTCGCCATTTCAGAAAACTACCCCGATTTAAAATCAAATCAGGTATATCTCCAAACTATGAACAGCCTGAACGGCTATGAAGAGAACGTCCGCACATCCCGCATGGTCTACAACGACACCGTTACAAAATTCAACCGTTATGTTCGCATGATCCCCGCAAACATAATTGCTTCAATGCTCGGTTTCAGCGTTCGTGACTATCTCAAAGAAGATGCGTCCAAGGCTGATATGCCCAACGTCTCGGTAGAATAGGTATGGAAAAAAGCGCTCGCAAACCATATTTAACGCTCTTCGCGGCGCTTGCATTTATCCTGCTGTTAGCGCTACCTCTTTGCGCGGATGTCTCTGCCGCGAGCGCCGTTTATCACGACATCGACATCACCGCTTTGCTAAACGAAGACGGGTCCGCCCGCGTGACGGAGGTCTGGTCGCTGTCGGCATCGGATGGCACCGAAAGCTATATCAAACAAGGCAACCTTAATGGAGGAGAAATCAGCGAACTCTCGGTTTCCGATGAGAGCGGCAGGATATATGCAGTTGAACAGACATGGGATCTCGACCGCTCGCTCGAGGAAAAGGCCGGAAAATGCGGGTATAACCTCACCAATAACGGCGTGGAACTGTGCTGGGGACTTGGAAGCTACGGCGACCATGTCTACACCGTCTCCTACACCGTCACACGAGTCGTCGCGGGATTTGATGACTATTGCGGCTTCAACCGCCGATTTGTAAACGACAGCCTCGGCGGAACAATCGAGCACGTCCGCGTTGCCATTTCAAAACCGGATGTACCATTCACCGAGGAGGACGTCAAGGTGTGGGCGTTCGGTTTTGACGGAACAGTCTTCGTGATCGACGGTGCAATCGTTGCCGAGACCCGCTCTGACATGGACACGAGCCGCTATGTGAATGTTATGGCACAGTTTCCCCGTGCCATGTTCACTCCTGAGCTGTTGCAAAACGGTCCTTTTGAATCGCTCAAAGAGCAGGCCTTTGCCGGAAGCGAATACGATACAGATACAGACGGCAACATCGCGACAGACATCGGACAGGACTCATCCGAGTTTGGCTTTGGTGAAATTGCAGGTTTTCTCTTTGCTCTCATCTGCCCCACATCATCGATTGCACTCGTTTTCTTCGCAATACTGAAAGCAAAAAACGGCAATCTTCTTTCCGGCACGCGCAGCTTCGGGCTGACCCGCAATGATGTCGACAACATCGATTATTGCCGCGACATTCCGTATGGCGGAGACCTTGCTGCGGCAAACTATGCGCTCATCAACAGCGGTGAGCAATACCCGCGCTCGGGATTGCTGGGCGCGTATCTGCTGCGCTGGACCGATTCCGGTCTGCTCAAGCTTTGCCAGACGCCGAAACCATCTTTCTTTGGCGGAAAAAGCGACAAACTACAGTCCGCGATCGAATTTTGTCAAAAGCCCTATCCTGACGACGACGGCGTGGGCAAGCGTCTGTACCACATGATTCGCAGCGCTGCCGGCAACGATAAACTGCTCGAGGAAAATGAATTTTCGAGCTGGATGAGCGATAACTACGAAGAATATTATGAATGGGACACCGACGCCCAAACATACGCGGAAAAGTTTCTTGAGACTTCGGGGGACCTTGTCACAGAGACGAAAAAGGGTTGGGTTTTCTCACACGAGGTGACCTCTCTCACAGATGCGGGCACGCAGAACATCCGCAAGCTGCTCGGATTCAAGAAATATCTGTCGGATTTCACAATAATCAACGAGCGCTCGGCCGCAGAGGTTGAGCTGTGGGACGAATACCTCGTGTTCGCAGCGCTTTTCGGCATTGCCGACAAGGTTGCCGAGCAGTTTAAAGACCTCTACCCGAAATATTTTGAGCGATATGAAAGCTCCGGACCCGATATGCTCTCCACTATCTTAATCGCAAACTCGATCGCAAATTCCGCGTCGTCTGCCGCAAACTCGTCGCGCAGCGCTGCAGAATCAACTTCCGGAGGCGGCGGCTCGTCGTCATTCAGCGGCGGGGGCGGATTCTCGGGCGGCGGCTCAGGCGGCGGTGTGAGATAAACTCTGCTATTCTGGGCAAGCTCTCTCTTGCCGCTCGAACAGCAACGACAAGCTCAGCTCCTCTGTCGCTGTCGCGACGAAGCGCTGCACTGCTTTTTGATATCACTGAATTTACCCCAAAATGGCACCCCAACAGGCGCCATTTCACAGCGGCCCGCCACAACATATGTCTGTGCCAATTGTCACCTCTCTTTGTGTTTTCACTTCGCTCAGCGCACCTCATCTCACATAACATGGTATCCCATATGTGTTGGAACAGGGTGACGGTTCGATAGAGCAAGGCTTTTTGAAGAATGACCCGCTTCATTAAGACAGATAAAAAGCTGCATACAGTGCCCCAATCGAGCGGCCAAAAACCGCGACACAATTGTATGCAGTAGACCTGCCGCAGATCACGGCCGCGCCGGTGGATGAGCGGCAAATTCATCAACGGAAGCGCCGGACAGCGTTTTTGTAAGAAGTTTTTTAGAAAATAGAACGCGCAAATGTTTGCGAATCTGTGAGAGATGCAACAAGTAGACAGGAGCTGATTTTATATGAAAAATTCAGAAAAGCTGATGAAATATATTGTTTTCCCGTCATGCTGTTCTATCGGGATTTGCGGAATTATATTGTTGGGAATCTATCTTGAATATGCTTGTAGGCGCTATGTGAATATGACCTTTAATTATTTGCCGCTGTATGGAGTGAAAATTATGATTTGCTCGTTATGGGCAGTAAGCGCCAGAATAATTATTGCACTGACTCGAAGATCACGTTGCCATGGTAAATTAAGAATCATGGCTCCGGCCGTAGTCTCGGCTTGTGTGCTGATTGCAGTGGGATTGATAGATTGGTTGTTTTTATCAAAACAGCTGATGCTCAATCAAACGTTTGACGTGTTTTTGCTTTTATTTATTTTGTGCTCTATTGCGCGAGAACCATCTGATACGCAAGCGCAGCCCCGCGCGGTTGAAAACCAAGAATCTTTTTAAAAACATCGCAAATCGGCATCTCCTTAAGGAGATGCCGATTTTGATATAAAGCACGCTGTGCCGCTTCGATGCTTTACCTCGCCCGTGTGAAATGCAAGCCTCGTTTTATCTCTATTCTTTAAAAAAGCGCAGCATCTTTTAAGTGTGTCTCCACTCGCTCGCGGCATCTTGCCCTTTCGACAAAATGGCTCTGTCCTTTTTGGGATGCTTTACCTCGCCCGTGTGAAATGTTCGGATATTCAGCAAAGGCACTCTGCTTGATTTTTTCACCACCTGTTTGTGTTGGAAGTGTTCCACACGAAAATATCGAAATGTTGACTTTTCGCTCGTGTTTTCGCCGCGTCATTTTGTGTCCGACAAAAAAGCCGACCGCTGCTTGCGCTCACTTTTCCGGTACCTCCATTTTTAATGACTCGCGCCTCCAGCTTTCAACAGGAAGAAAGCTTGCGGTTTCCCCATCACCTCAAGGTGCGCGCCGTGCACTCACCTCTCCTGCACACAGCGCCTCCCGCTCTCCGTTTGGGTATTCTGCGACGAGACGGCAAAGATCATCGATCTCGATTGCTCGCGCGCGCCGGCGGACGCCATCGCTTGCAATGACGTCTATCTGCTCTCCGAGCAGCAGCGCTCTCACGCGGTATTCATCGAGAAAATCCGTGATATCAGGCTCCTCGCACATCTCGCACAGACCATCCGCTATTTCGGCAATAAGCCTCGCCCTCGTGTCGGGGGCTTCGTCGCCATGTGCAAAAAGAGCGCCCGCAATGTCGGCAATCTCGTCGGGAAATCCGCCGCGCGGCATCGATACATTGACCCCAACCCCGAGTATGGCGAACGCACCGCATGAACTCTCTCCCGATTCGGCAAGTATTCCGCAAACTTTTTTGCCCTCAATAAAAATGTCGTTGACCCATTTTATTCTCACTCGCTTGCCCGATACTTTTTCAATAGCGCGCGATCCCGCAACTGCCGCCGCCGGAGTTATCAGCGCACTGCTCTCGACGAGCGATGGAGGTCTTAGCACCACGCTCATGTATATCCCACCATACGGCGAAAAAAAAGAATGCCCTCGCCGACCCCGCCCACTCTGCTGCGATCGCGATGCAACGATCGTACCCGAACAGGCGTTTTTGAGCGCCAGCTCGCGGGCGACATCGTTGGTTGACCCGACGCTGTCATAGCAAAAAACCGCCGCATCTGCGCGTGTCGTTCTATATTGCGCAATTTCATCCGCGCTCGGGAAATTGTCTGCCATGTTCCACCCACCTTTATTCAGCCGTCAGCGCCGGCTGAATGCTCTTCCGGCGGTTTTATTATTCTGAGTGCACACGCTGCTCAATACTAACAGTATATTTCAGCGACGTTCCTTTCGTCTCTAGGACCGTCTTCGCCATTTGGGTATAATTGTATTGTAATCAACGGTGAGTATATTTCGGTTGTGTGCACCACCTTTTCACCTAAAAGGGTACCCGGATGATACTGTTCTTTTCGAACAACACGTATCTTGGATTTGAGATGTATGCTTAAAATTCCCCATTGAAAGGCTTCTGTGTCTCGGGAGTTTGGATTGCATCAATATTTCAAATATCTTCGGCAGTATGTTTTAAAACCTCATGCTAATTTTGTCGCAAATGCCAAAAATTCTTGTCTCCGATCAAGCCAAAATGCGATGAATACAGCACGGCGGCGCAATCACTCGACACTATACATAGGCTTGTTTTTTCCTAATATCAGATACACGCTGAAGAAAGCTCTCCTTTAAAACATGCTGTCATACTTTTTTCACAAAAACCACGCTGCTCACCTGCTTGTGTCAAATACGGCAAACTCGCCGTGAAATTTGGTTTTGTGTCAAAAGATAACGCACGCAATCTGCTCTCTGCGGCGCTCATATACCAATTGTATTGCTTTCAGTTTCGCTGAAAAGTATATCCTCTCCGATCGGCGCGTAAAACCGCGCGCGAAGCTCATCTCGAACACCTCCGAGCGCGAGCACCCACATCAGCTTTGCGAGAACTGCCTCCAGCGTCATGTCAAACGCCTCAAGAAGAGACAGTTTTTCTTTTATCTCGCGGCCCACTTTATAAATCGTCATGTCGCTGCCCTCGTTGGGAACCTGCGTGGTCATTACTATGAGCTTATCTTGCGCTGCCGCATTTTCAAACACATGGCGGAATCTCGCGGGCACTCCTCCCGTTCCGAAGCTCTCAACGACGACAGCGTCGTTGCCACAAAGCGCCTCTTCGAGCAGCCGCGGTGAAGAGGCGGGTGTCAGCTTCACAAGCTCAACCCGCTCACAAAGCTCATCGTAAAACTCCGCGCAATCGCCGCAGCTGCGCTCGATGTAAGTCACCATTCTGCCGTCCTGTATCCTTGCGAGCGCAGGATAGTTAACTGATGAAAACGCATTGTAGCTTTTGGTGTGCGTCTTTTTCGCGCGCGTTCCGGCAATCACCTCTCCGTCGAACACAAGCACAACCCCGTGCGTTCGCGCGTCACACGCACAGCGAAAGCTGTCGAGCAAGTTTTGGCGCGCGTCATTTATGTCGGCGTCAATCGGCCGCTGAGAGCCGGTCACCACAACGGGTTTGGGAGAGCGCTGTATCAAGTATGAGAGCGCCGCCGTTGTATAGGCCATCGTGTCCGTTCCGTGCGTCACTACAAAACCGTCGAAGCGTTCGTATCTCTCGCAAATGTTCCGCGCGATTGCGAGCCAATCCGAGGGCATAATTTCGGTGCTGTCCTTGTTCATGAGCGGCAGAGTTTGAATCTCGCACAGCTCGCTCACTGTCGGGACAAAGCGCAGAATCTCAGAGGCATCCATAACCGGGGAAAGCCCTGCCGGCGTCTGTCTGCACGCTATCGTCCCACCCGTGGTAATGAGCAGTATCCGTTTCATCTCGCGTCCTCCGACAATATTAATGCCTGCAAAAATATGTCTCGAGTGCGCCGTCAGGCACCTGCGCTTTATTCTATTTCAAGTCGCTCGCGCCTGTGCATTTGGGGGTGTTTTTTGCCTCGTCCGCACGGGCTGAAGCTTTCCTTTATCTCTATCCTTTGAAAGAGTGCAGCAGCTCTTTTGAGAGCGCAACAAAGCGCGCGCCGCATTTTGATTTGTTCGGCAAATTTGTTCTGTCTTTTTTGGATATTTTGCCTTGCCCGCACGGGCTGAAGCTTTCCTTTATCTCTATCCTTTGAAAGATTGCAGCAGCTCTTTTGAGAGCGCAACAAAGCGCGCGCGATCGGAATCGAGCGCAACGTTGCAGTTCCGCTCGCGGTCGGGATACGCTCGGGTGTCACAGATGGTCTGCCCGTCCGCAAAGCCGCCGCCACAATCGACGTCAACGCGCATAAAGCGAACGTCGCGCAGAACCGCCGTGTCGATGATATAACCGAGCGCAAGTGCGTCGTGCAGCGGGGCGCTGTCGGGCAGCTGCTGCGGCTGATAGCGATTGTATGCCTCAACACGCTCTTCGATGAGGTCGGCGACAACAGGGCATATTTTCCCTCCCCAAGCGCGCAGCTCGTCGGCGTCAGCTCTGGTAAAATTGGCGCTGTGCGTCGCGTCGAGCGGCACCATAGTTACCTTTTTAACTCCGCTCGTGAGCACGATTTGCGCAGCTTCTGGATCCGCCCATATATTGAACTCCGCGGCGCTTGTCGAGTTAAAGGTTTTGAACCCGCCGCCCATAAATACTATCTCCTTAATTTTGCCGCATATCCTCGGCTCTATACGAATTGCCATTGCGAGGTTTGTCAGCGGCCCTGTCGGGACGACGGCGATGTCCCCATTCGACTTCATCAGCGTGTCGATCAACCAAAACACCGCGTGCTCGGAGCGTTCCTTGGAGGTCGGCTCGGGAATAGGCAAGCAATCGGTGTGATATTGTATCACCTCGCCGTTGGCGTCGACATTTTGATCGCTCACACCCGTCATTCCCGTATAGTTGCCTCGGCGTCCGGGATAAAGCTTGGTCACCATCGAGGTGTGGCAGCCTCTGTAAACGGGGATTTTTGCGCCGAGCAGGTCAATGACTCGCAGCGTGTTGTCAGTCGTGAAATTGATTTCCTTGTTGCCGGCAACTGTGCAGATTCCAAGCAGATCGATTTTATCGGACAATATCGCGAGCATTATCGCAACCGCGTCATCCGATCCGGTGTCACAATCGAGAATCACTTTTGTTTTCTGTTCCATTTTTTCCTCCGCGCGCTCAAATTGAGCTCCGTTGTGTTTTGCCCTATTATATCATAAATCACACCTTTCTTGAGACACCATTGCCATTATTATACGGGGGTTTCTGATGTCCCGATAGATTTCACAGCTTTCCCGAATGTCCTCATCTGAGTTCCGGCGCAGTTTTTTGGCATAAAAAGATGTTGAACCGCGCGGCAGGTCTGCGGGTACCCCTCTTTCGCCTAATTACAGATGGGCTTTTTTAACAAATTTTTTTGTGTTGTCAAAAGTGCGCAAAACGAGGCAGCGGAAATGAAGCCGCTTGCAGGATTGGCCATTGTTCCTTTTCATTCTGCAAGCTGCAAAACGCATGGTAGCTTGCTTTTTGCGTTCGTCTTTGCTTGAATCGTTTGAGAAACAAGTATATAATTTTTTAAAGCAATTTTTTATTTGAAAGGATATCCCAATCGTGAAAATTTACCGCAACATAGACGAACTGATCGGCAACACCCCGATGCTTGAGCTTTTACACTATTCTTTAAGCGAGGGTCTCCCTCGTGCAATTTTGGCGAAACTTGAATATTTCAACCCGACAGGCAGCGTGAAAGACCGCGCTGCACTCTCGATGATTTGCGATGCAGAGGAGCGCGGTCTGCTCAAAAAAGGAGCTGTGATTATCGAACCGACAAGCGGGAACACCGGGGTCGGGCTCGCGGCCGTCGCTGCCGAACGTGGCTATCGCGTTGTGCTCACAATGCCCGACACCATGAGTGCCGAGCGGATAGCGCTGCTGGCGGCCTACGGTGCAGAGCTTGTGCTGACCGACGGAGCGCTCGGAATGCGCGGTGCAATAGAGAAAGCGTCTGAGCTTGCAGCGAGTATTGAGGGCGCTTTCATCCCTTCGCAGTTTGACAATCCCGCCAATGCTCTCGCTCACTATAAATCCACCGGTCCCGAGATATTTCGCGACACCGGCGGCGAGATCGATATCTTTGTCGCGGGCGTCGGCAGCGGCGGGACGCTTTCGGGAACCGCTCGCTATCTGAAAGAATGCAAACCGTCGGTGAAAATTGTCGCGGTCGAGCCGTCCGGCTCAGCGGTGCTCTCGGGCGGCAATGCAGGCCCTCACGGCCTCATGGGTATCGGCGCGGGATTTGTTCCCGCAAATTACGATGCCTCTCTTGTGGACGAGATCGTCACAGTGAGCGACGAAGAGGCGTATTCCGCCGCTCGGGCACTCGCAAGAACAGAGGGCATCCTTGTGGGAATAACGTCTGGCGCCGCGCTCTTTGCGGCAACTTCTCTCGCGCGCACCGATAAGTATAAGTTTAAATCAATGGTTACGCTGCTTCCGGACACGGGCGAGAGGTATCTCTCAACGCCGCTCTTCTCCCGGCACCCGCAATAGCACTTTCGTCCGTTAATCCACCGGTTTTGCGGATTTGCCAATCTTTCGGACAAATCCTGTCACACTTGCTCCCGACGCGGCTCGTGCAAAAGAGCGTGTGCAACTCACCGTTTGCAGAGGCCTTGGTTTCTAAGCACAACCGCTAAAATGCTTAACCGCAGCGCATGCGCCGCAGGCTTCCAAAAAAAGCTAAAGCCGTTCGCGCTATTAATTTATTTTGCGCAGCTCTCTTTTACCCTTGCTTGTGCAAATGTTATCAGTGAGCGCAAGAATCGCCGCAGATACCGCGTATCCCGGCGGTTTTTTCTGTATAGCTTCTAAACCCTGTGACTTCAATAAAAATAGAGTGTAAACTTAAAGCTGCACGATAACAGTTATAATTGTTGACGCATTTGCCTGATAAGCTATGGCACATGGCGCGACAGGAGAACAGTATGAAACCGATTCTGATCGTCGATGATGAAAAAGCAATTGCGGAACTTGTGGCGGAAACACTGCGTTATGTGGGTTATGAATGCGAGATTGCAAATGACAGCGAGCGCGCGGCAGACATGATCGATTGCAAAGAATACGACCTTGCGCTGCTCGATATCATGATGCCCGAAACGGACGGCTACGAGCTGCTTCGCTACATTGAGCCCCTTGGAATACCGGTCATTTTCATCACCGCAAAAGGCGACATGGCCGATAAGGCAAAGGGCCTGCACATGGGTGCGGACGACTATATCGTCAAGCCTTTTGATCCGATTGAACTGATTGCCCGTGTCGAAAGTGTGCTGCGCCGCTGCAATCGCACACACCGGGTGCTCTCGGCGCTCGACGTAAGCTGTGACCCCGAGACTCGGTGCGTTGTCAAGGCGGGCGAGGAATTGGTTTTGACGCGCAAAGAAATTGAACTGCTTGCATTGCTCATGCGCAACAAGGGCGCCGTGCTGCTGCGCGAATATCTCTACGGCGCGGTGTGGGGCGCAGAACCGGAGACCGATACACGCACACTCGACACCCACATTCAGCGTCTGCGGCGCAAACTGTCATGGGAAAAGCACATCCGCACCATCTATGGCGTGGGGTATATTTTGGAGGACAACAAATGAAATTTCGCACAAAACTGGCGCTGGGCGTCACGGTGCTTGTATGCGTCGCTGTGACGCTGTGCGGGACTCTGCTGATTGGCCGCAGTTTTCACTATGAAGTTCGCGAGGCAGAACGCCAATTTACCGCAAAGCAGGAAAGCATCGCCTATTTTTTGGTCAACCGCACTATTGAGGCCGAAAATTATAAGCACAATTTCGCCGATACGTATGCAGTGACAGCGGCCGCAAAAAGAATCTCTCAAGCCACGGGCGCTGCATTTGCGCTATATTGGGACAGCACGGTTTGCCGTTTTGCAGCATTGCCGTCGTCGCTAACGGAATCCACGCGGCTTGCGGCGATCTCAGACGGAGCAGACAGCCGCCGCATTGTCGAATCGGGAGACAGAAAGTTTATGCTCCTCACCGCACCGCTGACAATCCCTGGGCACGACATCACAATGCTGTCGGCATTCGATGTGACGCAGGTGTTCCTATCGCGTGACGAACAGCTGCGCGACCTGCTGTTTATCAGCCTTGGCTCTGTCGCGCTGTGCGCCGCGCTTGCTGTTCTCTTTGCTCGAGCGGTAACCCTGCCTCTGAGTCGTCTTATGAAAATCAGCTCGCGCATTGCCGCCGGCGACTATTCCGAGCGCACCCCGATCGACAGCAGCGACGAGTTCGGTGAGCTGAGCCGCAGTTTTGACGCGATGCAGGACGCGATTCTTGCGCAGATTTCAACGCTCGAAAACAGCATGCGCCAGCGAGAAGACTTTGTCGCGGCATTCACGCATGAACTTAAAACACCGATGACCTCAATGCTCGGCTATGCTTCTCTTTTGCAGTTAAAGGAGCGCAAGGAGGGGATGCACAAAAAATACGCCGACTACATTCTGCACGAAACCCAGCGATTGGAACGCCTCTCGCAAAAACTGCTCTGCTTGATGGGGCTCAAGGGAAATGAAGCCTTGACATTCGAGAGCGTTCCCGTTTCGGTGCTCTTTGCCAATGTAAAAAAGTCAATGCCCAGCTCGAACGATAACATCCATATTTCTTTCGCGTCGACTGATCTTACGGTTTTATGCGAATGCGCGCTCATTGAAGATCTGCTGCGCAATCTCATCGCCAACGGCATCCAGGCTTGTGAAAGCGCAGGGGTCGTCAAGGTCGGCTGCGAGCTCCGTGGGGACTATGCAAGCCTCTTTGTTTCAGACAGCGGCTTCGGAATCCCAGAAGATGAGATTTCCCGCATTACCGAACCGTTTTACATGATCGATAAATCCCGTGCCCATGCAGGCCATGGCAGCGGAATCGGGCTTGCTTTGTGTGAGCGCATTGCAGTGCTGCATGGCGGAAAACTCGAATTTGAAAGCGAAGTCGGCGTTGGCACGAAGGTGTGTTTGTCGCTGACTCTCGCGCACCATATCGCTCAATCATCCGATAAACAAGGAGAACAGCATGAAAAATAAAAAATATACAACTGCCTTCGCCATAGCTGCCGCGCTCGCTGCAATCGCACTGTGCCTTGCGCTTCCGACTTATCTTGCCAAACGGCGTGATGCGGCGATGTTCGATGTACCCGCCAGGCGCGAAAGTGCGTTTAGCGGCAACGTGTCCGACACTGTCGGAGAAAATGAGCTTGCCTCTGCGATGGAAGCGGGATATAGCAATTCCGTCGTCGAGCGCGAATGGCTTTTAAATGGCAAACGCGAAATCACCGGCGTGCAGACAATTCGCACCGCCATCGATGAGCTGAAATCGAATGGAGTGCTCAGCGATGATGCCGCTGCGAAAATAGAAACGCTGTTGGCAGCGGACAAAGATTATGAGCTGCCCGCTGAAATAAAAGAAAATGGGGAAGCCTCGTATACCTGGCGCGGAAATAACGCTTCTGTCAACGTGACCATCGAGCCATATAGCGAAAAAATAACCGGGTTTCGGTTTGCGGGATTTTCGGTTTTTGATGATTCGATTGCTTTTCTGGAAACCTATAAAACATATTTGGGCATCGATTCCGCAACCGATTGGGAGGCAATCCACCGCGAAACCGGCGCCGAGAGCGTGACGGACGGGTTTTATTCCTCCTCACTTGAGATTTACGTGCAAGCGACCACTTCGACATCAAACGTCGAGCCATCGGTATTGGTTCGCGCCATGCATGTTCCGCCCGAGGCGGCAGTATACCTTCCGAGAGTGAAAAGTTGACATTTACGACGAGTTCGTCTGATATGCTCGGCACACAAGTTTGAACCAAAAAGGAGAACTGATATGAAAAAAACACTCGCGATGCTGTTGACTGCAGGTCTTGCACTGGCGGCGCTCAGTGGCTGCTCCGCAAATCCGCCGGCCGACCCCGCGCCAGGTTCCGAGCCGCAAAATAACATGTCCACGAGCGACATTGGGCTGGCAATGCTGACACCACCTTTGGGCGAGAGCTCCCGCAATATTGCATGTGACGACAATGCGGCTTTTATGATCGATCCTTTTTCGGCCACAGTCGTCAAATACGATTTTGCAACCCTTAAAAAAACACGGCTTGACGGAAGTTCTTTGGACAACACGGGAAATACCGCCACCGGTACGCTGGAAGGCGTATACAGCCAGGTGGATCTTGTAACTTTTAAGGACACAATCCTCGCGTTTACAACCGTCGGAGACGAACAGCACCACACCGCCGTCGTCATTGAACTCGCAAAGGATGGCGCGCAGCAAAATGTTCACACGCTTCCTGAAGGGTATCAATATGGTTATCAGTTCAGTGTCGCAGCAGATCAAGACGACAATATCTATTTCTTGCTTGGCGGTCCTTCCGGCGGCACAATTGGCTGCCTCAATCTGAACAGCGGAAATTTTCAAAGCATGGGAAGCGTTAAAGCTGCCGATCAAATGCGGCTTTGCGGGGTCATCGGGGACATGTTGGTTCTTTCTCGCGGCACTCCCTATTTCATAACAGCGCCGGGAATGAAGGAAAATTCGAATCTTGAGCCTCAAACATTTTCCCTGTTCTCGCTTAAAACCGGCACAGAAAGCCCGATTGAATGGACTCAACCATCGGACAAAGGTATCTGCCTTTTTTCGAATGGCCGCATCATTTATCTGGATTACACGAACAAAAAAGGCGCGGTACGTGATGTTTTAAGCAGCAAGGAAACCGTCCTGCAAACGAGCGACGACATGTGGACTCATTCCGGAGGCATTTCATTTGTCGGCAACACGATGTTTTGTCCGTGTTACGGCGACGCACCCTACACCCTTGCGTTCAATCTTGTTGACGGCAGCTGCACAAAACTTGAGATCTCATTGTTCAGCGATCCTCCTTCACCGATTATACCGATTGCGGACTGCGGCGACGCTTATTTTATCTATGTCGGGTTCACCGAAATCGAACATCTTTTCCACGGCCCGGGCGGTGATGATTATATGGCCACAAGCGCAATTGAGCACTATGCGATGCTCGCTAAAAAGGATATTGAAAATGGAAATCCAAATTTTATGCAGTTCGAGGGCAACGAGATAACGAATGCGTTGAAGGGCATCAAATAGAGCGCTTGTGCAAGCGGAATGCGCCGTGCTGAGATTCTCTCGCTCGTCTTTTGTGCCGATCGCGACTCTCTTGCTTTTTTAGCCCTCGCGCGGCACCGGAGACAGACACTGCTCTTAAACCGCAAGTCAGTACCTTCGCGCTGTGTTTTTCTAAATCTTCTGCAAGCTGTGATGCACAAAACCCGTGAGCTGAACCGCACACGGGCGCGACCCCAATTTCAATATAACCTGAACAGACGGCGTGACTTTCACGCCGTCTGTTTTTTAATCTGAAACCAAATTGATCGCCTGGAGTTTGTTGCATTATGCGCCCGGAATATAGTGCGTTGATGCCGGCTCTTTCAAAACCCCGATTGAACACACGAGAGTTTATATTGTATCGCGTTGAACTTCTAAAATTAGACGGTCAATCCTTGCGGCAATATTCTGCGGCAGGTTTTTGCCGAGTGCCCTTTCTAAGTATTTCACTTTGATGTTTCCGCTTTTTTTGAAATAATTTTCTATCTGTTCCGCCCTCTTTTCCCTTCCCGGCATCATGAGATAAAGCACATACCAATCCTCAACGCGGGTGAGCGGAAGCAAAATGTCTTGAAACCTCACGAAGTTCAAATCATAGTCTTCGCCAAAATCAAATCGATAGCTGCTGCCTTGATTGCATACTATAAAGTTGCACATGACATCCGCATCAAGTCCGCAGATACTGTATTCATAAAAATATTCAGTTGCATATTCTGCAACGGGCATGCGCACGGTCTTAATTCCGATTTGCGAGAGCAGCTCCTTTGCCCTTGTAATATCCGATTCCGAAACGACGATATCCATATCGTTGAAATCCTCGCATATTCCGCTAAGATACAACAAGAGCGACGCGCCGATTCCCCATCGAACACCTGCGCCGCTCAGCGTTTTGGCAATCATCACTATCGCGCGAGATTTCACGGTATCCATATTACACGTCCCCGGTTTCTTTGTTGTTTGCATTGCATGCAAAAGAGGAGCGGTTTTCCCGCCCCTCTTTATGAGTTTTGATGTTTTCTTATACGCGGAATTTTCTGATATCTTCTTTAAGACGATTGATATCGGTGAGCCAGCTCTCGAGGTCTTCCTCGTGCTCAATCTCGTCGTTAAGAATCTGAACCGCCATCTGGTATGTTGAATGGTCTTTGCCCTCAGTAAACGCCGCAAGGCCCTGATAACGCTCGATAGCACAGCGCTCTCCCTCAAGGTTTTGCTGGAGAATCACTTCGATATACGGGTCGGTGGGGGTGGCATATTCACATTCGGCGTGCTTTGTCCAGTCGGCGGGGTTGAGTACGGGCGTGCCACCGAGTTGGATGATGCGGTTGACAACGAGCACCGCGTGTCCCAGCTCTTCGTTGGCGTGAACCAGCAACTCAGGCTCGACCTCACTGCGCATCGGGCCTTCCATAACGCGGGCGCCTATCCAATATTGATAGTACGCAAGCCACTCCTCTGCGAGTGCGGCATTGAGCATCGTAATCAATTTATCCGTATCGAGATTCGCAATGTTTAATGATTTTTTACCCATGATATTTATTACCTCCTATATGTTTATTTTTTTGTAACTTCACGGTGTAAGTTTACCCTCTTGCATGTCAAAAAGCAATGAAAATTCTGTAAACTATTTCTTATTTTCTGTTAAGGTATCCCCCCTGAAATGCCTTTTGGCGGGCGGGTTGCGTCATTTTGAGAAATATCGAAACTCCAAAATTTCTGGCAACAATTAACACATCGCTGATTACATAGCGCCTTTTTCAGTTCGCCGCAAAACTTTGAACCCCACCGCGCGAGTTATCCGGTGCATGTGAGAGCGTTATGCCGTGCGGGGTCAATATATTTTAGCTCATAACATAAACCAAAATCGGCAGTATACTGCTGAGCAGCAATATCACCGCGAGCAGTAGACACATCGCGACAACAGCTATCTTAACTCCCTTGCGATTGTTCATGCTTTACCTCCTTGCAGCTTTTGAATATCGAATGCGCGAGCGCCGCTCCGGCAAATGCGAGTGCCGCGTCGGCCGCAAGCAACAGCGCTTCCGAACCCTCGCCGGTTTTAAGCAAACAGATTATACCGGGTGCCGCAAATCCGACAGCAAAGAGCATTCCCAGCAACGAGAGCGCGCACGCGCGTCGTGCAACCGCGCCGTTTCTCTCAAGGAAAATGAAGCGCATAAGCGACAGCCATGAATTTGCGAGTATCATGCAGCTTGCAACAGAGGCGATTTTTATGCTGTCGTTGGCGTTGATGGGTCCGCTCGCAAAGCAGACAACCGCCCGCAGCGCGCACCATATCGGCAGGGAAAGCGAGAGCGCGAAGTTTTTGCCGAGCGTTCCATCAGCTTTCAGAGTGCGCACCGCCGCAAGCAACAACCACGCCGCCGCACACAGTCCGACAAGCGAGCAGAACACCGAGAGTTTGAACCCCCCCTGCGCAATTCCCAGTGCCGAAAGCTGTTTGCGAGACATGAAAAAATGAGCGAGACGGTGACCACTGAAATTTTGAATGAGCTGGGCAACGCTCGACAGCGCCACAAGCAGCCCGGCGACTGCTATCACAGCAGTGCCGATTGTCCCGCAGCTCATCTGTGCGTCCGGCTTTTCCCGCTTGAGCGATATCCAAAGATACACCGCAGCTGCAATTGCGAGCGTGGGCAACACTGCGTGATACCAGCGGTATCCGTCGGTGTAATATCCTGTTGCGGGATCTATCCGCCACAGCGCTTCAGCAACCCGAATAACAAACAACGGCAGCGTGAGAGCACAACACAGCGCAGAAAACCGCTTTTCGGGGCTCACCGTTCCGAGAGCGGGACATAGGGCGCGCTCGGAGTTCCAACATATTTGTATGCGGGACGGATTATCCGTCCGCCGAACAGTCTTTCCTCAACGAGGTGCGCACACCATCCGGCCATGCGGGAAACCGCAAACATCGGTGTGTAGAGGTCTATAGGTATATTCATCGTCTTGAACACAAGCCCCGAAAAGAGATCGACATTGGCACACGCGCTTTCAACTCCGCGCTTGGATCTCAGCAGTTCGGGAGCAAGCCGCTCAACCGCACATAGTAACTTGTAATCGTCCTCAAGTCCGTTTTTAATCACGAGCCCTCGTGCATTTTCCTTGAGTATGATCTCGCGAGGGTCGCTTTTCGTGTATACGGGATGGCCGATGCCATATATAAGTCCGGAGCAGTCGCCCGTCGCTTTGTCGAGCATGCGCTCGAGATAAGACGCTATCTCGTCGTCGTCATTGTAGTCGACGACATGCTCTTTTATGTCTTCAAGCATCTCCATGACCTTGATGTTTGCGCCGCCGTGCCTCGGACCTTTGAGCGAGCCGAGAGCGCCTGAGATCGCAGCATAAGTGTCAGTTCCCGACGAGGTCAGCACCCGTGTCGTGAACGCCGAGTTGTTACCGCCGCCGTGGTCTGCGTGCAGCACAAGGCAGAGATCCAGCAGTTTTGCTTCCTCTTCTCCGAACTTTTTGTCCGAGCGATTTGTGCGAAGTATATTTTGCGCCGTTGAAAATTCCGGCTTTGTCTGGTGCAGATACATGCTCTTCTTGTCGTAGACGCGGCGCTTAACCTGATATGCATTGACCATTATCGTCGGCACGCAAGAAATCAGCTTTATCGTCTGGAGCATCACGTGTTCAAAGCTCTGGTTCTCCGCTTCATCGTCATAGGAATAGAGCGCAAGCACCGACCGCGCCATCTTGTTCATGACATTGCGCGAGGGTGCTTTCATAATCATGTCTTCTGCAAAACCGTCGGGCAAATCGCGAAACGCGGCCATTACTGTGCGGAAGGTCTCGAGGTCAGACGCGCTCGGAAGCGTCCCAAACAGCAACAGCCAGACAACCTCTTCAAATATGTAGCGCTGCTCCCGCTTTCCGGCTTCGACAATGTCGGCGACGTCAATACCCCGATATATGAGTTTGCCGTCACAGGAAACGCGCTTGCCGTCGACCAACTCGTAACCGACGACGTCGCAGATATTTGTGAGACCGGCAAGCACTCCGGTGCCGTTTTGGTTGCGCAGACCGCGCTTGACATCATAGCGCGACCAGTCTTCCGGATCTATGCGGTTATGCTTTTTGTACTCGTCGCATAAATATACTAATGATTCTCTCTGTGCGGCCGTCATTTCTCTTAACATATCTCAGCCCTCCTGTTTTTAGTGTGCAGCTTTTATGCCCCAAATAATAGTTTTCATTCTACCATACCACTCTTCAAAATAAAAGAATAATAATCCACAAGAGGTAGCTCGAAATGAAGAATAAAATAGGCCTATTTATCGCTTTTGCCCTGCTTATCGCCATCGCCCCCGCACTCTCTCTGATAAATTTCGGCGGCGGTACAGCGCACTTTCCAGCGGCCGCCGAAAAAGATCCAACCGCATTTCAGGGCATTGAGCTGATTGTTTTGGACGAGGGAACCGATAAACTTCTGACACTTTCCGAACGAGATTACGCAATTGGGGCGGTTATGAGTGAGATGCCCGCGAGCTATGAGGTACAGGCGCTCGAGGCACAGGCCATCGCCTGCCGCTCATATGCTCGGCATATCAAAGCGCTGCGCGACAAGGAGCCTCTCAAACAGTTAAAGGGGGGAGTGTTCGCGATAAACACGGCAAAGCTCGAAGGATACATCTCACCCGATCAGGCAAAAGCGCGTTTTGGCAGCAGCTATGCAAAATACTCGGAAAAAATAACCGCCGCAGTGGACGAAACAATAGACGAAATTTTGACCTTTGATGGCGCTCCGATCGCCGCTTGCTACCACGCCATATCGCCCGGCAAAACGGAGAACAGCGAAAATGTATTTACTTCAGCGCTTCCTTATCTCGTCTCGGTGGACAGCTCGTTTGACACCACTGCCAAAGGGTATGAGAGCGCCGTAAAGCTCCCGCCCGCCGAACTTGAGGACATGATTCGCACCGCTGACAGCTCGTTTAAAACATCAGGAGACCCGTCGACGTGGCTGGGTACTCTGCGGGCGAGCGAGGCTGGCACTGTGCTCGAGCTCGAGCTGTGCTCGCGCAAATTCACAGGACCCGAGCTTCGTAAACATCTTAACCTGCGCTCGGCTGCGTTCTCCGTCGAATATTCGGACAACGCCTTCGTGTTCACCGTACACGGTTACGGACACGGTGTTGGCATGAGCCAAAACGGCGCAAACGAGCTCGCAAAGCGCGGTGCCGACCACGCAGCAATACTCGCGCATTACTACAAAGGTGCAGAATTGACCTCGCCACAATAGATGTTCCGCCTGTTTCTCTTGCAATTGTAATTTGCGCAGTCTTGTTACGTCTTCTCTGCGGCGACCTCGTCCGCACAGTCCGCCCTCACTTCAATTTCCACCGAAGCACGCGGAAGGCCCGGCACTAAAGGCAGCTTTGCTTTTCCGCCGAAAAAATGCAAGATCGGATTTTTGCAAAATTACTCTCTTCTCAATTCTTAAAACTCTCAGCTGAACTGTACATGCACCGGAAAATTGTTCGCTCGACTTTTCTCGGCCCCTGAACGCGCAGCGCGATTCGTCGCTTGTTGCCGTGCTGAATTTCTTTCTCCGGCGCTGCGGAATCTCTGCCGACACAAAGCGCGGAAAATTTCACCTTGTCAGTTCCCCGCAATAAGCTTTCACGCTTGACAAAAAACGGCGCGCCCACCGGGGAGCGCAATCCCGTGATCCGCACGCGCGGCAATAAAACGCTCGGCAACAGAATATGCCGCACCGGCACTTTCGGGCTGTTTCTCTCCGAATGATCAAAAATTTATGCATCGCTCCCGCGGCGGCACGTGTTATAATGAATCATCAACTCAAACAAGGACGGAACAATGGCTGCACCGCGCAAGGACAATGTCAAAACAATTATTATGGATGCCACCGAG
Organism: Oscillospiraceae bacterium; assembly: GCA_036645935.1. Taxonomy (GTDB): domain Bacteria; phylum Bacillota; class Clostridia; order Oscillospirales; family Ruminococcaceae; genus JAUNBN01. The sequence continues at coordinate 149,294 of JAVXNE010000004.1, read as the reverse complement.
AGGCTCATGGCGACGACATCGCTTTCAGGCATCTCTCTTGCCAGCATCGCGAACGAAGCAGGCGTGTCCAAGGGCACACTTTATTACCATTACAAAGCCAAGGATGACATACTCTTTGACATCACCGACCGCTATCTCGACGCTCAGTGGGACGATTTGCAGCGCTGGACGTCCGACGAGCACAAGGACACTTCCTTCAGTCGGCTCGTGCGTTATGTCGCCGACCGCAACGTCGCTTTTGTCGAGACGAGAATGCATCTCCTATACGGCGCAATGCTCGGCAATGAAGCGCTGCGCGACAAGCTAAATCGACGCTACTCCGAATTCGCGTCGCTTCTCTCGGAAAAGATTGCACAGCGCACCGACACGCTGCCCGCCGACTACCTGGCGTGGCTCGTGCTGCTTGCGTGCGACGGCCTCATTGTGCAAAAAGCGCTGCACGGAGATCTGTCGATCGGCGATTTCGTCGATTTCAGCGCAGAATGCATAAAGAAACTTCTTTAACTCTGATTGACCCCTCGCAAGCAACTGTAACCCATCCGCACCCAATGACGAAATTGCACTGCACCGCTTGTGTAGCTCGGCCTGTCTCCAAATCCGCTATCTGTCTGTTTGGTTTTTTGCCGCCGCGCTGCGTGTTGGATTTTCGCGTCTTGGTTGTTGCAGCGCATCCCAACAGTGCATACGGCGACGCCGTCATGTTAAAACAGGCGACGCGCATATTGATAGACACGCCGCAAAATACACTTCCGATGGCGAGCACATCGTCCTCGACGCTTCAAGGGATAAAAATGGATCCCCCTCGATAACAGTGCGCGACAACGGCGTTGGAATCACCGCCGAAGACATGGGGCATATATTTGATCGGTTTTATCGCGCCGACCCCTCCCGTGCGCGAACACAGGGCGGCACCGGTCTCGGGCTTGCAATCGCAAAATGGATAGTTGATTGTCACGACGGTTATTTCGACGTTGTCAGCCGCGAGGGCTTTGGCACGCGCATGACAATACATCTCAAAGCCCTGCCGCCGAAATGATATCACAATGCTGCAAAAACAGCGCCGTCGCGGTCATTTCGCACTGTCGCCTGCCCTTTTGCTCTGCCGTAACAAATCTAGTTTCGAGATCGTTTCCGCTCGATTGCCCGTTATTGTCCTGTTCTCATCTTTTCAATAATCGTAGATCAGTGTTATTAAGAGAGCTTTGATGCAGCGGGACAGTTTCTTTTATCCGTTGCACGCGCATTCTTCTTCACCTACATAGGCGGCGACTCTGTATAATTTAACAAGCGGGGACAAAACAGATTTGCCGTTTTGTCCCCGCTTGTATTTTTAAAAATTACGGGCATTCTTTCCACCGCCCACCGCGTCAGCGGCTCCGGTCTCGCTCGGCTATTGCAGCGGCAGCGTTGCGGCGTATCCTCTTTTACTATTCTTTTCGGATCGATTTTGACCACTGCCCTTTTTTGTTTTGAATCAAGGCTCGCGTTTGAATCGAACCGCCCGCACCTATCTCTAAGCGCGCCCGTACTATAATGCGGTCTCTATCTATTTAATCCGCATCATTTCCCGACACAAAACCGAGAAAAGACCTCATCGAGCACCGACTCCGCGGCATTTTCTCCCGACATCTCACAGAGCGAACTGTGAGCTTCAGAGAGCAGCGCATAGACGACATCGAGCGTTGTGTGTGCGCTCGCATTGGCAGCCTCTTGTGCGGCTTCGAGCGCGAGATGCGCACAGCGATACTGCCTTTCAGTCGCAAGGAGCGGTGCGTTGGGATCGAGAGCTTCGGTTTTGAGAACACGCGCTGTCGCGCTGTCGAGTTCGCGAAGTGATGACGGATCATTGGCGCTCACAAATACAATCTCGGGAAACGCCCGCTCTATCTCGGCCGCCTCAAAAGCGGGCGCAAGATCGGTCTTGTTGACAACTGCCAGCACACGTCGGTTGTGCAGGCGTTCTATGAGCCGATAATCGTCGGCACAGAGCGGCCGTGAGCTGTCAAAAACCGCAAAGATAAAGCTCGCCTCATTTGCGCGCCGCAGCGCAAGCTCTATTCCCAATCTCTCAATTTCATCATCGCTCTCACGGATTCCCGCCGTGTCTGCGAGCAGCAGCGTCGCACCGCCCAGCCGCACCCGCTGCTCGAGAACATCCCGTGTCGTGCCTGCAATGGGCGTCACGAGAGCTTTTGGCGCACCTGCGAGCAAATTCAGCAGCGTGCTCTTGCCGACATTGGGACTGCCCACAATTGCCGCGGGAATTCCGCGAATGAGATCTGCGCCGAGTGTGAAACTTCCCTTCAGCGCCGCAAGCTCTGCCACAAGCGCATTCAGCCTTGTAAAAAGCTCACCCGCATCCATCTCGTCGACATCCTCTTCGGGAAAGTCGATGCAGGCGGTTATCTGTGCTTGTAACGACTGTATCTCGCCTTTCATTTCATCCAGCTTGCGGGCAAGCGCTCCGCCCACGAGCGACGCCGCCGCGCGCTCGCCCTGACGAGAAGCTGCGTTGATCACATCACACACCGCCTCTGCCTGTGTAAGCGACAGTCTGCCGTTCAGATAAGCCCGGCGGGTAAACTCACCGCGATCTGCCATCACAGCCCCCGCATCGCACACGGCACGCAGCACGGCATCGCACACAAGCTCGCCGCCGTGGCACATTATCTCGGCGACGTCTTCACCCGTGTAGCTTTTTGGCGCGTGAAAGACAAGGCAGATTGCCTCGTCGAGCAGTGCGCCGTCCGCATCTCTCGCCTTGCCGAGACGCGCTGTAAATCCGGGAAGACTGTCGAGCGAATCTCCGCTATTAGCTCTAAAAACCCTGCCGGCAACGGCGAAGGCATCCTTCCCCGACACCCTGATTATCCCTATTCCTCCCGCACCCGGCGGAGTTGCAATCGCGGCGATCGTTTCAAATAAATCGTTCATGACCTGTCACTCCTCAATATAAAAAAGGTCAAAAACCGCCTGTGTGCGAGCGCTCGCACACGCCGATCTTTGACCCCGGTGTGTTGTGTTCGGTTGTGCCGATCGCTTTACAGTTCTATCTTGGTGTACAATGCGGGCGCGTCGACGCCGTCTTTTTTCGCTGCCTTCTCGCTCGGCGCTGCCGCGGTCTTTTGCTCTTGAGCCTTGCGGTCTGCAAAGTCTTTTTTCGGACGATAGTTTGAATCGTCCCTCTTGCCGCCTGCGCGGTCGTTGCGGCCGCGATATCCGCTCTGGTCTCCGCCTCGGCCTCTGCTGCCCGATTTGCCACCGCTTTCAAGTGAGATGACAACGCGACGATAGGGCTCGTCTCCCGTCGACTCGGACTTTACACCCTCAATCATCTGCACCGTGCTGTGCACTATACGGCGCTCATAGGGGTTCATCGGCTCGAGGGTCTGGCTGTATTTGGTCTTCTTGACCTTTGCCGCCTCGCGTTGAGCGAGCGACTGCAACGTCTTTTCACGCTTCTTGCGGTAACCTGCAACGTCGAGGGTTATTTTGCAATAATCCTCATCTGTGCGACTGCTGACGAGGGTGCAGAGATATTGCAGCGCATCCATCGTCTCGCCGCGCCTCCCGATTATAAGGGAGGCGTCGTCGCCGTCGAGCACAAAACAAACACCCTTTTCGGTCTTGATTGCCTTGAACTCTATTTTTTCCGCCCCTAGTCTTTTGGTCATTCCGCGAAGATATTCAAGCGAGGTTTTTGCGGAGTCGGGGAGCCCATTTTCGGGGATTTCAACCTCTTCGACCGCCGTCTCAACGAAGGCCTTTATCTCAGGCTTGAGAGACGGGGAAGCGGGGCGTGCGGGCTGTGGCGTCGGCTCGGAACGTCGCGGCGCATCGTCGTGCCGCATCTGTTGCGGGGTCGGTGCCGTGACTTTAACCTGCGGCGCAGGTGCTGCAGAGCGCGGACGTGCCATTTCCTCAAGCAGTGATATACCTGAAATCTCGTCCTCACGCAGCCAAACATGAACTTTCGCGAGCTTTGCGCCGATGCCGAGGAACCCTCCGCGCGCTTCTTCTATTATCTCGTAGACCGCATCGGACGACGAGATACCGAGCGTTTCACACGCAAGCTCAACGGCCTCGGCGACCGTTTTACCGGTTGTTGTTATCTCTGTCATTGGAAATCGCATCCTTTCCACATTGGTTCAGTTGTCGTAAGGCGAATCCTTCAGCTCACGCGCTTTTTGAAGCCGAAGCTTTTCGAGTTCCGCGGCGGAGATTTCTTTTTCAACAACCTCTCCGCTCTTCTCGTCGACGATCTTGATTGTCTTGATTGACTTTTTCTTGGCCGCCTTTTTCTTTTCTTCCATCTCAAGAGCCGTCTGCTCTTTGAGTTTTTCGGGGTCAACCATCTTTTTGAGAATAAGCGACTGTCCGATTATGATGAGGTTTTGGAAGCCCCAGTAAAGGCTGAAGCCGGCGGGATACATGAATGAAAACACGGCAAACATCACCGACATCATGATCATCATCATCTTGCCCTGCGAGCCGCCCTGCGCGTCCATGCCCCCACTCGTCTTCATCGAGATGAAAGAGGAGAGCAGCATCGTCACGACCGAAAAGATCACGACAAGCCAGAGCAACGACGGTTCTTTTATGCTCGGCGTGTTCCAGAGGTTGGCAGAACCGATGCTCATGTCGAGATTGGAAATCTTGTTGATCCATTCGGCGTATTCGGGGTTCGCGGTGAGCGAGGAAAACGCGCCGATGTTCGTCTTGACCTGCTCGATGACGTTGGTCTCGATCATGCGGGTCGTGGTTGCGGAAATTGTGGCACCGCCCGCCGTCATCAGCTGTGTTGTGATTTCGGTGAGCTTTTGAACAAGTTCTTTCGGCACAGTGAGCATGTAGCTCAGAGGCTTATAGATAACCTCAACGAGACCAAATAAAATGGGAAACTGAATCAGCATCGGCAGACATCCCGCGAGCGGGCTGTAGCCCATGTCTTCTTGCAATTTTGCCATTTCCTGCTGTTGACGGTTTTTATCCTTGGCATATGTCTTTTGAATGTCGTCCATGAGCGGCTTAAATGCCGCCATCTTCGCACTGCTCTTCTGCTGTTTATATGCGATCGGAAACAGTAAAATTTTTGTGAGGATTGCAAAGAGAAGCAAAGCCCAAACATAAGAGAGAGGCAGTTTGATAATGTCATGCACGAATAAATAACAATATTTCATTATAAATCCGAGCGGAATTGCTATGATGTCCCATATTCCTTGAAGCATTAGTTTAAATAATTCCTCCGTGGGTTTATTATTTCAGGCGTCTCTCCCTCTGGGGCACAGGATCATACCCCCCCTTGCACAACGGATTGCACCTCAAAATTCTGAAAATACCGAGCACGACGCCGTGGAAAACACCGCGCATCTGAATGGCCTCCAGCATATATTCCGAACAGCTCGGAAAAAACCGGCAGTTGTGTCCGAGCTGCGGCGATATACGCTTTTGATAGAAAGTTATGAGTGCGACAAGCGCGCGCCGTATCATTGAACGACGCCCGCACGTCGAAGCTGTCCCTCAATAACAGGAATCAGTCGGGTGGACTTCTGTTCAACGGCGGCGCGACGGCAGACAAACACTATGTCAAAAGAGCCGTCCGCATCTTTAAGAAGCTCCATAGCGGCGGCTTTGACAATTCTGCGTGCGCGGTTTCTCTCCACCGCACACCCTATCTTTTTGCTCGCGGTAATCCCGATCTTTATGCTCCCGCTCTTTCGAGGAACGACATAGGTCACGACAAACGGCGACGCAAAACACTTTTTACTTTTGTACGCGCGCGAAAACTGCCAACCGCGATTAATCGCGGTTATTTTCTGCGTATTCTGTGTGCTCATCCTAAAAATAAAGAGCCTTCCGCCGTGACGGATGGCTCTTTAAGCGCTTAGGCGGGCTCTGCCGCTCGCACGGCGGCGGGCCAGAATCTTGCGTCCGCTTGCCGAAGACATCCGCTTCAAGAAACCGTGTTCACGCTTACGGCAGCGTTTTTTTGGTCTAAATGTAGGTTGCATTAAACCACTCCTTTAAATTACCTTGCAGTTTAACAGTATATAGCATCAACAAATGATATGTCAAGCACCAAATGCGGTCCTCCTCTGCACAGTGTCTTTCGGCGCTTTTACGTTTTGCATCAGGTGGCACGAACAATAATTAGGCAAGGGTACGAAATGTTGCGACTGTGCCGCTCAATTGTTGAAAACTTGCCTTAAATATGGTAATATTCAGTTATATATTATATTGTAATATTTTAAAGGAAGGAAACGGCTGACATGGAATCTTTCGAGCAATGTCTCAATGCGGTTAAAGATTATTGCAAGGCCTCCGAGGCGGAGACAATTTACAATCTCTGGCTGCGCGGCCTTGAGCCGGTATCCTATGAGGAGGGTGTCGCCACACTGTCGGTGAGCACTCAGTTTATCAAATCCACCGTTGAAGAACGTTATCTTCCGCTACTTCAGCGCGCGTTTTCTGAAACGATGGGCTTTGACGTCGCCTTGGTTATCGTCAGCCGCGCGGGACAGCCGCAGACCCACTATATGCGAGCCCCCACAGAGGGCGGGATAGAGACGATATACACATTTGAAAACTTTATTGTGGGTCAGGACAACCGTTTCGCACACGCTGCTGCACAGGCCGTCGCCGACAAGCCCGCGCGCGCATATAACCCTCTTTTTATCTATGGCGCCCCGGGACTTGGAAAAACACATTTACTTCTTGCAATAAAAAACGAGCTTGCTATAAAACACCCTGAACTTGCCGTGCTCTATATCGGAGGAGAGCAGTTTACAAATGAGCTGATCGCCGGTATTTCCGCAGGTAATACTGAGCCTTTCCATGAAAAGTACCGCTCGGTCGACGTTTTGCTTGTCGACGACGTACAGTTCATCGGAGGAAAAGAAGCCACGCAGGAAGAATTTTTTCACACCTTCAACACACTGCACAACGCCCATAAGCAGATTGTACTCTCATCCGATCGCCCGCCAAAAGAGATAAAATCACTGGAAGAGAGACTCCGCACTCGCTTTGAATGGGGTCTGCTCGCTGATGTTCAACCTCCCGACGTGGAGACGCGTATCTCTATAATTTATCGCAAAGCTGAGCAGTTGGGCCTGGAATTGCACTCCGAAGTTGCGGAATATATCGCAGCGAATGTCAAAAGCGACGTTCGGCAGCTTGAGGGCGCCGTCAAAAAACTCAACGCTTATTTTCAGATGGAAGGCAAAACACCTTCTATAGGCCTTGCACAAAACGCAATCAAAGATATTCTTTCCGAGCAGCAGCCTCTTCCCGTTACAGTTGAAAAAATAATAGGGGAGGTTGCGCGGACATACAGCGTGTCTCCTGAGGATATCCGCAGCGCAAAACAAAACGCCGCAATTTCCGGACCGAGACAGGTTGCGATGTACATCGTCCGCGAAGTTACCGGAATGACTATGGAACGGATAGGAACAGAATTTGGCGGGAGAAACCACGCCACAGTGGTTTACGGAATAGACAAGGTCGGAAAACAGATAGAAACCGATACGCGAACGAGAGAGCTCATCGGAGATATTATAAAAAACGCAAAAAGTTAAGCCTACATTTTCAACAACTTCTTAAACTATCAACAACGACTTTTCACTAATCCCGACGACGGCAGTTTTTTCATTAAAAGTATAAACAAAACATCAACAGAAACGCACTGTGCTTCAACTGCCGAAAGAGTCTGGCACTTCCTGGTGAAAACAGCCATTTCAACAGCTTCAACGAACACTACTACTAACTCTGTTAAAGTTAATTTATATATATAGAAATTCTTTTATAATGAGGAGATCGGGCAATGAAAATAAAATGCGACAGAGCGGCGCTGCTTGAGGCGCTGGGTGGTGTTTCAAGGGCGGTAAGCGCAAAATCTTCGATGCCTGCGCTTGAGGGCATTCTCTTTAGATGTCATTCCTCTGAGGTCGTTCTCACGGCATACGATCTTGAAATCGGAATAATAACAGCGTTTGACGCAGAGATCGAAGAAGCGGGAGAAATTGTTCTCAGCGCGAGACTTCTATCTGATATGATAAGAAAAATAGAAAACGACACTGTTGAAATAGAATCCCGAACGGATTATAAAGTCACTGTACGGGGAGGGATAACGGTTTTCAATTTCATCGGAATTCCGGCTCCGGATTTTCCTGATCTTCCGATTCCCGATACCGACAACACCCTTGCGATCGGCGCGGGAATACTGAAAGATATGATAAACAAGACGATATACGCGGTTTCTTCAAGCGATCAAAAGCCTGTGCACACAGGAACAAAGTTTACGATTGAAAAAGATACGCTTACACTTGTCTCGGTTGATGGATATCGGCTTGCGGTTGCACACAACAGCGGTGTGTCTATATTGGAAAACAAGAGTTTTATTGTTCCGGGAAAAACGCTTTCTGAGCTTTCAAAGCTAATCGGAGATTCCGAAGAAGAGCTGACAGTTGGAACGGCACGACGGTCGGCAGTTTTCAGAATTGGACGATATACAGTTGTGTCGCGGTTGCTTGAGGGAGATTTTCTTGATTATCGCAAGGCTGTTCCTGACGGATACTCAACAAGAATAAAAATAGACGTCCACGAACTTTATGATTCGGTTGAACGTGCCTCTCTCATTATCAACGATCGTTTCAAAAGTCCAATAAGAATGACATTTGAAGATAATCGTGCGACGGTAACTTGTGTGACGGCACTCGGAAGTTCATACGATCAAATTGCCTGTGAAGTTGTCGGAGATGCGGTTGAAATAGGCTTTAATAACCGTTATATTCTCGATGCTCTGCGTTTTTGCTGCTGTGATGAGGTTTATCTTGAAATATCCGGAACAAGTTCTCCGATGAAGCTTGTACCGACAAGCGGCCAGGATTTTTTGTTTCTTGTATTGCCGGTGAGGATTAAAAACGAATGAAAGCAATTGAAATAAAGACAGAATATATAACTTTGTCCCAGTTTTTAAAATTTTCCGGCGCGGTTATGAGCGGCGGCGAGGTAAAAGAACTTATAGCCAACGGAGAGATTGCGGTAAACGGGGCGCGCTGCACACAGCGCGGAGCAAAATTGCACCCCGGTGATATAGTCTCTTTCGGCGGGGAGCAATACGAGGTTATCGGCAGGTGTATTTGACGTCGCACAGCTGTGCTTTTTATCGAAATATTGAAAGACTCGAGTTTTCTCCGTCCCGCGCAGTCAACGTCATCTGTGGCGATAACGGTCACGGGAAAACAAACCTGCTCGAAAGCATTTTTCTTCTGACAGGGGCGCGCAGTTTTCGCAGCGGAAAAGACGTTTCTCTAATAATGAGAGAACGTGAAGAAGCGAAGATAAGCTCGAGTTTTGTGAGTGAAGGAAGAGCGCAGCAGATAACAATCGACATAACTGAAAAAGGGCGAACGGCAAGCCTCAACAAGGGAACGTCGCTCAAGGCGTCATCCCTTGCTGGAACTCTGTGCTGTGTTGTATTCAGTCCCGAGCACCTTGAACTTGTAAAAGGTTCACCTGAACGCAGAAGAAGATTTATAGACACCGCACTGTGCCAGATTTCGCCCTCTTATTTGAATAACCTTAAAGTATACACACGATTGCTGTCACAGAGAAATAGCTTGCTCAAGGACAGTGCGTATATAAGCGCCGCATCCGAGATGCTGGATGTCTATGATGAACGCTTTGCACAGAGCGCGAGCGCGATAACAGAAAGCCGCCGTATATTTATCGAGGAACTTCTTCCGCTTGCCGTGCGAAGTTACAGCGCGGTTTCGGGAGGCAGAGAGACGCTTTCATTTTATTATGAATCAACACTTTTCGGAACGGGAGAGTCCGATCCCGACGAAGCGCTGTTGCGTCTCGTGCGAAACCGCAATCTTGAGCAAAAATGTGGGTTCACGATGGCAGGACCTCACAGGGACGACATTGTGATTGAGCTTGACAATGAGGACTCCAAAATTTTTGCATCTCAGGGACAGCAGCGATGTATCGTGCTCAGCCTCAAACTTGCGGAGGCCGAGCTTATGGAATTGAGACTGGGAGAAAGGCCTGTTTTGCTGCTCGATGATGTTCTCTCTGAGCTGGACCCTGGGCGGCGCGATTTTTTAACATCGAGCATCGAGGACACACAGGCATTTATAAGCTGCTGTGAACCGGAGCTTGTGCTCGAGCGAGCGGACGCCCGTGCTTTTTTAATGAAAGACGGATGCTTGAGCGAAGTTTAGGATAAAGAAAAAGGATAAGAGAGACGAAATGTATATTCACCTAGGAAGCGGAACAGTTGTGCAAGCGTGCGATATCATTGGAATTTTCGATATTGATTACTGTTCAACGGGAAAACGCACGCGTGAATTTTTAACTGCGGCGCAACAAAACGGGGAAGTGGTGACAGTTTCTCCGGAATTGCCGAAATCTTTTATTGTGTGTGAGGATAGCGGAAAAACGACAGTTTATATATCAGGAATATCCCCCGCGACACTCAAAAAACGAACGTCTGTAAAGCTCGGTGCGCTATAAAAAAACGATAAAATTTCAAACAACGGAGAGACAAATGGACGACATAAAAGAAACAGATATAATTAAAAACAGCGGGGAAAAAGCCGTCGCACATGAGGAACTATACGGTGCGGATCAGATACAGGTACTTGAGGGGCTTGAGGCCGTTCGCAAACGCCCGGGCATGTATATCGGATCCACGGGGTCGAGGGGCCTGCATCATCTCGTTTATGAAATTGTGGATAATGCAATCGACGAAGCTCTTGCGGGTTGCTGTAAAGTGATTCGCGTGACCATAAAAAAGGATGATGTTATTGAAGTCATCGACGACGGACGCGGAATCCCCGTTGGAATACAGTCCAAAGTCGGTCTGCCGGCGGTAACGGTTGTGTTTACGGTGCTTCACGCCGGCGGAAAGTTCGGCGGAGAAGGCTATCATTTTTCCGGAGGACTTCACGGTGTTGGTGCATCGGTAGTCAACGCGCTTTCGGAATGGCTTAAAGTCACCGTGTATACCGATGGCGGAGAATTTTTTCAGAGTTTTCACAGGGGCGTTCAGGATGGACCGCTCGTCCGTGTTGGAGACAGCACAAAACGCGGAACCGTGGTGACGTTCAAACCCGACACAGAGATATTTGAAGAGCCTCATTACGATTACGAAACGCTTGAGAGCCGTCTGCGCGAGCAGGCGTTTCTGAATGCGGGTCTCAGCATCATTCTCATAGACGAGCGTGGTGACGAGCCGATCGAAGAAGAGATGCGCTATGACGGCGGGATAAGAAGCTTTGTCGAATTTATTCACACCCGCCGTTCACTCGAAACGCTCCATCCCGATGTCATCTATTTCCGTACCGTTGATGAGGGAGATTTCCGCGAAGCGGAGGTCGCGATGCAGTATAATGACAGCTATAACGAGCTGCTTCTCTCTTTCGCAAACAACATCCACACCGTCGACGGCGGCACGCACGAACAGGGATTTAAAAACGCGATGACCCGTGTGTTTAACGATTACGGGCGGCGTCACAATATCTTGAAGGACAGCGACAAAAACCTCACGGGCGACGATGTTCGCGAGGGACTCACATGCGTCATCAGCGTGAAGTTGCAGGACGCGCAATTTGAGGGACAGACAAAGGGCAAGCTCGGCAACACCGAAATGCGGGCGATGGTTGAAAATCTTGTGTCGACCAAACTGCTCGATTATTTTGAAGAGAACCCGTCGATAGCAAAGGCTATCTTTGACAAGGCGCTCGGCGCGGCCCGTGCGAGAGAGGCGGCGCGCAAGGCACGCGATCTTACCCGCCGCAAATCCGCGCTCGAAACCGCAAGTCTTCCCGGCAAACTTGCCGATTGCTCCGAACGTGCATGCGAGGGGACAGAGATTTATATTGTCGAGGGCGATTCTGCCGGCGGTTCGGCAAAGGAAGGGCGAGACCGCAGATATCAGGCAATTCTCCCGCTGTGGGGAAAGATGATAAACGTCGAAAAGGCGCGACTCGACCGAGTTTACGGTAACGACAAGCTTATGCCCGTTGTCACGGCTCTCGGCTGTGGTCTCGGCGACGAGCTTGACATAACGAAACTGCGCTACGGCAAAGTCATAATAATGGCGGATGCCGATGTCGACGGTTCGCATATCAGAACGTTGCTGCTCACATTTTTCTTTCGCTTTATGCGTCCGCTGCTCGACGAGGGGCATATTTTTCTCGCGCAGCCTCCGCTCTATAAACTCATTAAGGGCAGCTCAATACGCTATGCATACAATGATGTCCAGCGCGACGAGATAAGCGAAAGTCTCGGTGGAAATCTCAAGATAAGCCGCTATAAGGGCCTCGGTGAAATGAATCCCGAACAGCTCTGGGAGACCACGATGAATCCGGACGCGCGAACGCTCATCAAAATTGAAATCGATGACGCGGCGAGAGCCGACGAGGCCTTTACGATTCTGATGGGAGACAAGGTTCCTCCGCGAAGGGAGTTTATCGAGAAAAACGCAAAATATGTCAAGAATCTTGATGTCTGACGTAAAATGGCGCCACAAACCCTCACGCCGTCAAAAAAGCAGCGAGCGCATGAACGCGGCAGCAGGCAGTGAGATATCGCAAAAGACGACAGTTGAAAGAGATGCCGAAATGGCCTTTGAGCGAGATGGCGTCACTCGGTATTCTCTCACGGCGGCACAATAAAGAACAATTGAATTATCAAGGACACCGCGTTAACTGAAAAACCATATTTATGCGCACGTAAAAAACGATTGATTTTAAGAAGACGCACAGAATAAAAATATTACGACAATTTTCTGCCGAAATCGAGGATAAAACATGGACGAAACCAGGTTCGCCAACGAGACTATTATCAATGTCGATATCGAAAAGGAGATAAAAAAGAGCTTTCTCGATTATTCAATGTCGGTTATAGTGGCGCGCGCCCTGCCCGACGTGCGGGACGGCCTCAAGCCGGTTCACCGACGCATATTGTATTCAATGCAGCAGAACGGTCTGACACACGAAAAGGCGACGCGCAAGTCGGCCAATATTGTTGGCACCGTGCTCGCCGATTACCACCCGCATGGTGACCAGAGCGTCTATGACGCAATGGTGCGTCTTGCGCAGAGCTTCTCTATGAGATATCCCCTCATTGAGGGACAGGGCAACTTCGGCTCGGTCGACGGTGACCCCCCTGCTGCCTATCGTTACACCGAAGCCCGCATGAGCAAGATGGCGGGACTGTTGCTTGAGGATATCGACAAAGAAACGGTAGACTTTACCCCCAACTACGACGACACGACAGTTGAACCTGTTGCGCTACCCTCGCGCATTCCCAACCTGCTTGTTAATGGCTCCACGGGAATCGCTGTCGGCATGGCGACCAACATCCCACCGCACAACCTCGGCGAGATAGTGAAAGGACTGGAATTTCTGCTCGACAATCCCGATTGCTCGGTGCTTGATCTCACTGATTTTATCCCCGGGCCGGACTTTCCGACCGGCGGAATAATCATGGGACGTTCTGGAATTCGCGCGGCCTATGCTACGGGTCGCGGCAGAATAATTTTGCGCGGACGCGCCGAGATTGAGGAGATGCGTGCCGATCGGTACAGAATCGCAATTACCGAAATTCCCTACATGGTCAACAAAGCGCGGCTGATTGAAAACATCGCCGATCTCGTCAAAGACAAGCGCATTGAGGGAATTTCAGATCTGCGCGATGAATCCGACCGCGGAGGCATGCGCATAGTGGTCGAGTTGCGGCGCGACGCCAACGCGCAGGTTGTCCTCAACCAACTGTATAGATTTACACAGCTGCAGGACACGGTGGGCGTCATAATGCTGGCGCTCGACGGCGGAGAGCCCAAGGTCATGGATCTCAAGTTCATGCTCTCGCGCTATCTCGATTTTCGTCGGCAGGTCGTGCGCCGAAGAACTGAATTTGAACTTAAAAAAGCACAGGATCGCGCTCACATTCTTGAAGGTCTTGCGCGGGCTATTGATATAGTGGACGAGATAATTGCGGTGATTCGCGCGTGCAACGGCGGACAAGCCGAAGCCAAAGCTTCAATCATAGCAAAGTTCGGGTTTGATGATTTGCAGGCGACTGCTATCTGCGCGTTCCGCTTGGGACAGTTGGCGGGACTTGAAATACTCAAAATTGAGAGCGAGCTTGACTCGCTCCACAGCCGCATTTCCGACTATCTCGATATTCTCTCAAACGACGCGCACCTAACTGTTATAATCAAACAGGAGCTTGAGGAGGTTCGCGAAAAATATTCCGACGCACGCAGAACAGAGATCGTCTCAGTGAGCGGAGAGGTTGACATTGAGGATCTTATTCCGGAGGAAGACTGCATAATAACATTGACACACTTCGGCTACATCAAGCGCCAGCCTGTTGATGTGTACGCAAGCCAGCGTCGCGGGGGGCGCGGCATACAGGGCATGTCGCGGCGTGACGAGGACTTTGTCGAGGAGCTGTTCATAACAAACTCCCACGATTTCCTGCTGTTTATGACGACGCGTGGCCGCGTTTATGTTAAGAAGAGCTATGAAATAACAGAGGGTTCCCGCGCCTCGCGTGGAACCAACATTATTAACTTGCTACCATTGATGCCCGAAGAAAAGATATCAGCGGTTATCAGAGTCGGAGATTTCGACGAGGCCGATTATATAGTGATGGTCACGCGCAAGGGAATAATCAAGCGCACAGCGCTCAAATTATTCAGCAATATACGAAAATCCGGAATAATCGGAATAACGCTGGATGAGGACGACGAGCTTGCCTGGGCGAGGCTTACCGACGGCAACTGCGATCTGATTGTCGCAACGAAACTAGGAATGGCTATTCGATTCTCCGAGAGCGATGCGCGTCCGCTTGGACGCACGGCGCGCGGCGTCAAGGCGATAAGCCTCAAGAAGGACGACGAGGTCGTTGGGATGAGTACCCTTCGTGATGGAGCAAAGCTGCTGACGGTCACCGAGGATGGCAAGGGACGCCTGACCGATGCAGAGGACTACCGCGCACAGTATCGCGGCGGAATGGGTATTCGAAACTACAACTGTTCGAGAGGAACCACAGTTGCAGGAGTCAAGGCTGTCGACGTTACAGACGACGCGATATTGATAAGTCACAGCGGCATTATTATAAGAATGCACGTGGAGGATATCACGACACAAAGCCGCTATGGCGGCGGTGTGAGGGTCATGCGCGTCGGTGCGGACGACCGTGTTGTCACCGTCGCGAGAGCCGATCAAAGCGAGGATGAAGAGGTCGAGATCCCTGAGAGTATAACCGACGCCGACGTCGCAGAAGAGGCGCGCGCCGCACGTGAGCTGCTTGAAGAAGAGGCTGCCGAGCCAAATGGCGAGCCTGTGGATTTTGATGATGCGGAGTCCGACGAAGAGCCCGAAGAATAAAGAAAACTCGAATGTTATTATAGCGCCGAAAGTTAGCAGTGCCCCGACCGCGATTGCGGCCGGGGCGCTGTTTGCATCAAGGGATGCATTTTAAGAGATGTACGGTTTGTGCAGAGCGTGGATTTTGCGATGAAGTAAATTTTGAAAATCGTCGCGCAAAACTTTGATGTAACAGACTATATTGTGCGATTCGATGCCAAACGAAGTATTCCCGTGTTCTGGGAACATCCTTTGTCAAAAAAGAAACAGCGCAGACATACAAAAAAGTAGCGCACATATAACATGAAACTAATTGCCTGATTCGTCGCGCTTAAAACACATTGGCGACATAGATATAACCCAAACAGACCAGGTAAACTGCAATTGTGCAGGCAGTGACCGCGATATGTGCGCTCTTGTATTGCAGCAGGCGGCCGAGTATTTTTGCGACAAACAGAGACAGAAACAAACCTGCGGCGAGCTTTAGCGCGATGACGAATGCGCTCACTCCGGGGGTGCAGTAAACTCCGGCCGTGACGGCGGCGGCATAGCCAAAGTCGATCAGATAATTCATTGGATCGTGCAGCAGGTAGACAGACATGGCGCTTCGGTCAAGAGCTATGACGGCACGGCTGTCACGAACCTTTGCAAAGCTTGCCGCAACACAGCACAGGGCAAACCACGCAATGATTGAAATCAAAGCCGATGCTTCGGAATATGCGCGCTCAACGCTCTGAAGGAGGTAATGGTTTATGATAGTAAGTTCGGGAACAAACGCGAAGTTTTTGAAAAAAAACAGAAAGAAATAGGCGGCAAACACGGCAAGAATCGGAACGCGGCGCTTTTCTATTACTTTTACAAACGTCTCGCGATGCTCATCAAACAGAAAACCCAGCGCATAGAACAGCAGATATTTCAGTTCGACTCCGATAAACAGCACCGAGGGCACACCGAGACCGAGCACTGTGGCCGCAACGAGAAGCGAAATGCCGAGTGTGCGGCGGCGCGAGAGCACAAATCGATCGAAGAGGTAGAATAACATCGTCACGACGAACAGTTTATATAAAAACCAAAGATAACCCGAATCTTTTGTTGTCAGCGCCGAGTTTATCACAATCTGTGCTGCATCGCTAATCGAGAAAATTCCGGTGAACGTCTTAACCGGCATTGAATAGAGCAACAGAAAACCGAAATAAGGCAGAATCAGATGACGGAACTTGGATTGAAAGAGCGATTCAAAGGTTGTGTCCGCGCGTTTTGACACGTGCGCGACAGCGCCAGACAAAAAGAAAAAAAGCGGCATGTGAAATGTGTAAATATAATCCGCAAAAAACTTAAACGTGCCGGCAAAGTTTCCCGTATACCCGATTTCTCCCGCGGGAAAATCCGCCGGAGAGGCGGCATATTGCAGCGCGGCGGCGTGCCCGATTAGCACAAAAGCGATCCCAACAATTCTAAGCAGGCTGTACTGTGATATCCGTTTTCGCTCGCTCATTGAAAATTCCCCACTGTGTCACATAACGTTAGAAGATGCGTCGTTGTTTGAAAAAAGAGGAGATATCGATTTCGCAAGCGCGAACCGCCATCCCCTCTTTTAGATTTTCCCTGTTTGCACATCAACCCACAGCAGCGCCGTGGGTTGATTGTTGAGAGTTTCAACCAAACTCAAACAAACGCGTGCAAGATTTATGCTCTGTCAACCTTGTTCATGTGCTCGATGAGATTGAGGAGCTTGTTGGAATAACCCCACTCGTTGTCATACCACGAAACCAGTTTGACAAACTTGTCGGACAGCATGATGCCGGCCTTCTGGTCGAAAATAGAGGTGCGGGGATCACCTGTGAAGTCACTCGAGACGACATCTTCGTCAGTGTAACCGAGAATTCCCTTGAGTTCACCCTCACTCGCTTTTTTGAGAGCGGCGCAGATCTCTTCATAAGTTGTGGCTGTTTTGAGACGTACGGTGAGGTCAACGACAGAGACATCCAGCGTCGGGACGCGGAAAGACATGCCGGTGAGCTTGCCGTTCAACTCGGGTATAACCTTGCCGACGGCCTTGGCAGCGCCGGTCGAGCTGGGAATGATGTTGCCTGCCGCTGCGCGGCCGCCGCGCCAGTCTTTTTTGGAAGCGGAGTCGACAGTCTTCTGTGTTCCGGTGGTGGCATGAACGGTGGTCATGAGGCCTTCCTCAATGCCGAAAACGTCGTTGATGACCTTGGCAAGAGGTGCGAGACAGTTGGTTGTGCAGGAGGCGTTTGAAACGACCTGCATGTTCTTGTTGTAAGCTTCAAGGTTTACACCGCAGACAAACATCTGAGTGTCGTCTTTTGCGGGAGCCGATATGACAACTTTTTTCGCGCCGCCCTTTATATGGGCCATGCACTTCTCGGTTGTCGTGAATACGCCTGTGGACTCGACGACATACTCTGCACCGACTTCACCCCACGGAATATTCGCAGGATCCATCTCTTTGAAAACGCGGCAGGTGTCGCCGTTAACGGTCAGGTCTGCGCCTGACGCCTTGATGTCGTGCTTGAACACTCCGTGAACCGTGTCGTACTTGGTCATGTAGGCCATGTACTCGGCGCTGTCCATAAACGGGTCGTTAATCGCCACAACGTCAAAGACGTCGGGACGAGAGACCGCCGCGCGGAACACCAAACGGCCGATGCGGCCGAAACCGTTGATACCAATTTTGATCTTTGCCATGATTTATCCCCCAATCAGTCAAATTATTGCTTATATATTATAACAAAGGATATGTCGAAAAACAAGGCGGATTTTGTTAATTTATTAACGCTATTCGACGTGTTTGAGTCTATTTCAATGCAAAAAACACAAAAATGGCAGTTTTCAGCCGGCATCAAGCCAAATATTCAGGCAGCCGATTTAATGTTTGCGGCTTCGGCGGCGCTGCGCCCACGCATCTCACATGAGCGACAGAGCCTGCACGAAATCACAAAGACAGACAGAAAATGTTTTCAGAAACATTAAGCCGCAATTCAAAATTCCGCACGAGAGCAAGCGCAGCCTATAATGTTCAATTTAATCGAGTATTCCATATCTTAGGGTTTTCCGCTGTAGACGAAGATGGACATTATTGCGGCGCTCAAAACAGAGAATCTGCTGCTGTGCGCTGAAATAGAACTCACAAAAAAACAAGCGCGAGTCAATTTTCGCGTTCCCGCCTTTTGGGAATAAAGAACATTCCGCGCAGAAAGAGTAAAAAGCGAGTGTTAGAATGATCAGCAACGGGTTTAATTTAACATTGTCGGAGTTGTTTAAATGCACGGAATTTAACAAGCGTGAACAGAAGATAAGGTGTGGTGGCCAAAGCAAGGGGCGGTATTTCAGGGAATGCGGGCGGTGAACGTACAAAATAACTCGCGGTAAATAGAGCGCCGCGACTAACACGAGACGCAAAGACATTCCAAAAGTGGGGAGCGGGAGTTGGTCAGCGAGGATATCGTGGACAGAGAGAACATCCGCATAACGCGATGCCACTGTCCTTCTTCTTTAAAAAGACGGCCGCACGAATAATCGTTGCGGCCGCCCTGCGATTAGCCAAAAAGTATGTTGCTCACGAACATAACGGCACAAAGGCCGATATAAAGCAGTGTTCCGGGGTTCAGATAAAGCAGCGCAGCGGTGAGCGGCTCAGAGGGTGGAAACTCGGGAGCGCACAGTTTTATTGAGTCCCGCTTCATCACGAGCAGCGCTGCGCCCAGCGCCGCGAGCCCTACAATGATGGTGGTTGAAACAAGTTCGAGCGCCGGGTTGCCGGACAGTGCCAAAGTGGGAATCAGCACCGAACCTGTGAGATTGATAAAAATATGTAGGATGATAGTGGTGGCGATACTGCCGGTTTTGATCGCGATATAGCAGAGTATTGCGGATATCGCAAGTGCATAGAAAAACTGTGAGAAATTGAAGTGCATGAGGGCGAATGCGAATGATGTAAACGCAATTGCGGCGGCGTCGCCAAACGGGCGCAGACGCTCGAGCAAAAGCTTGCGAAAGATGACCTCTTCGATAATGGGTGCAGCGAAGCCGATGGTGAGCGTGACGACCCAGATAGGCGCGCCGGACACGAGCGACGCAACTGGATTTTCCGCAGTTCGCCCGACGAGCGAGGAGAGCGCACCCGTGACGATGTTGCCCAGAATGGCGAAGAGGTAGCTCGCGGCCATGCATATCGGGTAAGCGGTGGCGACGGTTCGCAGAGAGATGGGCGTGGTTTGTACGCCGCTCAAGGGATGCACCCCTCTCACGCACAGCCAGAACACAGGCAGCCCGACAAGGCCGGTTGTCATTGTGAGAGCGAAAGGAAACCAGTCGCTCTGTGCGAGTTGGGGAGCAAAAGAAGCGGCCGCAGTCGCAATAGCGAACTGGGACGCGATCACCGACAGCGCCATTGCAAAGAGCGAGAGCCCGAGCCTGTTTAAAAGCCGACGTTCCATAACTGCCTCTTTTAATAAAAAGTCAAAATTCCCGCCGTCATTTTGAGAGCACTCGGTGGCGAGCGGGAACGTGATCTATTGATATTTATCTGGTTGATGTGAAAAGATTTGAGGATTTTGAAGTGCGGAGCGTATTTTAATATTCGAGGGAAATCAATGACAAAATCCGCCTTTGTGCGCAGCAAAACCGCTCGAACTTTTGGCAGAAGGTAGGTTTCGAAACAAAACTATTGGCGGCCATTGCGACGCGCCATCTTTAAAGAGATGCGCGCGCGACGGTAGAGCGGGAGCACCTGATCATATATAAAATGCCAGAATGGCCGGAGCACAATATCGAATTCACCGATGAACTCAATGTATCTCCCGCCGAACTGCCGCTTAAATTCATGTAGGCTTTTTAGAGGACTGCTCTCGGGGTTTCCCACAGTGCCAAACTGGTCAAGGAGCCTCGCTCCGTCTGCCTTTGCGGCGTGAATTTTTTCATAATAGACGCGGTTGTTCGTAAATGTCTCGCTCATCAGGCGGTCGGAGCCGGCGTGCACAGCCCAGGCCTTGTCGCCGTATCTTGCGACAAGATGAGCGCTTATTGTCGCGCCGTCGGGATACTCGAGCGCGTAATTGTTAAAGTTTTCAATTTCGCGGAGCAGCCGCTGTTCTGAAAGCTCGCTCTCGTGCAAAGGTCCCTCTTTTCGGAGAGTTTTGCGTTTTTCAAGCAGCGCCTCAAGCTCGCCTCGCAACATCTCGGCGGAGCGTGCGGGGTCGACCTTTCCCAGCCACAGCGTCGCCATGTCATTTTTTGCAAGTATGTCATAAAAGTTCTGGTAATAGCTCTCGCCATAGCCGATAAAATCGTCTCGCTCACTTGTTATTGATATTAAGCGGTGCAGTTCGGGGATATCGGACGAGACCCCGCGAGCGACCTCGCATGCATAGCGGTGAGATTTTTTGACGTTTTTGAGCACGTTTCCGACAATGTGCGAATCTATCTCTTTATCGCTCGGCGAAAGGTCTATCCGAAAGGTATAGCGGGGTTGGCGGCCCTCAAAGCCGGTGTTGAAGCCGCGATGAACGCAACCGAACGCCTTAAGCTCTGTGACAAGTGCGGAGTTGTCCCCACTGTCCGGAATCGCTGTCCCGTCGCCGTCCATCACGCGCAGCGGCACGTCGGGGTCAAACTTAAGAAACATCGCGCCCTCAGAGCGCGAAAAATCCCGAAGCGCGCCGAGAAATTGAAAGAGCAGCGCTCGGTTATCAAAATCGACCACAGGGCCGCGAGGGCAGTAAAAGTATTTCGGGAACATCGGCGGCTTGCGCTCGAGCAGAAGTGCAGCGGCGACAAGTTTTCCGTCATTGCCCTCAAGCCCGACCATATGCGGGAGGAGAGCTTTTTCGACACGGGAAAAATCGCCCCACGCGGCACTCTGCATAAAATGTGATTTTGTCGGATGCAGGCGCACAAAATCATCAAAGCGCGCCCTCTCAACATGCGGTATAAATTTCATTGTCAGCCCCATGAACTATTGTTAAAATACTGTTTTGCAATTATATCACAAAACTGAAACGGTGTGAAATGTTCTGCAGATATTATAGAATACCGGACGGTATGTTGGTGAATCTCAACAGTTTCAACAGAGATTTCAACGAAGTCTCCGCAAGAAATTTTACCCGCCCGCGTTTTGAAATATTACGCTGTGTAATTGGGAAGGGATACCGGTAAAATATCTCAAGTCGCCATGGGCGGAATCATGCGGTGCAATCGCGGCACAATATCAAAGCAGGTATACAAGCCCGAAGAAAATTAGATTGAATAAAGTCGAATAATGTCACCTGGGTATGCTATAATCACTATAATGACAACAATACGGGAAATGCTTATGGAAACAAACAACTTTGAAATGCTCAAAGCGCTGTGCATGCAGAGTGAATCCCAGATATTAATTGCCGATACCAGCTTCAACATTCTGTGGAATAACGGGCGAATGGACGCTGCAGGACTTGATGCTATCCGGAGAAGCAAGCCGCTTTTTAAAGGACTGCTTTCAGGCGTTTCTGACACGCTTGTAAAAAGAGGCAGTGCTCATATTTCGTTTTCGGGATATCCGCTCGGTGCTGGCGGGGTGACTTTCATGAAATCGGGTGAATACATCCTCTGCTTTGCAACCCCGGGAATGGACGAAAGCGCACTCGAACCGCTTTATCTCAACAGTGTGGATCGCTTTACGGATATCGTTCGCACGGCGGTTGAGCGGCTGTCACTGAACACCCAAGCGGCCGAGAGGCTGATTGACAGTGACGACCCGGAGCTTGAGGAGACGTTTGAGGGCATAAGGCGCGGCGCTTATCGAATTCTCAAAGCAACCTATGGAGCTGCCTTGATCGCAAGCTATGCTGCGGGAACGATAAGTGCAGTGAAGCGTCCGTGCGATGTCTGTGAGCTTGTGGAAAAACTCTGTGAGGGCGTCACAGCGGTGTGCGATAAGCATATTCCGCTCTTCTTCTCGCTTCCCGAGCAGGCGGTCACAACTCTGCTCGACATCAAGCTTGCGGAGCGCGCGCTACTTGCGGTTATCAGCAATTCTCTGACCTACACACGGGACGGCAACGCGATTGAGATCAAGGTTTCCGAGAGCGAGCGGATGATTATTATAACAGTGAAGGACCGCGGACAGGGGATTAAGCCCGAGTTGCAAGCCTATGTCTGTGAGCCGTATTATTCCCGAGAGCCTGCCGCCGACAGCGATTACGCACCTTCGCTCGGGCTGGGGCTTGCGACGGCATCTATCTTCTGTGAGCTGCACGGGGGATCAATTGCAATCAACAGTGAGTTCGGAGAGGGAACGACGGTTGCGCTGTCTTTTGAGCGACGCGACATACCGGGTGGAGTGGTGCGAGCCAAGATCCCGAGCTATGTGAGCGACAGATACTCGAATATATATATCGAGCTGTGCGAGGTATGCGAGATGCCCAAATAGCTCGCATGTGTTTTTTAGTGCGGCGCGTACTTGTCAAACAAGCAGAGGAGCGACTGATGCCGCAGGGCAAAGGTCGTTCTTTTTTCAGATTAAGAGCGGCGAATGCAAGTTTGGAGCATCGATCCTCGTCGGGCGGGGCATATATATCGAGTGTGTGTTGGGTGCGCGAAACACAAAAAGCAGAGAAGTTTGATACCAAGCGTCGTGCACAGGAGGCGTTTTTGCTACTGTGGTGGGTGATTTGTATACGCAGCAAGTGGCAAGGGTGCGCGCTCTCAAAAATCAGAAATGAAGTCCTTTGAGCGTCCAGCGCAATCAAACATCCGTTATGGCAGATCCAACAAATCCTCCCAAATTGTTTGATGGCGCTGCAACGGAATCCCAAAGAAGTAAAGAGAAAAAAGCGCGTGGCAACCGCCGCCGAAGAGCGCCTCAAGGCAGGGAACAAAAAAACCGACCGCAAGACGGATGCCTCCAATGAGAGCGTCCGTCTTGCGGTCGGTTGGGATGCGGGGTACAGTGCCGCCGAAAGAGATGAAAGCTAAGAGAGCTTGATCTTGTCTGGGCTGTAATAAGTTGCCGCTTTTTCATCGACCACCACAGGATAGCCTGCTGTTCCGTCAGCGACATATTCGTCATATGGGGCTTTTGAAAGCTCGCTGACGATGCCTTTATCATAACTTGCCTCGGTATCTTTTTCCTCAAGTGGCAGACGCTTGTAGATGAAGAGAGTTCCGTCCTCGCTCTCGCAGATTCCATATTCTCCGATGGGTGCCGCGAGCAGAGTTTTGAGCAGTGTTGCGTTGATGCCGAGATTCGGGCCGTAGAAACCGCTCGTGATGACCTCGGCGGCGTTCTCCGGAGTGGGGGCGGTGTCGTCACCCGAGAGCGTGAGTGCTTCTCCGAAGTGAGCGAGATATGCGGCGAGCAGGCTGTCGTCCGCCTTGGCTTTTTCGAGCAACTTGTCGGCGACGGCACGCAGTGCTTCCGGCTGGCTTTCAATCAGTTTGAAACCGATGTTGTCATAAACCGGCAGCTGCATATATTCGGCACGGACGTAGTTTGTGTCAAAATACTCTTGCTTTTCGGCTTGAGGAATGGCAAATTCTCCGCCGTCCCCATAGAGCGCCGAGCGCACACGTTGTTCGCGCATGGCGTTGTTGCTCGCAGCGGCAAAGGATTTGTAGCCGATTCCGTTCGCCTCATACTGTGCCCTTGCTTGATACTGCCAGACCATCTGGCTGTTGCTCTCGTTCTGCTGCTTGTCCTCGGCAGTGAAAGAGAGGCTGAGACGGTCAAATTCGCGGTCGGAGAACAGACCCCGTTTGCAAAGCTCAACGGTCTTGTTGCGAACCCAGTCACGCCCGGAAACACCTTCGATTTCCTTATCGAGCAGCGCGATTCCGATGACCTCGTCTTCGCCGAGAGTGGTGGCAGCAGAGCTGAGCGCGGCCATCTGATAGGAAAGATACCGCCCTGCTGGGATGCTCTCGCCGTCAACGGTCAGCACGTTCTCAGGATTGTAGGCGCAGGCGGCAAGCGGCAGCGCCGCGAGCAGAATGGCCAGCGTCAACGCAAGTAAAGTGTGTTTAGATCTCACAGTGAAAACCTCCGTGGGTCAAAATATCAATATTAGTGCATGTAATTGCAATGTGAGCCCGCGTTTTTGTCAGAAAGCGGGTGGCTCTCGAGGGAGAGCGCGCAGAATTTCGCGCGTCACTCCGAAAACCCTCTCCGATGTGCGGTTATTATACACCAAAAGCGCACCGCACGCAACGCGCACATTAAGCGTTATTCGCCGGTGTCGACGACGACGCACGCACAGAGCACCTCGAGCGCGACGTCGTATAGTTGCTCTCCGGGTTTGATCTGAGCGGTGATTGCTTTCTTGCCTTTAGGAGATATCCAGATTTTGCGGCGCTTTTGCTTGATGTAGCCGGAGAGGTCAATGCCATCAAGACGGTCTGTGTAGAGCGAGACGGTTTCGCGCGAATTTGAAGAGACTTCGTAAATTTTAAGAAGGCTTGCAATCGCACGAATGAGCGAGACGCAAACGAGCGCGCGCACACACTCGGGCGGCTCTCCGAAGCGATCGCGAAGTTCGTCGAGCACATCGTCGGCGTCGCCCTGATCGTATATTGCGGCGATGCGTTTGTAAAGCTCGATGCGGCTCTCGTTGTCTGGTACGTATGAATTCGGAAGGTATGCGGATACCGAGAGATCGACGGTGCACTCAACTCTTTCAGCTGCACGGATGACGCCGCTCTCGTCGCCGACTGCCTCCGCGAGAATCTTGAGATAGGTGTCGTATCCGACCGCCTGCATGTGTCCGCTCTGTCGCGCTGAAAGCACCGAGCCTGCACCTCGGATTTGCAGATCGCGCATCGCTATTTTAAAGCCACTTCCGAAACTGGTGAAATCGCGGATGGCCGTGAGGCGTTTTGTCGCGATATCGGAGAGTGTCTTGTCACGGCGAAAGGTGAAATAGGCGAACGCGCGGCGCCCGCTGCGGCCGACACGCCCGCGAATCTGATAGAGCTGAGACAGCCCCATGCGGTCGGCATCCTCGACGATGAGGGTGTTGCAGTTGGGAACGTCAACGCCTGTCTCGATGAGCGTGGTGCACACGAGCACATCGCATTCGCCGCCGAGCAGGCGGCGCCAGACGTCGGAGAGGACATCCTCGGGCATGCGCCCGTGCGCAATCTCAATGCGCGCGTCGGGAATGAGCTCAAGCAGATGATTGGCACAGCGTTCGATGCTGTCGATGCGATTGTGTATATAATATACCTGTCCGCCGCGCGAAAGCTCGCGCTTTATAGCGTCGGACACAATGCTGTCGTCGTGTTCGATGACAAAGGTCTGAACGGGGTGTCTGTCCTCGGGTGGCTCGTCGATAACGGACATGTCCCGGATTCCGGACAGCGCCATGTTCAGAGTGCGAGGTATCGGGGTTGCCGACAGCGTGAGCACGTCGACCCCCGTGAATTTTTGTTTGAGTTTTTCTTTGTGTGAGACGCCGAAGCGCTGCTCCTCATCGATGACGAGCAGCCCGAGCTTTTTGAATTCGATGTCTTTTTGCAGCAGACGGTGGGTTCCGATAACAATATCGACCGTCCCGCGCTTTATTCCGGCGACCGCTTCCTTTATCTCCTTGGCGCTCGCAAAGCGGGAGAGCATGGCAATCTTTACGGGGAACGCTTCCATGCGTTCGCAAAAGGTGCGGTAGTGCTGCCAGGCCAAAATGGTTGTCGGGACGAGCACAGCGCACTGATATCCGTCATTGATACATTTGAACGCGGCTCGCAGAGCGACCTCGGTTTTGCCGACGCCGACATCGCCGCACAGCACGCGATCCATCGGTCGGGCGCGCTCCATATCCTTTTTGATGTCGGCGATGGCGCGAAGCTGGTCGTCGGTTTCGTCATACTCAAAGCGAGATTCAAAGGTGTTCTGCCACTCTCCGTCGGGCGAGAACGCAACACCTTGTTCCTTTTCACGCACGGCATACAGCTCGATCAGCTCTTTTGCCATCTCGCGAACCGAGCGGTATACCGCCGCCTTGGTCTTAGCCCATTCTCCTGAATGGAGTTTCGCGAGCTTTACTTCTGCGTCGTCACGGGGAGAGACATACTGCGACACGAGATCGAGCTGCGTCACGGGCACATAGAGCACGTCGGCGCCGCGGTATGCGATTTTGATGTAGTCGCGAACAAAACCGTGGTGGTCGATTCGATGTATTCCCTCAAAACGGCCGATGCCGTGGCTGTCGTGCACGACAAAATCTCCGGCCTTGAGATCCTCAAGCCTCGCGATGCTGTGCCCCTGTTTTTCGGCGTGTCGGGCGCGCTTTTTGCCGGTTTTTGTCTCTTTGGCAGAGGTGAGCACACACAGCTGTCCCGCAGCGAGCTGAAATCCGGAGCTTAAAGAGCCGACAGAAATCGAAACGGAGGGCGGCGGTGGAGGTGTCTCTGCGCCCTCGATACAGTCGAAACCGGCGGTCCGAAGATCGTTTGCAAGCGCGGCAGCGCCGCGTGCGGTCGCCGCGAGCACGACACAGGAATAACCCAGCGCAAGTCCCGCCTGAATGTCTTCTTCGAGCAACACCAGTTCTCCGCTCCAGCGAGGAACGACGGAGCCGCGCACATTGATGAGCGCGTCGAGCCGAGACTCCTCAGTGGAGCGAGTGAAAGAGTCTGCAAGTATCTCGGCTCTGCCAAAGGTGAGCGCATCGAAGTCGTCGGCGTAGCAGCCGGAGTGTTTTTTGGGAAGCAGCCCCTGAGATTTTAGCGAAAGAAGTTCTTCGGTGTGCAGTGTTATGAGGTTTTTATGGCGCTTGCGCACTGCCTGCGGCTCGCAGATAAACAGCAGTGCGTCGTCAAGATAGTCGAGCGCTGTCGCGGTGGTGTCATAAGCGGCGAGCAGATAGCGGTCGGTGCAGGGGGGGACGATATCGTTTTCGAGCAATGAGATGTCGTGCTCTATTATTTCGCAAAGATTGGGAGCTCCGCTCGAGCTTTTCAGCATTGCACGTAGGCGGTCGGGTGCGTCGGCACCGAGAACAACCTCGCGGACGGGTGTTATCAACGCTGAAGAGCTGTTTGAAATGCGCCGCTGGTTCTCCTCATCGAATCTCGCGATGCCGTCGATGTCATCTCCGAACAGCTCGATGCGCAAAGGATGCTCGTCTGCCGGCGGGAAGATGTCGACAATGCCGCCGCGCACAGCAAACTGACCTCTGCCCTCAACGCGGTCGCAGCGGCTGTAACCTGCTGACACGAGCGCGCTGACGAGTGTCGACTGTTGAATGCGCCTGCCTTTTTTGAGCGAGAGCGTCCCGCTGCGAAAAACCTCGGGAGGCATGGTGCGCTGGCAGAGCGCCTCAATTGAGGCGCAGAGTACGCGGCTCTCACCGCTCATCGCGCGACCGAGAGCGGAAAGTCTTGCGAGCTCGGTGTCATGTGAGACGCTTGCAACGTCGATAAAAATAAAATCGCGGGATGGACAGGACGACGCCGGAACGCCGAGTGCCGAGATATCGGAGGCGGCTGTCACCGCTTGTGCGTCGGTCTCCGTCACAAAAAAAACAGCGCGCCCGCGCTGCGCTATTGCGGCGGCAAAGGCGGCGCAGTGAATTTGATGTACGCCAAAAAGCGCCGCTTTGCCATTTCGATCGGTGGCGGCGCAGATGGCTTCAAATTGTTCGCTTTGCGATATGGAATGCAGAATATTCATCTGTTACCTGTTGAAACGACTCTGAGCGAGTGACAGATCGCCGCGAACGATAAGCTCGGCGGCGTCACACACGTCCTGCTCGCGGCTTTCGATGAGCTGGCGGTCGCGGCTGCTCGGCGAAGAGAGCACCCAATCGGCAAGATCGTAATCGGGGTGGGGTTTTTGCCCGACGCCTATCTTGATTCGGGGAAACGCGTCGGTGTCAAAACAGTCTATTATGTCGCGGACGCCGTTGTGTCCCCCGGGCGAGCCGTTCTCGCGAATTCTGATGTGTCCAGGTTCGAGAGAGATGTCGTCAAAGATCACGAGCACTCGCTCGGGCGGCAGCTTATAGTAGCTTGCGGCGGCAGATACAGCCTTGCCTGAGAGGTTCATAAAGGTTGTCGGTTTGAGCAGTACAACGGGCTCTCCTGCAAAGCGGCCCTGACCGCAAAGGGCGTCAAAGCGCGCGCGGCTCACTTTTATTCCGCTTTTAGAAGCGAGAAAATCGAGCGCGCGCCAGCCGGCATTGTGCCGTGAATATTCGTATTTTTTGCCCGGATTGCCAAGGCCAACGATCAGCCAGCCTGCCGCTGGTTTGTTAAAAAACATCAAATGCTCCTCACTCGATTACGAGGGTATTTTCAAAATAATCCCGTATGACGGATAGATATGTTTTTCCGGTATTGAGCGTAAGCTCGCTGCCGTCCGCTTTGGTAAAGACAAAATTCTCGTTCCATGCGGGCTTTTCCCAATGGATTTTTTCATATTGTCCCTGCGAGAAGTAGTACCCCTCGCCGCCGCCGTCATAGTTCACGTCGACAAGGATGGTGTCCGTTATTCCGCCGATGTACGCGAAGAGAACGATCACGTTGTCGAAAGAGAGCTGTACAGGGCGGTTCGGGTCGGCGGCGTCTACATGCGCCTTGCCGTCCTGCCATTTATAATATCGGCGGGTGACGGGGTTGTACTTAAACGTGCCGTCGTATTCGCCGGAAAATTCAAAACTGATTGACGAGGCAGAGCCTCCATTTGGAATAATTTTGCTGTCACCCGTCGTAAAATTGAAGGCGGGCGTCATTGTTGAATTGAGATTTGTTTCAATTTTCTGTTCGGTGATGCCCGCAGCAATGAGCGCGGCATCTGTGAACTTGCAGTGTTCGGAGGCGTAAGTTTGCATTCTGTCCTTGTCCACGAACAAAAACGTTTCAGTGTTGTAGCCGTCCAGAGTTTTGATTTCGTACTGCCATAGCCGCTCGTTGCAGAAATTGGATGTTCCGATGTGCACAATAATCGGATTCCACTGATACATGCCCTCAATGAACTGGTGGCGCAGCGAGCGAATAGATCCGATGTATCCGACATCTGAAAGATCGGAGAAGAGGCACATCAGCCTCGTTATTCCGCCCTCGGTTTCAATCTCGAGCACGATGTCGGCTTTGGAGACGCCCTTTTGAGGCCAGCCGGCGTAGTTGTTGTTCACCGAGATTGCATAGGGACGCTTTCCGACGCGGTCGTCGGGAAGATCGTACAGCCCGTTCAGGTAATTGTAGTTGAGCTTAACCGGTGCAGGAGGCGGCGCGGGTGCGGGGGTTTCAGCCTGTGAATCGGTATCGGAAGGAAGCGATTGATCGCCCTTCATGCAGCCCAGCAGCGACAGCGAAAGCAGTGCACACAAAATAAGTGATATTGTCTTTTTCACGAAAGGGTCCCCCTTAAACCTGTGTGCCTGACTGTAAATGCGCAAAGGGCGCGGCGCAGAAAATCCGCGCGGCGCCGGTTGTACATTTTGTAACAAACGAGCGCGCTGTCGGTAAAAACAACGCGCTCGAAGTTTGAGTTGAACAGAAAACTAACTGATAACGAGCTTGTCCGTGCGATCGTTGCGCACGATTCCGACATGGGTTATGCCGGGGTTAACTGTGAGCTCTTCGCCGCTTGCGGTTTTGAATACGAAGTTTTCGGAATAGTCACCCTTGCTCCAGGTGCACTTCTCATATTTGCCCTGCGAGAAGTAATAAGCGTCTCCGCCTTTGGTGTAGTCAACTTTAACAAGTTTGGTGCCCTCTATCGGGGAGATGGGGGCAAAGAGGAGGAAAACGTTGTCGAAGGCGAGCTGCGTGTCGGCGTTGCCCGCGTCGATCTGTTTTTTGCCATATTGCCATTTGAGATATTTCTTTGTCGCTTCGTCGTAGCGGAAATCTCCGTCGCCGGAGCCAGAGAAGCTGTACTTGACGTTCGAGGCGTCTCCCGTTGTCGGGATGACGGTTTCGCCCTCGGGCACAAAATTGAATGCGCTCTTGACGTTGGTTGTCAGATCGCGCTTGATTTTGGCGGCGGGCAGAATTTCGTCGATGAGCTTGCCGGATGTAAACGAGCAGTGCTCATAGGCCTTTGTGGCAGCTCTTTCTCTGTCGAAGTATATAACCTTGCGCAGGTTGCCGCCGTCTATCGTGCGGTAGTTGTTGTCGTTGACCGCTTTGTCTGCATAGATGGAAGCTCCGATATGAACGATGATCGGGTTGAGGGGGAATACCGCCTCGAGGAACTGGTCGCGCAGCGAGCGGACCGAACCGATACGGGGGACTTCACGTGTATCCATGAACAGAGCCATCATGCGGGTGATTCCGCCCTCGGTCTCTATCTCATAGATAACGTCGGCCTGCGAGAGACCGTACTGAGGCCAGCAATCGATGATGTTGTTGACAGAAACGGCATAAGGACGTTTGCCGAGCATGTCGCTCGCCATGTCGTTTTTTCCGGTGAGGAAATTGAACGCGTCTTTGGTTGCGGTTATGTCAACGGTGCCGAACGTGTCAGACGTTCCTGCCATCTCTTCCTCGAGAGGGTCGATGACAATTGCGCCGCCCCCTCCGCCACACGCCACAAGCGTGAGCGAAAACACGAGACAGAGCGTCAATGCAATAATCTTTTTCATTCTTAAGGGATCTCCTTATTAGTAATTCTCTTGTTGAATTCTGGCGGATAAACCACAGATATTATACAGTATTAATCATACAAAGTAAACCCAAAATTTCTGCACATATTGAACAAATAGCACCGGGCAGCGCAATAATGAATTATACTGTTTCAATTGTCCATCCACTCTGTTAATATATGTGTACTGAAGTACCATGGGTGTTGCGGGGTGAGAAAATAATATGAATAAAAAAAGAAAACGGTCGAAAGCGCCGCTTGTGCTGGCGTGTATCGCTCTTGTTTTGGCGCTCGGTGCGACTGCCGCAGTGTTTATAATTAAAACGAACGAGCAGCGGGAGAAAGCGCGCACCGCACTGCTCGAGCAAGGCAGCGCGATGTGCACACTGCACGTTGCGGGGGCGGACATACTCCCTTCGCGCGCGGAATACGAGGGTGTCGATGAAAAAGGCCGCGAGGTGTCGGCGAGCGGTGGCTCGGACGCTCCGGTTTTAATCGAGCTGACTTCCTATGACGACGCACTGGAGTTCGCGAGTGAGCCGCTGTCCGTCGATATATCGATCAGCCGCGGCGGCGAAAATGTCTTCACCGGTTCGCAAGAGTATTATGCGGATTTCGTCCCGCCCGAAAACGGCGTTTACGATTTCGCAATTGCCGCGAGTTTTGAAAAGGACGGTGCAAAAGCAAAATGCGACTACGGTTTTTCAATAAGCTATGACGTCCAGACAAAGGTATCGCTTTCAGCCGACACGGTTGCGCAGGGCGGAACACTGCTGCTGATTGCGGAGAATGTGCGCGACCCCGCCTCGCTGGCAGTCAGTGTGGACTATCCGTACGATCCTCAGATAGAGCTTACCGCCACGGGCGGGTATGCCTATATACCGATTAACTATATGAGGAATGCCGGCGAATACTCTGTGACAGCCAATTACGACGGCAAGACGCTCGAGCTTCCGTTCACCGTAACCGAGACGGAATATGAGGTACAGCACCTCACGGTCAGCTCGTCCACCGTTTCGAGCACGATTGGCAGCAACAACGCGTATGACGAGATAGCGGAGAAGTTCTATTCGCTCGACAGCCACTTTGACCCCAAAATATATTGGAATGAAAACTTCATTCAGCCTGTTGAGGGCAGCATAACAACTGAATACGGGATCAAGCGCTACACAAACAACTCAAGCACGCCATCTCGACATGCGGGAATTGACATTGCGAATGCAGAGGGAACGCCGATAAAAGCCAGCAATTCGGGAGTTGTGCTCTTTGCCGACGAGCTGCAGATGACAGGTTATTCAATCATGATCGAGCACGGCATGGGCGTTCACACCGTCTATTACCACATGAGCGGGCTCAACTGCAAGGCGGGGGACATTGTCGAGCGCGGCGACGAGATCGGCTATGTTGGTGCGACAGGTTTTGCGACCGGGCCGCACCTGCATTTCGCGGTCATGATCAACGCGGTTAGCGTCAGTCCGTGGTATGTGTTTGACGGCACGAGCGGAATTTATGACATCAAAAACTTTGTCAAAGACAGCTCGGCGGCATAGTTGACATAAGGCGCACATGCGGCGGAGCCCGAAGAAGCGCAAACCGGCGAGGCGAAAAAGCAAAATAAGCAGCGACACAGCGACGCGGCGGCCCGGTTCTGCCGATAAGATGCGTTGTGAATAAAAAAAATACCCGGAGCACTGATTGCAAAATCAGTGCTCCGGGTTGGTTTGTGACGAGTGTTGCAATATTCCGAACATTTCAATCCATCGCATCATCCTTGATCACAACACCCAGAATTTTTGACAGCGCAGCCGCCTGCTCAAAACTCACAATGATACCGGCGAGCTCCCGACCGTCGGCGGAAATGCAGATTCCGTCGAGTGCGCTGTCGGAAAAATCAATGCCGCGAAGAGATGTGTGGAAAAACTCGGTTCGGATAAACTGTGAATTTGAAACGAGGAGAGTTTTGAAGGTGCATTCCGCAAAAAACGAATCGGTAAAATCGCTCCCCTCAATTTCGCAGCGCGCGAATTCGGCAGAGGTGAAATTGACGTATCTCATATTGCTCTCGAGCGCGCTGAAATCGCTCAGGCGGCAGGAAGTGAAATTGCATCCCTTAAAATTAGATCGCTCGAACGCGCATTGTTGAAAGCCGCTCGATGAAAAATCGCAGTTTGGGAAAGTGCACGCCTCAAAGCGGACATTGCGAAAGAAACAGTATTTGAAAGAGCTGTTTGCAAATGAGCAGTGATCGAAGTAGACATTTTCAAATGAAAGCCCTCGTATATTAAGGCGCTCCGAAACGCAGCGTACAACGCAAAGGTTTGTCACGTCCTCCTCTTTTTCGGCACACCGCTCGATATGTTCTGCAAAATCCTCACAGCCCGGAAGATCAAGCGGCAGCGTGACGCGCTTAGTTTTTGATTTGAAAGTTTTCGTTTGTCCGCTCCTTTAAAGAAGACGCAAATCGCCCTCGAACAGTTTGTTTATAATGTGCACAGTTCACATGCAAGCGGGATGTCCCGGCGAAGCGAAAGCGATGAAGCGTGCGGTAATCGAAAAAGGAACGGGCGCGGCAGGATTCTCCGGGACTCGGCTGGGCGGGTTCGATATTTGAATTTAATCAAGTGCGGCGGCCTCAACAAGTGTCGCTCCGCCGAGCGCTGTGCGACGCAAATGACAATCGAGCTTGTGTTTTTTGCTCGAGTGCTATTGATTTATTTTCAATCGAGCTTAAATTTAATATATTGAGCGCATTAAATGCAAAGAAATAAACAGCGGTGAGGCAATGCGTGCATCTGCGGGGTTACACTGGCGGGTAAAGATGCTGCCGCACCGAAGACCGTGCTGAGAGAATTATTGTGCGGCTGCCTCAACAAGTGTCGCTCCGCCGAGCGCAACGCGGTAGAGATTGTGGCGGCTAGTGAGGAATCCCGAAAGATCGTCAGCAAACATCGGCGCGAATTCCTCTTTAAAGTAGTCGTCGATCCGATAGAGATAGACATAGTCGATCTGCTTTTCTGTGAGAAACGCGGAGAATGCCGCGCGATCGACATAGGTATCGTATTTTGAGCGCACAGCTCCCGGAGGTATAAAATTTCCACCCTCAATCGTTTTTTCAACAAATGCCGGTTGAAATTCATAATTAAAGTAGAACCATTCCTCGCCGTCGGAACCTTGGCAGACAAAATAGATTCTATCCCCCGCGCGGAGAAGTGGTTCGAGCGAAACTGCGCTCTCGCGGAATTCCTCGCGCAGCGGTGCAATCGGAAGCTGAACTTTGCTGCTCGTCAGAAGATATTGATCGGCATTAACGGGGGAAAAGGCGAACACCGCGGTGACAAGGGCTGCGGCAATCCCGCTGCCGACGGCGTTTTCGGGAAACTTTGTCCATCGACCGTCTCCGTCATAGCGAGAGAGCGCGACAACTGCCGCCATCCAGCCGATTGCGTAGGACGCGATGTAGCGCTCGAATGACATGAGATAGAAGTTGTCGGTGTGAGCAAAGATAGCGGCGTAGGCGTAAGCTTGGAAGAGGTAGTATACAAAGAAACCCGCAAGCAGCAACACCGAGGCCGCCGAGACCTTGAGGGCGCTTCTTTTGTCGAGAGTTAGAGCAGAGGCGACTATCGGCAGCAAGGTGAATACCACCAGCATGTCCCTTATCGGACCGAACATCACGAGCTGACGGACCGAAAGCTCATGGAACATCGTTCGCAGAATCCCGTTGAAATACGCGTCCTGCCCCGTGAACATCTGCAAGGCGCTGTATTCATAATGCACCTCGACGCGGCTGATTGCGGTTACCGATGTAAAATGAAAGCTCCACAGCCAGTAGCTTGCGAGCAGCGCGACGAACAGCAGAGCCGGCCAAAGCAGGCAAAGCAGAGAGTTTTTGTTTTTATCAGAGCGAAACGGATAATTTTTGCTTGCGAACATATCGACGGATATTACAACCGCCGCGACGAGCGCAAATGCCAGCCCCACATCCTTGATCATCGGCAGCAGCATGAGCGACGATACTGTCACCGCATAGCGCCCCTCGGTGTGATCCCGTTGTGAAAACCACGAGATAAGCGCCGCGCCGAAGACGACGCCGACCTGAATATCCGCGCAAGAAGTCGCATAGAGCCGAACGCCCAAAAAGGAATGCCAGAACATATACAGCCCAAATACCGAAAAAACCGACATCGCCGCGATCGAAAACGGCTGCCGCCACTTTACTCGCGAAAAAAGCATCGTCATCGCGGCCGCGATCATGACGTCATAGGAGAGAAAGACCTGCCATTCGCTGAACGAATCCGTTGCAAACTGAATGAAAAAGTTCCACACAGGCAGGCCGGGCGGGTAGGATGTGTTTATCATGCTGCTTTCAAAAAGCGTATACAGCTGTCCCCGCTCGAAGACGTTTTTGGCGGCGATACCCCAAAATGAGAACTCGTCCCACTGCTGAAAATAAGGCTGCTTGATGCGCAGCACGACGTAAAACGCAAACGACGCCAGAGCGAAAAAAACAGTTGCCGGAGTGAAAAACTTTGCGGCGAGCGCGCGCAGTTCTGATTTTGTCCGGCGCAGAGTCAGCGCCAGCGCTGCAAAGGCGGTGATATAGATCGCGGCGGCGGCAAAGGTCAGCAGCCCGAGCATACCAAACCAGCACATGGCGAGCGTTATGACGGCGCACGCACCGAACGGCGCGAGCGCTGTGGGAACGCGAAAGCGATCCACCAGTAGCAGCGCTATACAAAGTATCGCAAAAAGGGAAAACAAAAAGCTCATATTTGCTCCATTGTGATCTTTTGCGGGCGGCGGCGCGCCTTGCTGAAAGGCAAGGCCAACGTCCCGCCTAGAGAGTATTGTCACCGTTATTCTACCTCATTACACAAGGCTATGGCAAGCGGCGGCACTTTGTGGGCAGACATGGACGATGTGGTTGATCGAAAGCATTTGCCGAAATATACCGCACGAGTCAAGCAAAATTCGGCGGGCGCGGTGGAAAATCTACATGAGTGCGGGAGACTTTGCCATTTATGTGCGGAAATTAGAACGGTGACCGTTGTTAGGAAAAGCCACGTGCGCCAAGAGCTGTTTGGAGCAGTGATTAAACTTGAGAGAACATTTAGCAGGAGCAACACCGGAAACTAACGGGATTCCGAAAAGACAGAAATAGGTGTGGGCGGGGAAAAAAACTGTCGAAAACAAAAGAGCCGACAAACGTGTAATCATCACGCCTGTCGGTTCGTTTTCTGTTGTAGAGCATTTTGTTGCCGCTCTTGCGGGTCATGGGATTTAGCGCTCCCCAGCTGCCCCTCTGCCTTTGGTCAAGCGCGCGCTTTGCTTTCTTTGAAAGCTTATCGCAAGGGATGGGCACCTTTTTCGTCTGCATAGCAATACACCTCTTTCGACATATAAGTGTAAACCGAAGTTTCTCGCGTTGCAAGAGGGTTGGTTTTTGTTGTGGAGACAATTGACTGTTCGGCAGGGAGTCGATTTGCTGCGGAGATGTTCGGTTGAGCGTTCGATATGGACAGAGGCGGAAATCGAGATGATTTTGCGAAGATGCCCCATCGCAACGGATTGATTGCCGCGTTTGATTTTCAGAAAATGCAGGTCAAAAGATTTTTTTCGGTGCGGCAGCGTGCGGGAAGTGCAATGATGAGCGAGATAAGCGGGTGCGATGAGTTTTTTAGAATATATCGCGGTAATGCGTGGAAAAGATCTTATTTATAGTATAGGGTGAATTATGTTCGTTTTCTCGGTTAGAACAATCTGCCGTTGTATTTTTTTTGTACAAGAATCAGCGATATCAAGGATATTATTATTCCAACAATTAAAACAAGCGTCGGTAAAACTGATGCTGTAAAAAAAGCAACAATGCCGGTAGTAACCAGTGGGACACTAATGCCAGCCAAAGCTTTTCCCATGGCTTTTCCATAGGCTTTTTTATCCGTAACTTTTGTTTGATGATAATCGTGGATTAACTCTGTTTTGCCTCGGTAAACAAGTATACCAACAACAATCATTAAAAGAGCCATCGCAAACATAATAATGGAATAAATTATCATTATCCACGCCGCTCCATTTCATCGAATTTTCGTCAATATATTGCCAAACCTCATGATAGCCCCGCTCATTGCGAATGATTTAAGCATTAAACTGTTTTTACCACAATGAAAACCCAATTTGTTTGGTAACAGAACCCTCTAAGTTGTCGAATGATACGTAATACCTATGGGCGACCTTTGGTCGTCCGTCGTCCACGCGCAGCAAATAATCATATGGATGTGGTTGGGCATAATCACACATCAATCGATTATAACAACATGATCATATATTTCGCCGATGCGGTCAATCTCATTTTTGATTATTGTTCCACAGTTTGACAATTGCGGTGATTCTTGCGCACGCACAATGCAGCCCATACATGCCATAACATTTCATGGCTGTCTTTCGTGCAGATTGTAATAAAACATGCACTGTTTTGGTTGTAATCGTAACTTGTCAATATAATCACCGCCCGCCCGTACATATCATCGCAAAAATCCGCCCGTAATCATCATTCACACATCAACGAACAAACACAGGGTTAGCCGATGGCCATTGGCAGCCCCTGCAAAATATGCGCAGGTTTTGTGCAGCAACCACAATATGCAGCGCCGCGCAGTGCGTGTCCGCATTAATTTTATCGTTTTGTTCAGGGATTGAATGACAACAAACATTTATCCGGATGAACTTCTAAAACAAACAGTGTGCCACGCAATGCGCCACGAAATAAAAAAGCGCCGAATACTCGGTGCTTTTTGGTGACCCGTACGAGAGTTGAACTCGTGATACCGCCGTGAAAGGGCGGTGTCTTAACCACTTGACCAACGGGCCGGAGGTTGCATTTTGTTTAATTAAGGAAGCCGTAAATCGAGTTTGCGGCTTCCTTAACTGGTAGCGGATGCAGGATTTGAACCAGCGACACCCCGGGTATGAACCGAGTGCTCTAGCCAGCTGAGCTAATCCGCCACACGCGTGGATTATTATAACTAATCCGCAGAGAGATGTCAATATATTTCAGAACTGAAAATATACGAAAGACGAACTTCCGAACATTCCGAACGCGAGCGACGCGCAGAGCATAAACATATAAACCGCAAAACGAGGCCATTCGGGAAGTTGTGCAAGAAGATCATTCGGCCTGTCGGTGTGCGCGTGGCGAAGATATACATAGTAATATTCAAGTGCGAGAGCGAGCAGCGTAGACATCGCAATAATGAGCAGCCCGAGCTTTGCAAACGCGGGCGAGCTGGGTATTGTGTTGAGAAGCAGGTTATAGCATCGTGCTTCAAACGCCGACACCGACCACTGCGACAGGGTGAAGATTCTCGAAATAACCCCGACAGACGCCGTTATGGTCTTCATACGAAAGAAGATAAACACGCCGCACCATGCAAGATATGAATAAGCTGTGCGGACGATGAGAACAGCCTTTCGAGCGGGGCCCTTAAGCGGGGGGAGCGCCGAAAGTTTTTTGCCCACGACATCTTCAAAAATTCGCAAAATTCCAAAGAGTATGCCCCACACAACAAAGCCCCAATGCCCGCCGTGCCACAGGCCGCTGACGATGAAAACCAGCATTATGTTGATGAGCTTGCGGGTGTAACCTTTGCGTGATCCGCCGAGAGGAAAGTAGACGTACTCGTGCAACCACGAGGTCAGCGAGAGATGCCATCGAGTCCAGATTTCGGTCACACTTGTTGAAAAATATGGGGCGCTAAAGTTTTCGTCGAGCTGAAACCCGAGCAACAGCCCGGCGCCGAGCGCCATATCGGTGTAGGCCGAAAAGTCGAAATAGAGCTGCAACCCGAAAGCGAGACAGGCAGCCAAAACGGTGAGAGGGTTCTCATTTGCGGGAGAGGTGTAAACGGTGTCTACAAACAGTGCAAGTGTGTCGGCGATCACTGCTTTTTTAAAGAGCCCCCACAGAAAGCGCCGAACGCCACCGCAAATGTTCTCCCACGAAAAAGCGGCCGCTGAATTGAACTGGGGCAGCAGATGCGAGGCGCGCGCAATCGGCCCGCTCATTATATGCGGGAAAAATGTGATGTACGCGGCGTAGGTTATCACGTTGCGCTCGGCTGCAATCGTGCCGCGCCGGACGTCGATTAGATATCCGACAGTTTGCAGCGTATAGAAACTGATCCCGAACGGCACGATGATTCCAAACGCACCCTCAGCGGCGACCGGGAACCCCAGCATTGATTCCAGATGCTGCATGAAAAAACCACTGTACTTGAAAAAGACGAGCGCTCCGATATCAAGCACCAGCGCGAGCGCCACAACAGCCGTTTTTGAGCGCGTGCCTCTCACCCGCTCGCATATGATAGCTGCCGTGTAGCTGATTATGACCGAGAGCGCCAGCCACGGAAGGGAACGCGGCGAGGAGATATAGTAGAACATGCCGCTTGCCGCAACCAGCAGTGTGTTGCTCCAGCGTCTGGGCAAGATGTAGTAGAGTGCGGCGACTATTGTCATAAATAACACAAATTTTACAGATATAAAGGCCATTTACTGCTCCCATTACACACAGTATAATTAGCTATACAATAAAACTACTGTACAACTATTGTTGCCGAAAGAATCTCTGCTACGCTGGCGTCGCGCAGGTGATATCCGTCGTAGAAATTGTTCATGTCGCAGCCGAGCGAGTGGGGATTGAAAGAACCGTAAATCGGGACATCAAGTTCAGCTGCAAGTTCGCGAAACATCGATTCGGAGAGAAAGAAGTTGGAGTAATGAGCCCGGTTGGCGTTCTCGCCCATGTAATCGTATAGATAGCTGCATATCGGAAACATGACGAGCTGCACATCGACACCGTCTTCTTTGACGCTCTCAAGGAATGATTTAAGCTCGTCGTATTTCCTGCCGCGAAGCACGTCGTAATCCTCAAGCCCCAGTATATTCGGAATCGTGCGCAGGGCGCGTTCGGTTGCCGTTGCTGCGTCGGCGAGCTGATAGTCGAGCGGATATGAGTAGCTGCCGTCGTAATGGACGATACCGGTATCTCCGACAATATTGGAGGTGGCGCTTATTTCTTTATACAAATTGTAATCTTCACTGAAGAAATACTGAATCGACTTTTGAAAATACGGTATTGAAAAGAGACTCAGCTGTGTTTCGCGGGAGAGCGAAAAAAAGCCGCCGTTTTTAGGAGAAGCGGGATCGTAAAGAGGTTTTATTTGGGTTATGCTCTCAGGCACGGTGAGACCCATGCGATTGTGAGCATAGTGGTAATATCCGTCGCCGACAGACTCTTGATAGCGCACTACAGAAAAGTTATCGTTGACCGTCCATGGATCGAGTGACAGCAATAGCTTTTTGGGAGCTAAGCCATGCATGTCGAGCAGACCATAAAAACCGATTGCGTCTTCGAGCTCGCCCCCGGCGACACTCGCGTTGAAGAGCTTGCCTCGCGCGAGGCCAAGCATATCGGTCGTGATGAGCGCGCCGCGGGAACTGCCGAGCACAAGTGTTTCTGGTGCGCTTTCGAGACGCAAAATATATTCTCTGCGCAGCAAACGCTCGTTGTAGTTTGCTTTAAGTCCCGC
Source organism: Oscillospiraceae bacterium (assembly GCA_036645935.1). GTDB lineage: Bacteria > Bacillota > Clostridia > Oscillospirales > Ruminococcaceae > JAUNBN01. Next base: position 108,744 of record JAVXNE010000004.1, on the reverse strand, counting down.
GACGTTCTCTCCTTTTTGCATTATATCGACAGCGCGCAGTTCCGGCGCGCTCTCCCGGTTTGCGGTATAGAGCACGGAGGGGTCGATGTTGTAGTTGGCCAAAGGCACAATCGAGAGCACACAGAGCGCTGCCAAAAGTTTCAAAGCCGTGGTGATTGTTCGCCGCGGCTTTGTGTTGTTGATTTTTTTTTGATCGTTTACATTGTTGCTCATTTAATTATCTGATTACGGTGACGCCGCGCATGTACGGAACAAGCACGTCGGGGACGCGGACGCTGCCGTCGGCATTTTGGTAATTTTCGAGAATGGCCGCTGTGGTGCGCCCGATTGCAAGGCCGGAGCCGTTGAGAGTGTGCACGAGGCGGGTTTTTCCGTTTTCATCGCGGAATCGAATGGCCGCGCGCCTTGCTTGAAACTCCTCGAAGTTGGAGCAGGAGCTTATCTCGGCGTAGCGGTTATAGCTCGGCAGCCACACCTCGATGTCGTATGTTTTGGCGCTGCTGAAGCCGAGATCTCCGCCGCAGAGTGCAACCACTCTGTGTGGCAGACCGAGCAGCTGAAGCGCGTGCTCCGCATCTCGCGTGAGGCTTTCAAGTTCGGCATAGCTTGTGTCCGGGTGCGCAAATTTCACAAGCTCTACCTTATTGAATTGGTGCTGCCGAATCAAACCGCGCGTGTCGCGTCCCGCGCTCCCGGCTTCTGCTCTGAAGCAGGCGCTGTATGCACAGTATTTAATCGGAAGGTCGGCGGCATTCAATATCTCGTCGCGGTGAAAGTTGGTCACGGGAACTTCTGCCGTCGGGATGAGGAAATAATCCTGAGAGTCAACGCGGAACATGTCGTCCTCAAACTTCGGCAGCTGTCCGGTGCCCGTCATTGAAGCTCGGTTTGCAAGATAGGGCGGGAAAAGCTCGGTGTATCCGTGCTTTTCAACGTGCAGGTCGAGATAGAAGTTAATTATAGCTCGCTCGAGACGTGCGCCGAGGCCCTTGTAGAAATGGAAGCGCGCTCCTGTGACCTTTGCCGCGCGTTCGGGGTCGAGAATGTCGAGATCTGCTCCGAGCACCCAGTGTGGCTTGGCGTCGAAAGAAAACTCGGTCGGCTCGCCCCAGTGGCGCTGCTCGATGTTGTCGTCGCTGTCCGCTCCGGGAGGGACGGTTTCACTGGGCGTGTTCGGAATCGCAAGCAAAATTTCTTTCTGCTTGTCCTCAAGTTCTGTGAGGCGGCGGTCGTCCTCCTTGACTTTTTCTGAAATTGCTTTCATCTCGGTCATGAGATCGGAAACTTCGCCGCCCTCCTGCTTGATGCGCGGAATCTCACGGCTTGCCGAATTCTGGCGTTGCTTGAGCAGATCGGTGTCTGCAATTATTGCGCGGCGCTCGCGGTCGAGTGCTATTATCTCATCTACCTGTGCGCTGTAATCCTTGCAGCGCACAGCGAGCCGTTCCTTGACCCATTCTGGCTTTTCTCTTATCACTTTAATGTCGAGCATCTTTCTCTTCCTCTCTGTTCTGTGAAATTGTTGGTTGTTTTGATTGACGTTATACCCCGCCGCTCAAGTGATGCGGTTTGAAATCGGGAGAGAGACTGTTAACGATTTGTCTCTCCCAGACGGTTTGCAAATTCAAAGAGCTGATCCTTGGAATAAAAATCAACGCATAGGGTGCCGCTTCCATCCTTGTATTTCACGCGCACCTCAACCCCCAGTGCGTCCTGAAGCGATTTTTCGACCTCTCCTGCAACCGAATTAATCGTTACGGGCAGCGCAATGGTCTGCTGCTTGTGCGCTTTTTGATAAAGCTTTTCAGCCTCTCGCACCGTGACGTTTCCACCCGCGACCTCGCGGGCGACCGAGATTCGCATCTCGGGATCGGCAATCGAGAGAATGGCCTTTGCATGTCCGACTGTGAGTTTGCCCTCTCGCAGGAGTGACAGCGCCTCGTCCGGCAAAGCGAGCAGCCGCAGCGCGTTGGCGACCGCGGGGCGCGAGCGCCCGACCTGTTTGGACACCTGTTCCTGTGTCATTCCGGTCGTGTCCATAAGTTGACGGTATCCCTGTGCTTCGTCCACGGGATTCAGATCTTCTCGCTGAAGGTTTTCAACGAGCGCCCACGTCATCGCCTCAAGTTCGGAGATATTCCGCACAATTGCCGGAATTGTTGTCTTGCCGGCAAGACGGCTTGCCCGCCATCTGCGCTCTCCCGCGACAATTCGGTAGCCGCCGTCGGGCAGAGGCCTGACTATTATCGGCTGCAAAACGCCGTGTTGCGCGATTGAGTCTGCAAGGTCTCCAAGCGCTTCATCGTCGAAAGTGCTTCGGGGCTGCCCTCGGTCCGGTTCAATTTCGCTTATCGCGATTTCAGAATCCTGTGTGGAGCCGAGATCAACTGAGTTGTCCAGAAACAGCGCATCCAAACCTTTTCCGAGCCTGTTCTTGTCATTTGTCTTGGGCAAATCACTCCGCCCCCTCTATTCGGCGATTTTGCGCCACAACCTCAAGCGCGAGCGCATCGTATGCCTCGGAGCCGCGAGAGTGGGAGTCGTAATATTTTATAGGTTTGCCGAAACTGGGAGCCTCGGAGACGCGGACGTTGCGCGGAATCGCGACCGAATACACCTTTTGCGGAAAGAAGCGCTTGACTTCTTCGACAACCTGCAAGGTGATGTTTATGCGCGAGTCGTACATGGTTATGAGCACTCCCTCAAGCTCCAGATTGGGATTATAGAGTTTTTTCACCTGCCGCACCGTGGACATGAGCTGGGAGAGCCCCTCCAACGCGTAATATTCACATTGCACGGGAATGAGCACGGTGTCGCTCGCGTTGAGGCCGTTGAGGGTGAGAAGTCCGAGCGATGGGGGACAGTCGAGCAGGATGAAATCAAAACTGTGCCGCTTGCCTGCTATGGCGTCTCGCAGCCGATACTCGCGGCGGTTCATATTGACAAGCTCAAGTTCCGACCCTGCGAGGTCAATGTGTGACGGAATTAGCCAAACGTTTGGGTATTTTGTTTTTTCACAAACTCCGTCGAATTCTTTTCGGCCGGAGATGAGGTCGTAGGACGAGCCGGAGATTGAACGGCGGTTTATGCCATAGCCGCTTGTGGCGTTGCCCTGCGGGTCAATGTCGATTAGAAGCACCTTTTTCCCGAGGGCGCCCAGCGCGGCGGCGAGATTAACTGCGGTTGTTGTCTTGCCGACGCCGCCCTTTTGGTTCGCGATTGCAATGATCTTACCCATATATAAACCTCTTGATGTTCCATGTGGAACATTTTCTTTAAACTCGCGTCAGCCATATTATGTTCCACATGGAACATCGGAAGCGGGTCTTGCGGTGACCGCATGAAGCGTAAATATATGATATAACAGTGGAACCGAAATGTAAACAGCTGAGGGGAGATAACGCAAGGCATGAAGCGTGAAAATGAGCACTTGAGCGCGCGTGCAGTTTACAGAGAGGGATGTCCGTGATATATTTAACTAAACACAAGTCCCGCGTGACAGATGTAAAATAAAGAGAGTTCACGAGCCGAATTGAGTTGAAGCGGGCGATGTTCGCACGAGTTATAGCGGTAAACATAAAGTGGGCATATGCATTGCGCGCGCAGCCCATTGAGCTATATGAAGCAAGAAAAGTTAGGACAATGCCGGAAAAACCCGCCCGAAAAAGTGTGTTTGCCGGAATAAACAGACAAAGGAGAGTTGTTATGGAAGCTTTTAATTTTTACACCCCGACACGAATTATCGGAGGACAGGGCGCCGTGCGTGAGCGCGCCTCGCTCTTTGAGGGCTTCGGATCTCATGCGTTTATCGTTACTGGCGCAGGCTCTGCCAAGGCAAGCGGCGCGCTCGATGATGTTTTGTATGCGCTGGGGCAATGTGGAATCTCTTGTGATATTTACGATAAGATAGGTCCGAACCCACTCGCTTTGATTTGCGCACAGGGCGGGGAAGCTGCAAGACAATGCGGAGCGTCCTTTATAATAGGTATCGGGGGAGGCTCTGCGCTGGATGCGGCGCGCGCCGTCAGTGTTTACGCGGCAAACGATTTCGCAAGTCCCGATGAGATATTCAAGGGGGAGTTTACGCAAGCTCTGCCTCTTGTAACTGTTGGAACAACGGCGGGCACTGGAAGCGAGGTCGATGCGGCATCCATCCTCACAAGCGACGTGAACGGCCAAAAACAGAGCATACGCAAAGATTTTTTGTTTGCAAAACTCGCTTTCTGTGATTATAGGTATACAAAATCGATGTCGTTGCGGCAGACGGTTTCAACCGGACTTGACGCGCTCTGTCACTGTCTCGAAAGCTGGTTTCACAAAGGCTCGTCCGAGACTTCGAGAACATTTTCGCGCCGAGGCGCGCAGCTGCTCTATCCTCGTCTTGAGGAGATTGCGAGCGGTAAATATGATCTCGACGACGATGGCTTGCGCGCCGACCTCTACCACGGATCGCTGTGGGGCGGGTTCTCGCTCACGGGCGCTGGTGCGGGGTTTCCGCATCCGGCAGGATATCCACTCACCGAAATGGGCATATTTCCCCACGGCGTCGCGTGTGCCGTTTTTGAAAAAGAGTTTGTGCAGTTTTCCATGAAGCACTGTGACCCGCTCTGGAGGGAACAGCTGCTCGATGTGGTCGGCACGGAAGAAAAACTCTATAATACGCTCGACGTGCTGACCCACAACAACTTGACGCTCTCTTCTTCGATCTGTGACGGCATTGCCCACCGCTTTCTCGATACCAAAAACGCGAGAAGCGCGCTCGGCACGATAACGGAAGCGGAAGCCCTCAGAATTGTGCGGGAGCTGTTTCTCTCATGTGGACAGACAACCGACTGCAATGGAGGATGGGAATACGGGCGTTGATTGCGATTTTTGGCACGGTAGACAGGACACAAATAAGTCAATCTGTATTATAAAGTATATATTATACGAACCGACATAATATTTGTTTGTGCACGCATCAACTATAGATCACAGCAATCCGAAGCTGCGAAAATTACGGGGATTTGTTGAGCTTGGCAGCAAAATCGATAATGCGAAGTAATAATTCCGCAAGACCAGTTAAGTTATTATATGAAGCGAGGCCAAAAATTTCGCACTCGATTTTCTCGGTTGAGCGCAGCTTGCCGAGCAATTAAGGGTGAAAATAAGAACAAATTTGTGGCGCTTATCAAGGCAACGGAATTCGCAAATGCCGAAGAAGAAAACAGTTTCAATTGTGAAAAACCCCACACATCCCTCTGCGCTAAAACAAATTTGTTGTTGACCTGCGTCCCCGAAAAAGATATAATACAATGCACGGCATCTCATCGACAGCAAGTTTTTACGAAAAGCGCTGCATGTTTTCGCGCGCCTTTCGGAGTGCTTTTTGCGTAACCGAATATGGAGCGGTATCGAAGTGGTCATAACGGGGCTGATTTGAAATACTCCGATGTTCTTGGTAGTAGCAATCTTCAAAACCCAGCAACCATGCGGGTTTGCACAGGTTCTAATTTCATATTTTTCAGGAGTTCTCGCATAAAGTTCTCGCATTTTTCCGGAGTGCTTTTTGCTTGACTATATTGGGAGCGGTATCGAAGTGGTCATAACGGGGCTGATTCGAAATCAGTTTGACGGCAACGTCACGTGGGTTCGAATCCCACCCGCTCCGCCAAGATGAACGACGGTATGAGTTCTGAACATTTCTTTTGGAATGTACAGATTCATACCGTCGTTTTTTACGCCAAACCCTTTAGTTATGTGGGTTTGGGCGGTTTTTGTTTTTTGTGCTTAAAATGGACGTGCATTGGAAAACATTTAAATTTCAGCGAGCGAAAAAGTAAAAAGAATACTTCTGAACCCTTTTGTCCAGTTTTAATTCTGTGGCGGCCGCTCATAAAACGTGACCTCATGGGCATTCGGAGTCTTATAGGCAAGGGTTGCATGTGGACGTTCATTATTATGGAAGTTTATGTATTCTTGTATTCGCCTCTTGAATTCCTCATTAGAATGGTAGTTTGTGCGATACAATTCTTCCTTTTTCATCGAGGCAAAGAAGGATTCCATGACCGCATTATGGTGTGGTCGTCCAGATGGCGAGAATGACTGCTCGACTTGGCACGTAACTAGCAATTTCTGAAAACTATTCGAGGTATACTGCGTGCCACGGTCGCTGTGGAAAATCAACCCCACCGTTGGCTTTCGGGCATCATAAGCTAACTTAAATGTAGCAGTTATAAGTTGAGTGCTATGCTTTTTAGAAATTTTGTGAGCAATTACTTTTCGAGAATACAAGTCAATGATGGCACAAATATAGTGAAACTTACCGTTAAGTTTAAAATAGGTCACATCGCTAACCCAAACTTGATTTGGTGCATCAACGGTAAAGTTCATTTTGAGCGAATCCTTTTTCTTATCGGCATTAAATCGCAGATAGTCTTTCTTTGCACCTGTGCGGATGCTGCTGATATTCATCTCATTCATCAACTCAGCAACCATTTTGTCACTAACAGCGATGCCACGGCTGGCAAGGACTGCCTTGATTTTCTTTGCACCATAAATTTGATTGCTTTCATCATATACTTGACGAATTTGCTCACTGAGTTCTGTTCGGCGAAACTGATAGCTGCTTTGATCCTTTTTGTTGCGGAGCAGATGGTTATAGAAAGTACCTCTGTCAACTTTTAGTGCTTCGCAAAGAATGTGAATGCTGTATTGTCCATGTAATGCTTCAAGTGCGTATAATTTCTTTTGCAGCGGTGCTGACACAGTACAATTTACCGTCTGAAGCACCTCGAGTTTTTGCTCCAGTTTTTCCAGCTTCTTTTTCATTTTTACAAACTCGGCAGCAGTGACTGTGTGCCCTGCTTCGGTGACAGTGCTTTGATAGGGTTTGAGCCAAGTGTAAAATGTGCTGCGCGAAACACCCATTTCCTTGCAAATGTCTGTTATAGATTCTCCGCTATAATATCGAGTAACTAATTTTTGCTTTTGCTCTGTGCTTATTCTCATAAAATATCCTCCATAAACTTATTGAAATGTAATTACTTAAGTTTATAGCGAATTTTTTTACTCGGCAAGACATGGTAACAATGCATTGCGAATTCTGGTTAATTTTGATAAAATTAAAAGAGTAATCGAGTTTAAGCATAATGGGAAGTTACTATGCGGTTTATAAAACACGAAATAAAGAGGAACAATTATGAGTTTAACATCAACAAATAAACTTCCAAAGTCAACGGTATTAGACCGTGTAATTCAAATAGTCGAATGGCTTGGTTACGATACCTATGATATAAATCAAGATATTCCATATCAAGTCGGAAACTATGGTTGGTCAGGTAATAAACAGTTAGAATCTTTTGTTGGCGTAGAACTGCAGATTTATCAAAAGGACAGTGTTATTACTGTTGATACACGAACTCGGGCTGGACGTAGTTATTGGGATCAAAAGCAACAAAACAAAACCATAAAGACTCTTAAAGACTTCTTCGGTGGATCGTTTGTAACAGATGACGGAAAAAACACCTTATTTGAAGAAAATGAGGAAGAGCCAACCCTTTTAGAAACTGGACTGTATCTACAAAGATGGATGTACCATAATGATATGGGCAAATTACGGATTTTGGATATGAATACACAGGCTATGGGAAATCCTAAACTAACGGAGATTCCATGGTTAGATGAGCATAATGCTAAGATAATTCTTAATAATTTGAAAATTCCTTATCTTGTTGGAGCATGGGAAAAGTATTTGAAATCTACTTTTGTTGTACTATTAAAATGCTCCTCTGACAGAGAAAAGATATTTAAGAGACTATTAAACAAAACTAAACTACTGCCAGATTATTTAGAATCCATCTCAAAAAATAATGAGACAGTAGAATGGCTTCTTGCAGAGTGGTTATCTTTTCAACGACCCAAGACTATCATCGAGAACTATCAAATGCTTGACAGCAACATTGATATTAATGGTATATTTGCAAACACATCTAACAAACAACAAAAATCACTATTTGAGAAAATTGATTATGTGATAGACATTAGAAACAATATTGCGCATGCCGCAATTATTGATGTTACACTTACTGATGATGTAATTAATCAGTATACACAAGATTTTGTCGGAGTTGCTGACAGTATCTACAGATGTTTGGGCGTTTATTATAAAATAAAGTTAAGTGAAGATTATTGATCATTATCTATATGCTACAATAGTTTTGTAAAGTGCGGATAATGTTTGAATTTTGAGACTTCACTAAGGCTATCAAGCAGTGCATTATCCATAATAATCCAGGCTATAGAAAGTGCGTTCAATTGCACAGTTTGTTTATACCGAGATGTTAGTTCGAATCCTCCGCCGGCTCCTAAATGATATCTTTATATGACGAAGCTTGCAACACAATCCAAATACGAACACCGAGCATTGCTTCATTTCTGCCAATGGGATATTCGGTTGTGTATTTGTGAGATAGAAAACGCTTACTACCGATCATGGCAGTAAGCGTTTTTTCATTTTCCTTAGCTTCTCACGCCGCCGCGCGCACTGCGGCGAGCTTTGCATTTGCGGAAACAAGTCTTTTGCCTTTAGCGTCAGCTCCTTGTTGCGTAGGTGGCGGTTGCTCATTACGGTATAGCACTTGTCACGCACTATCTGGAAAACTGCCATGTTTCAGCAGCTCCTTTTGCTGTGAATTTGTCGCGCAATAGAACGCCATTTTAAGGGAAAAAGGTATAAACACCTTACCCACTCCAAACCGCGCTCGCAAAGCCGCATGATACAGGGCTTTATTTGCCCCTATCACGTGACATGAGGGTATAAAACCGGCGGCGTTTATAACAAAACGCCGCCGATACGGAATGTGATAGACTTGACTTGCAAGGGGGCAGAAAGGACAAGTCTATGAAAAGAAAAAAACAGAAGTATATGCTTCCGTCCGTCGTTGAGTGCGATTTACATACTGGTGAAAGTCGCGTATTAGAGTGTGTCGAGCTTTCAAAGAAGCAGTATCAAGAACAGATTATTGACCCACTTGTCCGCATACTTTATGAAGTGATGAAGCGTGATATTGAGACTGGCAAGTTTAAGCCCGGTGAAGTTGAAAAAGAGTAAGTGAAAATTATCGCCCCCTTGTTCCTGCTACTTAGCTTCTGCAATATAGTCCTCGATAATTTTCCTAAAGTCAGCCGTAAAGGAAAAGATGAAGTAATCCAATACGTCGGGTACCGCGTCCATAGGCTCGGCTTCCTCAAAAAACTGCAAGCCCATAAGCCCGTAAAGCAGTTTAATAATTTTGAACAGCTTTCCACGGTCAGCGGGGTATTCATGGAAACGAGTATGTCCGTTAGGCGATTTATGATCTCCATGTCCCCACCTGTTGTCAGCCATAACATGCAAATAGCTGCGTGATAGCTTTGGCAACAAGGTTTGCCTTGTTCTTGTGTACCTCGCCGGATGGCAGTATAAAATACTCTTATCAAGTAACGCATTTTGCATTTTGTCCTCCTATTCTTAAATGGTGCCCATAGTGCCAAACACGAAAAACAAAGTTATATCCTGCCGTGTCAGCCAAATAAAGAGATACAAGAAAACCGAATAGCCGGGGTTTGGCGGCTCAGCATATAAGGAATTACACGGGGATATGCGGGGTTTGGGGTTTTCATCGCCCCTCGAAATCAGTTGACCCGCAAGGTTCCATAGGTTCGAATACTACCGCATGGATATGGTCATTGCCCGTCTGCAGCAAAACCAAGATTTTTGTATCAAGTAGATTTAGGACACAGACTTTCGTGGGGAAATCGATAAAATCATTCTGCCATTGGCGCATGAGCGATTGGTTTCTGTTTCTTTGCAATAACGCAGAAAAGCAATGGCACAGGACAAAAATCCTGTGCCATTGCTTTTTCCGTATTCAGTTTGCTTTTCTGTTTTTATCCCTATGTCTATGCGCTGAAAAGCCGATAGCATCAGTCGTTTTCGGGGTTTTTCACCTCCACAAACAACGGAAAAATGAAGTGCGATTTTGAAGTTGTCATTTTAGTAATTTGGGGGTGGTCTGGGGCTTGAACTCATACCAAACACATTTTTGTGCAACCCGCTTGCAAAATATACTCGATTTTCTCGCCCGGATTCCAATAACCTCTGCTATACCTTTGCGTCCATAACCAGTATTAATAACCCATGCTCCAGACATAGCATCAAAACAACGTTCACCATCATCAGCAATGAGAAATGCACCCTCTCCGTGATGAATTTGAAGAGGGCCAATGCGATTGAGAAGTTGCTCGTTTACACTGGCTGTCGAAAGAGCTTCATGTTTCATAACAAAATTACTTTTCAGAAGTACTCACTTGTGAAGCAAACTGTTGACTGTTGGCACACACAATAACCCCGCTAAACACGGTCAGTATCGCACTTATCATGACAAAATGAGTTACACTCATTTTGTCTGTTAAAAGTGGCGCTGTAACCATTCCGATCAGATAGCCCGCTTATCTATTGTGCTTATGACACTGACAGCTGCGGCCAAGTATTCACTATCCGGCAGAGTTTGTTCCAGTGTTTCTTCAATCTCATTTGAAAATCCATAGGCACAAGCATACATCGCAAGGGCGCAAAAAGTTAGAATAGTGCTGTTGAATACGCCTAAAAGAATAAGAGTACCTCCATCCATTACATAATATTCTTGTCGCGTAATTCTTTCAGCAATGAAGATGCTGATTTCTTCACGATGCTTGCCAACGTGTATGCTGACTTCTATTCCACATCTCTCAAGTTCAGATTGAATCATTGCAAATAGTTGCGTATTCTAATCTCCACCAATAATATATCGTATGGCTACGTCCCCCCTCTCTCATTGAACTCAACAACTATCTATCTTAACTATGAAAGCGCATAAAAGGTATTGCTATAATTACGCATCACCCGAAAATCAATTAGACAATAAACAAACTATCACCGCATTCCCCAAAAATGGTGTCGCCGTAGAATTGCTTCTCTATATGCATTCATTGAGCATTCGTTTGACGTGTGCCTTTCTGCTCTTGCCAAAGCTAATTTCGATTACTGTGGAAGTGTGGGCAAACCTTGCCATTAGGCTCGGGCTGCTCTCTTTCTTTTTTCACCGTCTTTATGTGAGTATCGGCTAAGTGCATTCGGGATCTTTCATAAACATAATCAAAAGCTCAAGTTGATGTGCGACTTTATTATCCATGCAATTTTACTTTGCATATTTTAAGTGAAACGCCCAGAAGGGAGCTATAACTAAAAGTGTATTCTCGTCTTTTTGCCAATCGATAACAGGAGCTGATGAACTGCCCCAATATTCCATTTTCGTTATTGCAAATGTTTGGGTGATTTCATTCTTTTGAGGAGGAGCCTCATCAAGAATTGATTGAATGATACTTCATAGATATTTATACCGGATGCTATCGACACTGGCAGCGTTGTGATGAGGCCGGCGGGTGTGTCTGTAACCGCCGCTGCTGCACTAATACATGTCGGGAGCGATTCAACCACATATTAAAAAGGTCCGAAAATGAGCCGCTGATGCGCTGCCGGAATATCGATTTTGGGAAAATTCGGACAGTACACCTTCCCGCTCACCAAGACGTCTCCCTCGTGCATAACAATGAGGACGAATGCACTGATACAATATGGACGAAAAGAGCAAAGAAAACAGTTAGCTCCTGCTAACAAATCTATGATATTTGTGGTATACTGAATAAATAAAAATAAAACCAAAGGGAAACACGTGTGCCTACGATACTGATTTACATTTTGATTATTACTTTTATTGCGGGAGTAGGAGGAACGGGATTCGGCGGACTGCTAAGCGCGTGCTTCAAGCAGAACTCCAAAAAAACAGTGAGCTTGCTGTTGAGCTTTGCGGGAGGGATAATGCTCGCGGTCGTGTGTTTTGATCTGATACCGGAAGCGATTGGCGACAGGGTTGCAAGCCCTTTGAATCTGCTGTATGTAACTCTCGGGGTAGTTTTCGGATTTGCGATTGTCGCGATGCTGAATTATTTAATCGACCGCAGCACAAATCACGAGATCAGCCATATCGACGAGGAGCATCCCAAAACCGCTGACGACCTTGACGAACTCATTCACAGCAATCATCTGCTCGCGCACGAGGCGCAAAATTCTCACCTGTTTGTCGCGGGAATTATAATGGCGGCGGCGATAGCGCTGCACAATCTGCCCGAGGGAATGGTTATCGGCACGTCGTATGTGGGGCAGACGGCGTCTGTATTAAGCGGGAGCGGGATAGTGATGGCAATAGTGATAGCGCTGCACAACATACCGGAGGGAATGGCAGTCGCGGTTCCGCTCATGGCGGGCGGGATGCCCAAAGGCCGTGCCGTGCTCATAACTGCGACCACGGGATTCCCCACAGTTATTGGCGCGTTGATTGGATATCTTGTGGGCTCGCTCGGCGAGATATGGCATGTCCTGTCGCTCGGATTTGCGAGTGGCGCAATGCTCTATGTCGTTTTTGGGGAGCTGCTGCCCGAATCCATTTTGATGTGGCGCTCCAAACTGCCTGCGCTCGCCATGCTCGCGGGGATTCTGGGAGGAATGGCGCTTATCTTTGCGTGAAATTAAACCATGCCAGTTTGTCGACCTCCTGAAGCTGACAGATGGTGACGGCCTTTTTCGAAAAAATGCACAAGTAACGGCAAAGTTTTCAGTGAGAAGTCTGAAGCGTTGTAAATTCCGACAAGGGTTTAGCTGAAGATTGCAGTAAAAATACGGGTGCCAGTCTTTATTGGCACAGCTGCAAGCGACAGCACAAATATAAAAGTTGCCTTCACAGAACCAATTGAGTTGAAGGCTGAAACGATGCCCGGAATAATTCGACCTTCAAAAAAGAGGATTTTCAAATGCCGAAAAGGCAGCCGAAAATCCTCTTTTTAATTCGCTTATAAACTTTTGAATTTAAGAACGATTTTCAAAAGTTATAATAGAATAGAAAAGGTGAAACAAAAAATTCAAAAACGAAATAGAGCGCCGAATTGAGAGGCCGATTCTCATGATTTGAATATAAGCGAAAATGCAAACAGCAAGGCATAAAGTTCCAAACACGCACAGCGATTGGCGAAGAAGCACGCGAGAAGACAGAACATCCTGCGCTTGCGGCTTGTTTTCGCGAATGGCGCGTTATAGCTGTAAAGTGCGGCGGCAACAGGAAGAATGAACTTGCAAAAAGCAGCGAAAGATCATAAGGTGTTCGAAAAATGTCGTGGCTGAATGTGCGGCTGTCACATGTCAAATTAATGTGAGGGCGGTTCGCAAAACAATGGGCAAAAAAGCGACATTGCCTCAAAATGAATCGTGCGGGATCAGTTTTTGAAACTGTGAATAGGTGCGGGAATGCGCCCGCCGCGCCCTACGAATTCGTCGCATTTATAGGGATTGACGGTGATTATCGGGGCGCGTCCGAGCAGACCGCCAAAGTCGACAAATTCGCCCACGCCTTTGCCGATAACAGGGATCACCCGCACCGCGGTTGTTTTGGAATTTATCATGCCGATTGCGGCTTCGTCGGCGATTATTCCCGAAATTGTGGAGGCGGTTGTGTCTCCGGGAATCGCGATCATATCGAGTCCGACCGAACAGACACATGTCATTGCCTCAAGTTTTTCAATTGTGAGCGCTCCGATGCTCGCCGCCTCGATCATGCCGGCGTCCTCGCTCACGGGGATAAACGCGCCTGACAGTCCGCCGACGAAGGAACTGGCCATAACGCCGCCTTTTTTCACGTTATCGTTCAGTATTGCAAGCGCGGCGGTTGTTCCCGGTGCGCCCGGTTGTTCAAGACCCATCGAACGGAATATCTCCGCGACGCTGTCGCCGATTTCGGGCGTCGGGGCGAGCGAGAGGTCGATTATGCCAAACGGAACGCCGAGTCGCTCGGACGCCTCGCGCGCCACAAGCTGTCCGGTGCGCGTAATTTTGAAAGCGGTGCGCTTGATGGTCTCGCACAGCGTCTCAAAATCGCAGCCGCGAGTTTGCTCGACAGCAGTTCTAACAACTCCCGGCCCACTGACACCGACATTGATGACACAGTCCTTTTCTCCGACGCCGTGAAACGCCCCCGCCATAAAGGGATTGTCCTCAACTGCGTTGCAAAAGACGACCAGTTTTGCGCATCCGATGCAGTTGCGGTCTTTGGTCAGATTCGCTGTTTCGAGCACGATATCGCCCATTCTGCGCACGACATCCATGTCGATTCCGTTTTTTGTCGTGCCCACGTTGACCGATGAACAGACGACGTCGGTGCACGCGAGCGCCTGAGGGATTGATCGAATCAGCGCGTCGTCGCTTAGAGTGCAGCCCTTTTGAACGAGCGCAGAGAAGCCTCCGATGAAATTGACGCCGACTGCCTTTGCGGCGCGGTCGAGTGTCTGCGCAATTGTCATGTAGTCGAGCGCACCCGTTCCCGCGGCCGCGATTGCGATTGGAGTCACGGATATTCGCTTGTTGACGATCGGAATGCCGTATTGCTTTTCAATGTCGTCCCCAACGCTCACGAGATTTTCGGCGCAGCGGGTGATCTTGTCGTAAATACGGCGGCAAAATCCCTCAAGTGTGCTGTCGGCGCAGTCGAGCAGATTTATGCCCATCGTTATCGTGCGCACGTCGAGCTTTTCTTCAAAGATCATCTTGTTTGTTTCGAGAATTTCCAGTTTGGAAATCATACCGACGCCCCCTTAAATCTTGTGCATAGAGTCAAAGATCGCCTCATGCTGCAAGCGAATGTCAACGCCGATTTCATGGCCCAGTTCTCGCAATCCGTCTGAAACAGCGGCGAATCCAATGGAGCTTTCCTTTAAATCAACGATCATCAACATGTTGAAATATCCCGCAACAATCGTCTGCGAGATGTCGAGGATGTTGATGTTGTTTTGCGAAAGATAGGTGCATACCCTGGCAATTATGCCGACGCTGTCGTGCCCCAACACCGTTATTATGCCGTTCATAGTCCCTCCGAGTAGTCAAAGATGCTCTAAATTCTATCACAACAGCTCACTTCGGGCAACAGCGCGGCTGCAATTTGCGTGTGCGGAGAATTGTGCTCTCGCTTCAGGACTCATTATTGGCAGCCGAGAAAAAATCTCAATACGCGAGCCGCGTGCCGCCGAAGAGGATGGTGAGCGAGTAAAATCGCCCCACAGCAGCAGTGGAAAGCGGATGCCCATCGCCGAAAAGCCGATTGATATGATATAATAAAAACATCTCAAAACAACGCCCAAGCAGGGATAGCAAAAATACCGGGAGACGAGATGACAAAATATAAATGCCTTGTGCTCGATCACGACGACACCGCGGTGCGCAGCACACCGGAGATAAATTATCCCTCTTTTGGGGCGACGCTTGCTGAGCTTCGTCCCGGTATCGAGATGTCGCTGGATGAATTTTTGAAGTACTGCTTCGATCCCGGGTTTTACCCTCTATGCAGAGATATACTCGAATTCAACGACGCCGAGATGAAAAAGGAAGAGGAATTTTGGCGGGAGTATACCCGTGAGCGAGTGCCGACATTTTATCCCGGAATTGCCGAGATAGTGCGCGAACAAAAAGCGTGCGGCGGGTTGGTCTGCGTCGTGTCCCATTCGTGTGCGGACAACATATCGCGCGATTACCGCGTGCACTGTGGGGCGCTGCCCGACATGATTTTCGGAAACGAGTTGGGTGAAGCGCAGCGCAAGCCCAATCAGTTTCCGCTGCTTGAGATAATGAAGGAGCACAACCTTGCACCACACGAACTTCTCGTTGTTGATGATCTCAAGTTGGGGTATGACATGGCACTGGGGTGCGGCGTTCCGTTTGCGTGCGCGGGATGGTCTCACACGGTGCCCTGCGTAACAAAGAGCATGAAGCAAATCTGCGAGCGCTATCTCGAGACGGTCGAGGATCTGCGCGAGCTGCTTTTTCGCGATGGGGCGGGAGAGCGTGGCGGCGCAGACAGTTAACAGGCAAACTCGATACGATGAAAAAACTGCGCAATTGCGAAGAGCCTCAAACAGGCTCCCTGCGGGCTTTCGGTATTTAAACGTCCGCTTTTCGGCCTCAAAAAAGGGGACAGCTGCGCAAAAATATAGAAGCTCGGGCTTGCAAGCCCGAGCTTCTTTTAAAAGCGCAGCCATTATTCGAGGCTGCCACTCAGTGGGGATATGCACGCCGACAGGACAAGCGCGGCAATATCCGCCGGCATTATAACACAGAAACATTTGACGCGTAAATGCCTCTCAAAACATTTTTCTTTTGGCGAAAATGAGCGCAACGACGAGACTGAGCACGACGGATATCGCAACGACAATCCAAAATCCCCCCGTAAGGGTTGCAAAAGGCATTCCGTTTTCTGCGACGTTCATGCCGTATGCGCTGAAAATCATTGTCGGTACCGAGAGCACAATCGTCATCACCGCGAGAAACTTCATCACGATGTTGAGGTTGTTCGAGATGACTGAGGCGAACGCATCCATCATACCGCTGAGAATGCCGCTGTAGATGTTGGCCATTTCGATGGCCTGCTTGTTCTCGACAATGACGTCCTCGAGCAAATCGGTGTCCTCGGGATATTTTTTAACGGCGTCAATTTTCATCAGCTTTTCGAGAACCAGCTCATTTGAGCGAAGCGACGTCGTGAAATAAACGAGGCTCTTCTCAAGATCGAGCAGCTTTATAAGCTCCTCGTTCTTCGTGGAGTGGCGAAGCATCTTTTCAACGCCCTCGCTGATTCGATTGATGCTGCGCAGATACTGAAGATAGAGCGAAGAGTTTTTGTAGAGAATCTGCAATATAAAGCGGGTCTTCATCCGCGTGTGGAAGCTGCGCTGTTTCATAGAGAGAAAATGTGTGATCACGGGGCTTTCCTCAAGGCAAACAGTGAAAATCATCTTATCCGTTATGATAATTGAGAGCGGCATCGTGCCATACCAGTCGCCCTCCGCGCGCTTTTCGATGACAGGCATGTCGACGAGAATCATCGTGTAGCTGTCCTCGACCTGAATGCGGGCCCGCTCGTCGTCGTCGAGAGGGGCTTTGATATCGTCAAGCTCAATTGCGAATTCTCGGGAGAGCTGCTCAAGCTCTGCCTCGCACGGCGCTGTCACCGAGACCCAGCAACCCTCTTCTGGAAGATTTATCTGTTCGAGCCTGTCGTCCGTCGTTCTGTAATAGCAAATCATAAGAGATAAACCCCCCGTTTTTGTTTTTGCATTATAAAGCCGTCCTACGGTATAGGACTAAAAGGCAGAGCGGGTGCAAGAGAATTATTGTGTCCGTGTATGAACTTATTTATTTGACGAAATGACATCGTCAAGCGGCAAGGCGAATAGCTTGCACAGAATTGCGGAGTAACCCTCGACAGAGCACAGCATGTCGTCGATGCACACGCGCTCTTTTGGCTGATGTGCCCAGCTTTCCCTCGCGTGGGAATAGCCGATTGTAGGGATGCCGTAACCCCCCGCGCTCACGCTCCCGTCTGTTCCGAACTGCCAATATTTTTCGTCGCATGGAAGGCCGACAGCGCGCAGAGCCTCGAGCGTTGCGAGGACAAAGTTGTTGTCGCGCGCGGTCTCCCACGCGGGATGGCGCTTGGGCATGTCTTTTTCATAACCCGTATAACAGCGGCGATGAGTGGAGCGCGGGGCGACAGAGGCGGAAAATTCGGGGTCGGCCGCCGCGAGCTTGTCGAGCAATGCCTGTACCTGAAAAACGGTGTCGTCTATTGTCTGCGGCGGGACATATCGGCGGTCGAGCGATATCTCGCAAAGGTCAGGCACAACCGAGAGCCCTCCCGGTGAAACTTTAAGATCGGTCACTGTCATTGAACTGCTCCCGAGACGCGGGTGCGTGACGGGCGCTTCATTGAACCCCGAAAAAATCGCGTCGAGCACGGGCAGCGCCTTTTGCACCGCATTGATGCCTTCTTCGGGACGGGAGGAGTGAGCGCACTTGCCGCGCACCGACACGGCAAGCTCCACTTTGCCGCGCTGTCCGAGCGCCACGTCTCCGGAAGTCGGCTCGCAGAGATAGACGACGTCGCAGTGAAGTCCGTGCTCGGGGAATGTGGTCTCAAGAAGGTATTCCATTCCCATGCTCTCAGCCGGCTCCTCCATCACAACCAAACTGAAAATGAGGGTGCCATGAAGTTTTATCCCCGAGTCAACGGCCTTTTTCACGAGCTTAAACGCAAGATACTGCGCGCAAAGTCCGCCCTTGAGATCGGAAAGCCCGCGGCCGATAAGATCGCTGCCGTCCCGCGTTGCCACGAAGGGGTCGAAGGGCACCCAGTTTGCAAGATCTCCCTCGGGAACGATATCGAGATGTCCGTTGAGCATGACGCTCGGACCCGAATCGCCTCTGATAATCGCGACAATGTTGCCTGCTCCGTCACGAAAAGCTTCGGCATTCATTTCCGCAAAGCGCGCGAGAAAAAAATCTGCCAGCTCCTTTTCCTGTCCGGGATATGAGCGAAAGGAGACGACCTTGCCGGCGAGATCGACGTACTCATTTTCAAGATTGCTGAAGAAAGTGTTCATTTGACAGCCTCCGTGTCCGCGAGGAAGATGACCCCGTCTTTGCCCTTTTTTTTACTGAAAATCTTGAGATTCTTTCTGAAAAGAGATTTGATTTTTGCAAGCGCTGCGCTCGATTGCAGATCGCCGTCCTGCATCTCGCCCCTCACGATTGCCTCCATGACGGCGATATAGGTTTCGCCGAGCGCCGTCGTTATGAGCGAGGCCGTGCCGCCGCTGATTGTGCCGCCGAGCAGAGTGCCCGCACCCGGAAGGAACTTAAAGAGGTTGCCGACGATGGCGCGCCCCGCGACAGTCGCTCCGGTTGTGCCGAGCAGCGATGTGATAATGGCGGACATCATCGCCTTGTTGAGATGCACGCCGTATACCGCGGTTATCGACGCGATCATTCCGATCTGTGTCGGGACGAGAACCATGGAGTCGGCAAATGGAAGCGGAATGAAACCCTCGCCGAAACTTGTGGCTGCTGTGGTCATCACAACGGATCGGGCGCGGCTTCGCTTGAGCTTGAGCGAGGCCGACTGCGCGTTGACAAAGGCGCGCCGCGCAGACTCCGGCAGCACCGATTCCGTAAAGGTGACCAGTTCCTCGCCACCGTATGCCTCGACCTTGTAGTCGTAATCCTCATAGACCTCGGCGAGCACACAGACCGAGCGCTTGACATTGAGATTGCGGGAATCAACATAACGCTTCATCTCGTTTGCTCTTTTGCGGTTGTGCGCGAGAGTGAGCACAATTATCACAGGCACGTTTATATCGGTGTTCTGGGATGCGAGCCGATTGATCAAAGCCTCCTCTTCAGGCTCGAGGCGATTGGAGTCGACGCTGATGCAGTACCAGATACAGTGTATGTATTGATCGGCATCTCCGCTCCTTTGCGCGTCGCGGATTATGCTGCCAATCTCGCTCTCGCATTCGCTCACTCGCTCGGCGCCGAGAGTCAGCCCGACGGTGTCGTAAGCCCTAAGAGGAAAACCCTGCTTTTCAAGCCGCTTGATGGAGGTCGTGACGGGCGCGCCGATACCCGTGTCTGCGAGTTTCTCGCGAAACACAGAGTTTATCAGGGTGCTCTTTCCGACGCCTGTCTTGCCGGCGACGATTATATTGACGTGTCCCAGCCCCTTCAATTCGTCCTCCAATTTTTTCATGCATTGACGAAGTATATCTTGACCCTCCAAATTTAAGACACCTGCTTTCCGCCGCGCCGTGCCGCGATTTTTTTGATTATATCATAAATTTTGTCTCGTGGTGTTACCAAAGTGTTTCGCGCGCGTGTGTTGTGTCACAAGCGCACGAGGAAGAAGCCTTGCGGATATTATGATAGTGAAAAACAGATGAACAGAGGTGGAAACGATGCACGTATTAAATTTAAAGCCGCAGAACAGCGATGAGAGAGATTACAAGCTAAGGCTTGAGCAGACGATGCTCTCCCTGCCGCTGCGCATCGATCTGAGGGGGGAGTGCCCGCCGATTTTCAATCAAGGGGAGCTTGGAAGCTGCACCGCTAATGCCGGTGTTGCCGCGCGGATGATGCTCGGTAAAATAAGGACGCTGCTATCGAGATTGTATCTTTATTATAAAGAGAGAGAACTCGACGGTACGATAAACGAGGATTCGGGCGCCACGATGCGCACCGTCTGCAAGGCACTGCAAAGATACGGCGTTTGCCGCGAGTTGATGTGGCCGTACATAATCGATAACTTTGCCGAGACACCGGGCAAAATGGCTGAAGAGAACGCGAAAAAATACAAGATAACGGCCTACCGCACTTTTGATTGCGATAACACGAGCGACACGATAGAGCAGACGAAGAGGTATATTGCGGTGAAGAGGCTGCCCGTGCTCACGGGCATAACTGTTTTCGAGAGCTTTGAAACGGAGAAGACAACCCAAACGGGAGTGATTCCGCTACCAGATACCTTGATTGAGAGAGAGCTGGGTGGACACGCGCTATTGATAGTTGGCTATGATGACGCAAAAAGATGGTTCGTAATACGCAACAGCTGGGGAAGAAAATGGGGTGACAAAGGCTACGGCTACATGCCGTATGAATATGTCGAGAGAGGCTATGCGTTTGATTTTTGGGTGCTTGAATAGCTGTTGGCATTGCGTTGCGGGCCGAGTATTTTGCCGCCGAGCGCATTGTCCGGGCAGTGATGCGGCTGGGTGCGGCGAGCTCTGTCCCAACCGCACGGCGGGATGGAACTTTGCAGAAACAGCGTGATGCCGTGCGGAAACTTTCTGCGATAGCGGCAAAGGGACAAAGCGTTGTGCCTAAAATTCGGAGGCTGTGCACGAGGGAGAGCTGTGTATCGAAAGGCGGAATCGTGTCATCTGACGCGACGAAGAAAATCGCAAATCAGCGAGGGCGCTGTTAATCAGAAGTGACATTTGTCGCAAAACATTCCGCAACAAACGAGAGGGACAGAACCAGAGGGCTTGTGCGCGTGCCGAACTGTCGCTTTGAGTTGCCAGTATTCCACATTGCTCGTTGGTGCACGATTCCCGGCGGCTTAATGATGCGCGTTGCATAATGGGCGGTCGTGATGGAATCCTAAGAGAGAAGCATAAAAAAACCTTAAAGGTTAATTTCAAAAAAGGAGCCGAAACAATGGCAATGAATCCCTTTGCCCAAAAGACCAAAGCGCTCGACGAGTGCATGGTCGATTGGAAGACACTCGCAAGTAAGCCGTATAACAAAAACAGTGTTGACCCATACACCAAACTGCGGATAATCCTCGCGAATGGAGCTGAATATGAGTCGGTCTGGTTTTCGCACCAGTTCTCGCGTCACTGTACAGACAATGAGCTGCGCAGGGAGATAGCGATTATCCGCCGCATTGAGCAGCAGCAACAGAAGCGAATCGCATCGCTCAAGCCTCTGACCGAGACGATTCTCGAAACGACGATAGGATATGAGATGCTCGCGGTTGATCTCACGGCGGCGCTTGCAAAGTCAGAGAAAAACCCGCTCGTGAAGAAAGCGCTCGACTTTGCGCTGCTTGAGGATTTCGACCACCTCTATCGCTATTCAAATCTGCTCGAGGGCGAGCGGGGGATAAAGGCGGAAAAGCTCGTTGGAAAATACGTCGAGATAATGCCGGGGCGGCCGACTGTCTCAGAGCACCGCTGGCCGTGTGATGACATCAAGCCGTTTATCGCGCCGAATGCCGAGCTGCTGACAAAGCTCAACGTTGGAATAATAACCGCCGCCGAGCAGCAGACAATGAACTACTATATGAATGTCGGTGCATTTTACGACACCGATGCGGGACGTCGACTCTACGCGGAGATTGCGATGATTGAGGAGCAACACGTCAGTCATTACGGAGGGCTGAAAGACCCGACGACCACATGGCTCGAATGTCTGCTCATGCACGAATATACCGAATGCTATCTATACTATTCCTGCCTTAAATCCGAAAAGGACGGCAACGTAAAGCTGCTCTGGGAGCAGCTCTTTGAGCAGGAGGTTGCACATCTGCACAAGGCGGCCGAGCTTTTGCAAAAATATGAGGGCAAGCAGTGGGAGCAGGTTATTCCGGGCGGCGCGTTTCCAAAATTGCTCGAGCTTGTGCCGAGCAAGGAATACCTGCGTGAGGTGATGAAATCCGCTCGGCTGACCGCAAACAAGGACGACTATATCGAGGCGGACAAGCTGCCCGATGACGCGATGTTTTTCAAGTATCAGGGCATCGTCAACTCTGATATTGCCGCCGTTCAGTCGCACCGCACGATAAAATCGTATATCGCCAAAAACAAGCAGGATTACAGGTTTGAGGAAAAACCGCACCCGATCCCAGAGATGCAGATTCGCACCAAGGACAACACCGACGTCGGTCGCGGCAGAGCGGGAACAAGATAAGAAAAAAAGGCGCAGCCGGGTTTAAACAGCACCTCAATTGTTAGACAGTATGATATACTGCAAATAACGATTGGGGTGTTTTTCTACGCCAAAGGGGATTCCGAATGCTCGATACACAGGAGAATTCAAGCAACAAGTGGTCAAGGATATGCAAAGGAACAGGATAAGTCAGAATCAAGCATCATTAAAATACGAAGTGGCACGCTCTGTCCTTTTCGGAAAGGCCAATATTGTCCACGGCGACAGAAATGCTGGACAGGGCATTCAAAAAACTTCCTGCCGGGGCGGGGCTTAATCCTGCACTCTGACCCGGGCTGGCACTACCGGCACAAGCAGTACCCAAGGATGCTCAAAAGCAAGGACATTCGCCAGAGCATGAGCCGCAAGGGCAATTGTCTCGACAACGCGGGGATTGAGAATTTCTTCGTGCCGCTGAAAAGCGAGCTGCTTTATCTGCAAAAATTCGAGTCAGCAGAGCATTTAAGGCTGAACTCATTGACTACCTCGGTTACTACAACAACCGCCGCCGCAAGGCAAAGCTTAAGGGCTTGCCGCCTGCTATTCGCAGGCAACAAGCCCTCTCCGCTGCTTAGCTTATAATATTTGTCTAACTTTTCGGGGCCAGTTCAGTTTAATCGGATGCGCCTTTTTTAATTGCAATTGCGATAATATTCACGGCGGCGGAGCGTAAAATACAAAGAGAGATTGTATAGTGCAATATCTCGGGGTATAATTATCTTTCAACCGGTAAAAAAACTTTATGTTGCAATGATTGAGCGGGTCTTTTTGAATCCCAGTGACGGGCGCACTCGGTTGTTTCTTCAGACGGGACAGTGTACTTAAGCCTATGGATATCTTTATTTTGTGTTGCGCACTCGCGCTCTGTGCCGTGGTGGGAATTGCAGTGCGCGGCCGCTGCCCTAAAGGCGCGGTTGTGACGCTATATGTCTGTATGTTGTCGCTGGGCGCCATATTTAAGCTCGGCACAATAGTTGGCGGTGGGATGTTTGCAATAGTCGCGGGCTGGCTTTTTAGCGGCACTGTCATGTTTGTGGGCGGCGCCGTTTTTAACGGGATATGTCGAATTTTTGTGCGAGTCGGTGAGCGAAAGGCAGTAAGAAAAGAGGAACGCGATCCGAAAGCTGCAAGGCGGCGCAAAAAGAAAGCCGCACGATCGACCTTGCTTATCGCTTGTATTGTGCTTCCGATTTCGGTCGCGCTTGTTGCGGCGAGAACGCAACTAAGTGTCGATTCTCTGGACGGGGTTGACGGCACCCCCGTGATGCACCGCAGCAGCAGTGTCAATGTTTTGATTTGCGGAATTGACAACGATCCCAACGACCCCGCGCATCAGCAGAAGATGACAGATGTGATAATTGTCGCAAATGTGGATTGGGATAAAGGACGCGCCTCTCTACTGCAAATTCCGCGCGACACATTCGTGGGACAAGAACACTCGTCGACCGGAAAGATTAACGGGGTTTATGCGCGCGGAGATGCACAGGGCGACGGAGTCGCAGCGCTCGCAAAGGTGATAAACAGCCAGATGGCGCTGCCGCTCGACAATTACGTCACAATAACGATGGAGGGTTTTCGCGCGGCAGTCGATGCGCTGAAAGGTGTTGAGGTGGTGCTCGACGAGCCGATGACATTTCATTACAAGGATGCCAATGAAAATATTACGGGGACGGTCACGCTGCCTGCGGGACCGAACCTGTTGGATGGGGCTACGGCCGACCTCTTTGTGCGGTATCGCGATTACGCCCGAGCTGACCTCGATCGGATGGACGTTCAGCGCTATTTTTTGGCCGCCCTCCTGCGCCGGGCGCGCGCGGTCTCAGCGGGCGAGCTGATAAGCGCGGTCAGTGCCGCATACCCTCATCTCGACACCGACCTCACCGCGGCTGAGCTTATGTCATACGCCTTTAAAGCGCGCGGATTTGGCGCGGATGCAATCGTGGCGCTCCGAGTGCCGGGTGAGCCAGTATCGAATTACGGCTCGGCAAAACAGTCGGTGTTTTCGATACACAAAACCGCACTCACCGCGCTGCTCAACGAGAATATGCGTCCCTATGGCGGGAGTGTGCCCGAGAGTGAGCTCGGGGCAATCGAGCTGAAAAACACAACGGAGATTCTCGACGACTGGGATGAGCCGCTGGATGATTACGCAGCTTGAGCTTAAGTGAAAATTGCAGCGATAATGCATGATAAAATTTCTTTTCCGTTATCAGGACGGAATCTATCTGCCGTTACAAAATTAAAAGATTCAATGAGCCCCGCGGGTTTATCAACGGGATAAATTGATTTTGGGGACAACAAAGCAGTCAGAAAAAACGAGCCTGACACCTCTCAAAAAGGCGCCGGGCTGCGTGATGTTCAGATATTCTGCGGCAGAAGCTCGATCCTGTCTGTTATTGCCGGAGCCATTCACGGCAACGACAGGTCCGCCTTTACGGAAAGCTTACAGCTGTTTCGCAACGAGCTTATAGTCGTCGCCGTTTCGGTAATAGGGGCAGTCGAAAAAAGTGCCGCTCAAAAAGCGGAACATGTCATCCTCGTCGAGCGCTGCCTCACAGACCATACACTCGGCGTCTTCATCGAGGACGAAATTCACACAGTCCTCGCATCTTTCCAAACTTTTCATCTCGTCAACCTCTTCAAGCGGACAGTGCGGCGAATTTGATTTGCCTGTTGTTATCTATTATACCATAAAAAATGGATTTGTTATGGTGGAGCGAAAGCGGAATTGTGATCTGTTTATATCATCGGATGCCATGCTGTGATATAATTTATCATATAAAGGCGCGGCGCGGATGAACAGACTGTCTTCATGCATTTAGGCCAATGTTCAAGAGGAAGCCACTCCGCGCAGACGGTGACGCTGCAACTGTAAAGAACGCTCAAAAACAACGGTGAAAATGCCGACAATATAACGAGACCGCCCCCCAAAAGCAGTACACTGCGGAAAGGCACTGGAAATTATGTCTAATATCTGGCATGACATTAGCCCTTCGAGGATTAACCCGGACGACTTTATTGCGGTCATTGAGATTGAAAAGGGATCAAAAAACAAATACGAGCTCGACAAGGAAACCGGAAAAATAATACTGGACAGAATACTGTATACATCCACTCACTATCCGGCAAACTACGGACTTATTCCCCGCACATACGCCGACGACGGAGACCCGCTCGACGTGCTGGTGCTCTGCTCCGAGGTCATTCACCCGATGAGCCTCGTGAGGTGCTTTCCCATCGGCGTTATCACGATGTGCGACTCCGGCAAACTCGATGAGAAGATAATTGCCATCCCGTTCAACGACCCGAACTACAATCTATATCACGATATTTCTGATCTCCCGCCACACATATTTTCTGAAATGCGACACTTTTTCTCGGTATATAAAAACCTTGAGGACAAGGAGACGGTGGTCGACGAAGTTAAGGGCAGAGAAGAGGCAAAGCAAATCATTCAAGATTGTCTCGACAATTATGTTGAAAAATTTTGCAGGTAGCGCACTGTATGCGGAGAATGTTGACATATTGAATAGGGCATGGCGGGGCGAGTACGAACACGAGCATGGCCTCGGGAGGACGAAATGCAGAAATTCTTGAGTGTTATTGTTCCCGTATATAACGTCGGAAAATATCTGAAGCAGTGCGCCGACAGTTCGCTTTCCCAACAGATAAGTGAGCTTGAACTGATATTGGTTGACGACGGCAGCACCGACAACTGCGGCGAACTGTGCGACGCGCTTGCAGCGCGCGAGGACCGAGTTTGCGTTATACACAAGAGCAACGGAGGCCTTGCCGACGCGCGCAATGCAGGGCTTGACGCAGCGAGCGGCGAGTACGTGGCATTTCTCGACGGCGATGATTTTTATGCAGAGGATGCCCTTGCCCGTGCGACAGATGTGCTTGCGCGGGAAAGACCCGACCTACTTCTATTTAATTATGCTCGATTTTATGATGACAAAAATCGGATGGGTCGCGAACAGATTCGCTTTCCACAGAGCGCTAAGTGCGCGCCGAATTCCGGCGGTGTGTCTGCGCAGGCCGATTGCTGTGATTGCGAGAGCAACAGTGACGCGCTGTTCGAGGAATTGGTTCGTGCGGGCGCTTTTTTGTCCTCGGCCTGTTTTCGCATCGCAAAGCGCTCGCTTATCGAGAGCGGGGATCCTCTGCGGTTTGAAAAAGGCGCGCTCAGCGAGGATATTGAATTTTCAGCGTCGCTGCTCGCTCGCGCGCAAAGTGTCGCGGTTGCGGACGAGACAGTGTATGCATACCGCGTGCGAAAGGGTTCAATCACCAAAACCTTGTCCGAAAAACACGTGGACGATCTTATAAAGATAATCACGCGAATTGCGCAAGCGGGAGATGTTGCGGCGGACAGAAAGGCGGCGTATCTTGGTTATGCCGCGTTTCAGTTTTGCACGCTGCTCATCAATACAAAGCTCGCGGAAGTTCAGATAGAGCGGGGGATGTCACAGGCGAAAAGAAATTCTTCTTCGACACAATTCGCCGCCGTGCGGCGCGAGGCAAAGCTCCGCAAGTGTTCGCTGCGCGAGAGGACAAAGCAGCTCTCCCCATTGCTGCAATATGCTCTCGATCCGAAATCAAAACTTATCGGAGCATGTTACTCGCTGATGGGACACAATGTGACGAGCGTGCTGCTTATGTTGTATTTCAAAATGTTCAGGGATTGACGAGAGTGTATTTCTGAAAAGCTCTTATTTACAAAACAAAGTCTCGTTGATAGATTGAAAGAAATTGCAACAAAAACACAAAAGAGCAGGAATCAGCCGTTTGCGGTGAGCGTCCTGCTCTTTCTTAGTATGTGTTAAAATTCGCGCTCTGCTGACTGCGCCGTCCGAGCTTATGTGCTAACAGCTCAAAAGAGGATATTTCAGCATGGTGGTAGAGACGGGCAAGGTTTGAGAATATGCGCAAAAGATTCGAGATGTTGGAGTCCCTCAAACAGACGGGCGCGTTGACGCGCTAAAAAAGCATGGAACAGAAAATGAAGAAAGAGCAGGGAATCAGCCGTTTGCGGCGAGCGCCCTGCTCTTTTTATTTGATACATATAAAATTCGCGATCCACGAACGGCAATAAGTGTGCTATTTAGCTTACAGTCCCAGGAACTTTTTCAGATAGCTTTCATTTAGCAGATGCACCGTCTCGAACTTCCCTTTATAGAAAACAGCCCAGTTATTAAAAACGCACGGGACTGCTTTTGCTTTCTCGAGGCTGTCAACCGCCTTCAGCTCAAGCGGAATGTTGTTTTTCTCGCAATAAGTTTTTATTTGCTCAATGCAGTTTGGAATATAGGGACACTGCTTTCCGTAATATATTGTCAGATTGTTGCTGAAAATGCTTGTCGCCCTTGCGCTTTCCGCAAAGTGCGGATGAGTGCCATCAAACGACAGCGCGAGCAATTCATAGTCTCGAATGGCATCGACGACTTCAAATCCGTATTTCAGCATAAACGTCTTCTCGGACAAAAAAGGCTTTTTTCTCGCAGACGAGAGGATGCACACGCCGGATTTGCCTTGCTTTTTCGCGTCCTCAACACAGTATTCGACAAGTGACTTTGCATGGCCCTTGTTCTTGAATGCGCCGGACACCCAAAGGCAATAAATGTACAGATAATTGTCGCCATCTACGGGAACCCACGCCGTTTCAAGCGGTGCGTACTCGATAAAAACTTTTCCGTTTGCATCGAGCTTGCGAAAGACATGTCCCTCGGGGATGCGGCTTTTAAGCCACTGCCGTTTCACATCAACGCCGCACCGATGCTTTTTATCTGCAATAGCACAGCACAGATGCTCGCCGTCAATATTGTCAAGATTTAGATTTACAAATAACTCACCCATAAGTGTTCCTTTGCCGGTAAATTACAAGCGGTGTCGCGCGTGCGCCAACTCTGTCGGGAAACCGGCGCTGTAAAAGCTTTGTCTAATAATCCAAGGCCCGAGAGTTGAAGAATATCAGCTTGCGGTATCTGCACAAGAATAGAGCAAATACCGCAGAGAGAAGAAATCAGATGTTCGCAGATGCACTGCGGATTGTGGGTTGACTGGGCGGTAATCGCGGGACGGTCGAAAAACGCGGTTACTACAAAAGATGAATGTTGTGCGCGTGTAGAATTGCTTCTTC
Source organism: Oscillospiraceae bacterium (assembly GCA_036645935.1). Lineage (GTDB taxonomy): Bacteria > Bacillota > Clostridia > Oscillospirales > Ruminococcaceae > JAUNBN01. The sequence goes on along the minus strand of JAVXNE010000004.1, from coordinate 80,191 downwards.
GTCCTCAGGCCACACGGCAGCCTGAACCTCTCCGATGTGCGCCTTGTGCAACATGAGCATGCACATGCGCGATTGGCCGATTCCTCCGCCGATGGTGAGCGGAAGCTCGCCTGAGAGCAGCATTTTGTGGAACATTAGCCCGGTTTTGTATTCACAGTCGCGGGCTATCAACTGGCGGCGTAGCGCGTCCTCGTCGACGCGGATGCCCATGCTCGAAAGCTCAACCGATCGCCCGAGAACCGGATACCAGAGGAGCAGATCGCCATTAAGCGACCAGTCGTCATAGTCGGGAGCGCGCCCATCATGCGGCGCTCCGTTTGAGAGAGCGCCGCCGATTCCGCTGATGAACACTATGCCGAACTCTTTGCATATGGCGTCCTCGCGCTCGTGCGGGTTGAGATCGGGGTATCTGTCAAGCAGCTCTTGCGCCGTGATGAAATGCACTTCGTCGGAGATGAAAGGTTCAATGCAAGGGTATTTATAGCAGACGGCGCGCTCGGTTGAGCAAAGTGCAAGAACGATCTTGCGCACCGTCTCCGTGAGATAGTCGATGCTGCGCTGGTCTCGCGTTACGATTTTCTCCCAGTCCCACTGGTCAACGTAGATAGAGTGGAGATTGTCCAATGTCTCGTCGCGCCGAATAGCATTCATATCGGCATAAAGACCCTCGCCCTCTGCAAAGCCATACAGCGCCAATGTGTAGCGCTTCCACTTTGCAAGTGAATGAACTACCTGTACATCGAATCCCGCGTCGGGCACATCAAAACATACCGCGCGCTCAATGCCGTTGAGATCGTCGTTGAGACCCGTCTCTGCGCGCACGAACATCGGCGCGGAAACGCGGCGAAGTCCGAGTGCCTCAGCAAGGGAGGTCTCGAAGCGATCCTTTACAAACTTGATCGCGCTCTGGGTTTCAATTATGTCAAGAGGGTTGTTGTAGTTGTCTGGAATGATCAGTGCTCTTTTGTCCTGCTCGCGCATTTGTGCCTCCGAATTGTGCGTTGTCTTTCGGTTATATTACCACAAGCCGGGCGGGCACACAAACTGTTTCTGCATCTGCTCGGGGTAGATGTTGCGGTAGCATCGCGGAAAAAGCGCTATGAGCTCGGGTGACATGCTCACTGACTGCTTAAAATGCGTGAATCATAAAAACCGTAAAAAGTATAAAATCAAACGCATGTGTTGTGGTATAATAATAAAAAACAACGCGTAACTCCGGAGAGTATTATTTATGGAAAAATCCACTAACCGTAAAAGATTGCTTTTGTATCTTGCTCTGACATTTGCGCTGACATGGATGTATGAAGTTCTGATTGTGATTCCGCTCGTTCGAGATCCTGCAGCAGCTCACACCAACTATGCAACGCCGCTCATGGCGGTTGCGATGCTGTTTCCGTCGATATGCGCGGTGCTCACGCGTTTGATAACCAAAGAGGGATTCACCGATTCGTGGATTCGGCTGAATTTCAAGCGCCGTTGGAAGTATTACGTGTTCGCATGGTTTTCTCCGGCAGTGCTGACCGCAATCGGGTGTGTCGTGTATTTTGCAATCAATCCCAGCCATTACGATTCCGAATGGGGCTATTTTAGGCAGATCCTTTTGACTGCCGCGCCGACATATACCGAGGCGCAGATAGCGGCGGCAATCAACGCACAGCTTGTGCAGGCTGTTCTGCTGGCTCCGCTGCTGAACGTGGTTTTCTGCTTCGGAGAGGAGTTCGGCTGGAGGGGATACATGCTTCCCAAAATGCTCGGCAGCGGCATTAAAATAATACCGACGCTGCTGCTCGGCGGCGTTGTTTGGGGTCTGTGGCACGCACCGCTCACGTGGGGAGTTGGCCATAACTACGGCTCTGGATACGAGGGGTTTCCGTGGCTCGGAATTCTGGCGATGTGCGGCTTCTGCATTTTGCTGGGCACGCTGTTTTCCTTTGTCACGCTCAGAACCCGGAGCTGCATTCCGGCGGCGCTTGCGCACGGCGGGATTAACGGTATTGCGAGCTTTGGCGTCTACTTGATGCTCAGCCCAGAGAAAAATTACAACCCATTTGTCGGCCCTGCCCCTACGGGGTATATCGGCGGTGCGGCCTTTGCCGTGACGGCGGTTGTGTTGACGCTTTTGCTCGCTCGCGATGAAAAGCGCGGTGCGCTGATTTACTCGCCGCCCGTGGAGACGGAAGACATACAGATGCCGGAGAGTGCCGAACCGTCGCAGATGGCGATTGACGGAAAAGATGGCGATTGACGGAAAAGATGACGGTGGCTTCAAAGCAAAAGCCCGATGTTGGACGGATAAAAAGACGTGAGCTTTTGGTGCAAAGCCGCACCGATATTGGGAATTCTCAAGAGAGGACACGGCCATTACCAGGGACGAGGTAATCGCTGTGTCCCTCTTTTTGTTTGCCGAAATTCCAGAAGTGTTTCCACAGCCGCAAGACTTTGCTGAAAATGTCACAATATGCTATAATTACACATTCTGAAACGTTGGTTTCGTCACAGCAAAAAGAAAATAAATCGATATTCCGGAGGCTGCGGGTGCTATTTAACTCTTATTCATATTTAATATTCCTGCCTGTTGCCGCGGCTGTTTATTTCTTTTTGCCAGCAAAGGCAAAGCGGATTTGGCTGCTTGCGGCGAGCTTGTTTTTTTACGGCTGCTGGCGCGCGGAATATCTGCTGCTGATGGTGTTTTCAATTGCAGTGACCTTTGTGTGCGGACTTGCGATAGCGGCGGTTGACAATTCCGGCACAGACGAGCGCACAAAGAAAAAACGCCGCCTTGCGGTGCTGATCGCGTCGCTCGCAATAAATCTTGCGATTCTTTTCTTTTTCAAATATTTCAACTTTGTTGCCGATCTCGTCGGCTCGCTGCTTCGACGTGAGGCGGTGGCGTTTCTTGATGTCGCGCTGCCGGTCGGGATATCGTTTTACACATTTCAGGCCCTCGGATATACAATCGACGTCTACCGCGGGGATATTCCCGCCGAGCGGAGCTTTATAAAATACGCTGTTTTTGTGAGCTTTTTCCCGCAGCTGGTCGCGGGACCGATTGAGCGGGCGGGGCGGCTGCTGCCGCAGTTCGACGCCCCCATGCCGGGGTTTCAATATGAAAACATGCGGGACGGGCTGATTTTAATCGCGTGGGGCTTTTTTCAAAAGCTCGTCATCGCCGACCGCGTGGCCATGTTTGTGAATAAGGCTTTTGACGATTGGCAAAATGTCGGCGGGCTGGCGTTGCTCGTTGCGGCGGTATTTTTTGCAATTCAGATATACTGCGATTTTGCGTCATATTCCAACATCGCACGAGGCTCGGCGCAGATTATGGGATTTTCGCTTATGCGCAACTTTGATTCGCCGTACTTTGCAACTTCCCTTGCGGATTTTTGGAATCGCTGGCACATCTCCCTCAGCTCATGGTTTCGCGACTATCTCTATATCCCGCTTGGTGGCAACCGCAAAGGCCTCGTGCGCGGGTGCATAAACATCCTCATAATATTTTTTGCGAGTGGGCTTTGGCACGGTGCAAACCTCACGTTTGTCTGCTGGGGATTGCTGCACGGAGTCGCTCGCGCTGTTGGAGCGGCGACGAAAAAGTTCCGAGCAACGCTGCGCTCGCGATTGGGGCTTGAGCGTTCGCTCATATATAAGTTTGTGCAGGGGCTGTTTGTGTTCGCATTTGTGGTGTTCGCGTTCATATTTTTTCGCGCCGACAGCGTCTCGCAGGCCGTCGGTATCATACGCTTGATTTTCACGGATTTTGCCCCGCGTGCCAATCTGTTTGCGCTCGGGCTGGACGGCGCCGACATGGTCGTTTTATTAGCGTCGCTGCTCACACTCGCGGCGGTCGATGCATTCGCGCACAAAACAGACCTGCGCGAAAAACTCGTCGCTCTGCCGACAGCGGCTCGCTGGTCGCTCTATCTGGTGGGCATTGCGATAATCGCCGTGTTCGGGGTGTATGGACCTGCATACGACGCCGCGCCGTTCATCTACTTTCAATTTTGAGAAGTAATTATATGAAGAGAAAACGTATTTTAAAATCGATTGCCTTTGTCATCCTCGTGTGCATTATGCTGACGGGGCTTGGGGCGATGCTCAGGGAAAAGGACGGCTGTGTCTCGGATTTCTACGCGTTGCCGGACGGCTGTGTGAGCGCGCTTTTTGTCGGGGGATCACACGTCAACGCGACCTATATACCTGCGACGCTGTGGAGTGAATACGGAATTGCGTCCCACAACCTGTTCTCCCCCAACCAGCCCATGTGGACAACATATCATTATATTAGAGAGGCGCTCAAAACACAGAAGCCCGACGTGATAGTGCTTGAGCTTTTCGGAATGACCTACGGGCATTCCTACTCACAGCCCTCTGCGATCGATTCCGACAACGCGACGGCGGGGTTCAAGCTGCGAATGTCCCCCAATCTCTATGAAATGATGGCGGCGAGCGCGGCATTTGGGGTTGAAAGCCCCCCGCTCGCCGAATATTTCAACATAGTCCGCTATCATTACCGTTGGAAAGAGGCAAACGGAAGTTTTTTTGAGGGTATGAGCGCGCGGCCATCGATGATGCGCGGTTATGAGTTGATCGCTCGAACCGAAGCGTTTGACGACGATGATTTTTCCGAAACCGCCGAGCAATTCCCGCCGTATATCGGCGCGCAGGTGTACCTTAAGCTGATCGCGAACCTCGCAAAGCGCGAGAATATTCCGCTGCTTCTGACAATTTCTCCGTATGCCTGCAACGACGTCGAGCGCGGTATTTTTTCGTGGCTAAAGGAATTCGCGGCAGAACGGGAGATAAACATTCTCAATTACAACGGCGCGGACGGGGTGCGTGTCGGAATAGACCGCTCGAGTGATCTTTCGGACATAGGCCACACCAACTACGGCGGCGCGGTCAAGGTGACGCGCGACGTCGGTGCGTTTCTTGAGAAAAACTACACATTGCGCTCGCGCGTGAAGGTTGCCGATGCAGCACAGCGCGATGCCGATGCAGAGCAATTTGATCAAAAGGCAAAGATCAGCACCGATATAACGACGGTCGACCCCGCGGCATTTTTCTCACGCGCTGCGGCCGATTCGAGCTACACGGTGTTGGTAGCGGGTAAGCCGAACGAGACACAGATGGCGGCATTCCTTCCGATGGGATTTGTGAGCGCCAAGGCGGGGGAGTGCTTCGCAGGGCTCTCGAGCGGCGGAAAACCGATTACCGAAAGCAGCGGTGAGGGTGCGCGGATCTCGCAAGCTCTGGGGAATTATGACGTCATCGGAAAACCCGATAGTTCCGAGATTGTCGTGAACGGCACAAGCTATCTCGCCCCGGGCGGCATTGCGGTGTTGCTTTTCAAAAACGATTTCGGCTGGCCTCTGGATTTTGCCGTTTTCACCGACGGTGTGCTTGAACACTCGGAATTCACTTCATCCGATCTCGAGGCGCTGCTCTCTCACAGGGGAGCGGTGGAAGAGAAAGAGTGAATGATCCTTTCCAGTAGATCAATTTTGAGCTTGCATAAAGATCTGTGATATCACTGCCAAACAAAAGCGGTTTCACGTCTTGGCTATATTAAGAGCCACAGACGGACTGCACAACAAACATGCAAATGTCTCGAGGGGCGCTAACTGAAAAGAGAGATTACGGACATGGAAATTATTCGAGACAGAGTTCAAGAGAGCCTATTCTGTCCCATTGCAGCGCCTTTGCTTTCTTCGACAAGATACAATCGCAGACAGCGTTAATGGGGAGAAATATTTGGAATTAACGTTAAAGACGAATTGTATTCCGAACACAGCCAAAGTTGCACATTGGACATGCCCTTTCTTTTTGACGGGGAAAGAACAAGCAGAACGAGGATTTGCGAGGACGTGCGCGCCATGCCGAAAAGAATGATAAATTGGCAATTATCGACAATTGGTTTTAAGATATTAACGCTTTGTGATATAATAATACCCGCAAATATTTTAAAGGAAGGCGCATGTAATGAAGGACAGAGGAAAAAGAGGCATTCTGTTCCTTTATGCGTTTCTCGTGATATTTGTTTTCATATGCGTCATTGTTTCGAAAACTACGCTTGAAAAAGAGATTGCCTGTCGCAGGACCATCAATGCTATCGAGATAAAAAATGTCGATGTGAGCGATGTTCCGAGCGGCGTGTACGAAGGTGCGTGCCGATCGGATGTGGCTAGCGCGCGTGTTCTCGTGACGGTGAAGGATGGCGCGATAGCCAGGATAGAGCTGGTTCAGCACGACAACACCCGCGGCTCAGCGGCGGAGATTTTGCCTGAGATTGTGCTCACACAGCAAAACATTAATGTGGATGCCGTGACCGGTGCGACACTGTCGAGCAAGGTGATTCTCAAGGCCATTGAACGGGCATTGCGCTCAGGAACAAGTTCTTGTCCCGGACCTGTGCGTGACGATATGCACATGGTTGGGGGTACAGGATAACAAACTGCAAAATACAGGAGGGAACAATGCAGCCTACCGAGAAAAAGAAAAACAGAAAGGATCGCAAGGACGCGTGGTTTATCAGCGGGCTTGATCCGATGCACGTGTTCATGCCATATCTTCTTCCGGAAAGAACGGCAAACGAGGCAGTACTGGCTGAGATGTTTGAGCTTGCGGCGCTCGACGCCTATATTGCGAAGAAGAACGCGGACAACCCCGAATTCAAGTACACATTTTTTCATGCAATCTGCGCTGCGATAGCGAAAACTATGGCGCTTCGCCCACGAATGAACAGCTTCATTGCAGGGCACAGATATTACGAGAAAAAAGAGATTTCGCTCTCATTTGTCGTCAAGCGCGAATTCCGCGACGAGTCGGACGAGGCGCTCGCGATTGTGCGGGTGGACAAAAATGCCGAGGAATCGGCGCTTTCGCAGGTTTACGGGCAGGTTAAACATTTTGTGACAAAAGTGCGCAAGGAACAGGCAACCGACGGCGCGACCGATGTTATGGCAACGCTTGCGGGTTTTCCGCGCTTTGCGATCAAATTTTTCGTTTGGGCGATCAACCGCATGGAGTATCACGGTGTGTTGCCAAGCTCGCTGCTCGACGACGACCCCTATCATTGCAGTGCATTCATCGCAAATCTCGGAAGCATAAAGATGAACGCCGACTACCATCACCTGACCAATTGGGGAACTAATTCCTTTTTCTGTGTGGTAGGCGAGAAGGGCAAACATCCTTACTACAACGCCGATGGCTCGTGCGAGCTGCGCGAGGCGCTGAAGCTATCGTTCACGATAGACGAGAGGGTGGCAGACGGGGTTTATTTTGCAAAATCAATCAGAATATTGAGGCGACTTCTGTCTGAACCCGAACTGCTTGACAGACCGATGAATGAGCCGCTGGAATTAGAGGTATAGAGAATGAAAGCAACAGATGAAAATATGAGCAATGTCAAAACGCCGTGGTTGGAAAACTACGGCGATGTGCCCTTTAATCTTGAATATCCCGACGGCTCAATGAGCGACGCGGTGCTCGCAACCGCGGCAAAGAATCCCAAGAGCACGGCGCTTTCCTTTATGGGACGCAAAATATCTTATGCCAAACTTGCCGAGATGATCGAAGCGACCGCAAAGGCGTTTATCTCAATCGGTGTCAGAGCCGGTGAGCGGGTGACCATCTGCCTGCCAAACGTGCCGCAAGCGGTTTATTGCCTTTATGCGCTCAACCGAATCGGCGCGATAGCGTCGATGATACACCCGCTGTCTGCAGAGGGCGAAATCGTCTTTTATCTCAACGAGGTTGAGAGCAGATGTGTCGTCACGCTCGATGCGTTTTATGGAAAATTCATCGACGTTCAGAAAAAACGCCCGATAGAAAGACTGATAGTCGCGAGCGTTGCAGACGAGCTGACCCCCGTTATGAGTGTCGGATATGCGCTCACGTTGGGCCGCAAGGTTCCGAGAGTTCCGCGCTGCCCCAATGTCCTGCACTGGAGCGACTTTGTCGCACGCGGGCACAGAAACAGAATTGAAAACTACGCGGTCAAAAAGAAGCCCTGCGATGCTGCGGTTATCCTCTTCTCGGGGGGGACGACCGGCGTCACAAAGGGAATATTGCTCTCCAACTTGAACTTCAACTCTCTCGCGAAGCAGACGGCCAAAATGAGTCATTGCGAGATATGCGGCACAAGTATGCTTGCCGCCATGCCGGTGTTTCACGGATTCGGTCTCGGGGTTTGCATACACACGATGATGGTCGAGGGCGGACAGTCAATACTAGTTCCCCGATTCGACGTCAAGGAATACGCACTGCTCATAAAAAAGAACCGCCCTAACTTCATCGCAGGCGTCCCCACTCTCTATGAGGCGCTCACGCGTACAAATTATCTCGACGGCGTTGAGCTCGACTGCCTGATGGGCGTGTTTTCGGGCGGCGACTCGCTCTCGATAGAATTCAAAAAGAAGATTGACAGATATCTCGATGAGCACGGATCAAAGGTGCACGTGCGCGAGGGCTACGGGACAACGGAGTGCGTCACGGCAAGCTGCCTTACCCCTTATAACCAGGAGCGTGAGGGCAGTATCGGGCTGCCCTATCCCGACACCTACTACAAAATCTGCGAGCCGGGAACGGTTGAAGAGGTGGCGTACGACGAGGAGGGCGAAATCTGCCTTTGCGGGCCGTCGGTAATGCTCGAGTACCTCAACCACCCTGAAGAGACGGCGGGAACGCTTTGCCGCCACATTGACGGGCACATCTGGCTGCACACCGGAGATCTCGGTGTCATGGACAGCGACGGCTTCATCTATTTCAAACAGCGCATCAAGCGCATGATTGTCACAAGCGGCTACAACGTATATCCCTCGCAGATTGAAAACATTCTCGACGCGCACGAATGCGTTCAGATGAGCTGTGTTATCGGCGTTCCCGACCCGTACAAAATCCAGAAAGTAAAGGCGTATGTGGTTCTCAAAAAGGGTTACGAAGCGAGTGATGCACAGCGTACGCAACTGCTGGACTACTGCAAGAAAAACATCGCAAAATACGCGATACCGTATGATCTTGAATTCCGCGAATCGCTTCCCAAAACGCTCGTCGGCAAGGTTGCCTACACCGTGCTTGAGGCGGAATCCCGCGGGTCGGCACATCAGAATTAGACCGATTCTGGATGCGTCGGACCAAATGTTGCATGAGCTGAGGGTGCATCATGAGCAAAGCGACAATCACGATTGTGATTGTCGCTTTGTTCGTGTGAAGAATGAAGATGCGGAGTTTTGGGCGGCATGCAGTGAGAGGGAAAATCCTCACGTATCGCAATGCGAAGAACAGGCTGAATACCGACAGGGGGTAGCAAAAGACTGCGTTAGCGTGGGATATCAGCAAAACGGATTATTGCAGTTAGAGGTGATTTTATTCTTCAATTCCAAAATGAGGAAACATAAGATCAAGCGGTTTTGCGATGGGATAAAGTCGACATCGAAGTCTCACACGCGGGGCTCTTTGAGAGCAAGAAAACTGAATCAAGTTCAAAAACTCAACAAGATAAATGCCCACGGGTGTATCGTGCTGATGACAGACAGAACGATTTCGGTTCAGCGGCAGTCAAGCGCGTTGCAACGGCAAATGAACCCGAGTGGTTCTAAATTTGATAATTTGTGGAATAGACGGCAGCGATATCCTCTGTTATCAGACCGTCGTGCAGCAGTCCGGCTCCAAAATGAGGAAACATAAGATCAAGCGGTTTTGCGATGGGATAAAGTCGACATCGAAGTCTCACACGCGGGGCTCTTTGAGAGCAAGAAAACTGAATCAAGTTCAAAAACTCAACAAGATAAATGCCCCACGGGTGTATCGTGCTGATGACAGACAGAACGATTTCGGTTCAGCGGCAGTCAAGCGCGTTGCAACGGCAAATGAACCCGAGTGGTTCTAAATTTGATAATTTGTGGAATAGACGGCAGCGATATCCTCTGTTATCAGACCGTCGTGCAGCAGTCCGGCTATGCTGGCGTCCATTGTCACCATGCCCTCTGAGCGGCCCGCGTGGATCTCGCTGTCTATCTGCTTGATCTTTCCTGTGCGGATCATATTGCGGATTGCGGGATTGACGCGCATGACCTCAAACGCGGGCACAAGCCCTCCGGAAACGGCAGGGAGCAGCAGTTGGGAGACAACGGCCTCGAGGACCATCGAAAGCTGCATTCTTATCTGCTGTTGCTGTTCGGCCGGGAAGACATCGATTATTCGATTTATAGATTTAGAAACACCGCTTGTGTGCAGCGACGACAACAGCAAATGCCCGGTTTCCGCAGCGGTCATTGCGATTCTAATCGTCTCGAAATCGCGCATTTCTCCGAGCATAATGACGTCGGGAGACTGGCGCAGTGCGGCGCGCAGTGCGTCGGAATAGCTTGCGGAATCGAGGTACATTTCTCGCTGACTCACGATGCTGCGTTTGTGTGAGTGGACATACTCCACGGGGTCTTCAAGCGTGATTATGTGGCAGTTGCGCTCGGAGTTAATCCTGTCGATGAGGCAGGCGAGCGTTGTTGATTTTCCGCATCCGGCCGAGCCGGTGACAAGCACAAAACCCGTTGACAGCGACGACACTGCCATGACCTCGGCAGGGATGTGCAGCTCCTCCGGGGACGGCACGCGAACGAGCACTGTGCGGATGACGGCGGCGAAAGAATTGCGCTGCTTGTACGCGTTGACCCGAAAGCGCCCGATTCCGGCGACCGACAGCGAAAAATCCGCATCACCCCTGTGTCGGAATGCATGAAAATCGAGCTCACCGTTGAGCGCGAAAATCTCCCGAATGAGCGCCTGGGTGTCGTCGGGGCGCAACTTATCTTCACCTTGCGGGACGATTTCGCCACTTATTCGGAAGGAGATGGGTTGGTTGCTGATAATTATCACGTCGGACGCCTTGGCTTCTGTTGCGGATTTCAGAATTTTTGTAATTTCCATATTCAACTTCCAATCTGTGACGCTGTGTCATTGCTGCGGGAAATGTCGGTGAGCAGTCGATAGCTTTGCACATCGAACGTGCCGTCGCTTCGTGCGATGAGCGCTACCGATATTGACATTGAGCCGTATCTCTCACTTTCAAAGATGATTGTCCGATCCCCGAGATTGTTTATTGAAACCGAAGCGCCGAGATTCCCAAGTTCTGAATCGGGCGTTGCAGACCCGAGAGCTTCGCGTATCAAGTAGAGTGTTTTTTGAGCGCTTGCATCGCATGCGGCGTAATTTTCAATATGGACGGCGTTTTTGCGGCTGAGATTTTCGGCTGCCTTCGCGGTGACGAGCGAGAGTACCCCGAAAACCGTGAGACACAACAGCACAAGCATGAGAACGATCGAGAGACCGTTCAGTCGAAATCCCGAAGGGTTGTGTTCTCTCATGCCTCTCCGCCTCCTTTGGGGTAAAAACTGCCGAACGGAAGCTCATATATCTTTTCATCGCCGCACGAAACGACGATGACACCATACAGATAATCCCCGTTTGCTCCGCTCTCGCGGGAGAGCTGTGTGCGGGCGGTGTAAACCGCAGCGGAAGGCGTGCAGGTGTTCCATGCGGCGTCGTAGGCAGCGGTGAAATTCTCCCCCGCGCAATCGTGAAGAGAAGGTTCCGAGCCGTCGCTTGCTTTGAGCTTTTCGGAAAGCGTGGTCGCCGCAGCTTCTGCTTCGTCAAGCTTGGCGGCGTTCAGTTCAAGCGTTCGGGCGGTTGCGAAAAGCTGTATGCAAACGGCGCTTGCCAGCGAAAAGACGAGAAGCATTATCACAAATTCGAGCAGAAACACACCGCTCTTGGATCTTCCGCAGCTCATGTTGACGCCTCGCTTTCGGGGATGACACAGAGCGAGCACTCGCGTGACTTGCCTTTGGCACAGGCGCGCACGGTCAACAGATTGTCATCAATTGAGACGTCAAAACTGTCAAGCTCAAAAATCGCGGCAGCGCCCTCGGGAATAGGGTCTCCCGTGCGGGTAAAGCTCTCGTGGACCGAGCCGTCTTCAAACCAGATCGAGGTGTCATAGAGCGTCCCGTCGATGCTCTCGCGAAAAATGAGTGTCTCGTGAGCGCCGCTGTCGGCAATCAAAGCGGTCGCGGCTGCGTTATATCGCTCCTTTCCCGCAACATAGGAGAGCGCAGTGCGCACGAGATAGTCAGATGACAGATTGTCGCTTATCTGACGGTAGAGACTGCCTCCTGCGACGATGAGCACAAGCGAGATGACAGTGAACATGCAAAAGAGCACGGATGAAAAGACCATGTCAAATGGGAATCTATTTTGTTCATATCCGCGCATAAAACCGCTCCTTTTAACGTCTTTCTGCGACGATTATCTTGGGCATAACGTTGCCTCCGTTTGCGCTGTAATGCACGAGATAGCGCTCTTGGTTGACATGTATTCCATAGTTGTTTTCGATATATTTAAGGTCGGGAGGGTAGCATCCCTCAAGCGCATAGCACTCAACGACCGCGCGGCGAATCGAATGCTCGGTTTCGGCGAGGCCATTGCGTTCGCCCGCAGATGCCGTCGATGATATTCCCGCGAGTGCGAGCGCGACAACAACCACAAAAATTATCGAGCTTGAAATGAGACCAATATGCTCAAAACCGCTGCCTTTCATGCAAGGCTCCTTTCCCGCGCTCAGCCGATGGCTGACATGATGCGTATGAGGGGAATCATCACTGCGAGCATTACCGTCCCCACAATCACCGTGAGCAGCGCGACGAGAATCGGCTCAACCAGCTCGCTCATGCGTTCGAGCTGCTCGGCGACTCGCTCGTCGCACCGGGTGGCGAGCGTTTCCGTTGCGGAGTCGAGAACTCCGGTGTGCCCCGCAATGCGCAGTGTGTGATTGTCATCCTCACTGTAGATCTCGGAATTGACGAGCGCGAGCTCCTGTGTCTCGCCGTTTCGCATCATTGTCAGCGCATTGTCGAGCTTGCTTTTTAGTGTGTCATTGTCCGTTGAGGGAAGCAGAGTTTCGATCGATTCCTCAAGATTGAATCCGGAGCCGAGTAGCGCCGCAAGACCCGATGTGAATTTTCCCACAGCAATGTTGTACATCACGCGCTTCGCAAAGGGGATTCGGGAAAGTAATCGCTGAAGCGCGGCAGAGCCTTTGGCGCTGCGAGAGAGTATAAAACAGACTGCGATGAGCAGCAGCGCAAAGATCAGCAGCACGAGGATAACGGTGCAGCCGGCCACGCTCATATTCATCACGCTGCTCGTGTTCGCGGAGGCCGACGAGTCAAAGCGGGAGAGCACATCCGCAAAAATCGGAAGCACCGAGCTGATGAGCACCACAATTACGACAGTCATCATGCACAGCAACATCACAGGGTAAACAACAGCGTTTACAACTCGTTTTTTAAACTGTGCGAGCCGCTCATAATAGGCAGCGAGACGGCGAATCATCTCATCGAGGGATCCGGTCTGCTCACCGGTTGCAACAAGGTCGCAGAGATGTGAGGGAAAGCGCCCGCTGCTCGTCACCGCTTCGGACAATCTGCCGCCGTCACGCATGACCTCGACAATTTTCGAAATTGCGCTGTGCAGCGGAGAACCTGCGCGCACTGTCTCGAGGACAGTCGCAAGGCCGATATGCAGTGGGATATTGGCGTCGATCAACATCGAAACGTCGCGGCAGAACGCCGCAAGCTGTGAGGGCTCGAGCATTTTATTGTTGTCGCTCATGAGAAGACACGCTCCTTTTGCGCTATGATGCAGACTGTCAATATTCGTCTATCGGCTGGTAGGACGCAGCGTCTGCTCCCGTTGATGCGAGAGTCGCGTCGGCGAGCTGCCAGTTTTTACCGTCGGAATAGATCTCTTTTTCCACCCAGCCGACGTCACGTATGTATATCATGTTCCACGCGTGATAAACGCCCTCAGGCAGCGCATATCCCATGACAAGTTTCGCGGGGATACCTTCCGAGCGAAGCATCGCGGCAAAAAGTGACGCGTAGTCAAAGCAGATTCCTTTTTTGCTCGAGAGAGTGTCATCTATATTTGGGATATACGCCGAGAGCTTGCCGCTCGCAACGTCGTCGGCCTTGGAATAATCGTATTTGATGGAGGTGACAAGATAGGAAAAAATTCTGTCAACCGATTCAAGATCGGTTTTGGAATCCTGTGTAAGCAAAAATCCGAACCGGACCGACGGCGAAGAAGGCGTGTAATTCACATAGACATTTGGCAGAAGAAAGGGGGAGAATTCGCTCGTGAGGGCGACGGTTACAATTGAGGAGAGCACGGTTGCATAACGATCACCTTCCACCTGCTCATGGACGGTTATCGCATATTTGCCGTCTCCCGATTGGAATGGAAAACACAAAGGGTCTTTGCTGCCGCCGATGTCATAGTAGTATGTTTTGTCGTTCTTTGTGACACCGAGCTTAAGCTTGCGCCCGCCGGTATCCTCACAGCGCACGATGAAATACCCTGAGCTTGCGTTGCCTGCATCAATTGAGATGTAGTCGTTTTGCACGAGCGCGGTTCCTGTTTCTTTTGGCATTGCAACTGCGGCAGAGCGCTCTGCAAGATAATCGTTTGAGACGGAGGTGTTTGTCTCTGACGTCGAGGGGGATTTGTCGGTTTCGTCCTCAGATGAACACGCCGAAACAGCGAGGGCACATATCAGCACGGCCGTCGCTATAATCGGCAGATGTCTATGTGAGAAAGATCGCATAACTTTGCCTCAACCGCCGGAAAATGGTGCGCGCAGCGGCTCACAGTTGTATTTAAGAGAGATGGGCATGCCCTTGTAAAAAGAGAAAAACCTCTTTTTGAAGCGGTCAAGGACAACGCCGCAATCTTCAAGGGAGAGATTCATGAGCAGCATCAGAATTTGAGTGCTGCTATACTGCGCAATGACGTCACTCCGGCGAAGACCGAAGATGGCCACGCGTTTCATCAGCGATGTTATCTCTGCGAGTGAGGAGTCATCAAGAAGCGCATTGCCGACAGGAAAGAACTGTACACACACGAGGAAGATTGACTGCCCGGTGCGGTCAATCGAGCGGCGCTCCAGATGATATATCTTGGCGAAAGTGTCCACGTTGCAGTATATGGGATAGCAATCCTCAGGGTCATATGCATCAAGTGCGCTGATTATTGAGGGGAGGTCGCGTCCCTTCTCCGTTGTGTGTGAGCGCAGTCGTTCACGGATCGTGTCAAATCTTGTGGACGGGTGAACGCCGAGTTCACTGCCCAGAGCGACAGTGTAGTATTCAAAATGGGCGAGCGCTAAAGAGACGCGGCCCATGCCAAGCAGTGCCTCGAGCAGACTTAGATGAAAATCCTCCTCATAAGGGTCAATCTGCAGCGCGCGCTCGCACACACGCACCGCCTCTCCAAACTTAGCCGAGGCCACATAAATCCCGGCGAGCCTCGAGGCCACAGTGACGAAGCGAATGCGAACGGCGCTCGCGGCCGGAACAAGCCAACTCTCATTTGAAGATTCGGAGAGAAGGTCTCCGCGGTAGAGCGCGAGTGCCCGCTCGAGATGGGGTACCGCATGTTCATCGTCCTCAAGCAGGGAACGCTCAAATTCGCAGGAAAAATCGTCCGCGTCTATGTAGCACATGTCAGGACAGAAAGAGTAGCTGTCACTGTCGAATAAAATCATGTTGCAGTCTTTTCCCACAGCACTCTCGAGCACTCCGCGCAGCCGGTAAACGAGGGTGTAGAGTGCACTCAGCGGGTCCGAGCACTCGTCGTCAGGCCACAGAGCGTCGACCAGCCGCTCGGTCGAAACCGGTCGGGGACGGTTGACTGCGAGGTACTTGAAAAGTTTCCACATCAAGCTGGTGCGGGCGCGGACACCGGAAATATCCCGCCCGTCAGCCCTCACTTTAAAGCTTCCCAACAAATTAATGTATAATCGATAATCTTCTCTGTTTTGCACAATTTCCCCTCGCTATAATGGTTTAAAATTAACATTTGCCATAAAACTGACAGTTGCGAAAATACAAACATCTGAAGAAATTGAGGTTAGAGTTAAATGCAGTATATATCACCCGCAAAAATTTAACAAGAGAATCCAAACCAAACATGTGTTATATTGACATTGGCCTTATATGTGATTGACATAACATTACACGCGGTTAAGATAATAGTGTAACGATAACGTATTGTAATTATTTATTAGAGGACAGGCCTGAACGATAAAAGGAAAACACTGGCTCTTTGCGACACGCTGGAGCATCAAACTCGATTTCAAATGGGGTATTAATATGAAAAAAATCGAAAAGATGACGCAGAAGTTTTTCTCGCTTCTATTGACGATGGTCATCATTATGACGCTGCTGCCGACCGCGCTTGTGCACGGCTATGACGACAACAAAAACGTCGAGCTATTCACGCGCGTTCGCGGCGGGGACAGCGCGGAGAGCGATGAGATAACAGAAGCCGAGAGTGGAAAGATTTTTTGGGTCGAGTCATCCTTTGCGTTTTATCCGATGGATGACAGTTCCGAGTATGTCCTCCCGGTAATCAAGGTCAAGGTTCCTGAAAACGTTGAGACAGAGATTGACCCCACGCTTTACAGCCCCGACATCATTCAGGCGTGCTATGAGTTTTATGACCAAACCGCGAAACAGAAATACATCAATTTCATCTTTGCGAGTCCTGTGGCTCCCGGCCTTAGCGGAACGGTGGCTTTCAAAGCTCGCTTTAAAAATACCGCAACGAAAAACGGAGAGACCGCAGTCTTTGAGAGCGGTCTTGCCGCAAAATATCTTCCGAACGGCGAGAGCGCAACGCGGGAGATAACCGCGAAGACCGCGAGAGCGGAAATCAGATGTCTTGCCGCCGAGACGTGGGAAACGAGGAAAAGCGTTGTCGCTGCGGAGACAGAACGAGGCACGGGCAATGACAAAGACAAGTTTTTTGTTACATATGAGATAATGGCAGGGCTTGCGAGTGTCGGACTCGACACAGGTGGGAATCCCGACACTTCGCGCACGAGTTATGACAGTTTCGGCCGCCTTGCGTTTGATACCGACAGCGCTGCCACAAGCTATGGCGGATATCTCCTTAGCGACAAGCTGCCGGATGCGCCCGTTCCGGACGGAGGTGCGACATTCGTCAGCCTCGAAATGGTCAATGAGAAAGGCACACGCTTTCCGCTTCACGAGACAACTGCGACCAAACCCGGAGATTACAAGCTTGCGTTAAAGCCCGACGGATCGCTCGACAGCGTCGCAATTTCAAAACATCTGACAGCGGCCGCTGAGGGACATAACGACACGCCTGCCGGATATTCCATCGAAAACAAATATTATCTGAAAATCTCATACCCCAACGATAAGTATGCGACCCCTTCAAATCAGGACGCTAAGATATACGATCTTGTCAACACCGCGGAGCTGAAGTATAAGCTGATCGGCGAGAGTGAGCGCACGACTGACGACAATGCGTCGGTGAAACTCGGCTGGCCGGAAGATACCACAAAACCGGTGCGGCTCGAGCTGCGAAAGTACATAAAACTCGGGGATGAAAACGCGCGGCCGTTGGATGCCGCTCTTGCGAGTGCTTATGGCAAGGCTCAGTTCACGCTCTATTCGGATATGAACGGAACAATTGCCACAGACATCAAAAACAACGCTGTCGCGCCCGTTGAGACGAGCACGGTCATGTCGGAGAATCCGAGCGGGGTGCTCGCGTTTGAGAACCTGCGCTTCGGCACATATTATATCAAGGAAACGCTGATTCCGACAGGATTTGCAAAGTCGGGCGACTACAGATATGTCAACAGCGATTATATCGAGGTCGCGATTGCATCGGACGGCACCGTGAGCTTCAAAGACGCAAAAAGGGCGGAAAAGACCGCCAAGCAGCTCGAGGTAGTCAACCAAGCGACGGAAGACGGAGTCGGTGCGATTCTGTTTTACAAGAAAGGGCAGGGCTTCGAGGACACCGCGGCAAAGGTTCTTTCCGGCGTGCAGTTTACGCTCTGCGACAAGGACGGGGCTGCGATTCAGAAGAACGGCGCGGACTTCACTGCGATTTCGGACGCTGCAGGCCTTGTTCGATTCGAGGGGGTTCCCGCATCCAAGGCGGGAGTAACCTACACCATAAAAGAGACGTCTGTGCCCGAAGCATACAGCGGCAAGGGCTTTAACGGAATTAATCCCTCAACGATCTCCGTAACGCTCAAGGGCGGCGAGATAAAGACGGTCGGACTCGATGTTGTGAACGGTGTCGGAACCGTGACCAACACATCGACACTCGGCAAATTTTCGTTCACTAAGGTCGATGCGACAGACAGTGCCAAAAGACTTGCAGGCGCTGTGTTTGAGCTGCACAAGAGCAGTTCCCGTCCTGCCGGAGAGAGCACAAAGATAGCTGAGATAACAGTGCCGGCAGGCGGCGTTTACACGTCCGAACTGCTCGAAGCGGGAAAGTATTGGCTCAGAGAGAAGAGCGCACCCGCCGGATATTCAATTGAAAAAAATACGGACGGCAGCGACATATGGTATTCGGTCGACGTTTCCCCGCGTACGACGACCGCGCTCGCTGAAAACATCAAAAACGTGCCATATGGAACCCTTGCACTGCTGAAATATGGTCGGTGGGGCACGACGGCCGGCTTTGACGGCACACAGATCGGCCTCAATTTCCTCGCGCTGGAGGGCATTGAATTTACAGTGCGGCCGTGTGACAAGAGCGGAACTGTCGCGGTGGGGGCTGCAAGTTACGCAATAACGACAGTCATTGACGCGACAGGTAAGGCGTCTTATTCGCTATCCGACGGAGCGGGAAAACCGATCAACGACGGCTCGAAGGGAGCGCTGCTGCTGCCTGCGGGATTCTATCTTGTGAGTGAGGTCGAGAGCTCTCTCAATGCAAAATACCCCAATTCGGGCTACAACGTGCTCGCCCCCTTTGTGGTTGAGGTGAATGGCGGTTCAAAAACCGAGCAGTTGGTTTACAACGACACCGATTACGGACGCATCAGGATAATCAAAAAAGACAACTTGGGCACAAAGCTCGCAAACGTTGAGTTCGACATCTATTATTCCGACGGAACTCTCGCGGACACGGTGAAGACAGGGAACGACGGCATTGCTTATTCCCGTCAGCTTGCGTCCGACAGGACATATTATATCGAGGAGCGCGCAATCTCGAACGATTTTGAGCCGATTGAGCGTATCACCGGCATTTCCGACCCCGACGGCAACCACGAGGGCGACGCGACATTCAACAAGCAGGGCGAGTATATATCGCTGCAAAGCGCAAATCACGGGGTTACGGTCACGATCAACGTTACAAACTTTCGTCATGTGTCAGTGAAAGTGATCAAGCGCGACTCCGATACGCTTCTCGGCAAGACTGTATATCTTGAGGGCGCAAAGTTTGACCTCTATGATTCCGCGACAGGCGGAAACAAATTAAACACAGAGCCTTTCACAACGCTCGCAGACGGTTCGTTTATTATAAACGGGCTCATTCCCTCGACCGATTACTGGATTGAGGAAATCGGGGCGCCGACTGCCGGAGGTTACATCATTCCGAGCGGCAGAATTATGATTAAAACAAACACCGGCGTTGCAACCGTGCCTGTTGACAACACCCGCTATGCGCATCTTGAAATTCTCAAACAGGGAGATTTCGGCGGGACGACGACCGCACTTGCAGGTGCCGAGTTCAACGTTTACAGGGATTCGGTCTCTTCGCCGGTGCTCGGGACGATTGTCACGAGTGCAGACGGGCATGGCACACTGCTAGATTCAACAGGCAATCCCGTCGAGCTTGTGGCGGGGAAATACGTTCTTGTTGAGACCAAAGCGCCGGCCGACTACAAGATTGACACAACTCCGATTGAAGTCGTGCTGAAATCCGGAGACAACACAGTGTACTACAAGGGTACCGCGAAAGAAACGGTCAAAAACGCCGTTAAAAAGATATCCAACGCGCCCGACTATGGAAAGATCAGAATAAAGAAGGTCAGTTCGGCAGACACGGGACACGGCATTAAGGCGATTTTCAATGTCTATGCTGCAACTCCGCTCGATTCAGTAAATTATGACATGAGCAAGGCTGTCGGAACCATTGAGACAGAGCACTGGAACGGTATTGGAGTGTCGGGCAAGCTCAAAGAGGGAAATTACAAGCTTGTCGAAGTCACAGTCAAACCGGATCCGGACGGACAGGAATATGTTATCGGTGCGGCGAATTCGTTTGAGTGTTCCGTCGTTGCCGGACAGATTACCGGAGAGACCGCCCCGCACGTCTTTGAAAATCAGCCCAAGGGCAAAATAAAGGTTGTCAAAGAGGGCGTCTGGACCGATAAAAACGGAAATTTAATAGCCAACATACCACTTTCGGGAGCTGAATTTGAGCTGTATGAGCAGAACGGCGCCCGCGTGAGCTGGCTGGATTCCAACGGCACGGCTCAGAGCGTGCTGGTGACGGACAGCAACGGAGAGGCGATGACAGGATACATCGCGCCCGGAAGCTACACGGTCAAGGAGATTAAAGCGCCTGACGGATATGATCTTGCGGCGGGAGCGGAGCGGGCCGCAGTTATCAATGTGACCGATCAGCAAACAAAGATAGTCACCGTGAGATTTGAGAACAAACCCTATGTGGGTCGGCTCACAATAGCGAAGATCGATCGCTCGCTCAATCTCATAACGACGGGCAAGGCAAAGTTCGAGATCTACCGCACTTTGCTAACAGGCGAGATCCCGCGCGACACAGTGACGTATAACGGCAAGGAGCTTGTGCTTGTCAAAGCGGTTTCAACAACGGGAGGGCGTGTCACGCTGAACGATCTGCCCGTGTTCAAGACCGACGGCGATCGCGCCTCGGGCAATCTGGAATACTTTGTCAAAGAAATCGAAGCGCCCAGCGGCTACAAGTTCACACAGGAGTGGACAGGACCGGTCGTGCTCGCGGCTGGCAGTGAGGTGGAACATTCAGTTGTTGATTACAGCCAAACTGCAGGGGTTGGCGCAAGCAAGGTTGATCAAGACGGCAGAGGACTGGCTAACGCTTACATCTCCCTATTCGAGTCAAAGGATGAAGCCGACAAGGTCAACGCCTATCTCGCGGCAAACCCTCTCAATCCCTCAGGCGACGTTGCGGCACAGATAAAAGCGCTTAAAACCGCCTATCCCGAAATCAAGGACGTGCAGAAATCCGACAAAAATGGAAAGTTCGCCTTTAAGGGACTCACCGATGCGATATATTATGCGCTCGAAATAGTGCCT
This sequence comes from Oscillospiraceae bacterium, assembly GCA_036645935.1. GTDB lineage: Bacteria > Bacillota > Clostridia > Oscillospirales > Ruminococcaceae > JAUNBN01. The sequence goes on along the minus strand of JAVXNE010000004.1, from coordinate 59,003 downwards.
TCCGTAAATTACACGCGCTCCGACACTGTTTACACCATTAAGGTTGTTATGGCGGGCAAAGTGGCGCAGCTGATAGACACCGTAACAAACAAGCCGCTCTCGATAGTCAACATCGAGTACGGGCGCATTAAAATTAAAAAGCAGGGATATCTCGGAAGCAGCTACGTAGAAGATATCAACGGTGCTACGTTTACGGTGTACAAAGCCGCAGGACAGGGGCAGGGGAACTGTCTTGGCTCTGCCACGGCACATGTTCACGACAGCAGCTGCCGATACACCAAGGGCGGCGAAGTGAAGCTGAACTTCACAGTGTCCGACGGACAGTATTTCTCGGCGCCGCTCCCCGCGGGAGATTACATTGTTGCTGAAACCAAGGCTCCCGCAGGGTATGAGATGGATCCCGGCGCGGTGTACGAGTGGCATGTGCGCGTGGATTCAGGGACAAACTCACCCAACACATGGCTGTTCGCAAACCCCGTCAGCAATTATTGGAACGGCGGACGATTTACATTTAAAAAAGTGTCTTCAATAAGCGCCACGACAAAAGTGGACGCCTCGTTTAAGCTTTTCAAAATGGAAAACGGATTGTGGACTGAGCAGGAGACATTCCAGACGAGAAACGGAAGCTACACCTCGCGGCTGCTACCGCTCGGAAAATACAAGATAGTTGAGTGTGCGTCCATCGGATACACCGTACCCTCGGGCGCAGCAGGGGTGCGGGAGTTTGAGATATCCATCAAAGGCACAACGGTTGACCTTCACACGATAACCAACGACCCGCAAGCGAGCATAAAACTCAAAAAGACGGGATTGTTCGCGCCGCAAAATGAGGCTCGCAACCTTGCGGGAGTGACCTTTGGCCTGTTTGCGAGCGAGCAGGAGGCCAGGGCGGCGAAGGAAGACAGCGCGCTCTATAAGTCCACTACGCTTGCGGACGGCAGTGCGACATTCATCGGCATTGATGCCAAAACCGAGGCAAACGGCGGGACGGAGTATTGGCTGGGCGAGATTTCGGTCGGAAGTGCCAACACACCGGAGTTCAGCACTGCCTGGTTCACACCCTTTGCCATAAAGGTGTATGCAGGGCAGGCGCTTAACTTTGGGAGCAGCAAGAGCCTCAATGTCGTCAACGACACGCACTATGGCAAGTTACTCATAAAGAAAGTCGACAAAAATGACGTTGGGACAATGCTCCCGGGCGCTGTGTTCGAGTTGCTCACGAAAAACTTGAGCGGAGGATATGACGAGGTTCGCGTCGGCAACGTCAAGATGACAATAACAACCGAAAGTTCGGGAGCGGGGCTCGGAACCGGCATGTCGGGACTGCTTCCCGCCGGAGAATATTATCTCCGCGAGACTGCTGCGCCCATTGGATACAAGCCCGATGCGACGATAAACGGGCCGTTCACGGTCTCGACAAATCAGATAACAGACACGACCGGCACGCCGATAACCAACGAGAAATATCAGTCGGTCAGGATCAAGAAAGTTTCGACATACGACAGCGGCGGCACCGTGCACGAGCGCGGACCGTTAGGCGGTATTCAGTTCGGAATTTACGCCACAAAGGCGCTTGCCCAACAGGGTGATCACGCGGCGGCGCTGCAACTGGCGACGACAGTGAGCACTGCCGGAGCAGGACAGGGCTGGGCAACTTTCTCCAAGCTTGATCCCAACACGACTTATTATATCCGCGAGCTTTATGCACCGGCAAAATATCTTATGTCCGATAAGGTGTTTGAAGTCACGACAGACAATCTCGGTTCAAGAGATGTTGCCGAGACAGCGGTGAACGTTGAAAGGGGAAGTCTCGAGATCAGAAAGGTGGGCAAGTGGAAGACGCAGGACAGTACCGGAGCTGTTTCTGAGCAGATGATTCCGCTTGATGGCGCTGAGTTTGCGCTGTTCACAAACAGCGCCGACATCATTCCAATATCGGGGACCACGCAGAAAACGGCGAACGGGCGTTGCGTCTGGAACGATCTTATCCCCGGCACATATTACATTAAAGAGACAGCGACTGTATACGGCTTTGCGCAGAGCACCGAAGTGTTCAAGGCGACAGTTACGAGTGGCGGCGCGACGGATGTTCTTGAAGGCAAGACCGATAACGTTATTGAAAACAGTCCCAACAAGGGAAAGTTCATCGTTGAAAAGCAGGGGTCAGACGGCACACACCCAGCAATAAACGGTGCGACGTTTGAGCTTTACAAGAAGAACAGCGCAGGAGTTTACGAGAAGTTTGTTCCGGAAACTTCGACGACCGGACGGACACATACGTTCACGGTGAGCGGTGAGAAGATCAACGGCACGCGCGTTGAGGGCGTCTATATATCGGAGTATGTCCCGGTTGGAGATTACAAGATAATTGAGACGGAATCGCCAAAGGGATACGTGACGCAGCTCGATTCAAGCGGGAAACCGATGGAATATTTCTTTAAGGTTGACGCTGGCATAACGAGCGCGCCTGTGGTCGTTCGCAACGATGCAAAAAGTGATATTTTGATCACAAAACGTGGCGCGTATGATCGCACCAACTCCAACGCCACAAAGGTCAGAGTTTCGGGTGCGGAATTCAAGCTCTATGAAAAATCCGACCCGGCAACTGAAATTATGACCTCAACCGACAACAAGGACGGCAGTTACAGCTTCAGCGACGTATGCCCGGGCGAGTATATAGTCAAGGAGACGAAAGCGCCGCAGGGGTATGATCTCAACCCTGCCCCGATATGTATTGATGTACTCTTCGGTGCAACGGCAAACGCGGTGTTTAAAGGTGAGATTGTCGATTTCACAAACGCCGGAAAAATCAAGGTTATAAAACAGGATAAAGACACTCACGCGAACCTTGCGGGCGCGGAGTTTGAGATTTACAAAGCGGGCGGAGAACTCGTGACGTGGCTCGACGGTAACGGAAACACGGTCAGCAAGCTCGTGACCGATACGAGCGGTGAGGCGCTGTCCGGAATGATTCCGGCACAGGCAGGCGGCACTGTATATAATGTTATCGAGACAAAGGCGCCGGCGGGATACTCTCTCGATCCGCGCATTGTGGGCACGAGCGCTCAGAGACAGCAGATAACGGTGTATCCTGTGCACACGCCGAGCGCGAGCGTGAACACGTTGAGCTTTATGAACGGCAAGGGAGTGGATGAAAAGCTGTTCCCGAGCGGAATATCCAAAAAAATAGTGTCACCCGATCCCAATGTCGAACAGCGCAGCCTTATGTTCGAGCAGCGCGAGGTGTGTTTCGGAATTTATGACTACACCAATGCACAGAACCCGTTGCCGCTTGAAAACTTCACGGTGACCGATAATTTCACGGTTAAAAACGCGCAGGGTGTCGCCCGGACGCTCGTGTTTGAATATGAACAAACACCGGACAACTGGGTGAATATCGCCCCGAAGAATGGGGATTTTGACATAACGGAGGTTCGTATATACAAAGCGAGCGACAGCACCGATGGACGAATTGATGCGATTGTCGAATATCAGACCTTTGCGGCTCTCGGCAGCGCCGAGCCATCGAGTTGGCTGAGTTTTTCGGGCAACCGCGCTGTCAATCTGCAAAATCTGACAGAAAAGACAGGAACATCATCCGACTATGCAGTCGTTGATCTGTCCAAAGTCAGAGACAATGTTATGGGACTTCGGATTCGATATATCGGAACGGAGACAAACGGAGCGGTCGGCAAAAACTTCAGCGCTGCGGGCTTCGATTTCAAGACGGTTTTTGCAAAGCGTTCGAGCGACCCGCGCTACAACGAGGTGATTCGACTGACGAACACCGCGCAGGTCGATTACAGTTACACCAAAAAAGATCAGACCGGTCTTGTGATTCAGCCGCACTCCGGCGTCTTCGGCCAGAGCAATCCCGTCCTACTCAAGTTCAGGTCCGAAAAGACCGAGCTCGTGCCGGTAGAACTGAAGATGACGGCTCCGCAGAAAAGCTGCCTGCCCGGCGATCAGATAGACTTTACGGTGACAGCAAAAAATGCAAGCACCAAGGGCTATGAATTCGGTGAGCCGCTGATAACAGTTGACCTTCCCGCATACACAGCGCTCGTCACAAACAACTCCAACTTTTCGGGCGGGGGTATATTCACGATTCGTGACGGCTTCGGTGCGCCGCTGGCTGCGAGACTTGTGCGCGGCGAGATGGTCGATACCGGCAAAAAGGACAGTTTCGGTGAGGCGGTGTTCGCCGAGAGGTTGGTATTTATCCTTGGTGAAGCGATACCAGCGGGCGGTTCTGCTGTGATTTCGTTCGGCGCGAGCATTGACTACGACAAGCCTGCGTCGGTGCACGAAATAACATGTGAATCGTTCCTCACAAGCGGGAAGAGAATGCCGAGAACGGCGGAGAACCCGCTCGGAATAGGGTTTTATAACAACACGCCGAGCGGCACGATTACGCCGGAGCCTTCGGTTGACCAATCGGAGTTCGACGCACTCGCGACAGCGACGGCAGATCGGCTCGAAAACCGCCATATACTCGCTGAGACAACAGTCAACATGGCTGACCAGAGCAAGCTTACCATCGTCAAACAGGTCAAGAGCGCGCTCGATTCAAAATATCTGAACGCGGGAGAGATCGCAAACAGCTTCCCGGGCGGTCGTGTCGACTACAAACTCTCGGTGACCAACTACACAAGCGACACAAAGACAATGCGCATAGTGGACGTGTTGCCATTTTTCGGTGACAGCTACGTCGTGAGATTGTCCAATAAAAACGTCACGGCGCGCCACACCGAGCTGGGCGATGTGACTTCAACAGCAGGGGTTAAAGCGACATATAATCTTGCAAGCGCGATCAAGACACCGGAAAATGCCAAAACGACGGTCTATTACTACCTCGCAAGTGACGGACATACACTCGCGAAAGCGGAGCGCATAAAGCAGGGGTATAAGGACGAATTCCCGATGCTTTATAGTTTCAGCGCTGCGGGTGGCAAGAATATTTGGGACGGCTGGACGACAAACGCTCCCAAGGATTCCTCGGACATCCTCGCGGTGGGATACGAAGTCACCTATGACACCAAGCTCAACAAGGGCGACTCGTGTGCTGTTGAGTTTTCGATCAATATGCCGGAATTTACAGCGCTCGGAGATATCTCCGATTTCTATGAAAAGCTCATTTCAAACTCGGCGGCGGCGACAGCGCGGCCCTTCGGATCAAACAGCGTGATGCTGCCGGTTGAGAATAACGAAGTGCTTGCTTACATGAGACTGCCCGTCGGAGCGCTGGGAGACTACGTGTGGCGTGACGTCGACAGCGACGGAATACAGAATCCCGCAAACGATATCCCGATAGAGGGTATGAAGATCGGACTGACACGAACAGAACACAAAGTTGGCAATGCTGTGCAGACATTCGTCTATCCGAGCACGACGACAGATCGGAACGGCTATTACAAATTTGAAAACCTGCCCGCAAATCTGCCGCGTGACGGTGCGCCAAAAGACTCGAAGAACCCGGCTGATTACATAGGAAATGTCTACGTTGACTATGAGGTCACCTTTGGTGATCCAAGCGATGGCCTTGTTCCGACACTGCAAAATCAGGAATCGGATGACGCTATCGACTCCGATATCGACGCGAACCGCAAGTTGAGTGGCATCGCGCTGAATGTTGTCAAGGATATGGCAAACCGCACGCTCACTGCCGAGCGGAATTGGACCATCGACGCGGGGTTTGCACAGCCGTGTTCACTCGGTGACTTCGTTTGGGAAGATGTCAACCGCGACGGAGTGCAGAATGATGACGGCCTCAAGCTCGATGCCCTCGGAAACGCAGTTGAAATCGGCGTGAACGGCGTGCTGGTGCTGCTCTATCGGGTGGATGCAAGCGGCAACGTCGGCACAGTGCCCATTGCAACGCAGTACACTCACAACAAAACAGAGGCGGATGGGACCGATAGCGCAGGCTATTATCTTTTTGAAGGACTCGTTCCCGGAAAATATGTCGTCGAGTTTGATACGTCAATGTTGATCAAGGACGATGGATACACGCCAAAATACAGCTTTACAACGGCAAAATCAGAAGCGGACAACGCGGTTGATTCCGATGCGTCAAAATCGATGGACCCGAGCGATACAGTTCGCCGCACCGATGTTATCGAGTTGTCGTCTGCAAATTCCCCGGATCTTCGCTATGATGCAGGACTTGTCGTTTTGAGCGGGTTGGGCGGATTTATATACGACGACACCAACTACAACAACATTCAGGACTTGCGCGTGACCTTGCCGGGGACAATTGTCACGCTTTATAAAGATGCGACAACGGACAGCACGGGCGCTGTCCTCACGGGTATGAAGCTCGGAGAGAGCATGGTTGGCGCAGATGGAAAATACTTCTTCGGCGGGCTTGTTCCCGGAGATTACACTGTGCATTTCAAATTCCCGCTATCGGCTGACGGTGTGCCATACGGCGCAGTTATCCCCAATATCGCGAGCGGAGATCCGAACACCGACTACATGTTCGATTCCGACTGTGCGCTCATCTCGAGCAATCGCAACAGCGGCTCGACCAAGACAATCAAGCTTGGATATGATGAGGTGCAATATTATTGGGACGCGGGTGCGAGGTTGTACAGCGGCCTCGGAGACTACGTGTGGTTCGACACAAATTACAACGGAATACAGGACGCCGGCGAAAAGCCCACAGAGGGCATTCGCGTGACACTGCAGTATCGTGATGGCACCAACGGAATTTGGGTCGATGGCGGGACGACAGCGACCGACGCAAACGGGCGCTATGAGTTTAACGGTCTATGGGGAGGGCTTGACTGCGGACGGCAGTATCGTGTGATTTTCCTGCCCGAAGTTCCCGGCTCGACGATAACCTATGAGGCCACCCAAGTTAATGCCGGCAGCGACAGCAAGCTGGATTCCGACGCGCAGAGCATCTACATCACGGGATACGGACACCCAACCGTGCCGATTATCCTAGGTTACGGAAAAACCGATCCCAGTTGGGATATGGGACTTGTCACGGTGATGTCTGCCCTCGGAGATTATGTTTGGTTCGACTCCAACCGCAATGGTGTTCAGGACAACGACGAGATGGTGCTTGAGGGCATACTCTGTATGCTCGAGATGAACAATTCGCCTACGGGTGATATTGCCGATGAAAAGGCGTGGGTCGAGGTGGCACGGCAATATACCGGCAAGTCCGGTCAGTATTATTTCGACAACCTTCGCGAGGGATATTACCGCGTGCGGTTTGCAATACCCAACGTTTACTCGCTGACACGTCTCGAGCGCGGAAACGGCAACGGTGCATTTGCGTCCGACTCGGACGGCATCTATCAGACGCACAGCGCGTCGATTCTCGGAGTGACGCGCACGTTGCAATCGCTCGGGCTGATCAGGGTTGGCGCGGCGGCATCCGCTGTAAAATACGGAGCGCCTGAAAAGATCGGCATCAACAACGTTGTCGGAAGTGGCGGAGTGATTCGCAACCGCGAAATAGCGTCTCAATCGGGAGTGAGCTACTACCACACCCGCACGATCTATCTCAACCGAAATACCGTTGACCTCTCATGGGATCTCGGTGTGTATACCGTTCAGACGAGCGATTGGAACGACATGGCAATCTGGGTCTCGATGGGCGTCGCCTCAATGGCGCTGCTCGCGTGCCTGTGGGTCGCGCTGGACAGGCGGAAAAAAGAACTCAACACTGCGGAAAAAAGCTAGGTCACGAGTGTTAAGCGAGGAGTTCGATCGCAGAGCAAGAAAAACGGCGATTTCGGACATCAGAGAAGCACCTGAAACGCCGCCCACCTGATTGAAACGAGCGCCGTCTCGACCTCCCATCGGGATTGTCGGAACCGCCGGCTCGAAAGCTCTCGGACGACAGATATTTCGCTATCTGCCCTGCAACATGGGTGCTGAAATTTATCCTCACAGCCAAAAACATTTGGCAGCAAGCAGCTCATTCGCGGTTTGATTAAACCGTAAACTGCGGGTGAAGAGAGAAATGGCTTGAGAAAACCGTTGTTCGGAGAGCCTGAATATGCAGAAAAAAGCTCAAGGTCACAAGAACCCGCGATGAAAGGCAGTTTTGAATCTTTGGGGAGACGGGGAAGAGAGTGTTTCTCAGCGCAAATAAACTGTCGCATAATCGCGCTCCAAGCGCGGCTAATGAAAATATAAAGACATGCACGCAGTGAAAAGCAAGATGATGTATGATATGGGAAGGGCAGGCAGATGAAAAAGTATAGCAGAAATGTTGTCGCGATATTGCTGGCAGTCGGGATTTGTGCGGGATTTATTCCTGCAGCCTCGGCGGCAGCGGAGATTTCGGTCGTATCGATTCCGTCGGGAGAGGCGCTGAATTCCGACAACGGCGTTGTGATAACCGAGGACAGTGCGTTGAATTACCAGCTCTTCGAGATAACCAACCCGGGGGCTGCGGCTGTCACGGCGAATTGGACGGCGACGAGCCTTGCGGGGGCGGGCAGCAAAACAGGAACAGCAGTGATTCCCGCTCAGGGCAGATATCTGCTTGCAGTTGAGAACGCCAGATTCTTCTCCGGAGGAGTCGTGCTCGACATCGCACAGTATACGGCAGACGGTGAGATAAAAAATGGCATAAATACCGTTGCACAGCCGAGCTATTACGTGAGCGCGACATACACATACACGAATTCCTCTGGCGTGGTTGAGACGTTGCAGCCGAGCACGACGCAGACAGTTACCAAAAATGGCGGGACAAAGACGTTCACCGCACCGCCGACGATAATGTTGGGAGGCAAGATCTTTGAACTTCAAGGCGCCGCGTCATATGACCGCTCGTTTGGACAGGCGGCAGCCAATCCCTCGCACAGGCAGATTGGTTTTGTATATGCCGAAAAGATCGACAGACCGTATAAAATAACGCTTGCGTATAACAATTCGCGAACCGGTGCTGAAATTTTCAGAGAGAGTCGCACAGTGAACCCGGGAGACGTGTTAACGCTTCCGGACAAGACCGTGTCCTACGGCAACCGCGTTTATGAGCGCGACGACGCCGAGGCGGTGACGCACAGCTACGGTGACAGCAAGCGCGATTACAGCTTCACATTTTCGGAATATCAGATACCGCAGGGCAGCTACTATGTTGCGGTTCGTTATGTCGACAAAGCCTCCGGTGCCTATATTCACACTGAGACGGTGCTTGTTGAGTCCGTTAACGATGTGACTCATCCCAAACGTATAGACCTTCTCGATCAATACATAACAGCGCAGGGAATTATATACAACAGAGTTTCAAGTACAGCTTACATTGAACATGTGCACAGCAGCCCAACGCGGCTATACATTGCGAACTATAAGCGGGCAGGCGCCACGGTTAGCTATCCCTACAACATACAGATTCAGTATGAGGACGGCGTATTTGGAAGCGTGCTGCAAACTGTCTCTGCGGCGGTGACGCGCGCGGGAGAGGTCGTAACTCACGTTGCCCCGACGACTCTGAGTCTCAGTGCGGGCGGCGTCACCAAGGAATATATTCTAGCGCAGGGACAGAGCGCCAACGTCTCGCACACAGCAGGAGAGCCGACGCTGCTCTATCATGTTTACTATGTTGAAAACGGCAAGGCGGTGACGTCAGAGGATATATTTATAAAATATTGCAACAACATCACAAATCAAATGATGTATCAGTCTTTGGCATATAAAGTTGGAATTCGTCAGGTGCTGACCCATCAGGCGCCGCCGAGCTTCAATTATGGTGGGCGGCAGTATGTGCTCTCAAACGGACAGAGCGCGGGGATTGTGCACAATTACGGCGACAGCAAAACCGTTTATATCTATTTCTATCGCGATGAGGGACTGATCGATGAGGGAACGCCGGCTGAAACTCCTCCGGGAATAACTGTTGTCGGAAATCCCGAGCAGGTTCAAGCTCAGATCGGTGTCGAGCCGGGGACGCTGCCAGAGCAAACGGTTATCGGTGACCTTGTTGACGAGAACGGAAACCCGATTGACAACGATCAAACCGTTGTGATACCGGACAACCCGATACCTCTCGCGCCAGGGGAAAAAACCGATCTCTCGGTTGACCCGACGACCAAAGAAAAGCAGAACGCCTGGACGTGGTTTGTCGTGACGGTGTGCGGTGGTGTGGCAGTGTGCGCCGTGGGCTACATCGTGTTCGGACGCCGCAAAGCAAAGCACAAAAAATAAAGAGCAACCCCATCTGCTAAATGTCTGTGGCAAAATCGATCGGATAGTGAGTCGGAAGGTCACAAATAAAAAGAACACCGATCCAATCGTGTTCCGCGCATGAAAACTGACAGCAAGAATTATAATTCAGGATACTCGAACTGATGTAAACAGGATATAAAACCTTTTTATAACGCAGTGAAGAGCGTGAAGCGAAAAGCCTCACGCTCTTCGTTTTTAAGGCCTGTTTACTTGATTTTACAAAATCGGTTTTGTATAATGTGTTCGTATAAAATACAGATAAGAGGTAGACAAATGCTGAAGATAGAACACTTCACGAAACGCTATCCGGGCGGCAAGCTTGCGGTTGACGATATTTCTCTCACCGTTGAGGACGGCAGTATTGTCGGCTTTATCGGACACAACGGCGCGGGTAAGAGTACCACTCTTAAATCGGTTGCGGGAGTGCTTGATTTTGAGCAGGGCGAAATATATATTGACGGACATTCAATCAAGACGGACTCAGTCGCCGCGAAGCGCTTGACAGCGTTTTTGCCCGACAACCCGGACCTCTATGAGTTCTTGAGTGGGATAAAATATCTCGAGTTCATAGCAGATATCTATGAGATACCTAAAGACGAGAGACAGGGGCTCATAAAAAAATATGCCGACGCATTTGAGCTGACCGGCAGTCTCGGCAGCAGCATCGGCGGATATTCTCACGGTATGAAGCAAAAGCTTGCGCTTATCTCGGCGCTGATTCGCAAACCGAAACTGCTGATTTTAGATGAGCCGTTTGTCGGACTCGACCCCAAAGCGGCGTTTACTGTCAAGGAATATCTGCACGAAATATGCGCTGCCGGAGGAGCGGTTTTCTTCTCGACGCACGTGCTTGACGTCGCAGAAAAACTTTGTGACGTGATCGCGATAATCAAGCAAGGCAAGCTCGTAGAGGTTGGGAAAACGAGCGATATAGTCGGCAAATCAAGTCTTGAGAACGTGTTTCTTGAACTTGCCGAGGAGGACATGAGCAATGAATAAGTTCATGGCGCTCGTGAGAATCAGCCTTCTTGCGATGTTGAGCGCGTTTCGGACCCCTTCTGCGCGAAAGAAAAAACGTTCGGTCAATGGGGTCGCTGCGCTCGCATTTATGGGCGGAATCTCACTCTATGTTTCAGTTGTGTACAGCATGATGTTTGCCCTTCAGCTGGATCCGGTCGGCAAGCTCAAGCTGCTTCCGTTTGTGATGGCGATAGTCGGAATGTCGATTGCCGTGCTCATGACTGCGTTTGCTGCGGGGGGACTGCTTTTTGGAGGAAAAGACTCGGATATGCTGCTCTCGCTTCCGGTCAGCGCATTTGAGGTGCTGCTTTCAAAAACACTTGCGCTGTATATTGAGAATCTCTGCCTGATATCTTTTATGCTGCTGCCTTCATGCGTGATCTACATGATATACACAAAGCGCTTTTCGCCTGTTTTTCTGCTGCTCTATCTCGTATCCACAGCGTTGCTGGCGTTCGTATCAACGCTTCTGACCTTTGTGCTCGGATACATTATCACCGTTGTGACGGCGAAGCTTAAGGGAAGCAAGCTTGTTGCGAATCTCCTCTATTTGGTGATGTTCGGCGGCATAATGGTTATGGCATTTCAGATGAACACGCTTATTCCGGTTTTCGTCAATTCAGTGCCGGAAATGTCTGCGGTAACGGGAGCGCTGTATCCTCTCGCGCTTTTTTGCCGAGCGGTGTTCGGAGATATCGGAGCGCTCGCAGTTCTCGCATTGATTGCGATTGTTCCTTTTGTGATTGTCGTCTGGCTGTTCAGCCACGGATACAAAGCGACGTTGACCAGAATCGGCAGTGTCACAACGCGCAGCGATTATAAGCTGACTCATATTGAAAACCGCTCGCAGTTTTCTGCACTTTTTAAAAAAGAGATGGGACGATTCTTTGGCACACCGCTCTATCTCTTCAACACCTGTTTTGGACTTGTCATGCTGCTGGGAGGCAGTGTCTATGCGGTGTTCCAACGCGCAAAGATTCATGAGATGCTCGCCCAAATGGGAGGCGGAGGCTTTTCTCCCGAGATAACGGTGCCGATTGTCGCGGCAGCCATCTGCTTTTGTATAGCTGTTTCGTGCACCACATCCATTTCATTAAGCCTTGAGGGAAAGACAATCTGGATTCTCAAGGAAGCGCCGCTGTCGGTGCGCAAGATATTTGGGGCAAAGGCCGCACTTAATCTTACGCTGACGATTCCGGTTGCCGCAGTTTCCACACTGCTGCTCGCAATTGCGCTTTCCATGAGCGCAGCCGATGCACTGGTTATTTTTCTGCTTGCTGCATCGCTCAGTTTGTTTGTAACGGCGTTTGGGCTTGTAATCAACCTGTTGTTCCCCAAGCTCGATGCGCCGAACGACGTGATGGTTATAAAGCAGAGCATGGCAGCCATGATTCCGGTGTTCGGAAGCATGATTTTTATAGGACTAATTTCAACTTTTTATGGTCTGTTGCTCTCTCGTTTCCTCGATTTCAGAAATTTTGCGATGATAGTGACTGCGCTTCTTCTCATATTGTCGGTGTTCATGGTGCGCTTGCTCCAAGGATGGGGAGCACGCAAATTCAGGGAACTGTAAGTCACCGCCCCAAGGCGGGATATTTTGGTTCAAAGATTGCGGGTATGCAAAAAGCATGCCCGCAATCTTTCTTTTCTCGCTGCGTTTGCTCTAAAACCGGGACAGGCAAATTTGAGGGGCTCGTTCCAACAACCGTTTTGGTGTGTGAAAACTGCAGATAGAGACGGGGATGGGGATAAAGCACAAATTTGAGGGGCGCGATTGCTCAAGGATGAGGAGTGTGCAAATTCAGGAAATTTAAGCTTCAGGCGAGATATGATCGCAGCATACATCTTTCAGCACACCTTACAGGCCCATCAACCCATCACCTTTTCAGCGGTACACAATTATTCTCAGTGGGGAAAGCTATCAAGCACGGACAATAAGTCGCCCCGGGTTGTGTCGTTGATAAGATCCTCTAACATCAGCAGACTGAATTTAGTCAAACAAGATGTGGGCGAGAAATTTCTGATGGAGAAATGCCAATTTGTTATGATAGAAGAGAACCGTAAAAACGTTTTTGCGGTACTGTGCAGGCGATATTTGATAGCAAAAATATTCCGTTAATGCTATTAAATAAAAGTCCCTCCCAAGCGGGCTATACAATTTTTGTCGATATCACATTGAAAAACGCGGAAAAGGAAACAGCCTGTTTGAGCATTACTGCGGTGAACAACAATGCTCCATAGCTCATTGCCGCGGCAGAGAAGAACATCTGAATCCTGCAAGTGATTGGGAAAGGCCACAACTTCCACGCTGCTCTATGTAAAAAAACAAAGACAGACACATCCTGATTTCACACAGGATGTGTCTGTCTTTTAGCATTGAAATAATTTTTCAAATTGTATCTACAACACTGCGGCCGACGGGAATTTTTGGCGCTGTGCCATAAAAAGGACAGGGATGGCAGGAACTTGAAATTGTATAAAGAGGTGCGCTGAAATGTGGCTCAGCCTCCGAGGTAGGCTTTTTGAACAGCGTCATTTTGAAGCAACGCGGCGCTTGCGTCCGCAAGGACTATACGTCCGTTTTCAATGACGTAGCCACGCGTCGCGATTGAGAGAGCCATGGCCGCGTTCTGCTCGACGAGAAGAATCGTCGTCCCGCCCGAGTTCAGCTCGCGTATAATGTCGAAAATCTGCTCGACCAAGATGGGCGCAAGACCCATAGACGGTTCGTCAAACATCATCATGAGCGGTTTTATCATGAGTGCGCGACCCATGGCGAGCATCTGCTGCTCTCCTCCGCTGAGAGTTCCCGCGATCTGGCGGCGGCGTTCTTTAAGGCGCGGGAAACGATCATACACGGCCTCGTAATCTTCCTTGGTGACATCGGCGTTGGTGTAACCGCCCATCTCAAGATTTTCGCGAACCGTCATGTTGAGAAAAATGCGACGCCCCTCAGGGACGTGAGCAAGTCCCTTTTTGACGATGATATGCGGCTCGGTTTTTGTGATATCCTCGCCGTTCAATATGATGCTTCCCGTCTTAGAGTGCATTAGACCGGAAATGGTCTTGAGCACTGTTGATTTTCCCGCACCGTTAGCCCCGATAAGTGTTACTATCTCGCCCTTTTCAACGTTGAAAGACACGTCATGAAGGGCGTGTATCTCGCCGTAATAAACGTTGATTCCGTCTATGCGCAGCATAATTCAGCCCTCCTTCTTTCCGAGATATGCCTCAATTACCTTGGGGTCGCTCTTGATTTGCGAGGGAGTTCCCTTTGCAATAATCTCTCCGTAGTTGAGCACCGCGATTCCGTCACAGACACCCATAACGAGGTTCATGTCATGCTCAATGAGGAATATCGCTATCTGGAATGTGTCTCTTATTTTGCGGATGTTCTCCATAAGTTCGCTCGTCTCGCTCGGGTTCATGCCGGCGGCAGGTTCATCGAGAAGCAGCAAACTCGGGTTGGTTGCGAGAGCACGCACGATTTCAAGGCGGCGCTGAGCGCCATATGGAAGGCTACCCGCCTCATGTTCAGCAAGATCCTGCATATCGAACACCGAGAGCAGCTCGAGTGCACGCTCGGTCGCAATGCGCTCACTGCGCCAGAATTTTGGAAGACGGCAGACCGCCTGTGCGAGTGAATAATCGGTCTCGTTTTGCAGACCGATTTTAACGTTGTCGATTACCGAGATCTTTTTAAAAAGCCGGATGTTCTGAAAGGTTCGGGCGATACCCATCTTGTTAAGCTGCCAGGTGTTCTTGCCCTTGGTGTCGATGCCGTCGAGCAGGATGCTGCCGCGGGTCGGCGCGTAGACGTTAGTGAGCAGATTGAAGACTGTCGTCTTGCCCGCGCCATTGGGACCGATCAGCCCCGCAATTTCGGTGCGTCCGACAACTATGTTGAAATCGGAGACAGCAATGAGTCCGCCGAAATCTATGCCCAGATGACGAATGTCGAGAATCGGGCGTTTGCCGACATCCTCTTCGCGTATAAAAGAGTTACTGGGAAGGGGTACGAGTTTTGCTTCCGGTTTCATTTGTCATCCCCCTTTTCAGCAGGCGTTTTGGCGCCGACTTTGTTTCGGATCTTTGCAAACAGCGCGTCCAAACCGTCGCCGAGAGACAGCTCATAGCGCCCCATAAGCCCGGAGGGCTTGAATATCATAACGACGATGAGCAGCAGCGAGTAGACAATCATGCGGTAGGTGTCGAATGCGCGCAGCAACTCGGGCAACACGGTGAGAACCGTGGCCGAGAGCACCGAGCCGACAATCGAGCCCATGCCGCCGAGAACGACCATCACCAGTATTTCGATCGACTTCATGAAACCGAAATCACCCGGGGCTATGGTCGCTATATAGCAAGCGTAAAGTCCGCCCGATATCCCTGCAAAAAAAGCCGCAATCGTGAAGGTCATCGTCTTGTAGTAGGTGGTGTTGACCCCACAGCTCTCGGCCGCGATCTCATTCTCGCGAATTGAGATGATTGCGCGCCCATGTTTGGAATTGATGAGCGCATAGCTTACAAAAATGGTGATGACGCACAGCGCGAACACCCAGGTGAAGTTGGTGTAGCGCGGGATCTGCTTGAGGCCGAGTGCGCCGCCCGTGAATTTGAGATTCAGGATGACAACGCGTATCATCTCTCCAAAAGCGAGAGTTATAATGGCGAGGTAGTCGCCCTTAAGTCGCAGCGCGGGCAGTCCGATGATGACGCCGAAGACAGCGGCGACGAGCCCTCCCGCAATCAACGCTATAAGAAAGGTTAAAAACTCTCCGCCGAGATTCAGGTTCTTGGTGATGAGCGCTGTTGTATACGCACCGATCGCCATGAAGCCTGCATGACCGAGCGGAAGGTGACCCAAAAAGCCGCAGGTTAGGTTTAGGCTGACAGCCGCTATGACGAATATACCGGCCTTTATGATCATTCGAGTGTAGTAACGGCTGATTGCGCCGTCTGTAATAAGAGAATTCACGATAAACCACAGCGCAAAGATCAGCACGCCGTTGATAAGATATTTAATTGGAGTTGAAATCTTTCCGTTTTTCATTTCATCAACCCCCTAAACTTTCTCGGCAACGTTTTTGCCAATGATTCCGGTGGGCTTGATGAGCAGCGTCACGATGAGAATTCCGAACACAATCGCGTCGGCGAGAGAGCTGCTGATAAAGCCTTTTGTGAGGCTTTCGGCAATGCCGATGGCGAAACCGCCGATAACCGCGCCGGGAATTGAACCGATTCCGCCGAGCACCGCGGCGACAAACGCTTTAAGTCCCAGCGCCGAGCCCATTGTCGCCGATACCTGCGGGTAGGAGCAACAGTAGAGCATCGCGGCGACTGCGGCAAGCGCCGAACCGATTGCAAAGGTGAAAGATATAGTGTTGTCGACGTTTATGCCCATTAATTTGGCAGCATCGCTGTCTTCTGAAACCGCGCGCATCGCCTTGCCTATCTTGGTGTTGTTGACAAGGAAAGAGAGTCCGATCATCAGCAGAACCGACACGACTATGGTCACAATCGTTGTCATCCCGATCTGGCGGTCGCCGAACGCGATTCCGCCGGGCAGAAAGTTGGGAAAGGTTTTCGGAGTTGAGCTGAAAATGAGCTGTGCCAGGTTTTCGAGGAGCAGACTGACGCCGATGGCGGTTATCAGCAATGAAATTCTGGCGCTGCCACGGAGCGGCTTGTAAGCTATTTTTTCAATAGTCATGCCGAGTACGACGCAAAACAAAATTGCCGCAATTATTCCCAGCCATACGGGCAACGAGAGCACGCTGATGACATACCACGCAATGTAAGCGCCCACCATAATGATGTCGCCATGCGCGAAGTTGATAAGCTTGACTATGCCGTACACCATGCTGTACCCGAGCGCGACGAGAGCGTAGATACTGCCCACGTGTATTCCGTTTAGCAGGTGATATATCAAGGTCATGCAAACACATCCTAACCGTTGGAAGAATTTTGCGTAAATGGACAGATGACGAGTGGCGGTGAAAAGCAAAATGTGCGCCGCCATCAGTCAAACAGTTCCCAAAGGGACGAACTGACGTCCCTTTGGGAACTTAAATAAACTTTAGAACATTTCGACGAAGACGTTTTTGCCGCCCTCAACTTTTGTCATGGCACACTTTTTGATGGGGTTATTGTCGGCATCGAAAGTGTAGTGACCGGTGAGACAATCGATATCGGAGTTCTTCATAGCACTGACGATGTCAGCCCATTCGGTTGAGCCGGCGGTCTTGATGGCTTCGACAACGATCTGAGCTCCGTCACAGGCAAGGAAAGAGAAGCCCATGGGCTCGACGCCGTAGGTTGCCTTGTATTTCTCTGAAAAAGTCTTTGTGCCGTCGTTCCCGCCGTCTGCGGAGAAGTGGTCGGAGAAGATGTATCCCTCAATAACTGTGGGATCGACGCCCTCAATGGTGCAAAGACCCGAAAGACCATCTCCACCGAGGAAGGGAACGGCAAGACCGATTTCTTTGGCCTGCTGTGACGCCATGTAGCACTGGTCGTAGTAGAACGGGAAGAACACGGCATCGGGAGCTTTTGCTTTGATGTTTGTCAGTTGGGCTTTGAAATCTGTGTCATCAGTTGAATAGCTCTCTTCGGTAACGATCTCAAGGCCGTTCTTTTTGGCCTGCTCACGGAACGCAGACGCAAGACCGACACTGTAATCGTCGGCATTGTTAAAGAGCACTGCGACCTTTTTGTAACCGAGCTTCTGGGAGATGTAATCGGCCATTTTGGTGCCCTGAAATGAATCCTTGAAGCATGTACGGAATAGAGAATCGCCAATATCGGTGATCGTGTCGCCGGTTGCGGACGCGGTGATGAGGGGCACGCCGTCGTCAGCGGCGAGCTCTGCAACCGCAAGAGTCTCTCCGGTAAGCACCGGTCCGATTATCGCGCAAACGCCGTCGATGTCGACAAGCTTGCTGTAAGCAGCAGTGGCATCTGCATTATCGCCCTTGCTGTCATAGGGGATGAATTCGATCTGCTTGCCGTCGATTCCGCCGGCTGCGTTGACCTCGTTAAAATAACTTTCCGCACCATTCCTGACAGCTTCGCCGTACTGTGCAGTTCCACCGGAAAGCGGTCCGATAAAGCCAATCTTAATGGTGTCTTCCTTTGTGCCCGATCCGCCGCCACAGGCCGCGAGCATTGAAACACACATAACGAGTGCTGCGACAAGTGCAAAAATTTTCCGACTCTTCATTTCTGTTTCCTCCGTATTTAATAGTTTTTGGGCTGCGTATATTAAAAAAGACGGCCCTCGGCTAATTGCCGAAGACTGTCTGATTCAATCTGAAACGTTCAATCAGCTAAGTCTCGTGTCCAGCAATTTTAAGCCGCAAAACCAACACCATCATCAAAGAGTACAATAAGTCGTACCGCGACAATAATGGCTATAATTACGGCAATAATCGTGGAAAAGACAAAAGCTGTCATTAGAAAATTCCTCGCATTTGAAGGATTTAAGACATTATCACACACCGAGAGGTTGCTGTCAACGCACAGGGAGTAATATTGTAGGGTTGCAAAAAAACCAAGGCTTGCGCTTTACTAATTTGGTGCATTAAAGCGACATTTATCGAATAATCGTAATCGTTTAGCAATAACTATCAATTGAACTTGTAGAAATTCGGCAAATTGCCGATTTATAAATCGGACGAAAGCGAGGGGAATATATGATATAATAGCAGCGATACATGTGTGTTCAATCAGCGCAGTCATGCGACAACAGCGCAGAGGATTTTTGCTTTGTCACCATATCTAATCCTGTGAGCATGTGTCGTATAATAGAGATTACGTATCACAAAAAGATAAGGAGAACCGAAATGGAGAAAAAATATGTCTGCCCGCTGTGCGGCTATGTCTACGACGGGGAAATTCCATTTGAAGAGCTGCCCGACAGCTATCTGTGCCCACTTTGTGGCGCGGCCAAAAGCGATTTTATCGAGCAGGAAGCGTAAAAATCTCGGCAATTTTCAAAGTTAGAGCAGATGCGCGAGAGTCTTTAAAGCAAATATTGCCGCTTTTAAAGAAACAGATAAAGGTTCTGCACAGAACAGTTTTACACTGCGCCGCCCGGATGCGTTTTCAAGACGCATCCGGGCGGTTTTGCATCTCGGAGTTCCCAAACATTTTTTGTGCAAATGGACAGGTTGCTGACACTGTCCGCATACGGCAGATATTTTAAGTTACAGGTACAGAAAAATCGATTGTCTTTTCACAAAACCACAGAGTGGCAGGGACTGCTCAAATATCTTGCCTGATGTCGCAATCGCGGCGGGGCATAGCGATAGCGAAACCGGAAAAATTTTTTGCCAAAACCGAGGCCGATTACCGGCGGTGTGTGTCCAAAACCCTCGCATTTTTCGAGACGAAGGATTTTATCTGACAGCAGAGCGAATTTGCGGTTTGTCCGACAAAATTGCAAGCCGAGTTTCAAGTGACAGCTACGGATGAACAAATTGCCGACACTGTGCGTCCCGACATTGTCCGAACATTAAACCTTGTGTTTGCGCAATGAAGCGCCGAGTTTGGTGGCAACTGTCTCACTTCAAAAGAACCCCAATCACAAAATGAGATTGGGGTTCTTAAGTGGTTAATATCTGTTTTTTGCTGGAAGAATCAATGTCGGGCTTCTTTCAGTCGAAAAAATGTCAGTTCAGTTCGGCTTTGCGGGAAGCACCAAACGCGTCGGCCGCAATCATTGCGTTGTAGAGATCTTTCGCGGACACGGGGAAGCTGTGGTTGGCAGTGAAGCTGCCCTCTCCGGTATTGGCAACGCAGAACTCCATGATGCGTTCTTTCGAGACGCTGCCCATTGAGAGATCGTCGAATGTGACAGCGAGGCCGAGCTCTGCCATAAAGTCGACAACTTCATAAACTTCATCGATATCGACATCGGGGTCAATCATAAGCTGCGTTACGATTCCAAACGCAACCTTTTCGCCGTGCATGTGCGCGTGGGCTTCGGGGAACGCCGTGAGGTTGTTGCCGAGCTGATGGGCAGTTGCGAGACCGCCGGATTCCCAGCCGATGCCCGAGAGCAATGTGCAGGCTTCAACAACGCGATCGTATGCGGGAGTGACCACACCGGCTTTGACGGCGAGCATCGCGGCATCGGAATTGTCGAGCAGCGTTTCAAAGCAGAGCTTTGCGAGAGCCATAACGGTCAGGGTCGGGGAACCGAGAGCACATGTTGCCGAGTGGGCGTTGTTTGAGGCGCGCGCTTCAATATAAGTCGCGAGCGCGTCGCCAATGCCGGCCTTAAGCATGGCCTCGGGAGCCGTGATCATTATGCCGGTATCCACGACAACGACGTCGGGGTTGGTGGGCCAAAGGTCAAAGCCGATGCATACGCCGGCCTTGTCGTACCAAACAGTGCACGCTGATGTCGGGGCGTCGCTCGAGCAAACAGTCGGGGCGACGACAACGCGCAGTCCGAGATGAGCCGCAGCGCCCTTGGAAACGTCGAGGCATTTTCCGCCGCCAAAGCCGACGATGATATCGCAGCCTTCCTTTTTAACAGCGGCTTCGATCAACGCGCTCTCTTCGTGAGAGCACTCTCCGCCGAAGTTCCACTCAACATACTGCATTCCGGCCTCTTTGAGGGAATTCAGAACTATTTCACTGGCAGCACTGCGCGTGCGCTTGCCCCAAACGAGCAGGGGTTTTTTGCAACCATAAGGGGCGATGATGGAGCCGATATCGCCAAGTGCGCCCTCACCTTGAATATATTTTGGGGGGAAGATAATTGCTTTTCTCATGTTGTCTCCTTTGTTTGGTATCGTACGGTTTAATCCGTTACGAAAGTGGTTAGAATTTGGATAATACATGTACTATCCTGTATTATTCTATAACCAATGGGGTTTTTATTCAAGTCTTTGTTGTTAATTTTAAATTTACAAAGAAGAGGAGGCGCAGAGCGCCTCCTCAAAAGGGAAAGTATACTATGCTTTTAGGGGATTTATACTATGCTTTGTAGAAACGGCCGTTGAGAGCCTCATATGCGGCACACCAAACGTCAAATGCTTCTTTGTAAGCTGCGGCATTTGCAGGGTTGGGATCGAACTGCTTTGAAACCTTGACGGCGCGATCGACTGCATCATGCGCGTCTTTGTAAATCCCGGAGCCGATGCCGGCGTAGAGCGCCGCGCCCAGACAACCGGTCTCGCTTGTTTGAAGCAGCAGAACAGGTTTTTGGAGGATGTCGGAAAGCATCTGGCACCAGAAGGGGCTCTTTGCGGCACCGCCGGTGAGACGGACGGCCTTGACTTCAATGTCAGCGGCCTCTTCGGCGAAGACGATATCCGCCATCTCGAAGCAGATGCCCTCAAGGACCGAGCGAGCCATATCGGCCTTTTTGGTTCCGAGGCTCATGCCGAGGAAAGTGCCCTTGGCGTTCGCGTTGCTGCGCGCGCCTGCAGCGCCCTGAAGGAACGGGAGGAACGTGACTCCGTTGGAACCGGGGACAGAGTCCTTGTCCATGGTGGCGGTCATGATGTTGTAAGGATCCTCTCCGGTCTCTTTGCCCTTGAGAACTTCAAGGTCGCCGAGAGTGTCGCGATACCAGCGGAAGGAGGACGCCGCTGTGTTGGAGAACGCTTCGATTGTCCAGTTGCCAACGCCGTGGTTTCCCTTAACGATGAGCTTCTTGGCCGGGTCACGAATCGGGGTGTCAGAAACGACGAAACAGGAGCCGAACGTGCCGATAACCATAACGGCTGTGCCGTCATCGACTGCGCCGCCGCCAAACGAGCAGCAGTTCTGGTCATGGGCGCCGACGCAGATATTGCAGCCGACGGGCAGTCCAGTCTTCTTGCTCATCTCTTCGCTTATGTGACCGACAACACGGCCACACTCGGTGGTCAGCTCTGCACGCTGGTCGAGACGCATTTCAAACACGTCGTTGAGCATGCGCTTGCTCCAGCAGTGATTGTTTACGTCGCAGCTTGAAGCGCGCGATGCGCTGGACAGGTCGGTATAGTAACCATCGGCACCGAACTCTTTAAGGAAATAGTCTTGCATTGTCGAAATGAGCTTGGCCTTTTTCCAATTTTCCGGCTCATGATTTTTGAGCCAAATGAGACGGGCCGCCTCAAGCGTGAAACCGAGGGGATCGCCGGTGATTGCATAATACTCGTCGTGAGGAATTTTGGAGAGGATTTCGTCGCACTCGGTTTTTTGAGCGCGGACATCCTGCCAGCCTATCCAATCACGGATCATGTCGCCGTTCTCATCAAGAAGACCGACCGGGCCAGCCTGGCTTGAAAGTCCGATAGCGACAATGTCTTTGGGATCAATTCCGGAACCCTCAATCGCGGCCTTGCAGGAAGCGAAGAGCGCAGGGGTTATATCCTCTGATTTCTGCTCAACCATTCCGGGACCCGGATAGTAGCAGGGATATTCACGATAATCTGTGCCGACCATGGTTCCTTCAAAGTCAAAAATACATGTTTTACAGCCTGTCGTTCCCTCGTCGATACCAACTAAGTATTTGCCCATGTTTGTTCCTCCTGAAATATTTGTTGGGGGTATTCTCATGCGTGATTGTTATCGCACACACGTCACAGGTAATGTCAGCCCTTGTAGGCCGGCACGAGCCCAATGGCTCGCATGTCGTCGATTGCGTCTATAATCTCGGGCGCTGCTCTTGTTCCGATAAGATCCGCTCCGGCGAGGATGAAAGCATACGCGTTCTGCGGACGCGGGAATTTGACGCCGCTGACCTTGAAACCGACCTTGGAGCCCTTCCCGGCTTCTTTCATGACCATGAACTGTTTCATGCTCGGTCCCTCAAACTGTCCGGTTGAGGTCTTCACATAGTTGATTCCCTCTTCGGCGATCATCTTTGTAACTCTGGTTATCTCGTCATCCGTAAGGAAGCAGATTTCGATTATAGCCTTGGTCAGATTCCCTGCCGCAGCCTCATGGAATGCGTGCAGTTCTTCTTTGACCACGTCCCAACGGGCGTCGCGGATGGCACCGACATTCATTGTCATGTCGACGCTTGTGCAACCGCGTTTGATTGCTTCGGCGGTCTCAAATGCCTTGACAGCAGAGGTGCCGGAGCCCCATGCAAAGTTGATGCCGCACGCAACATGAATATCCGTGCCCGCAAGCTCTTCTTTTACGACCGGAGTCCAAAAAGGCGACGAAACGTAAAACGCCGCACAGTTGTATTTCTTTGCTTCGGCGCAACCTTCGCGAACGTTCTTCTCAGTGCTGTTTTTGGGGAGTATCGCATAGTCGAACAGCTTGCCGAGATTGTCCCTGTTCATCTTTGTAAGATCTACCATTGTTTCATGCCTCCGTACTGTGAAATAGTTGATTTGGTGCGTAAGGCTCAAGAATTACAAGTCAGTCTTGCTTATATTGGTGAAAAACCGTGACGCACATAATTTCACTGTCTACAATGATACTCGCCTATACCAGTTATGTCAAGTCTATTTTACCATAAACATAGATCGGCGTGTGAATATTTTATGAATAATGTAGCAAGCGATTGTAACATGTTTGTAATGTGGACACAGGCAGTATTGTCGTATACTATCTTAGATGTAGAAAAGCTTAAACTGTGCGGTTGTGGTGAAGAAATTCCGCGAGTGAATAAGCGGTTGAAACATCAAACACGCCGCTAGAGGAATATTTTCAGTGCTGCGCTGACGAATCACTGCGTTTTTCTCACAACCGATCGATTTATGAGAGGTCGACAAACACAGAGATCTGATCATTGTCAAAAAAATCCGCGCCCAAACAAGACTGGGAAATATCGAACACGCTGCGCTGACGAATCACTGCGTTTTTCTCACAACCGATTGATTTATGAGAGGTCGACAAACACAGCAATCTGATCATTATCAAAAGAATCCGCGCCCAAATAAGACTGGGAAATATCGAACACGCTGCGCTGACGAATCACTGCGTTGTGCTCGGAGGCAATGCCCTGTCTATTAACAGAGGTGAACAAAATGAATAGAAAGTTTCATAGCGCTCTCGTCTACCGAGTGGCGAGATATTACTACATAGACAATCTTTCGCAAAACGAAATAGCACAAAAAGAACAAATTTCGCGCTCAACGGTATCGCGTATTCTCGACAGAGCGCGCGCGTCGGGAATTGTCAACATTGAAATTAATGTGCCAACGGATTCGATAGTTGACAGACTGGAAGAAAAACTTTGTCGCCGGCTTGGAATCGAGCGCGCCATTGTTGTGCCCGCCTCTGTCAACGAGAGCACCGACGAAACCGAAGAGCAGCTAATCGTTGACGTTGCGAGTGTTGCGGCGGCACATCTGCCCGAGTTTCTGGGAAACGCAAAAACTATCGGAGTCGGATGGGGTCGGACGCTTTACAACATCCCGCCGTATCTGCCATTTGTTCATCCCGATCCCGAACGAATCTTTTTGCCTCTCGTTGGAAACATGACGCTGCGCAACCGCTTTTTGCAGACATCAATAAATGTGAGCCGTTTCGGAGAGAGATTTGGATCGCAGACTTATTATCTCAATATCTCGAGCCTGCGAGGGGAAAACGACGCATTTTCCGAAGCGGAAACATACAATGTTAGGCAAATCCAGGACTACTGGAATCATCTGGATGCGGCCATATATTCGCTCGGCTCACCCCCGCTGTACAACGACATGTACCTAAAAGAGGAGCTGGGGCCAGACAAGTTTTCCGTCACGGACTCCGACCCCGACGGACGAGGTGAGATGCTCTCGCAGGTGTATTTTTCCGATGGACGCCAGAGCTGTCCTATTGGACCGGGAATGTCCGTTGTGGCGTTGCCGCTCGAGAAACTGCGAGAGGTTCATCGCACAATTTGTGTCGCGGCGGGTAACTACAAGGCAGAGCCAATCTTTTATGCGGCAAGAAACGGTTACTTTAGGACGCTTGTTGTCGATCATCTGCTCGCAGAGGAGCTGCTGCGCGTCTCTCAAACATAAGCGAAATTAATATGAGGGCTAAATGTGATCGTCGGTTTTGATCTCTAAGCGTGAAATGTCGCCGCTAACCGAATCCGAAGACTATGGCAAGCATCCGCTGTCCGGGCTCACTCACACGGCAGTGCTTTTTGCAAAATCAAATTGCGCAGAACGCAATTCCACACAATTGTCAGAGGGCGAGTCCGGACATCAAGCACACTTGCGGCGGCCGCTTGAGCGTACGAAGCTTAAAAATCCTCATGAGAGATACAGGATCGTGAGCGCCTAGGGCAAGTCGGTTTGGGGTAGAAGAAAAAAGTATCTGATTGAACAAACAGCGCAAAAAATCCGCCACTGATGGCATTAATCCATCAAAGGGCGGTTTTTTTAAGGTCTGATTTTGTTGTGTCATGTGTAATATTATCAGGAAAATAGGCGGCAACAGCGCAGAACTCTATTGAAGCTAAAGTGTGTGCTTCAGGCGATCGTGTTCCTCCGCCTTTTTTGCGTCATTCCAACGGTCAAGCGTGCCCACGAGATAACCCGTTATGCGCCGTATCCGCTCGAAAGGCTGTGATTCAAATTTATACTTGAGCTCAGCGTAATCACCGTCTATATTGATGTCGAGCTGCTCAAGTTTGCTGTGTGGATGCTTATTCAAGACATAATCTACATATGCCTGTTGTTCGCGGGGTGTTATCTCCCCGCCTTTGACATCGATATTCATTTTCAGCGCTTCCTTCCGTGACTGTGCACAATTGTCTGCGTGTTTCAGCTGTTGCTCAAACTATACTCGTTCGCGAGAGAAAAGTCAATATATAGTATTGATTTGCCTAATCAGATACAAGATGTAGATATTCGGCAAGTGCCTTGTCGTAGAGATCACAGCTTTGCATATAATCAGCTTCGGTGAAGGGCACAATGGATCCGTCAAAGCGCCGTTTAATGCGCCAGCGCGCGCTGAAATTAAGATGTGCGGTGCGGAATAGGAAATCGAGAAAGTCGCGCGCCGAATTGTTTTCGTTGAAAAGGAAACGGAAGAGGCGCGGAAGATTGATCAGCGCCGAATCGAATGTACTGCGGGAAAGCTCGCAATTTCCACATCGCCGGAGCAGCGCACAGCAGGAGTCAATAACGGCAGAGCGCTCAAAATCGCACTGCGGCATGTCCGCGCGAAAGAGATAGGCAAACGGCTGTTTGCCTGTGCGCTCAAAGTAAGCGCGCGATTCAAATCGGCTTTCAAGCATCACATGTGCACAGTGCCTGGATATGCCAATCTCTTCCGAAAGCTCCGCCGCTCGGAGTTCGACGAAGGGATGCACCGCTTGATCAAGGCAGAGGTGCGCCGCATAACCGCAGAGATAGGCGCACTGCAAAGACCAATCCTTTTCTCTCGGGTCAAGCTCGTGAAGCAGTTCGAGAGCGTCAACAGGAGAGAGAGAATGCAGGGCAGATGCGCTTTTCCCATAGCCCCTCAAGGGCGCAACATATTCAAGATAGTAAAACAGATCTGGTCCCTGCGAGCCAAGGCGAAACAAATTCGCGTGCCTGAGGCAACAGGAATGCAACGCAAAACCCCCACAGTCGAGAGCTTCCTGCGCGAACATTGCGTGTGTCAAAAAATCGGGCATAAACGCCTCGCATGAAAATTATTGAATCTTTAGACATTATAGCGGACAAATTTAAATAAACTGTGACGCCGCGCTCACATTTTGCAAGCGCGGCGCATAGATGACAGAATTACAGCATCTGAATGAGAGTGAATGATTCAGATTGCGACGTTAAAGTGCGTTATCATAGACGACCACGTTTTCGGGCCGACTATTCCGTCCGGCTTGAGCAAGTAATGTGTTTGAAACGTGATGACAAGTGCCTTTGTCTTAGAACCGAATTGACCGTCGACGCTCACTGGTGTGAACGGAGTGCCCCACGAGAGACCCACCGTGTTCATATAGCTCTGAACAAACCTCACACTGTCTCCGCTGCTTCCGAGCTGCACCGGAGAGCCGGGGTATTTTGTCAAGACATTGGCCGGCTGCCCTGCGGTTGTGTTTTTGTGGACTCCGACTATCGCGTACCAGGTCTTTTCCCCAATTACCTCATCGGGAGTTAGCGCAAATTGTTTTTGAAAGCGTCTCGTCGCGTCTGCCGTGTTCTGCCCGAACACCCCATCCTCTGCCTGAACGTTGATTGCAGTGTACGTCGGTTGAATTCCGTTGAGCTTGTGCTGCATTGTGACCACAGGAGTCCCGGTGCTTCCTTGAGAGAGAGGATAACCGGGATATACATCGGTGGATGGTATGGGAATGGTGGAAAAATCGATTACGATAGAATTCCATGTAATTTCTCCGATTATCCCATCGACAGCAATCCCCTTTATTTGCTGATATTGCATCACGGTGCTCTGCGTGTTATAACCGAAAATTCCATCAACTTTAAGAAATCCGAGCGACGGGTAAAGATACTCGCGTATCGCGTTGAGATCAGTCTGCATGAGCGAGACGTTGCTGCCCGTGCTGCCGTATTTCAGAGGATAACCCGGATAGGGTGGGCTTGGAACAACACATTTGTCCTGATATAAATTACTCATAAAAAACAACCCTCCAGTCACAGCATATTATGCCGCATGGAGGGTTGTGGTGTGAAAATTACATAATCAATAGCCGAGATAGCTGATATTCATATCGACACCGCCCGGTATTCCGTTAACCTTTGCGGTGGAGGTATACTGCCAGATATCGTAACGGCGAGCGTAGCTCGTCTGTTCGGTGTAATGAGCGAGCCAAATTACATAGCTTTCCAACTGACTCGTGTTGAGCATACTCGTGAAATAATATTTATTTGCGTATACGGCGGCTTTATAGCCGGCATTTCTAATCGTCTCGCAGAACGCGACGCAGACCTTGGTGCGCTGTGCGTTGTTCATGCCGTTGGTGCGCGCGTTCCACGCGGCATACTCGATGTCAATGGCAATCGGATAGTCGATTTTATATCCGGCGACGAGTTGCAGACACATGCTGGCTTCCTCAACCGCCTCCTGCTCGTTGATTGCCTGGGTGAAGAAGTACACGCCAACCTTGATTCCTGCCGCAATCGCTCCGGCAGCGTGGGTTTTGAACATTCCATCCTCAATAAGGCGGCCGCTTCCATAACCGCGGAATCCGACACGAAGAAACACGAAATCGATACCGGCCGCTTTCACTTTGGACCAGTTCACCGATTCCTGCCATTCGGAGATGTCGATGCCCATGCTTCCGCCTCGAGCACCCTCATTTGTGAAAAAGTAGGTTACGTTTTGGATAACCTGCCAGCCGGTAACCTTTTTGCCGGTTTTGTCGAAATAATAGGTTGTGCCGTTCAGGGTCTGCCAGCCATAATAGGTGGTAACCGTTTCGGTGACAGTCTGCGTCTGGGGCACTGCGGTCACCTTGTAACCTGTTTTTATGTCAATGTTCTCGCTCTTGTCGCGAGCTACCAGAACACCATTTGCAAGATCATATGTAACGGTCACGGTTGCTGGCGGTGTGGGAGGCTCAACAGGGGGATCGACGGGCGGTTCAACAGGCGGCTCAACCGGTGGGACCACAGGATCTGTCGGCGGGGGGGTGACAGGGGTTGTGCCTCCACCGCTCGAAGCGGCACCCGCAGCGGGAGCTGTCGTGCTGAGCGGAGAAACGATGAAACCTCCGCGGTGCGCGGCTGCCGCTGCCGCTGCTGTTGCGGTTTTCGTCGCACCGACAAGAAATCCGTTGTCCATTACTGCTTTGAGCGAAGATGCAGTTCCGTTGGCCAACAGCAGGAAGCCCTCAGGTGACAGACTCGCGGTGTATTTTATTACGGGTTTACCGTTCGCATCGAGCAACGGCTTTTCCGTGGTTTTGGTTTCTTTCTTGCTGGACGACTCGACAAATTCAACAGTGTTTGAAGTTGGCAAAGTGGATGTACCGCTGTCGGCGCCGTTGTTGCCGCCAAACTGTTTATCCTCGTCCGCTTTATTTATCGTGTCGCTCTGAACGATCTTGTCGCTTACATCAACACGCTCAAAAGTGACTTTGGGCTGCACGGTTGCGACAACAGGCGCAGCGGGAATTATGTATCCGCTCGCAGGAGCCAGCTGTACGCTGTAATCGCCCTCGGCGAGACCGTCAAAATAAATTTGTCCGTCCTTATCCCCATCGATCTCGGTCACTGGATGCCCGTCGGATGAAGTTATTGTAATCTCAAAGGGAAAACCTGTCACAATTTCTCCGAACTCATCCACAACAGTGACGCTTAAATCCAGCTCCACTGACGCGTATACGAGAGAGAGATTGTAGCTTACCGAGGGAGTAAAGGACTGTTTTTGCAGCTTGCTCGAAAGGCTGCGCGTGACAACGTCGGCAGAAAACATTCGCCGCTCCGCCGTCGTCAACACATAGTCATTAAGCAGCCACGCAGAGCTCGACAGGGACCCCATGACCACGAGACAACAGATTATCGCAATTATCTTTGTGCCCAGCGAGAGCGGAAAAAGAGACTTGAGCTTAGCGCTGAAGTCTTTGTGAGTGCGCGCGGTTTTTTCGTGACATTCCTCGGGTAGGCGAGGCTTTTTGGATATCATATGTGATCCTCTTCAGAGAAAGCAGTATTTTACAGCGGAGACAAATATCTAATATAATGCTTAATTATACTATAAGTTGACCTTTTTCGCAACACTGATCAAAAGAAAACAGAAGTCCAACAAACGGCTCGCGCCGACCGACATAAAGCGAACATCAGCCGAACTGCGGGACGGCGGCATCAAATTCAAGCAAACCTGTCTATATTGCAATGATGCTTGATTTTTGTGCCGAAAACCCAGCGTTGAAGAGCGCAGAGAGCTGTCATTTTATGAAGCGTACATTCGAGTGTTAGGTGGTCAAAGCGTAAAGATGGCACAGAGGAAACAAAAAAATCGTACTGCGAGGCGAATTCGGGAAAAACGCGTTCCGAAATTTTAGGAAAAACTGCTCACAACCAAACAGTTTTTCACGATGTGTCAGAGCGGCGAGTCGCGCAGCATCGCGGTTGAAAGCTATGCTGAATTAAAAGCATCAGTTTCCAAACTTTAAGGCGAATGCAGCAATATTATACAAAAAGTAGTTAAAACAGCTTGATTCAAAGACGATGCAAGTGTGTACAGGGGCGGCGAGAAAACTCTGCTTAACGGTGAATTGAATTCTCACGGCTGTCCGATTTTTGGCATCACAGATTAAGATGATGGCGATAGAGAAGCCGCACAAAAGGGATCTAAAAATAAGACGGGGGATAACAGCGACAGTGCTGCCGCATTTAAAATTTAAAGAGAAGAAAAACAGCAAGAAACTTATTGACAAAGGTGGAATTGTGACATTGGAGCAGCAGAAAAGGACGGGTAACCCGTCCTTCCAGAAAAACGAACTTGAGAGTGAAAGCTCAACTATTTTGCGATGACAAAGAGGATATCTCCCTGTTTTGCAATTGAGCCAACCTCAACTTTGATCCAGAGCTTTCCTGTTGCGGGAGAGAGCAGCTCACCGCGCTCTGTGCCGGAAACGACTGTGAGCACGACGTCGCCCTCATTAACAGTGTCTTTTGTGCAAACGCTTTCAACTGTCACATCGCGCGGCGCGGAGACCTCGAGCGTTTCTGTGGACGATTTGCAAAACTTAGGTTTCAGCAGCTTGAATGCGACAAAAAGTACGGCGATGATTCCGAGGAGGACAAGTGCAGTAATCCCCGCGGTCTGTGGGTTGTTCCATGAAAACACACTGGCTGCAATGTAAAAATTCATAATTTGTGAGTCACTTCTCTTTCAAAGAAAATGCCCCGTGTCTGCCCGAAAAACTGACGTGCAAACCCGGGACTTTTGTCTAATAATAGCCTAATACAGGACAGAAAGTCAACGGAAGGGGGCTGAAAAAAAGCGCAGATTTCAAATACTTATAAAACATCAACGTTGGAGACCAGAGTAACCCACGCCAGTTAATATCACAAAAGGGACGTGCCAAGGCCCATCCCTTTCAGAGTGTTAACAGTTATTGCAGGTCAGTTGGATGCGAGCCGCTCGCTCTCAATCATATCCTTGACCTTCATGAGCCGTGTCTGGTTGCCGCGCTCGTTTTCCTCGAGCTTCATTGAGATGTAGCGAATCTGCTGCTCCATCTCGGGAATCATTACGTGCTCGAGCGCGTTGACGCGACGACGGGTCTTTTCAATCTCATCGGCGAGCATATTGCAGGTTTTCTCAAGCTGTGCAAGCTCAATGAGAGAGGGCAACAGCGACGCGAGATCGAGCACTGCTGCGTCCAATTCGCCGCTTGTGAAAGCGAAGCCGTAAGGCAGCTCTCGTGTCTCATTTATGTCGTCGATCTGAATTGTCGGAACCTCAACACTCATGATGTTGCGAAGCCCTGTTGAAATCTGCGATTTGCGTATCGGATATACAAGCGCCTCAAGCATGGCGGCGTCGCCCATTTCGGCGCGCGCAATCGAGGCTTTGGCGCTCGCACCTGCGAGCTTTGCTTCAACCTCTTCACGGAGCTGCTTGTTGCGTTTGATAATCTCGATAAAGCGGCGAACCATCTCGTCGCGCTTGTCTTTAAGAAGCTTATGTCCTCGAGTGGCCGTCTTGAGACGGCGCTTGAGGCGCGTCAGCTCCATTCTTGTTGGATTTATGTGTTGTGCCACGGCAAAGACTCCTTTTTTAGTCGGGTCAGTCCATGTCCTTTTCAGACGTCTCGTTCACCGGCCAATATTTGTCGAGGTATTCGTCGCGGATTCGCTTCATTTCGGAGCGAGGCAGTATCTTCAGCAGTTCCCAGCCAAGTTCGAGGGTTTCCTCGATGGAGCGGTTGGTATTGTAGCCCTGCGAGACATAGCGTAGCTCGAACTGTGTCGCGAACTCGGCATACAGTTTGTCGGTTGGCGAGAGAGCTGCATCTCCGAGTATGACGGCGAGTTCCTTTGCGTCCTTTCCGCGAGCGTAAGCAGAGAAGAGCTGGTTCATGGTGTCCGAGTGATCCTCGCGGGTCTTGCCCTTGCCGATACCCTTATCCTTGAGTCGCGAGAGTGACGGCAAAACGTCGATCGGTGGCATGACGTTGCGGCGGTGCAGTTCGCGCGAGAGAATTATCTGACCC
The DNA here is from genome assembly GCA_036645935.1 of Oscillospiraceae bacterium. Classification (GTDB taxonomy): domain Bacteria; phylum Bacillota; class Clostridia; order Oscillospirales; family Ruminococcaceae; genus JAUNBN01. Next base: position 26,710 of record JAVXNE010000004.1, on the reverse strand, counting down.
TCGGTGATATATCCGGTAAGGTCGGGGATTGGGTGTGTCTTGTCGTCCTCGGGCATCGAGAGGATTGGAATTTGAGTGATGGAGCCGGGGTTGCCTTTTATGCGGCCGGCGCGCTCATAAAGCGACGCGAGGTCGGTGTACATATAGCCGGGATATCCGCGGCGTCCGGGTATTTCCTTGCGCGCGGCAGAAACCTCGCGCAGCGCTTCGGCGTAGTTGGTGATGTCGGTCAGTATTACGAGAACGTGCATGCCAAGCTCATATGCGAGATATTCCGCACAGGTTATCGCCATGCGAGGGGTCGCGATGCGCTCAACAGCGGGGTCGTTGGCGAGGTTCATGAAAAGCACTGCGCGCTCGATGGCGCCGGTGCGCCTGAAATCGCTGATAAAGAAATCGGCTTCTTCAAACGTTATTCCGATGGCCGCAAAGACAACGGCGAACCCTTCGCCTGAAGAGCGGACGCGCGCCTGGCGCGCAATCTGTGCTGCGAGCTGGGCGTGTGGCAGACCAGAGCCTGAGAACACAGGAAGCTTTTGGCCTCGAACAAGCGTGTTCAGTCCGTCGATTGCGGAGATTCCGGTTTGAATAAATTCTGCGGGATAGTCGCGCGCTGCGGGATTGAGCGGCGAGCCGTTGATGTCGAGCTTCTTTTCAGGAATGACGGGTTCTCCGCCGTCTATTGGGGCGCCCATTCCGTCGAACACGCGACCCAACATGTCTTTGGAAACCGCAAGCTGAGTTCCGTGGCCGAGAAAGCGTGCCTTACTTGTGAGAATTTTCAGACCCTGTGACGTTTCAAACAGCTGCACGAGAGCTTTGTCGCGGTTGATCTCGAGCACTTTGCCGAAACGGACTTCACCGTTTTCCTGCTCGATTTCGACAAGCTCATCGTACTTTACACCCTCGACGCCCTCAATGAGCATGAGTGGGCCGACGACCTCGCGAATTGTTTTATATTCTTTACGCATATTCGTTTTCCCCTCCCATGAGCTCGGCGAACTCGTCATCCATTTCGGAATTGAGCTGTGCTATCTTCTGTTCAAACTCGGATTCCGGAATGTACTTCATGCGCCCGATTCTCTCGATGACAGCCATGGCGGTAATCTTGCTGAAAACAACGTCGTGTTCGAGCGCCTCACACGCTTTTTGATACCAGCGATGGATTGTGCCGAGCATTCCGTACTGCTTCTGCGGGGAGGTGTAGGTGTCAACTTCATTGAACGCGATCTGGTGCAGATAGTCTTCGCGGATGCTGCGGGCGCTCTCAAGTTTGAGGCGATCCTTGAATCCGAGTGCGTCGACGCCGACAAGGCGGACAATCTCATCGAGCTCCGCTTCGTCCTGAAGCAGGTTCATCGTGTCAATGACGAGATGGGACCAATCCGCTCCGATATTCTTGTCAAAGTAGTCGCCGACAGTGTCTTTATAAAGTGAATAGCTGGTCAGCCAGTCAATAGCGGGGAAGTGGCGCTTGTATGCCAGTGTTGCCGACAGGCCCCAGAAAACCTTGACTATGCGCAGTGTGCCCTGAGAAACAGGCTCGGATGTGTCGCCGCCGGGGGGCGACACAGCGCCTATAGCGGTTATCGCGCCTTGACGTTTGTCTGTGCCGACACAGACGACCTTTCCCGCGCGCTCGTAAAACTCTGCAAGGCGGGAGGAGAGGTAAGCGGGATAACCCTCTTCACCGGGCATCTCCTCGAGACGTCCGCTCATCTCACGGAGAGCTTCCGCCCAGCGGGAGGTCGAGTCGGCCATGATCGCAACTTTGTAACCCATGTCGCGGAAATATTCAGCAATTGTGATTCCGGTGTATATTGAAGCCTCACGCGCCGCAACGGGCATATCGGAGGTGTTCGCGATGAGCACTGTGCGTTTCATGAGAGGTAACCCCGTGCGGGGATCTTTGAGTTCGGGGAACTCCATGAGCACGTCGGTCATCTCGTTGCCGCGCTCGCCGCAACCGACGTAGACTATTATATCGGCGTCTGCCCATTTTGCGAGCTGGTGCTGAACGACCGTCTTGCCCGAACCGAACGGACCGGGGATTGCCGCGACGCCTCCCTTGGCAATCGGAAACAGCGTGTCGATCGTGCGCTGTCCGGTTATCATCGGCTCATCCGGAGTGAGTTTTTCGGCAAATGGGCGGCCTCGACGCACAGGCCACTTTTGAAGCATAGGTAGCTCAATATTCTTGCCGTCGTCGGTCTCTATGACGGCGATTGTCTCCTCAATGGTGAACTCCCCGCTCTTTATCTCTCTGAGCGTTCCCGAAAGGCCGGGCGGGAGCATTATCTTTTGCGTGACGGCGGGAGTCTCCTCAACCGTTCCGAGAGTGTCGCCGGCAACGAGACGGTCGCCGTTTTTAGCGACAGGGACAAAAGTCCATTTTTCTGTGCGCGAGAGTTTGGGCAGGTCAACTCCGCGGGTTATGCGGTCGCCCTCGAGCTTGTAAATAGTCTCGAGCGGGCGCTGAATTCCATCGAAAATGCCCCCAATCAAACCGGGCGCAAGTTCAACCGAGAGTGGTTCGCCCGTTGTGTACACGGGCTCGCCCGGTCCGAGGCCGGCGGTTTCCTCATATACCTGAATTGAGGCAAGGTCGCCGCGCAATTCAATTATCTCACCGATGAGTCGCTTGTCGCTCACACGCACCACGTCGTACATCTGGCAATCTTTCATGCCCGATGCCACAATGAGCGGCCCGGCGACTTTTACGATTTCGGCGCTGTTCGATTTATTTTCCATTATTTACCTTCTCCCTCAAAAAGGATATCGGCCCCGATGGCCCTCTCTATGTTGGCGGTAATTCCCCGCATTCCGAGACCGAGTGAACCGTCGCGGTTTGGTATGGGGATTATTGCCGGAAAAGCCTGCGTGCGGTATCTGTCAACCGCCTCTAATGCGAGTTGCATTGAGGGCTCGGTCATAAATATAACCGCGGCGCCTTCACGTGCAAGTCGATGCACCGCAGCCGCAGCCTCCGCAGCGTCGCTGACGAAAGCAGTCTCGAAGCCGAGAGCGCCCCAGAGCATAACGGAATCACGGTCGCCCACAACGGCTATTTTGACCTTTTCTGCCATCGGCATTTCGCCTCCCTTTATGCTTTTTGCTGTGCGGCCCGCTTTTTGGCGAACAGTACGCGCAATGCGCGGCACTCGTTCTCGCCAGCGAGCAGAAAACAGACTATAGGTCCTATCCCAAAAGAATCGAAACGACGCCGCTCGGCCATATCGTCGAGCTTGGCAGCGAGCGCGGCGCGCGCGTCCTCGAGTGAACCCGAGTGACACAGATCAATGGCAGCACGAACCTGATCGGTGTCGCGCTCCTCGACCTCTTCGCCGTTCCAACTGGGCGCAAGAGTCGGGGCGAGATTTTCTTGCTCGCACTCGACCGAATAAAGCAGCGTCTCGCGGGAGATAGTTCCGCCCGGGACGATCATCGGCTCGAATTCCGATTTGTCCCAGTGCAGCGCGCGTGAGCGCAGAACGCTTATTATATTGATGTAGTCGACCTTGCGGCGGAAATAGCTCGTGCAAAATTTGTTTTTTTTGCGCGCGAGCACGGTGAATATATACGCGAAAAAGGCGTTGTCGACATTGGCGCTGAGCGTGCGAGGATTGACAGACACCCTCAATGCCTCGTCTGCATCCTGCAACTTTTCGGCGAGCGGTTCGCCCAGTTCCGAATAGTTGCGGCTTTCTACGCAGTTGCGGACGACATCAATCGGGAAAAGCCCGCTTTGAAGGTCGGCATGGTCAAACCCATAGCCCCCGAGCATGCGGTATTTGAGCAGGAGCTTAAAGTTTGTCGCGTCCGTTTCAAGATAAAAGAGATCGGTCAGCTCCTTGTCCGGAGTGACTTCGTCAATCACCGAGCGCAGCTCGCGGCGGCGAAATGCCACCATTCCGTCAATGTCATTCTTGACGGGATAATCTGCGGCATATCCCCAATCGGAAAGCGCTCTGACGGCCTCGGGAAGTGTCAGCTCGTTGAGCCTCGCCAGCTTTGAGCGGTCGAGCAACCCGTTTTCGAGCAGCTTGACGCGGCCGACGGCGAAAGGATAGCTGTCAGACGGCATACTTCATCCCTCCGCGCCGAACAGCAGCGAGGATACCTCGGTTTCGTGCTCGTCCCGCCATGCGGAAACAAGCGACGTGAACGAGCAGTCAACGTCGGAGAATTCTCCGACCAGCTTAAAGCCTCCGGCAAAATTACCGCTCTGCGTGTCGAGAGACAGAGCGCCCTTTTTGCCGATTTTTTTCAGCTCATTGTTCAGCGTGTCGAGCACCGAGGTTTTGCCGCAGTAGGGTTTTTCAAAGCGCTCGCGGACATCAAGCGGAACAACGAGTTTTTCGTCGCCCGTTGCGGACGCCTCAAGCGCAAGTTTTGTGACAAGTTCCGTATACGGCTCGCCATCCAACGCACACAGCCTGACAAGCGCGGCTGAAAACGCCTGCTCGATGAGCGAGCGGCGGGCGGCAAGCGTATTTTTTCGTGCTTCTATACCCGCGGTGAGCATGCGACGGCGCTCAATCTCCTCGGCGTCTGCCTTGGCGCGAATCTCAATCTTCGCAGCTCGGGCGTCGGCGTCGGCGACTGTTCTCTCGCGTGTCTCCGCAACGGTGTTTTGGGCATTTTGAGTTATCTGCTCGCTGTCAGAGCGAGCTTCGATCATTATTGCATCAAGTATCTGTTTTGCACCCATAATATCAGCCCTTTCGGGATTACAGAGCGAAAATGAGAAGTATCGAGGTGAGCAACGCAAGTATCGCGTAGGTCTCGACGAGTGCGGTCATCGTGATGCCTTTAGCCGAGGCTTCAGGCTGTTTTGCCGTCATGTGAATGGCGGCAACAGCGGTGTTGCCCTGATATATAGCAGAGAACAGGCCGCCCAGAGCTATTGGCATGCAGGCTGCAAAAAAGAGAAGTCCCTCTCCGGTCGTGAGAACGCGGGGAGTTCCACCGAGCATACCGATCTGAAGCATAACCATGACTCCGGTGAGGAAGCCGTAGATGCCCTGTGTTCCGGGGAGCGCCTGTATGACGAGCAGCTTGCCAAAGAGATCGGGATCTTCCGAGACGACGCCTGCGGCAGCCTGACCGCCGATGCGAACTCCGTATGCCGAGCCGATGCCGGGAAGAATGACGGCGAGCGCCGCGCCCGAGAGAGCAAAAATCAGACCAAGTGACATTGACATTGTTGAGATTCCTCCGTTATTTATGTTGGCACATTAATGCCGTTTGTGAACAGGTCGGGCTATGGTTGCTCCGTCTTTACGACGGTATAGCGCGTGTCTGGAGCGAGCGGACGGAAGGCGTAGCCCCCGCCGTCGTAGAATTTGCCGAAAAATTCAATATATTGCAGACGGCTTGCGTGAACGTACGCGGAGAGCAGTCCCATCGCGAGGTTGAAAACGTGACCCACAATGTATATCAGGATCGAGAAGAAAAATCCGATCACCGAGCCCTGAACCATCCCCGCGAGCAGGTTCATGACCATCGCGACAACACCTGAACTCAGCATGAGGGCAAGAATGCGGGAGTAGGACAGGATGTCGCTCATGTAACCCGTTATATCGTAGAGCGAAAATATGCCGCCGCCGAACCGCGCGAAAATATTCTTTGCACCGCTTTTTGAAAAGAGAATTATCAGAACCACTCCGCCGATTGCTATCCATTTCGCAAAACCCGAGGTTAGGGGCACAGCGAGCATTCCGATTCCGAGGAAGACGATTATCCAGCCGAAACACTGCCCGAGCGCGAGCTGCCATTCACCGTGCTTGATCAGCTCGATTGCCTTTATTATAAGCCCACAGGAAATATGTGCAGCACCGAGAACAAAGCACATAATCATCATGCTCATCGGGCTGTAAAGCGGGGTGAAAAGTACGGGCGGAAGCCATTCTGCGCCGAAGTAACTGCCGAACATCACCCCCCAAAACGTGGTGGTGACACTGGCAAACTGCAGCACGGTTATAAGCTTTCCAAATTCACCTCTCGGTTTTTTAAACTTTCTGAAAAGGGTAAAGAGTATCGCCATCATGACGCCGTAGCCCGCGTCGGCCATCATCATACCGAATATGATCCAGTACCAGGGCGCCATTGCAGGGTTGGGATCGATTCCGTCCGCCGGGTTGGGTCGGCTGAACATGTCAGTCAGCGTTTCAAACGGCGTCACAAACTTGTTATTGCGCGTCATGGTGGGAGGCTCTTCTCCCTCAGGGGGGTCTTCGAGCACGAGATCGTAGATAGCAGTCGCTTCGTTGATTATCTCGCTTAGCTCGTCCTCGCGCTCTGCGAGCACCCAGCCAACGATGTAAAACGTGCGATCGGTTTGAGAATATGGCGTCTGCTCTCTTGCGAGGTCAGAGTTGAGCTTGTCATAGAGGAGTTCAAGCGACGAAACTTTAGCGCCTGTTTCCTTTGCCTCGTCGCGGAGCGCGGCGAGAGCTGTGTTTGCAGCAGCTATTTCAAGAACGATTCTGTCGTGCTCCTGTTTGGGAGTGCCGGGCGCAAAAGGAGGTGCGCTTTCGACAAAGCCAAGAGATTTGGTGGATTCCGACAGTTCTTCATCCTGTGATTTATGGCACACAAAGAGCGCGGCCAGCGAGCCTGAGGCAAAACCGAACAGCTCGACATGCGCCCCGTCGTTTTCCAATTCTTTAAAGCGAGCGGCATTTCCCTGAGGAATAAAACCGGTGTGAACCCGCGATGTTTTGGTGTCGCACAGCTCGGACAATTTGATGTCCATACCGAGCCACGGCTCAAACTGAGAGAGGGCGCTCTCGTCTGCCGAAATCTCGGAGTTCAGCGCGGCCATTTCATTTTCAATCTCGGCAACACGCGCTGCCAGTTTAGCGCCCTCCTGCTTTTCACAGACGAGGTCGTCAAAATCCACAGATGGTGCGCTGGAGAAGAAACTTGCTTTTTCGCGATATCTGCCCATGAATGACAGCGCCTCGCGCGTGCTCTGAACATTGCCCGCAGTTATGTCGGCACGTTCGTCACACACGCTCCCGTCGTTCTCGGTCACCATGATAACCGACGAGCGCTGCAATGCGAGCAGCAGGGCGTCCCTGTCACTGCGCAGGGCGAAAATCGTCGCTTTTTTCATGGGAAGAATCATAAGCCACGCACCTCTTCGCAGATGAAGCACACTGCTTTTTCAAGTCCTGCCGCAGCAGCCGCGACGAGCTTTTCGTCATTCTGGGCGCCCTGAGCGATGAATTCCGCAGCTTTCGCTTCCGAGGCAGCGCGTGCTTTTTCAAGTGTGAGTTCCGCCGCATTCTTTGCGGCGTTTATGGTTTTTTTGGCAAGCTCTTCGGCTTCCCGTTCGCCGACACGAACGCAGTCGCGTGCAGTTGCTGCGGATTCCGCGCGCAGCTGTGCCGCTTCACGCTCGCAATCCTTGATTTGGTCGAGTATGTTCATGCTGTTAACCCCCGGCTGCGCGGTGCTCGCGAACAGACAACTTAAGTTGAGTTTGGAGCACAACCACAGTTTTATTGTTATAAAAGCAGAATACGTCACCAATGTTAACATAAAATACAGGCGGTGTACAGTGATAATTGAAAATTATGATAAAAAAATAACGAAATCTTGACATGTTGCAAAAGTGCGGCGTATGTGGGATAATTTTAGCAGCTAATCTGCGGTCAAAATGAACGAAATATAAAGGTGTGACTATCATGAAAAAAGAAAATCTCACGCTGCTCACCGACTATTATGAATACACCATGGCAAACGGGTATATGCTTGCCGGAATCGGCGGACGAAAGGTGTATTTTGATCTCTACTTTCGCACGGTGCCCGATGAAGGCGGATTCGCCATCGCAGCGGGCTTATGGGAGGTCATCGAGATAATCAACGATCTTCATTTCAGTGATGAGGACATCGAATTCCTGCGCGGAAAAGGAATTTTCAGCGACAGATGGCTTGAAAGTCTGCGAAATTTCAAATTTCGCGGTGACGTGTACGCTGTGCCCGAGGGCACGCCGGTTTTTCCGACAGAGCCGTTAGTCATCGTGCGCGCGGACGCGGAACAGGCTCAAATTATTGAGACGCTGCTGCTTGTTGCGATCAACCACCAGTCACTGATAGCGACCAAGGCAAGCCGCATTGTGCGCGCCGCCGAGGGGCGCGCCGTGATGGAATTCGGAGCTCGTCGCGCTCAGGGCGCTCACGCGGCGTATATCGGCGCGCGTTCGGCGTATATTGCAGGTGCGTGCGGCACTTCCTGCACCCTTTCCGACAAATTGTTCGGAATACCGGCGCTCGGGACGATGGCTCACTCGTGGATTCAGATATTCGACGACGAGTACACCTCATTCAAAACTTACTGCGAGCTCTATCCAATCAATCCTTCGTTGCTCGTCGACACGTACAATGTGCTGAAAAGCGGTGTGCCAAACGCTATTAGGGTATTTAAAGAATTTGGGATAACGCAGTGCAGTGTGCGCATCGATTCGGGAGATATCACCTACTTGTCCACCAGGGCTCGCACAATGCTCGACGACGCAGGACTTCCGGACTGCAAGATCGTCGCGAGCAACTCGCTTGACGAAAACATCATACGCGACATAATCAGGCAAAAGGGCGCGGTTGACAGCTTCGGTGTTGGCGAGCGGCTGATAACGGCGAAGAGCGACCCCGTGTTCGGAGGGGTGTATAAGCTCGTTGCCGTTGAGGACGAGGCCGGCAAAATAATACCTAAGATTAAAATCAGTGAAAACGTCGCAAAAATAACGACGCCTCACTTCAAAAAGATTTTCAGGCTTTTTGAAAATGCGACTGGGAAAGCGATAGCGGATTATATAACGGTGCATGACGAGACGGTGGATGTCTCGCAGCCGCTCGAGCTGTTTGATCCGCAGTACACGTGGAAGCGCAAGACGATAACCGATTTTTCTGCGCGCGAGCTGCTCGTGCCCGTTTTCATTGAGGGAAAACAGGTCTATCAGTCCCCCGACGTGCAGACCATTCGCGAATACTGCACGAGAGAGACCGACAATCTTTGGGACGAGGTCAAGCGCTTTGAAAACCCGCATCACTATTATGTCGATCTTTCACCCAAGCTGTGGAAGATCAAAGAGAACCTGCTCGAGCAAAACGGATGAGGACGGACAATCAAAGATAGAGAGAAATATTAAGCAGACGTGGGCGAAACGCGAAAAGTTGTCATTCCGAGCAAAGCGGAGAATCTTTCCGCAAGGTAGCGATGACAGGGTGAAAATTTTCAGGCGGTTACAAGTTTTTTTAAAACGAACCAACCGTCAGTTTTGCCCATGACTAATATAAAACAGAAACGAGTTGTTAAAGATGGCAAGATATGACGCTGTGCTTTTTGATTTTGACGGAACGGTTTACGATACATTTCCGGGAATCTCCGCGACATTGCAACAAGTTCTCCTTGAAGATTTTCAGCAGAATCACCCCAACCTTAACGAATTCAAGCAGTGCATAGGGCCGCCGATAGAGTGGAGCTTCAGGGAGTTGTTCGGGTTGGATGCAGAACAAACCGCGAGGGCAGTGAAGAGTTTTCGCACCCGCTATCGCGTTGTTTGTGTCGACAAATCCGAGTTGTATGATGGGGTGAAAGAGCTTCTTGACACGCTGCAAAGCTCCGGTATAACCATCGGGATTGCGAGTAGCAAGCCGAACGAGATGATTATAAAAATTCTCGAACACGGCGGAATGCGGGGATATTTCCCTCTGATTTCCGGGATTGTCTCGTCCGATGATCACGCTGATAAAACCACCTGCATTGAACGCGCGCTCGATGTGCTCGGCACAGCTCCCGGCAGAGTTCTAATGGTCGGAGATAGGTTCTACGACGCCGAGGGCGCACAAAACGCCGGCGTGGATTTCTGCGCTGCGCTTTACGGCGGTTACGCTGCGGATGACGAGTTTGCCCCATACCCCTGTGTCTGTGGCGTGCAAAGCCCGAGGGAGATAGCGGAGTTTGTATTGGGATAACGCGGGCAAAGGCGAGGCATGTGGAAATAATTAACAGAGCCGCCGGAGTGTATACTTCGGCGGATCGCGGCATATGCTATAAGTGCGGAAGATTCCTTTCGAAATCATCGACGACACAATCAGCAGATTGAATTATCGATGAAAGCGGAAGCGGAGTCTTCCGCTTTATGTTTTACAAAACAGAGGCGACAAAGAGCATGCGCCGAATTTTTTGATAGATTTCTTCAAACTCGGAATAGGGAAGCGGATTACAGCCTAAACCCAATTCAATTGTGAAAGCGGGCAAGCCGTAGCGCTCGATGAACCAGTCTTTCAAACCCGCATGAGATGCGATGGATTCAGGCTGCGTGACCGTATAGCCTGCGAGTGCCGCGAGGGTTTCCGCGATGCTAAGCGCGCTCGGATGGGTGCGCTCGCCGTATTGCCAGTAGATCTCCTCGCCCTGTGAGTGCAGCGAGAAAAGTGAGCGCGGGCGATAGCGCTCGCACGCGCGGCGGGCAGTGCGCGTTTCGGGTTGGGAAAAAGGCAGGATTCCACCGTAACGTGTCGGACCCCGACGGGTGATTCCGAATTTTGCAGCGGCGGCGCGGGCTATGTAAAACCCCGCGCTGAAATTGTGATTGATGTCAATTCCCCGAGCGTTGGACTGCCAATGCCTAAAGTCGCCGTATTCAAAGCGATCGAGAGAATGTGCCCGCCGCGCTGCCCCCGATGCGCCGTTTTTGAAGATTTCATATCCGTCGGGGTTGAGCTGCGGAATGATGACCGCGCCCGAGCGACCCAAAGCCCTGCGCACGTCAATTCCGTATTCACATGTGCGCTCGCTCGCGCAGCGAGATAGTTCCAGCGCGAGCCGAAGCGCTGAAAAAACCGACACCCATTCGGTGCCGTGTGTCCCGCCGATTATGAGCGCGGGGCGATAGAGCGAACCGAGCTCAAGTGCGCCGATCTCACGGGAACACACCGAGTGACCTGCGCACGAATAGCGGGCAAAACCGCACTGTCCCGCACAGCGCCGAAGCTCGGCGTTGATGTCGCTCGCACTCGCACCCTCAAGATTGAAAAAAATATCGTTCAAGCCACCACCCCGATAAATGATATGCGCATTTTGTGATGATTTATGATAGAATGTACATGTATAAATTAGGAGGTCTGCGCGATGAACTTTACCGAAAAGAAACTCAGCGGCACGCGAATATATGAAGGGCGGATAATAAGAGTGCGCAAGGATGTCGTCGAGCTGCCTGACGGCAATATCGCGGACAGGGAAGTTGTCGAGCATCCGGGAGGCGTGTGCATGGCGGCAATCGACGAGCAGCGCAATGTATATCTCGTTGAGCAGTTTCGTTACCCGATGGGTGAGACGACCGTTGAGCTTCCCGCGGGAAAGCTCGAATGGGACGAAGATCCGGACAGCGCCGCCGTCCGCGAGCTTCGCGAAGAGACCGGTTTTACCGCTCGGGAGTTGCGACGTGTCGGTGTGATTTATCCATCGCCCGGTTACGGACAGGAGCGGCTTTATATGTATATAGCTCGTGGTCTTTGCGCCGGAGAGCAGGAACTTGATGACGAGGAGTTTCTCTCGGTTAAAAAAATGCCGCTCGCGGAAGCCGCAGCGCTTGCACTTAACAACACAATCAAAGATGCGAAGACGGTGGCGCTTTTGCTGATCGCCGACCGCATCACAGAATAGGGGATAATTGATCATGGCGGCGCTCATTGCTTTTTTCTTTGTGCTCGGGCTGGGGCTCTTTGCTCTTTTTCTGATTTTTCCCGAACGCGCGAGCGAGGATGCGTGCGAGCGGTTTGCAAGGCGGGCTTATGCGCACCGAGGGTTGTACGACAACGAGGGTGCCGCACCGGAAAATTCTCTTGCGGCGTTTGAGCTCGCGATGCAAAATGGTTACGGCTGCGAGCTTGATGTTCAATTCACCAAGGATAAAAAACTCATCGTGTTTCACGACAACGACTTTGGACGCGTGTGCGGAGTTGACACGCCGGTATGGGAGCTTACGTGGGATGAAGTGAAGGAATTGCGGCTGTTTGGTTCAGCTGAGGGGGTGCCGCTTTTTTCCGAGGTACTCGAAACCGTAAACGGCAGAGAGCCGCTCATTGTCGAGATAAAGGCGGAGGGAATCTGCACGGAATGGTATTATGAACTGTGCCGGGCGACGCTCGAGATGCTGCGCGGCTATGGCGGTGAATTCTGTGTCGAGAGCTTTCATCCGTGCGTTGTGGGCTGGTTTAAAAAGCACGCGGACGATTTGGTCCGCGGCCAGCTCGTCAACGGACACAAAGCAAGTCCTGACCTCGGAATTGTAAATGGCATGTGTGCACAGTGGCTGCTCTGCGACGTTATAAGCCGTCCGCACTTTGTCGCCTATCGCGAGCAGGACATCGGATTGCCGTTCAGAATTGTTCGCGCGCTCGGCGCGCTCGGCGTTGTGTGGACGTGCAGAACCCCGGAGCGCCACGCACAGCTTGAAAAGCTGACCGACGCGATTATTTTCGAGCGATATATGCCGTCGCCGCACTTTAATATTGACAAAGAAACAGACAGATGATATTTCCGCAATACACGACGAGCGGGAACATCCGCAGCCGTGATAAAAATAAAGACAGAGAACCACAACCTATGTTCAAAAAGGGAGAAAGTATTTATGTTCGGAAGACGTAAGGACGGTCGGCTCGTGACAAAGGGTATCGACCCGATAACCAGACTCACGCCATTCATAATGACAGAGAGGTCGGACGCGCAGTGCTATTGCACACAATATGCCGATGCCGACATACTTCAGAACTATGTGCGCGACAAGCGTGCGCAGGGAATTCGGATGTCGCAGATGGAAGTCATAATTGCGGCATACGTGCGTGCCGTCGCTCATATGCCCGAGATCAACCGGTTTGTTGTAGGTAAAAAAGTCTATGCGCGCAACGAACTGTGCGTGTCGTTCGCGATGGTTAAAATTCGCGGCAAGGACGATTTTCTGGAAACAACGGTTAAGGTCTATTTCGACCCCGCCACAGACACGGTACTCGACGTTGCGCGCAAGGTTGAGGACACCATCGAGCGCAATCGGGTTATCCTCAACCAGAACAAGACCGACAAGATTGCGAACGGCCTGTTCAAGATTCCGGGGCTTGTGTCGTTTTCAGTGGCGACACTCAAGCTGCTCGACCGATTTGGAATCCTGCCACGCGCGATAATCGACGCATCTCCGTTTCACACGAGCATGTTCATCACGAATATGGCATCAATCAACATGAATGCGCTGCACCACCATCTCTATAATTTTGGAACGACAACAGTGTTCGTCGGCCTCGGCAACAAGACAAGCAAGGTGAAGCTTGCACGCGATGGCAAGCTCACTTCCCGCAAGATATATCCTCTTGCCGTCACGATTGATGAGCGGGTGTGCGCGGGTGCGGTGTATGGTATGGCGTTTCAGTACCTTGATCGCTATCTCAAAAATCCCGCACTGCTCGAGACCCTGCCCGATCCCGCCGACGTCCGATACGATGTCGGTGCCAAATATGTGGGGCGTGCCGAAAAGGTCTATTAAACATGAAATCATACACATCAGAGAAAAAGCTGTACGGCGTCGCAAGCGACGTCGCCCACACAGCGCTGTGCGTGTCGCTAATTGCCGTGTGCTCGTGGATTTCGGTTCCGCTCGCTGTGCCGTTTACCATGCAGACTTTTGCTGTTTTTTTGACGGCGTTGATGCTGGGCGGAAAGCGCGGTGCGGCCGCAGTATGCGTATACATACTGCTTGGTGCGCTCGGCCTTCCTGTCTTTTCTGGGTTTGGCGGCGGTGCGGGAGTGCTGCTGGGCGCGACAGGCGGGTATATTGTCGGATTTATTCCGGCGGTGCTTATTTCGGGGTTTGCAGCTGAAAAAAGCGGACATCGCACGCTCTGGACAGCGCTCGGAATGGTGGCGGGACTGCTTGTGTGCTACGCCTTTGGCACCGCGTGGTTCATGCAGGTTTACACCCGGGCAAACGGACCCGTCGCGCTCACAAGCGTGTTGGGCTGGTGCGTGTTCCCCTTCATACTGCCCGACGCGCTGAAAATAGCGCTTGCGATTTTGGTGTCGCGCAGAGCGGAAACGGCGATCAGGCACGGGTAAACGAAAAAAACAAAAAAGCGCCTTTCCCAACAGCCGAGAGACGGCCGAGGGGAAGGCACTTTAATTTGGAACTCAAGTGTTTATGCCACAATCCAAACACACAGCCGCAATGCAGCGTTAAGCGCATTTTCAGACTGTCAGAGTGCAGGGCGTTTTCTGCGGTTGCGATAAACCGCCGCGCAGTTTTCAAAGCCGATTACAGTGTCTTGGAAAGGCAAGAGAGGCGCTTGATGTGCACCGATTGCCAACCAGCGGGGTTTTTAGGAGGTTAAGAATCCGTCTTATACATGAAACACAATTCTGTTTGCAACCGGTATGGTTCAGCAAGCATTACTTATTCGTTATCAATTTTCTTGTTGCCGTCAGGTTCCGGACTGCTGCAAAAATTCCCTTTAGCGGCGGCCTCTGCGGCTCGGGCATTGCGCGCTGTCTTGGAGGCGCGACCCTTGCGCGTCAGTTTGAGCGCAATCCACAGTATGAGCAGCGCGATAGCGATGAAGGGCAGTGCATAGATGAGAAAGATCACAAGTCCGCGCATAAAGTTCAAAACCGCGCGACCAGAACCCTTGAATGCCTCGATGAGCTCGGTTTGAAAATTGTTCTGATTGACAGTTATCTTGTTAACCTCGTTGAGCGATATTTCAACAGTGCAGAAATCGACCATGTTGTCGTACAGCTTGAGTGTCGACGTGATGCTCTCGATTTGATAGCGCACGTCGCTCAAACGCTGCTCGATTGCGAGCAAATCTTCAAGCGTTCCGCTCTCTTTGAGAAGCTCAAGCAGCCGTGTTTCTTGAGCTTTAAGGGTGTTCAGTCTGGCCTCGTTGTCTATATAACTCGTCGTTATATCTTCGCTGCTGTTGCTCGAGCTTGTTATGTTGCCGAAGGTTTCTCCCTTTGCGAGAAACTCGTTGTATTTTGCCGATGGGATGCGGGCGCTGTATCGCGCGTATCGGGAAAGGTAGTTCCCGCTGTAGGTGTATCCGCCGCCCACGTCGGTGTTGGAGAGATACCCTCCCGAGGAAGTGACGGCAGATACGACGCTCTCGCAGCTCTTGTCAAAGTCAAGCGTCTCGATATCAAGCCTTGCGTTGTAGATTATTTTAAGTCCATAATCCGAGCTTCCGGTAGTTTCGCGCTGCAATGCCGCGCCTTCGCCGCCGCCGGGTTTGGGTGCGGCGTTCGGGGCGGCGGAATCCGCTGTTGACATTTCACCGACAGCGTCGTTGATGTTGGAATTTGGGTATCCTTTGCTTTGGGCCCCGCAGGACGCGAGCAGTGCGGCGCAGAGCGCCATGGCAAGCAGGAGATTGAGAATTTTCTTCATGCTGTGATCCTCCGTTGTTGTGGTTGTTATGATTTAGAAGTAGCAGTTCTGACACAGACCGTTGCCAAGCAATAAGAAAAAACAGTATAAAATTTTCATCGAACAAAAGTATAGCATAGTTTGTTGACAAAGAAAATTCACTGTGGTAATATCAATAGGCACTTCAAAAATGCTGGTGTAGCTCAGCCGGTAGAGCAGCTGATTTGTAATCAGCAGGTCGGGGGTTCAAATCCGTCCACCAGCTCCACCTTTCTTATGAGATGCGTCTTGTTATCAGGGCACAAAAAGTGAATACGGGAGTGTACCCAAGTGGCCAAAGGGGGCAGACTGTAAATCTGTTGTCTCAGACTTCGATGGTTCAAATCCATCCGCTCCCACCAAAGAAACCTATTTTTCCGTTAATGAGAAATAGGTTTCTTTCTGTGCGCTGAATTATGTTATCATTGCGTCACGGATTATTTATATAACCTTCATCAAAAAATTAACAGTGAGTACAACCGTTGACTTCATTTCTCGTCTATATAGGTGAGGACGGAAAGGAGGCGTAGTATGGATGACACAAAAATAGTTGACTTGTTTTGGCAGAGAGATGAGAGCGCTATAAAAGAAACGGATATTAAATACAGCAGATACTTAACCGCTATTTTCTATAATATTCTTAAAAGCGATGAAGATGCAGAGGAATGCGTGAATGACACCTATATGGGTGCTTGGAATAGCATTCCTCCACAAAAGCCCCATGTATTTAGAGCATTTTTGGGTGCAATTACCAGAAATCCATCTTTGGATTGTTACAAAAAGAAACATTCGCAAAAGCGTGTTGCAGGGGAGTTTTCACTTTTATTATCCGAGCTTGAGGACTGTATTCCCTCGGATATTTCTGTTGAAAAGGAACTTGACGATAAAGAAATAGCAAAACAAATCGGCACATTTTTGAAACAGCAATCCACTATGAAACAACAGTTTTTCGTCAGAAGATATTGGTATTGCGATGGCATTAAAGATATTTCTAAAAAATATGGTTACAGTGAAAGCAAAATAAAGTCCTCTTTATTAGAAACAAGGAAAAAATTAAAGAAACACCTTGAAATGGAGGGCATAACAATATGAAACAAGAGCGACTATTTAGAATATTGGGTCAGCTGGACGAAAGCCTTATAGAGAGTGCCGAAATTCCCCAAAAAGTCAAGTCAAAAAGGGCTGTTATTCTTAAAATCGGAGCAATCGCCGCTTGTGCGGCTTTAGTCGTTGGTGTCGGTACTGTGTTATACCAAAATAGCACGGTACCTCCTGTCATAGATTCTCCGTCTTTGAATGGGGATGACAGCAAATTGCCGTTACTGTCAATTGATTTCGACCACGGCTCAATGGGCTTTGAAGGGTACTGTGCATACAATGTTGATGAACTGGTGAGCGAAAATCCTTGGAATAAGGATAGCAAAATCGACCATCTTCCTGTTATCGAAAACACCTTGACTTACAATGGATTGCAGAAAGTTGAGAGTCCTAACCTTGAAGCCATGAAGGTCCTTTTGAAAGAAACGGCAAGCAAGTTGGGGATGGATGCAGATAACCTCCCAATAACGGATGATATTCCAGATGAAGAAACAAAAAAGGAAATCACTAAGAAATTGACAATTGGTGGCGGTGAAGTCCCTGACGGATATTTTGATGCAAGCACTGTTTTTATGGCAGACCAGCAGATTAAGGTTGAAGTGGATTCGTCAATGGTTGTGACGGTTTACTTTGAACCGGCGGTTGCATTGCCGAAAGAACTAAATTTTACGCACTATGCTTCCTATGATGATGTCTACAAGGTCGCAGAGTATTTGCGTGAAGAATACAAGAGTTACATTGACATGGAAAATCCTAAAATTGCTATACAAGGCGGAGACTATCATTATAACGGTGACCAAAAGTACCATATCACATTTTTTGATGATACCGGAGATGAAACGCAAAAAATCTTAAATTTTAATTTTAACTATGTCACCTTTGCCTGTGATGATGAGGGAAAGTTGTTTATTTCCAGAACATTTCAACCCGATTTAACAAATGTAGTTGGGAACTATCCGATTATCAGCACGGAACAGGCATTGGAGTTACTGGAAAACAAAAACTATATTACCTCTGTTCCCGAAGAATTTCCGGGAATTGCGTATGTGAGAAAGGTGGAGCTTGTCTATCGCAATGGCAATAGAGAAAAAACTTATATGCCATATTATCGTATCTATGTGGAGATGCCTTCCATGAAATTAGACAATGGGCTTAATACCTATGGCGCATATTATGTTCCGGCTGTTGAGGGCAAATATATAGAGAATATGCCTATATGGGATGGGACATTTCACTAACAGATTCTTATTATGAGCATAATCTCCCCTGCATCTATTTTGACCTATTGACACAAAAAGAGATAGCAATATAGATTTATGGCTCACAAAGCCAATGTCTATGCGGCTTACAAGGGCTTTCACTTGAAAAAGTGCAAGCCCTTTTCTCGTAGATTAATTCAGACAACAGCTTCACTCTGGTGCGGCTCGAACGCACAAGCAAAACTTGTTTGGAGTAGCGCCCTTTTTTGTGATGGCGAAAATACGCTTCAAAACATAAAACAGAAAGCAAGAAACAGCGCCTTTTTATATATGTCCCGCCAACCACGGCTAATGGGCTGGTGCCTTTTTGATGGCATGTTAATATTTAAAAGAGCGGCAAACGACAAGAACCGAAACAGCTAAAGGGCGTTGATTTTCGCGGCTGAATTAAGCCAAAAAAGCCAGTGCCCTTTTTGTGTTTCAAAATGAAATAAAGAGAACGTCATATGAACAAAAAATACGCTGCAGCGCTATCCCGCATCCTTGCACGAGATGGCATTAAAACGGCAGATGCAGGTGCCTTGCTCATCCGCCTGAACGGTTATCCCATTGGTATGGTCGACACAAACGGTCTGATGTTCCATGCCTCGGCTTATGACGACAAGCTGACCTCTGTCAAAGACCTCATTAATCTCACGTTTAACCTCCACTGATATATGGCGGTCACCGATTTTTCCGATATGACCCGCCATTGGTCGGACACATGAACTGAATCGTCAAGGCAGTATAAGCATGAGCGCTGGAACAACTGGATGGTGAAGTCATCGGGAGTAAGTTTCTCGACAGGCGGCAATGGTGAGATTTTATACACCCTACGCGTTCTATTTCGCAATGGCAACGTGCCGGAGCCGGTCTACAATGGAGCGCAGTTTTTTCCAAAGTGCAGCTATCACAGCGATGATGTGTGGTCACGTTGGAAGTTGGTGATTACAGCAACGGTATCCAATATGAAGATCTCTATCTGCCATTCTGGGATATAGAGATTGCCAAAGCACCGAATCGTCTTGGTGCGGCGAATGCCGCCGATTGCGCGACACATCTTTATAGCGGTCAAATCAGTGAGGAGATACAAATCTTTTTTACGGATGACAACCCCCTCATTGAGAATCTCGGTACGTTTAACGAGCTACCTCGTTGCTACAGAGGATTTGACAGCTTTGTCACGGATACTTCCCATGCCATTGCAGCGCTGGCACAGCCCAAACCACCGGAGGATGCGCTGGTACTGGCGCAAAACTTTTGTGAATTTGCTGCCATCCCGAAAATTAGCACTGCTGAAGAATACGGCAAACATACCGTGTTTCAGTGCCATGACATTGACCAAAACATCGAAAACCACATTGACTTTGTGCGGCTTGGAAAAGATTCCATTGCAATGGAAAACGGAGAGTTTACCCCCGGGGCTACATTGCCTATCATGGCAATGCACCCGCCATATTGGAGTTTTTTTATTGTAATCCGCAATAGCAGACATGAAGATAGGCGTGAAGCAAACCAAAGGCAGGGCTTTTGCCCTGCCTTTGAGATGACTGAGATTAGCTGTGGCTCCTTGATTTAGAACGCAGTAACGCGAATACTCATAATCTCTCTAACAAATAGGCATCTGCTGTTATGAAAACAGAATAACCTGTTTGTCAATATCTAATGTCGCTGGAACGCCAAAAGGAATGATACATCTTGGTGTTGCATGCCCCACATTGATGTTCCATACTAAAGGCAATGACGGACTATCAATTATCTGAACAAGAATCTTTTTGTATTCTTCAAAATACTTTTCATCCATAGGCTTTCCGATCAGCACCCCGGAAATTGATTCAAAAATACCGGTTTGTTTAAGTGCTGTAAGCATTTTTGAGTATTTTTCCGGTTTAGGTTGTTCCTCGCTGGATTCCAGCAAGAGAATTTTACCTTTCCAATCATGCATGGACGGAAAAAGCTCGTATTTTCGGCACAATTCGACTGAATCCGCATGACGGTCATTGTTAAAGATGTCATAAAGCGTATCAATACAGCCGCCCAGAATCTCTCCGCTGAACTTGCTGTTGCCTTGCAAAAGTTCAAATCCCTGATTCTGACAGAATGGCATCTGTGTTCCCACTGCTTTGGAACTAAAATCTGTCCGGCTCTTGTACCAAATCTCACTTGGATGAATCTCCTGAATGCTTCCGGTTTGAAGCAACTGTTCAAAATACATTCTTGTATATGGGAGCATTTGTGTATCGAGTTCACAGATATCAGGCAAAAAAGCTTGTCCGTAAAATGATCTAATTCCAACCTTATGCAGCATCAGGTGATTAATAGTGGTGTCGGAAAAGCCAAGAAAAATTTTGTCAGAAACAGCATTTTTCAATTCATCGTTCTCAAAAAGATAGGGTAGTAGGCGGTAGGTATCATCACCGCCTATTGCGCACAGAATCATATCTGTTTCCTTATCACGAAATGCATTCAGCAGATCCTGTGCACGCAACTCGGGGTGAGCATTCAAAAGCGCTGTACCACAGAGCGCATGGGGGGCGAATTTAACCTGTAATCCGTACTTTTTTAAACGGTCAAGCCCGATTTCCATTTCATGACGTATAAAAGATTCTCCCATTATACCACTGGAAAGGCTGACGATTGTAACTGTTTTAACCATAAAACCCATCCTTAATTATAAGTTTGTTGTGATGGAGCTTACATAAACAATCTTGGCTGCAGTATCCCAAAAAGTTAGGTTAAATCAAATGCCATGAGTGCGAGGCTCTTGACTGTTTCAGTAGGTCAAAATAGATGCTGCTCATAATCTTGTTTTGATTGCTTTGGCGGCTTGTAGTGGTGTAATATTGCTGACATCGATTTTTTCTGTATCTAACACATTGTAATTTTTTATCCGAGCAACGCTTATATCAATAACATCTGCCAGCCTTATCCCGCTGTCAATATCTAACGCTATTCTTTTTACTAAGGACTGTTTATCTGTAATTAGAGAGAACGATTTTATCAAACAATCGTTAGTATCAAGTGCGGATAAAATGGAATCAATAATACTTTGTTCGTGCATCACCCAACAAAAAATAATATATTCATATTGAGAACACTTTAAAAATTGGTTTAACTGAAAGCAGATGTTTTTCAGAACCATAGTTTTAGTTTCTTCGTTAACAACGAAAGGCTGCATACTCCAGCACCAATCTCCATCAAGAAAAACATTGCGAGGCAATATTTTTTGCAGTTCCCTACAAGTAGTTGTTTTTCCAACACCCATTGTGCCGCTTATCAGAATTAATGTTTTCAATTATTTCGCCTTTCATTATATAAACAATCTTGGTTGCAGTATAACAAAAAGTTAGGTTAAAGCAAATGCAGAAATGCATCTGTTTTAACCTAACTTTCGTGGTCACAGTGTTCTTATAGGAATATCTCGAAAAGTCTGTGTTTATGCGGGTTTGCGCAGTATAAATGCATTGCACATTACATAAATAAATCTTTCCTTAATAAAAAGGAGCAAAGCATCACAAAAAACGAGAAAAGTTTAGACACAGTTAAGAACGAAGCGGCTCCAAGCATCTCAATAAAAAAAGACACTTTTATCATTATGATCTGTGCAAAAGCTATATTTATTTTGCTTTGCGCTCTTGGCTATCAATAGATATTTGCTCTAAGCGTTTTCCAATATTTTTTAGTTCTTTTGTCTGCGATTTCATTTGATTTAGAAAATCATCCTTATCACTATTCACAGAGAAGAAAGTCGCGTATGTATCAAAGTCAATATAGAAAACATCTGAGTAAGTTGTTGTTTCATCAGAATAGGTTATACAACCCGATAGAGGAATTTTGCTTGGATTATTCAAAAATTTATCAGTGCCGAAAAACAAATCACGATGTTGCCCTATTCCAACAAGACACTCCCGTCCATTTTCTTTTTCCAGAAGAGTCTTAAAATTAGGTTCTGTGATTCCGTCTAAAGAGCTTTCCTCAAAACTGATTTTCACATGTTTTGCAAGACGCTTTCCGTGATTTGTAAAGCGCAACCCATAAAAAACTTTGCGTTCAAAGATAAGTTCCGTAGTAACATATGGCCTATTCTCTGCATCATACTGGCGCTTCAATTCTGCTGTTTGTTCTTTTGATGCTTTTGCAGAACGGTAATTAAAATAACAAATCAATATAGTTGCAGCTACATAGATTGCTGTCAAGCCAACCATAACCCAATCTGTCATTCGATACCCTCTCCAATGCTTTTTCTTTATATTGCAAATTATACAGCAGAATTTTTGGCTACACAATCTTCTATCGCTTTGAGTTGCGTTTATACTACCTATTTGTACACATTACAAAATTTACAGAATTTGCTGCGTGAAATCGCACCGCAAGAAATCCCGGCAAGTCTTGGCATTTGCCATTTGCTGATAAGCAGATTCAACGGAGCACACCGCAACGAATGGAGCATGTAAAACTCAGACAGTGTGTACTGCCCTGAATTACACAAACTTGCGAACTCGCCGCCTCATCTCTGATAATTTTGACTGCTCTTTATAAATTCTTTATAAATATCCTTTATGATTGTGTCAACATATAGGAAAGAGGATATTTTATGGATAACATTTTAGCGACAAAGAACTTATGTAAAAGCTTCAAAAATCAAAAAGCCAACAATAATATTTCGATAACCGTTAGAAAAAATAGTATTTACGGTCTGCTTGGCCCAAATGGTGCAGGAAAATCAACTTTTCTTAAAATGATAACCGGAATGATTACCCCATCTTCCGGCGAAATTTTTATCAACGGGAAACCTTTTGAGCGAAATGATTTATTAAGTATTGGCGCTTTAATCGAGTCTCCCCCAATTTATGAAAATCTAACAGCATTTGAAAACTTAAAAGTTAGAGCACTACTATATGGTTTGCCTAACAGCAGGATTGAAGAAGTTCTCGAAATTGTACAGCTTACAAACACGGGCAAGAAAAGAGCTGGTCAATTTTCAATGGGTATGAAGCAAAGGCTTGGAATTGCGCTGGCCTTGCTTAATAGCCCTACTCTTTTGATTTTGGATGAACCCACAAACGGTCTTGACCCAATCGGCATACAGGATTTAAGAGAACTGATTCTATCCTTTTCACAAAAAGGTATCACAGTTATTTTATCAAGCCATATTTTATCAGAGGTGGAGCAGACAGCAGATGATATCGGTATTATTGCCAATGGAAAGCTTTGGTACGAAGACGCCATACATGAGAGCGAAAACTTGGAGAATCTGTTTATGGACGTTGTAAGAAAGGCGGGCTCTTACAATGGTTAATTATTTAAAAGCCGAATTCTTAAAACAAAAGCACCAATTTGTACTTAAGCTGCTATGGATAAGCCCCATTGTACCTATTGCATTGGCCCTTGTTCTAATGGGCGGAGGCTATTTTATGGAGGGTGCTTTCAATTGGTGGTATACGCTTATTCTTCCCGGCACACTTTCCATGCTTGCGTCTTTTACTATTTCGTCAGAGAAAAAGCATAATCGTCATGGTCTATTTGCGGTTTGCGTTGACAAGAAAAAGTTATGGATTTCGCAAGTTTTTGCAAATACCATTCTTCTGCTTGTTGCAAACTTGATATTTTTTGTGTTTATGATAGCCATAGGCGCATTTCTCGGTATTGAAGTGCCTTTGATTGATAGCCTCGTTGCGAGCATCGTATTATTTGTAACTTTTGCGTGGCAGGTACCTGCATTTATGTTTTTAAGCGAGCGTACAGGTGCATTTTTTTCAATTACAACTTGTCTGTTTTGCAACTTTGGCTTTGGAATATTTTTTGCGCCAACTAAACTTTGGTGGGTTCCATTTGCAATTCCCGCAAGACTTATGTGCCCTATCATAAAAGTAATGCCCAATGGATTACCGCTTCAAGAGGGACATGTCTTAGGCAATAGCAACGTTATTTTGCTTGGTATTATCATAACAACAGCTCTATTTATTGCGCTTTCTTTTATCACTACATTATGGTTTAATAAAAGGGAGGCAAGGTAGATGAGTTTTGGTTCTAACATCAAATCCGACTTATATAAAATTTTGCATACGCCTATAGCGCTTATACATCTCGTTGTTCCTGTGATAGGGATAACTCTGTTTTTGTGGTACTATTCGTTTTCGCCGTGGGGTGAATTAAACAAGCTTTCCGGCTATATACAAATACTATCTGTTGCCTTTCCTATGCTTATTGGAATCATTACTTCAATGCTATCAGAAATTGAACAACAAGCAGGCGAATTTTATTCTGCATTAACAACGGCAAAGAAAAAGTGTGTGTCTCACATCAGCAAAATTGTTCTGCTTGTGGCATTGGGCGGTATCTCGGCCTTGTTCACCTTGGTGGGATTTGGCGTTGGTTTTATAAAACTTGGGTATACAACCCTTAGCCTTATGTTTTATGTAAAAACAGCAATGCTGCTGACTATTAGTGTAATTCCTTTATATTTGTTGCAATATATTATAAGTTTTGTTTTTGGTAAAGGTTTTAGTATTGGACTGGGCATAGTGGGCAGTTTGGTTAGCGCGCTGCTCTTAACAGGTCTTGGCGAAGGTGTGTGGTATTATACACCTTGGGGCATTGCAGCCAGATTTTCAGAAAGTTTATTGCTGTCAAGCCTATCCGCCACGACATTTTTACAGCAAGCAGGTGTGCCGGAGAGCATCCTGTTTATTTCTTTGTTTTCTGTGCTATTCATCGCTGTTTTCGTTTTTCTTTTTAACAAATGGGAGGGACGAAAATCAGATGAATAAGGGAGGGATATAATGGCCGGTGTTCTTGTCGTAGATGACGATATAGCGATATGCAAAATGATTGAAACTGCGCTTAGGCGAGATGGTCATTTTGTAACAATAAAAAATTCTGCAGCCGAAATTACAAAAGCAGACTTTAAAAATGTGGATTTGCTTCTTCTTGATATTATGATGCCACAGCTTGACGGCATAACCTTTTGCAGAGAAAACCGAAAAGATATAGACTGCCCGATTTTGTTTTTAACAGCTAAGACGTTAGAACAGGATGTTGTTGACGGCCTTGCCGTGGGCGGAGATGATTATATTAAAAAGCCTTTCAGCATATCTGAGCTTAGGGCGAGGGTAAATGCACATATCCGTAGAGAACAGAGAGATAAACACCAGCGTTTAGCTTTGGATAATTGCACATTCGATTTGTCAGAAAAAGCATTGACTATCAATGGCGATGCGGTTTTTTTGACAAAAAGCGAATATGAAATTTGCGAATTACTGGCACGAAACAGAGGTCAAGTGTTTTCGCTTGAAAATATTTTAGAAAAAGTTTTTGGATTTAATACAGAAAGCGACATTTCCTCTATTCGAGTTCATATTAAGAACATTCGCAATAAAATTGATGATGTAACGGATTGTCCTATTGAAACTGTCTGGGGTGTTGGATACAAATGGAAGTGAAAAGCAAAAAAGCTATTTCAATATTTCGAATGTTTTTACAGCATATCATAGGACTGGCATTTGCAATTGTATTTTTGATATTTGCAACAATTATAATTGTGTCTGTTTCTATTCAAATGGGCGTTGTTTTACCAGCAAATTATGCTGAGCAAAAGCTAAACCAATCTGAAGAAGCCTTGAAAGAAAACTTTGATGCCAAGTTATTGCCCATTAACTGTAAGTATGTGCTTGTAGACAGCAGTGGCAGTGTTAAAGCTACCAATATGAGTGATAAGGATATGGCCAATATCAGAGAAACGGCTGCAAACAAAAAAAGGCCCTATTATGAATTTTATAAGGAAATAGTGCAGCAAAACGGCAATATATTATTTCTTGAATATGATATGCGCGCCCATTTCAGCAGCCCGCAGCTTCACAAGCTCATTAAAAATCCGGAGCTCTTGCTTTTAATTATTATCTTGTCAATGATTATCCTTTTTGTGGTTACCACTGCTTTGCGTTTCAGCAAGAAGTTAAAAGAAAATCTTATTCCCATCAATATTGCAACAGAAAAAATAAAAGCTCAAAATCTGGATTTTGAAATTAAGCCCACAAAAATATTAGAATTCAATGCATCGCTATCCGCAATAGAAAGTTTAAAAAGTGCACTCACCATATCTCTAAATAAACAATGGGATAACGAGCAGCAAAAAAAATCTCAGCTTTCATCATTAGCCCATGATATTAAAACGCCCTTGAGCGTTATCAAAGGAAATACGGAGTTATTGTTAGAGGACGAATGCACAAGCGAAACAAAAGAGATGCTTTTATATATTCAAACAAGTTCAAACACGATTGAAAAATATTTGGATTTGCTAATGGGGGTTGTGAATGATGGCATACCTACATTCAATAAGAAAAGCATTCCTTTAAAAGAATTTTTCTATAATGTCGTGGAAGATGTATCTCCACTTTGTAAAACTCAAGGTATTACACTTAATATTATCGACAATGCGCAAAATGACTGTTTGGAGATTGATACGCTGCTTCTAAAACGAGCGCTTATAAATATTGTTGATAATGCCATACGCTTTTCGCCATCAAATGGCCACATAGATTTTATGATTTGTGATAATGAAACAGAAGTAATATTTGAAATTGTTGATTATGGCAAAGGCTTTTCTTCTGTAGGCTTGAATAATGCCACACAGGAATTTTATACCGAGGATACAGCCAGAACAGGCAGTCATTATGGCTTAGGACTAAGTTTTGTAAAAAAAGCAGTAGAAATGCATAATGGTGTTCTAAAGCTTGAGAACAACGCACCTGCTAAAGGTGCAAGGGTTTCAATTGCTTTAAAAAATAAAAATTCAAAGCTGTTGACAAAGCTCAGCTAAATGAATATAACGTAAGTATAGAGTATAGAGTATAGAGTATAGAGTATAGAGTATAGAGTATAGAGTATAGAGTATAGAGTATAGAGTATAGAGTATAG